>NZ_CP140155.1:652000-1304000 GCF_034479375.1 Rhodopseudomonas palustris | reverse complement strand
ATCGACAGCGGCGCTGCGGAAGCACGGTTGAAGAAGCTGATCGCGGTGTCGGCGACCGCCTAAGCAGGGTGAAATCGGTTTCGTCATTGCGAGCGAAGCGAAGCAATCCAGAGCGCAGTGCACGGAGCTGGATTGCTTCGTCGCTTCGCTCCTCGCAATGACGAGCTCTTGAAACGAGTGCTTTGAGTGACCCTACAGGGAGCGTCCCGGTGTCCGACATCCTGACCAAGATCGAGGCCTACAAGCGCGAGGAGATCGCCGCCGCCAAGCGCGAGCGACCGCTTGCGGCGCTGGAGGCAGATGCGCGCGGCGCCCCGCCGGCGCGCGGCTTCGTCCGTGCGCTACGGGCCAAGCATGAAAACGGCGACTATGCGCTGATCGCCGAAATCAAGAAGGCGTCGCCGTCGAAAGGCCTGATCCGCGCCGATTTCGATCCGCCGGCGCTCGCAAAGGCTTACGAACAAGGCGGCGCGGCCTGTCTCTCGGTGCTGACGGATACGCCGTCGTTCCAGGGCAGCCTCGACTACCTGGTCGCGGCGCGCGCGGCGGTGTCGTTGCCGGCGCTGCGCAAGGACTTCATGTACGACACCTATCAGGTGGTCGAAGCCCGCGCCCATGGCGCCGACTGCATCCTGATCATCATGGCGGCGCTCGATGATGCGGAAGCCAAAGACATCGAGGACGCCGCGTTCGATCTCGGCATGGACGTGCTGCTCGAAGTCCACGACCGCGCCGAACTCGATCGCGCGTTGAAGCTGCGTTCGCCGATGATCGGCGTCAACAACCGCAACCTGCGCACTTTCGAGGTAACGCTCGCGACCAGCGAGGCGCTGGCCCCGCTGATCCCGAGCGATCGCCTGATGGTCGGCGAAAGCGGCATCTTCACGCCCGACGATCTCGCCCGCCTCGCTCGCGTCGGCATGTCGACCTTCCTGGTCGGCGAAAGCCTGATGCGCCAGCAGGACGTCACCGCCGCGACACGGGCGCTGCTGGCGCGCGAGACGACGCTGCAGCAAGCCGGAAGCTAACTTATGGCGAGCTTTTCGCCACGCTGCAGCCTTCACCCTCCCCTTGAGGGGGAGGGTCGGCACGGGACGCGCATCGCGCGGCACGTGACGGGGTGGGGTGACAGCCTCTCGTCAGCACCGTGCTTCACCATGAATTCCTTGCCCGCGGCCTCACCCCACCCCGGACGGCTGCGCCGTCCGACCCTCCCCCTCCAGGGGAGGGTGAGCAAACGCTTCGACCTCGCCCCTCCACTCATCGTGAGGCCCGCCTGTGGCTAAGAAAACCACCAAGTCCACTGTGCCATCCCCCACCCTCACCCATATTGGTACCAGCGGCGAGGCGCGGATGGTCGACGTTTCGGACAAGGAGGCCACCGAGCGCGTCGCGGTCGCCGAAGGCCGCGTGGTGATGAAGAAGGCGACGCTCGACCTGATCCTGAGCGGCGACGCCAAGAAGGGCGACGTTCTCGGCACGGCGCGGATCGCCGGCATCATGGCGGCGAAGCGCACTTCGGAGCTGATACCGCTGTGCCATCCGCTGGCGCTGTCGAAGGTCACGCTCGATATCGTCCCCGACAAGAAACTGCCCGGCTGCATGGTCCGCGCCACGGTGAAGGTCACCGGCCCGACCGGCGTCGAGATGGAAGCGCTGACCGCGGTGTCGGTCGCCTGCCTGACGATCTACGACATGATCAAGGCGGTCGAACGCGGCGTGCGGATTGAAGGCATTCACCTGATCGCCAAGACCGGCGGCAAGTCCGGCGACTATGTCGCCGGTGCGACACCCAAATAGGATAGGCTGCCGCGGCGATCACGAGGAAGATCACGCCGATGCCTCCCGTCTCGACACAAGCTTCCCCGCCCACCGGCCTCAGCGAGGCCGAAGCCGCAGCGCGGCTCGCCGGCGAAGGCCCCAACGAACTGCCGAGCCCGGACCGGCGCACGCTGTTCGGGATCGTGCTGGAGGTGATGCGCGAACCGATGCTGGCGCTGCTGATCGGCGGCGGCGTGGTCTATCTCGCGCTCGGCGATTTCAAGGAGGCGGTGATCCTGCTGGTGTTCGCCAGCCTCTCGATCGTCATCACCGTGGTCCAGGAGAGCCGCACCGAGCGCGTGCTGGAAGCGCTGCGCGACCTCACCAGCCCCCGTGCGCTGGTGATCCGCGACGGCGAGCGCCGCCGCATCGCCGGCCGCGAGGTGGTGCGCGGCGATCTGATGGTGCTGTCCGAGGGCGACCGCGTCGCCGCCGACGCCGTGCTGCTGTCGGCCGACGACATCCAGGCCGACGAGTCGCTGCTGACCGGCGAATCGGTCCCGGTGCGCAAGATCGCGCGCGACGAGGCCGACGCCGCGCTATCGCACCGGCCCGGCGGCGACGATCAGCCGACCGTGTATTCCGGCTCGCTGGTGGTGCGCGGCAGTGGCCTCGCCGAAGTGATCGCTACCGGCCCGCGCAGCGAGATCGGCAAGATCGGTCAGGCGCTCGGCACGATGCAGACCGAGCGTCCACGGCTGCAGACCCAGACGCGCAAGGTGGTCCGGGTCTTCGGGATCATCGGTGGCTCGTTCAGCCTGCTGGTGGTCGTGCTGTACGGCACGCTGCGCGGCGGCTGGCTGGACGCGGTGCTGGCCGGCATCACCGTCGGCATGTCGATGCTGCCGGAAGAATTCCCTGTCGTGCTCACGGTGTTCATGGCGATGGGGGCGTGGCGGATTTCGCAGGCCCGGGTGCTGACGCGCCGCGCCGCCGCGATCGAGTCGCTCGGCTCGGCGACGGTGCTGTGCACCGACAAGACCGGCACGCTGACCGAGAACCGGATGTCGGTCGCCGAACTGCGGCTGATCTCCGGCGAGACTTTCCGGCCGCGCGAGGCGGACGACCTGCCGGACGCCTTTCGCGATCTGCTCGAAACCGGGCTGCTCGCCTCCGCGCCCGATCCGTTCGATCCGATGGACCGCGCGCTGCACCGGCTCGCAGGCGACCACCTGGCCGATGGCGCGGGCGCGCGAAGCATGGTGCATTCCTACGGATTGCGCCGCGATCTGCTGGCGATGACGCAGGTCTGGCGCGATCACGACGATCCCGGCGATTTCATCGTCGCCGCCAAGGGCGCGCCGGAGGCGATCGCCCGGATGTGCGGCCTCGACGACGCCGAACTGCGGCGATTGTCGCAGACCATCGACGCGATGGCGGCCGACGGCCTGCGCGTGCTCGGCGTCGCCCGCGCCACGCATCCGAACGACGACTGGCCGGAGACGCCGCTCGGCTTCGGCTTCGAATTCATCGGTCTCGTCGGCCTCGCGGATCCGTTGCGCGCGGCGGTGCCGGCCGCCGTCGCCGATTGCCGCGCCGCCGGCATCCGCGTGGTGATGATCACCGGCGACTATCCGGCGACCGCGCAGGCGATCGCGCGGCAGGCCGGCATCGACGCCGAAACCTGCGTCAGCGGCGACGAGATCGCGCGACTCGACGACGCCGCATTGGCGCAGCGGCTGCAGGGCGCCACGGTGTTCGCCCGGATCATGCCGGAGCAGAAACTGCGCATCGTCGACGCGCTCAAGTCGAGCGGCGAGGTCGTCGCGATGACTGGCGACGGCGTCAACGACGCGCCGTCGTTGAAATCGGCGCATATCGGCATCGCGATGGGCGGACGCGGCACCGACGTCGCGCGCGAGGCCTCGGCGATCGTGCTGCTCGACGACGACTTCGCCTCGATCGTCAAGGCGATCCGGCTCGGCCGCCGGATCTACGACAATCTGGTCAAGGCGATGGGCTTCATCTTCGCCGTCCACGTGCCGATCGCCGGGCTGGCGCTGCTGCCGCTCTTGTTCGGCCTGCCGATCCTGCTCGGGCCGATCCACATCGCGTTCCTGGAAATGATCATCGACCCGGTGTGTTCGATCGTGTTCGAGGCGGAGACCGCCGAGGACGACGTGATGCGCCGCCCGCCCCGCGATCCCGAACAGCCGCTGTTCACGCCGGCGCTGATCGGCTGGGGTTTGGTCCAGGGACTGCTGGTGTTCGCGCTGGTCGCAGGCGTGTTCGTGATCGGCCAGTTGCGCGCAATGCCGGAGACCGAACTACGCGCGATCACCTTCTTCGCGCTGGTGCTGAGCTTCGTCTGCCTGATCTTCGTCAACCGCTCGTTCTCGACCTCGATCCTGGCGGCGCTGCGCCGCCCGAACCCGATGCTCGCTGTTGTGCTGGCGATCGTCGGATGCGTGCTCGGCCTCAGCCTCGCCTGGCCGTGGCTGCGCGATCTGTTCAAGTTCGGCCCGCTGCACTGGGACGATCTCGGCCTGACCGCGGCGGCCGCGCTCGCGGTGCTGATCCTGCTCGAACTGATCAAGCCGCTGTGGCGCGGCCGGATCGGCAGCGCCGCGCCGCGGCGACAAGCCTGAGTCCCGCCACCGCGACGCCGATGGTTTGGCGACGCTACGCCGACAGCCGGTCGACCGCCTGACGGTCGATCACGAAGCGGCTGGTGTTGGCGCAATCTTCGCAGCGATAGATGTGCCGCTCGAACTCACAGGCACGCCGCCCGACCGGCCGCGGCTCGACGCGTGCGAGCTGCATGGTCGCGCCGCAGACGGGGCAGCGCGCGGGATCGAACGTGCTTTGAAAGTTGCGCCAGACCATGATGCCTCCTCCCCACTGGCTGAACCTGCTCGAACGACTCGCTGTCGGTGTCGCGGCCGAAGCCGCACAGCCGGATCGCGGCGCCGCCCTTCGGCGGCGGGTCGTCGTCATCCAGCCGACGCAGCGCCGCGAGGATCGCGGCCAGCGGCACGGTCCGGCCGGAACCCGGCAGCGACCGCAGCCAAGGCTGCTGCTCGATCGCGTTGGCGTCGGACGCCCATGAGGAAAGGATGGCCCGCTTCTCCGCCGTGCCGAGCGCGTCGTCGCGCAGCACCTGATCGGGATGGTCGTAGACCTGAGCGGAATGGTCGTAGACCCCAGCGGGATGGTCGTAGACCGAAGCGGGATGTTGCAGGGAGCCCGCGATGACGCCGGGCTCCGGAATAGTCGTGGTGACGTGCATATCAGTCCTCCCGAGTGACTCCTTTCAGAACGGGACGCACGAAAAATAGACGAGCCGATCCGGCTTTCAAGTACCCGGTCAAAATTTTTCCGACCGGCAATTCACCCGCGTACCAGGGGGCTCTTGACACCGACCACGCGGGTGCGCCTCAGACATCGGCGCGTAGTTCGCCGCTGATCGTTCGAGACTGGATGGATCAACACTGGGAGTGAGGAGGCATCCATGAACATGCGCCCGTGCCAGCGGTTGTGCATCGCAGCGAGCCCCGGGTGGACATCCCGGAACCCGGGCCCGTATCCGGTGCGACAGGTCGGAGACTGTGCAAACAGGAATTTAACAAGTCTGCGCTGCAATACCGGAACCGCCGACTCCCGGCGGGGTTGCGACAGGCTCGCGTGATGACCCAACAACAGCGACGATTTGCACGTGTGCGCCCCAGCGGGCTGGTATCAAGTTCTGCAAGCCTGATCGTCGGCCCCAAGGTGCCGGTGATTCCGTGTCGCATGGTGGATTACTCCGCCGGCGGGGCCTGCATCGAGTTGAATGCCGACGCGACGCTGCCGACGCGGTTCGAGCTGCTACACGGCGGCACCAAGAAGAAATGCAGGATGGTGTGGAAACGCGCCCGCCGGATCGGCGTCTCGTTCTGAGAATTCACCTGCGAATATTCGACCAAAAGGTTGTCAGGGATGCATATCCGGCGGCAGCGGCGGGCTCTCCCGCAGCAGGCTGATGGTCACCCGGCGGTTGGCGGCCAGCATCGGCGCTTCCGGAAACAGCGGTTCGCCGTCGCCCTTGCCCGCCACCGACTTCACGCGGCTCGATGACAGTCCCTCGTGTTTCAGGATCTGGCGCACCGCATTGGCGCGCCCGGTCGACAGATCGAACGCGTCGTAGTCGTCGTTGTCCGGCACCGGCGTCGCGGCGGTGTGACCGACGATATTGACCCGCAGCGAGATCGCACGCAGCGGCGCCGCCAGCCTTGCGATCAGCATGCGGGTCCGCTCGTACGGGACCGACGAGCCGTCCGGAAACATCGGCCGGCCGTCCTGATCGGTGAGTTCGAGATTGAGGCCGGTCGGAGTTTCCTCGAACACCACGTTCTTGGACAATTCGGACAGTTCGGGCACATCCTGCAACGCCTGCCTGAGCGACGCCGACGCCAGCGCGAATTCGCGTTCGGCCTTGGCCTGCGCCGAACTGCCCGCGCCCCCGGCCTGATCCAGCGAGGCGTTGTCGGTGCTGGCGACCCTGCCCTGAACCGGCATGCCGTCGGTCTCGACCGTACCCGAATAGCGCGCCTGGTACTGCACGCCGAAGGCGTCGCGCATCGAGCCGGCGACGATCTGCAGCTTCTTGACGTCCTGGGTCGAGAACGACACCAGCACGACGAAAAAGCTCACCAGCAGGCCCATCAGGTCGGCGAAGGTGACGAACCAGCCGTGAGCGCCGGCCTGCTCTTCCTGGGCCTTTTTCTTGCAACGGCCGTTCCCCGTCAGCATCGGCAGGGATCCGATGCTGTGGACGGGTCGTCAATCAAGTCACTGTGGATGCGCATGGGCGGAGCGCCGGTGATCAGATCCGGCGCAGCGATGATCTCGAACGTGTCGAAGACGTTGTCGCTGCGCGTCTCCCGGTGTTCTAAACAGCACGCGTGAACAAACGGTTGTCGTTCGTCGACAATGTTCCTCGACCAGATTCGGTGCAATTTAGCTGACCCTGTCCCTCCCTCTCTTCGCGTTAGGTATTCGCAGATGACAAGCACTCTCACTCCTGGCGCGGCCGAGGCGCTGCTGTTTGATCTTGGACGGGTCGTGATCGACTTCGATCTGGCACGCACGCTCAAAGCCTGGGCGGTCGAACTCGGCAGCGACCCGTCCGCGATGATGGCGATGCTGGCGCGCAACGACACCTTCCATCGCTACGAGACCGGCCACGTCACCGACGCGGAATTCTTCGCCGCGGTGCGCGAGGCGCTGCGGCTCGACCTGTCCGACGATCAATTGCGCGAGGGCTGGAATGCGATCTTCATCGGCGAGATGCCGGGGATCGCGGCGCAACTTGCGCGCGCCGCAAAGCATCTGCCGCTGTATGCGCTTTCCAATACCAACGACGCGCATGTCGCGCATTTCCTGGAGCACTATGCTGAACTGCTGACGCCGTTCCGCGAGCTGTTCCTGTCGTCGCGGATCGGGATGCGCAAGCCGAACGCCGAGGCCTATGACTTCGTGGTGGCGGCGATCGGCGTGAAGCCCGAGCGCATTGTGTTCTTCGACGATCTGGCCGAAAACATCGCGGCCGCGCGCGAGCGCGGGCTCCGCGCCGTCCATGTACGCTCCTCCGCGGACGTGGCGCAGGCGCTGGATCAACTCGGGCTGTGACGGCCCGCGCACGAGTGCCGACGATTGCCATGACCGCCGCAGCCTCCGACCTCGACTGGGACCACCCGAACCCGTTCACGCTGACGATGGTGCCCGGCCCGGCCGACATCGACGGCCTCAACCACACCAACAATTCGGTCTATGTGCGCTGGTGCGACAGCGTCGGCTGGGCGCATTCCGAAGCGCTCGGTCTCGCGCTCGCCGACTGGCAGCGGATCGACCGCGCGATGGCGATCCGGCGCGGCGAATACGACTACCTGCTGCCGAGTCATCTCGGCGATGAGTTGCTGCTCGGCACCTGGGTCTATGGCAGCGACGGCAAGCTCCTGATGGAGCGCCGCTTCCAGCTCATCCGGCTGCGCGACCGCGCCACCGTGATGCGCGGGCGCTGGCAGCTCGTCTGCATCGAAATGTCGAGCGGCCGCCCGCGCCGCCTGCCGCCGGAATTCGCGCAGGTCTATCTGCCGGTGATGGTGCAGGCGAAGGACGAGGCCGTGGCAACGCCGTCCGCAGGACCGGCGTAGCCGCCGCGGCGCTACTGCGGCGGCGTGCGGCAGTCCATCGAGTACACCAATTCGCCCCGGGCGGTGCGGCCGATCGGCTGGCACGGCACATAAGCGCGGGCGGCGGCGGGTGCGGAGGCCGCTGATGGCGCCGCTGCGGCGGCAGGCGGGGCCGCTGGTGCGTTGATGGGCGCCGCAGGCGACGTCGCCTGCGCCGCGGGTGCGGCCGGCTGGGCAGCCGGCGCAGCCGGCTCGGGGGCGCTCGCCGCTGGCGGCGCATATTCCGGATTGGCGGACGGCATCCAGCCCCGGCTCCAGTCGTGCCGGATCGCATAGGTGGTGCCGAACGCGATCAGCCCGATGACGCCGACGATCCGCAACAGCCATTTCGCAAAATCATCGCCCATCTGCGCACTCCCTGTCCGGCGGCCCGAACCTCGCCACCCTCCCGTCCTACCGCTCGGGGGCTTCTGCAGACAATTAGGATTTCGTTTGACCCGCGCGGCACGCGGGTCCGGCGGAGCCTTTGGCGGATCTTGCGCAAGCGTCGCGACGCCCCTAAAGCCGGATCATGACACGCCACCCTCGCCTTGCCGGACCGGATCGGTCCGCCGCCAGCCCCGGAGCGCGCCGATGGCGCTGATGCCGGTCGCCGATGCGCTGGCCGCGGTGCTCGACTGCGCAGCGGGCCTTGCCGAGGAGATGGTCGCGCTCGACGACGCGCATGGCCGCGTGCTGGCGCGCGATCTCGCAGCATTGCGGACCCAGCCGCCGCAGCCGATGTCGGCGATGGACGGCTATGCGGTGCGCGCAGCCGATGTCGCGACCGCGCCGGCGCGGCTCACCGTGATCGGCGAGATCGCCGCCGGCCGGCCGGCGGAACAATCCGTCGGCCCAGGGCAAGCGCTGCGGATCTTCACCGGCGGCGTCATCCCCGACGGCGCCGATACCGTGGTGATCCAGGAAGACACCGTGCGCGACGGCGATCAGGTGACCATCACCGAAGCCGCCCGCCACGGCCGCCACATCCGCCCCGCCGGGATCGATTTCACCGAGGGCGAAGTGCTGCTGCGTGCGGGCCACAGGCTCAGCGACCGCGACCTCGCGCTCGCCGCCGGCATGAACCATCCAGCGCTGCCGGTGCACCGCAGGCCGCGCGTCGCCATGCTCGCCACCGGCGACGAGCTGGTGATGCCGGGCGCAGCGCTCGGCCCCGGCCAGATCGTCTATTCCAACGGCTACGCGCTGCGGGCGCTGGCGCGCAGCGAGGGCGCCGAGGTGATTGATCTCGGCATCGCCGCCGACACCATCGAGGCCACCCGTGCGGCGATCGCGCGCGCCCGCGACCTCTGCGTCGATGTGCTGGTGACGACCGGCGGCGCGTCGGCCGGCGACCACGATCTGGTCAAGTCGTCGCTGGAGGCAGAAGGCACCACGATCGCGTTCTGGAAGATCGCGATGCGGCCGGGCAAGCCGATGATGCACGGCCGGCTCGGCCCGATGCGGGTGATCGGCCTGCCCGGCAATCCGGTGTCGTCCTATGTCTGCGCGGTTCTGTTCATGGTGCCGCTGATCCGGGCGCTGTCGGGGCGGAGCGAATCGATGCATCGGCGCCTCCCCGCCGTGCTCGGCGCCGACCTGGCCGCCAACGACCAGCGCGAGGACTATCTGCGCGCCCAACTGGCGCTGCGCGACGACGGACAATGGCTGGCGACGCCGGTCGACCGCCAGGATTCGTCGCTGCTGGCGCGGCTGTCCGCAGCGCAGGCGCTGATCGTCCGTCCGCCCTTCGCACCGGCCGCCGCAGCGGGATCGAGCTGTCTCATCCTTAAGCTTCCGGAATAGCGATCCGCAAATTTGTTGACCTGAAATTAAGAGGTTGCGGAACACATACTGAACATATAGTGTTCGTTCATGATTTGTTTCGAGTAATTGCGCCTCGCCTGTCGAACTTCATGGCGCAATGAACGGACGGCACGACGACACGGCGATCGTCGCCAGATCTGGGGAATGGTCGAGATGCTGACGCGCAAACAGTTCGAGTTGCTGAAATTCATCAACGAGCGGCTGAAGGAAGCCGGCGTTCCCCCCTCGTTCGACGAGATGAAGGACGCGCTCGACTTGCGCTCCAAATCGGGCATTCACCGCCTGATCACGGCGCTGGAGGAGCGCGGCTTCATCCGCCGCCTGCCCAACCGCGCCCGCGCCATCGAGGTGATCAAGCTGCCCGATCTCGGCGGCAACAGCGGCGGCGGCCGCCGCGGCTTCACCCCGAGCGTGATCGAGGGCAATCTCGGCCGGGTCCGCCCGCCGAGCCCGCAACGCGACGACGACGATTCGGATCGCAACGTCGCGGTGCCGGTGATGGGCCGGATCGCCGCCGGCACGCCGATCGAGGCGCTGCAGACCCGCAGCCACACCATCAGCGTGCCGCCGGACATGCTCGGCTCCGGCGAGCATTACGCGCTGGAAGTGCGCGGCGATTCGATGATGGATGCCGGCATCCTCGACGGCGACATGGCGCTGATCCAGCGCAACGAGAGCGCCGATACCGGCGACATCGTGGTGGCGCTGATCGACGAGGAGGAAGCGACGCTGAAGCGCTTCCGCCGCCGCGGCGCATCGATCGCGCTGGAGCCCGCCAATTCCGCCTACGAGGTCCGCATCCTGCCGCCGAACCGGGTGCGGATTCAGGGCAAGCTGATCGGGCTGTATCGCAAGTACTGAGCGGCACGCCTCGCACGAACGAGGCGCGGGCTCAGTCCTCGTCGTGCTGATCCGGCGCCGCCGGCGTGGCGTCGACCGGTGCGGGACGTGGCGGTGTCCGCTGCGTCGGAGCGCTGCCCGGGGATTCTTGTGGCACGTCGGCGGGCGCCGGTGACCACGGCCGGTCGAGCCCTTTCGGCCGCACCGCGACGGTCACGAAGCCACCGTCCGCGCCCTCGTTTCGTCGCAACGCCAGCGCGCCGCTGCTTTTCAGCAGTTCGGCGCTGATCAGACGCGCGGCGCAATCCGGCGGCGGCTGTGCCAGCGCGATCACCAGCGTCGCCCGCGCGCAGTCATCAGCGACACCATCGGCCCGGAACGACAGCGCCACCAACCCGCCATCCGCCAGCGCCGCGACGCAGCCGTCGGCGTCGCACGACACGCCGTCACGCAACGACGGTGCGTCTGCCGCACGCGAATCCGCATCGGCCGCGAGCCATTGCCTGATCCTGAACTGGTCGCCACCGCTCTGCATCAGCCGCAGCCTTCCATCGGGCCCGCGCAACGCGACCTGCCGTCCGTCACCGGCGATCAGAATCTCGGGCTGCGGCGTCAGCAGCGCCCAGCCGGTCGAAAGCCCCAGCAGCGCCAGCCCGGCATAGCGCAGCGGCGTGCGTAGCAGGCCGAGCAGAACGACGCCGAGCGACGCGAGTAGCAATGGCCCGCTCCCGAACGCCGCGATCCTGCCGATGGCGCCCGGCAGCGCCGCGACCCACAGCGACACCACGATCATCCAGTCGATGCCGATCTCCATGATCCGCCAGAACACCCCGTCGAGACCGAACGGCATCGCCGCCAGCCCGAGCAGGCCCGCCGGCATCACCATCGCCGACACCACCGGCATCGCCAGCAGATTGGCGATCACGCCGTATGGTGTGACGCGGTGGAAGTGATAGGCCGCATAGGGCGTGGTCGCGAGCCCCGCGACCAGCGACGCCAGCGCCAGCATCGCGATCTCGCGCCCGCCCCACAGCGCCGCGCGCGCGGTCGTCGAACTGTCCGCGGTGGCGAACAGCCCCGGCATGCCGATCTGCACCAGGGCGACCAGCCCCAGCGTCGCCGCGAACGACATCTGGAAGCTCGGATGCACCAGCGATTCCGGCGCGATCAGCAGCACCACCAGGGCGGCGATCGCCAGCGTGCGAAACGTGATGGCACGGCGATCGACCATCACCGCGATCAGCACCACGGCCGTCATCAGGAACGAGCGTTGCGTCGCGACCTCGGCGCCGGACAGCAGCAGATAGAATGCGGCAGCGGCGAGCGCCGCGGCGGCGGCCGCCTTCTTGATCGGAAACGTCACCGTCAGCGCCGGGATCAGCGCGAGAGCCGCGCGCACCGCGAAGAACACCACCCCGGCCACGACCGCCATGTGATAGCCGGAGATCGACAGCACGTGGCCGAGCCCGGAGACGAACATCGCGTCGTTGACCGGCGTCGAGATCGCGTCGCGGCGGCCGGTGATCAGCGCAGTGGCGATCGAACGCTGGTCGCCGTCGAGCGCGAGCCGGATCCGCGCGTCGATCGCGTCGCGCATCCCCTGCATCGTCGCCGCGTAGCGCAGCCGCCAACCGCCGGCGGCAGGCGGGTCCTGCGTGATGACCGCGCCGAGCGCGAAGCCCGAGGCGGCGATTCCCTGGAAATACAGATCACGGCCGAAATCGTAAGCGCCCGGTCGCAGCGGCGACAACGGCGGCAGCAGCCGCGCCTTCAGCGATACGAAACTGCCGACGGCGGGCGCCGTGCCCTTGCGCACCGACAGCCTCACGCGCGGCAACGCCGGCGCGCGGCCGGCGGTATCCATCTCGGTGACGCGCAGCACGAATCGGTCGGTACGCTCGCGCTCCTCGCGGGTCTCGACGAACCCTTTCAGCGTCGCCGCCTGCACCGGCTTCGCCAGTACGGGATGGGCGATCCGCTGCGCCTTCAAAGCGATCACCGCGAAGCCGGCGGCGAACGCGGTGATCAGCACCGCGAGCGGAAACGCCCGGTTGCGCCGGAGCAGAAATGCCGCCACGCCGAACACCGCCGCCGCCAGGCTGGCGACCCAGGCAACCGGCTCGTGGTCGGCGGCGAAGTACAGCGCGATCCCGGCGCCGAATGCGACCGGCACGAACGGCAACAGCCGGCCCGGCCCGGCCTCGGCGCGGGCCCAGTCGCGCAGCGTCTCAGCGGCCGCCGGCCACAGCCCCGCGCCCCAAGAAACGCCAAAAGGCGCGCGCGCTCCGGCCCGGGTCGCGGCGCGCGTCGGCCAGGTCCGTGCCTTGGTCCGTGCTCCGGCCCGATCGCCCCGCTCCACGGCGCCCGCCCCTCAATCAGCGCAGCGCTCAGAGTGGCGGAGATCGCGATGGCCGGCAACAATAGCCGGCGGAAGCGTCAGGTTTTACCGCCGACTTCCTTGGCGAAGGTATCGCGCAGCCCGATGGTACGATTGAACACCGGCTTGTCCGCAGTCGAGTCCTTGTCGCGGACGAAATAGCCCTGGCGCTCGAACTGCACCGGCTCGGCCGCGTCGCTCGCCGCCACCGCCGGCTCGATCCGGGCGTCGGTCAGCACTTCGAGCGACTGCGGATTGAGGTCGGCGGTGAAGTTCGCAGCGCTCGGCGCCGGGTTGGCGAACAACTGATTGTAGACCCGGATCTCCGCCGGCACCGAGGACGCCGCCGACAGCCAGTGCATTGTCGCCTTGACCTTGCGGCCGTCCGGCGCGTTGCCACCGCGGGTTTCGGGATCATAGGTGCAGCGCAGCTCGACGATCTCGCCGGCGTCGTTCTTCACGACGTCGCGGCACTTGATGAAATACGCGTAGCGCAACCGCACCTCGGTGCCGGGAGACAGCCGGAAGAATTTCTTCGGCGGGTTCTCCATGAAGTCGTCCTGCTCGATATAGAGCTCGCGGCCGAAGCTGATCTTGCGGGTGCCGGCGGCGGGATCGTCGGGATGGTTGATCGCGTCGAGCTCTTCGCTCTGCCCTTCCGGATAGTTCTCGATCACCACCTTCAGCGGCCGCAGCACCGCCATCCGGCGCTGCGAGCTGCGGTTCAGCTCCTCGCGGATGCAGAATTCCAGCATGCCGACGTCAACCACGCTGTTGGCCTTGGCGACGCCGATGCGCTTGACGAATTCGCGGATCGCCGCCGGCGGCACGCCGCGCCGCTTCAGGCCGGCCATCGTCGGCATCCGCGGATCGTCCCAGCCGGCGACATGGCCGCCGCGCACCAGTTCGGTCAGCACACGTTTCGACAGCAGCGTGTAAGTGATGTTGAGCCGCGCGAATTCGTACTGTTTCGGCTGCGACGGCACCGGCAGTTTGGAGAGCAGCCATTCGTACAGCGGCCGGTGATCTTCGAACTCCAGCGTACAGATCGAATGCGTGACGCCCTCGATCGCGTCCGACTGGCCGTGGGCGTAGTCGTAGCTCGGATAGATCGACCATTTGTCGCCGGTGCGCGGATGATGCGCATGCAGGATGCGATACAGCACCGGGTCGCGCAGATTGATGTTGCCGGACGCCATGTCGATCTTGGCGCGCAGCACGCGCGCGCCGTTCGGAAACTCGCCGGCCTTCATGCGCCGGAACAGATCGAGATTCTCCGCGACCGAGCGATCCCGGAACGGGCTGTTCTTGCCGGGCTCGGTCAGCGTGCCGCGCGCCTCGCGGATTTCGTCCTGCGACTGGTCGTCGACATAGGCGTCGCCGTTCTGGATCAACAGCTCGGCCCAATCGTAGAGCCGATCGAAATAATCCGAGGCGAAGAACATGTGCTCGCCCCAGTCGAAGCCGAGCCAGCGCACGTCGGCCTGAATCGAATCGATATATTCCTGCTCTTCCCTGGTCGGGTTGGTGTCGTCGAACCGCAGATTGCAGCGGCCGCCGAATTCCTGGGCGATGCCGAAATTCAGCGCGATCGACTTGGCGTGGCCGATGTGCAGATAGCCGTTCGGCTCCGGCGGGAACCGGGTCACGACCTGGCGGTGCCGGCCGGCCTCGAGATCGGCCTGGACGATGTCGCGAATGAAGTCGCGCCCTGCCTCGCCCGTCGCTGCGTCTGCCGTGGTCATGAATCGATCTTTCTGCCTGGTCGGAACCCGAGGCGGTATCTGCCAAATCCGGGGCCCCGCGCCAACCCCCGAAGGTCGCGCGGACCACTTTAGTTATGCGCCGATCCTGCTATACACCCTCCGCGCCGCCCCGGCGCGCCTCCAATCCCAGTTCAGAATGACCCGACCTGTCGTCACCCGCTTCGCGCCCTCGCCCACCGGCTTCCTCCATATCGGAGGCGGTCGCACCGCTCTGTTCAACTGGCTGTACGCGCGCAAGCACGGCGGCAAGATGCTGCTGCGAATCGAAGACACCGATCGCCAGCGATCGACCCAGCCGGCGATCGACGCCATTCTCGACGGGCTGAAATGGCTCGGCATCGAATGGGACGGCGACACCGTCTACCAGTTCGCCCGGGCGGCGCGGCACCGCGAGGTCGCCGAGCAATTGCTGGCGGCCGGCAAGGCCTATCGCTGCTACGCGACCGCCGAGGAATTGACCGCGATGCGAGACAAGGCCCGCGCCGAGGGCCGCTCGAAACTCTACGACGGAAGCTGGCGCGACCGCGATCCGGCCGACGCGCCGCCGGACATGAAGCCGACGATCCGGCTCAAGGCGCCGCTCGATGGCGAGACCGTGATCGAGGATCAGGTTCAGGGCCGCGTGGTCTGGCAGAACGAAAATCTCGACGACTTGGTGCTGCTGCGCGGCGACGGCACGCCGACCTACATGCTCGCGGTGGTGGTCGACGATCACGACATGGACGTCACCCACGTCATCCGCGGCGACGACCATCTGATCAATGCCGCGCGGCAGAAGCAGATCTACGATGCGATGGGGTGGGAACTGCCGGTGATGGCGCACATCCCGCTGATCCACGGCCCGGACGGATCGAAGTTGTCGAAGCGCCACGGCGCGCTCGGCGTCGACGCCTATCGTGCAATGGGCTACCTGCCGACGGCGCTGCGCAACTACCTGGTGCGGCTCGGCTGGAGTCACGGCGATCAGGAAATATTCACCACGCAGGAGATGATCGACGCGTTCGACCTGCCGGCGATCGGGCGGTCCGCGGCGCGGTTCGATTTCGCCAAGCTGGAAAGCCTCAACGGTCACTACATCCGCCAGAGCGACGATCAATCTCTCGTGACCCTGCTCACGGATTTGCTGCACTACGTCCCGCAGGGACCCGCGATCGCCGCCAAGCTCACCGACACCACCCGTGCCCAGCTTGTCCAGGCGATGCCGGGGCTGAAAGAGCGCGCCAAGACGCTGCTCGAACTGCTCGACAATGCCGGCTTCATTTTCGCCGACCGTCCGCTCGCGATCGACGCCAAGGGCCAGGCCGTGCTGACGCCGGACATTCGCGCCCTGATCGGGCGTCTGCGCACCGCGCTGGAGGACGTCTCGCCATGGACCGCGGCGACCACCGAAGCGGCGATGCGGACCTTCGCGGAACAGGCCGGGCTCAAGCTCGGCGCGGTTGCGCAGCCGCTGCGTGTCGCGCTGACCGGCCGGACCACGTCACCGGGGATTTTCGACGTTCTGGCGGTGCTGGGGCGGGAGGAATGCCTGTCGCGCCTTGCCGATCAGGCGGCATAACGGCCCCCGGGATCGGCCCAAGACGGGCCGTCTTGCGGTGCACACTGCAATAAGCTACGCCTTTCCTGTGTGCTTTTAGGCCAACCAGTCTCGCTCGCATCTTCGGTGCGCCGTTGCTGGTTTCGACAACGAACATCGGGGACCACACGATGGACGCAACGACTAACAATAAGACAGCAACGCTCACGGTTGGAAACAACAGCTACGAACTTCCCATTCTGACCGGAACGGTGGGCCCCGATGTCGTCGACATCGGCAAGCTTTACGCTCAGACCGGAATGTTCACCTACGATCCGGGCTTCACCTCGACCGCGAGCTGCCAGTCCAAGATCACCTATATCGACGGCGACGCCGGCGTTCTCGAATATCGCGGTTATCCGATCGAGCAACTCGCCGAGAGGGGCGACTTCCTCGAGACTTGCTACCTGCTTCTGTACGGCGAATTGCCGACCAGGGCGCAGAAGGACGATTTCGACCTGCGCATCACCCGGCACACCATGGTGCACGAGCAGATGGCCCGGTTCTTCCAGGGCTTCCGCCGCGACGCGCATCCGATGGCCGTGATGGTCGGCGCGCTGGCGGCGTTCTATCACGACTCCACCGACATCAACGATCCGAAGCAGCGCATGATCGCGTCGATGCGGATGATCGCGAAGATCCCGACGCTGGCGGCGATGGCCTACAAGTACTCGATCGGCCAGCCGTTCATGTATCCGAAGAACTCGCTGTCCTTCGCCGGCAACTTCCTCCACATGTGCTTTGCGGTGCCGTGCGAGGAGTTCAAGGTCAACCCGGTTCTGTCGGCGGCGCTCGACAAGATCTTCACGCTGCACGCCGACCACGAGCAGAACGCCTCGACCTCGACGGTGCGCATCGCGGGCTCCTCGGGCGCCAACCCGTTCGCCTGCATCGCGGCCGGTATCGCCTGTCTGTGGGGCCCCGCGCATGGCGGCGCCAACGAGGCTGCGCTGGCGATGCTGAAGGAGATCGGCTCGGTCGACAACATTCCCGAGTTCATCACCAAGGTGAAGGACAAGAACTCGTCGGTGCGGCTGATGGGCTTCGGCCACCGGGTCTACAAGAACTACGATCCGCGCGCCAAGATCATGCAGCAGGTCTGCCACGAAGTGCTGGCCGAAACCGGCCATCACGGCGACCCGCTGTTGAAGGTGGCGATGGAGCTCGAAAAGATCGCTCTCAGCGATCCGTACTTCATCGACCGCAAGCTGTACCCGAACGTCGACTTCTATTCGGGTATCACGCTGAAGGCGATGGGCTTCCCGACCGACATGTTCACCGTGTTGTTCGCCGTGGCGCGCACCGTCGGCTGGATCAGCCAGTGGAGCGAAATGCTCGAGGATCCGCAGCAGAAGATCGGCCGCCCGCGCCAGCTCTTCACCGGCCACACCCGCCGGGAATATGTCGGCATCGACAAGCGCGACTGATCGCTCGAAGGTCGTCTGTTAGGAACGGCGAACCGCCCAGGCGGTTCGCCGTTTTGCTTTGTGGCCCTCGCCCGGACGGAAAGCCCGAGCGCAGCTTCAGTAGCGCGCGCGATCGGGCAGCGTGCGGAATTCCTGCCAAACCTTCTGCGCATCGCTCCGCATCATCTGAGCGATTCGAACTTTGCGCTTGGCGTAGGGTTTCTTCATATCGGCGCCGATGTTCGAATCGTCGAACAGATCGGCGTAGTCGGTCCAAGACGCCGCGAAGAAGATCCGGTCGAGCCGCGCCCAATAGGCCGTCGCGTAGCACATCGGGCAACATTCGCAGCTGGTGTACATGGTCGCGCCGCGCAGGTTCGGCGCGCCGACTTTCTTGCACGCGGCGCGGATCGCATTGACTTCGGCGTGCGCCGACGGGTCGTTGTCGCGCAGCACGCTGTTGCCTGTCGCCGCGAGCACTTCGCCATCGCGTACGATCACGGCCCCGAACGCGCCGCCGGTCTTTTCGACGACGCCGGCCTTGCGCATCAGCGCGATCGCCTGGGTCATGTGCTGGCGATCCTGCTCGGTGATAGCGGCAGCGGCCAGCGGCTTGGCCTCCGCAACCGTCGCGCCTGCCGGCAACATCGCAGCGCCGAATGCCGCAGCGCCGGTTGTGAGGAAATTCCTGCGGTGGACGACGGTCGCTGATGCGAACAACGTGTCGAGCGACGACGCAGCTTTGATCGGTGATTTGGTCATGTTGGCGAACTCCGGTTGCGGCAATGCCGGTCCGCTCCGATCCGCGCGGCCGCGAACGGAAGCTTCAATGCTTCGACACGCTAGTTCCCAATAATTGAGAATTAATTGCAACAACGTCCACCGCAATCGGCGGTCGCGCGCCTCAGTGTTGGCGAAGTACGTTCAGGACAATCTCGGCCGCGCGCGCGCTCGGCGTCTGTGCGCCGGTCGACATGATGTCGTCGATCCGGGCGAAGGCCGCGAGTTGTCGCGCGCGCATCGGCGTGTCGGACAGCACCTCGCGTAGCGCCGGCACCAGCTTCTCCGGCACGCAGTCCTCCTGGATGAATTCCGGAACGACGTTATCGCCGACCACGAGATTGGCGAGGATCACCGAGGCCGAGCGGATCACCCGCTTGCCGATCCACGCCTCCATCGCGCCGGCCTTGTAGACCGCCACCATCGGCACCTGCGCCAGCGCCAGTTCGAGCGTCACCGTGCCGGATTTGGCGAACGCCGCACGCGCGATTCGAAACGCCGCCTTCTTGTCGGCATCGCCGACCACGATCCGCGGCTGCACCGGCCATTCGCGCACCCCCGCCTCGACCGCCTCGCGCAGATGCGGCACCGTCGGCAGGATCAGGTCGAGATCGCCGTGCTCCGCCTGCAGCCGCTTCAGCGTCTCGCCGAAAACCGCCATCTGGTGAAAGATCTCGCTGCGCCTGCTGCCCGGCAGCACCACCAGCACCGGCGGCTCTGCGTCGCGCCGCGCCTGCTCTGTGGGGCTCGGGCGCAGATGGGCGATCTGCTCGGTCAGCGGATGGCCCACATAGGTGCAGGGCGGGCCTTGCAGCCTGCGATATTCCTCCGGCTCGAACGGCAGCAGCGCCAGCACGTGATCGACATAGCGGCGCATCGCGCGGGCGCGGCCGGGCCGCCAGGCCCATACCGTCGGCGACACGTAGTTGACGATCGCGATCGACGGATCGCGCGCCCGCACCCGTCGCGCGACGCGGTGCGTGAAGTCCGGGCTGTCGATGATGATCAGCATGTCCGGCTGGGCGAGAAGCACGGCTTCAGCCGTGCTGCGGATCCGGCGCAGGATCGAGGGCAGCCGCCTGACCACGGCGGAGATCCCCATGATCGACAGCTCCTCGATCGGAAACAGCGAGACCAGCCCCTGCTCGGCCATCGCCCGTCCGCCGACGCCTTCGAACACGACGCCGTCGCCGAGGCGCTGCTTCAGCGCCCGCATCAGCGCGGCGCCGAGCCGGTCGCCGGATTCCTCCGTCGCGATCACGAACAATCTGCGCACCGCGGCTTGGGTCACCGCGGCTTTGGTCGATGTCGCGACCGTCATTCCGCCACTCCCGTCACGAACAGGCCGGCCCTGTCGGCGGCAGCGATCATCGCCTGCGGCTCGGCGACCAGCGTGTTGCCGGCGGCGACGGCGATGCCCGCGAGTCCGGCAGCCGCCACGCCTTCGATGGTGCGCGGGCCGAGCGTCGGCAGATCGAACCGCAGATCCTGGCCGCTCTTCGGCGCCTTCACCAGCACGCCACGGCCGGGCTTGCCGGCGATCCTGCCCTGCGCCCGCAGACGCGCCAGATTGGCGAGCAGCGCATCGGTGCCGCCGATATCCTCGACCGCCACCACGTGCCCCTCGATCACGATCACGGCCTGACCGATGTCGAACGGGCTCAACGCCGCCAGCACGGCCCTGCCCCTGGCGATGTCGGTGCGATGTCCGGCGTCGGGGGCTATTCTGGTGAGTTCACCCGGCGGCATCAGCAACTCCGGCGCGACATCCTTGACGCCGTGGAGCCGGAAGCCCTCGCGCTCGAAGATCCGGCCGATGCTGGTGAGCAAATGATCGTCGCCGCCGCGATACGCGGCCATCACGCTCGGCAGCACGCGGAGCGCGCCCCAGTCGAGCCGGACCGAGGTCAGGGCCGGCCGAATCAGCGAGCCGATGAACACCACGTCGCGGCAATGCTCGGCGCGCAGCAACCGCTTCAACCGGCCGAACTGGCCGATCGAGATCCAGTGATGGCGATATCGCGCGATCTCGTTCGGATCGCAGAAGCCGCGTAGCCCGATCAGCAACGGCGTCATCTGTCGCGCCTGCACCGCATCGGCGACCGCGAACGGCAACGCGCCGCCGCCGGCGATGACACCGATTGGCGAGCCGATCTGCGGGCCGGGAGCGGTCATCGCGCGGCCGCCGCCGGCCTAGGCGTCGGCTTCAGCGTCGTTGTCGTCGGCAAGAGCGCTCTCCGCCACCGAGCACAGCGGCCGACGGCGCCGGCCGAGGCGCTTGCCGTCGTCGATGAAGGCGACGATCTCCGCGATCGCCGGATCCTCGACGGTCCGCGGCCGCACTCGCTCGAGCCGATCGGCGAGCGCTCCCGGGCTGTAGAACAGGTCGTTGAAGAACGAGCGAACAAGGTTGAGCCGCTCCCTGGTGAATTTGCGCCGGCGCATGCCGACGATATTCAACCCCGAGAGCTTCGCATAGATGCCGGCAGCGAGCGCGTAGGGAATGACGTCGTCGCGCACGCCGCTGATGCCGCCGAGCATGACCTGGGCGCCGACGCGGGTGAATTGCTGCAGCACCGTCATGCCGCCGATGAAGGTGAAATCGCCGATCTCGCAATGGCCGCCGAGCGTCGCCGCATTGGCGAAGATGACGTCGTTGCCGACGATGCAGTCGTGGCCGACATGGCTGGCGGCCATGAAGAACCCGCGATCACCGACGCGGGTCACCCCGCCCCCGCCGACGGTGCCGGTATTCATCGTCACGTTCTCGCGGATGGTACAGCCGTTGCCGATCAGGAGCTGAGTCGGCTCACCCTTGTAGCCGGTCGATTGCGGCGCGCCGCCGAGCGAGGCGAACGGGTGGATGGTGCAGCTTTCGCCGATCGTGGTGTGGCCGGTGAGGTTGACGTGACTGATCAGCCGGGTGCCGGCGCCGATCGTCACATTGGGGCCGACGGTGCAGAACGGCCCGATCGTCACGTCGTCGCCGATCACGGCGCCGTCTTCAATTCGCGCGGTCGAGTCGATGTTGGTCATGAATTCCGGTTCAATCCGTCAGCATCGCGCCGACATCGGCTTCCGCGACGGTCTGGCCGTCGACGATCGCATCGCCGTGGAACCACCACATCGTCTTGCGGCGGCCGATGCTCTTCATGTGATACTCGATCGTATCGCCCGGCAACACCGGCTTGCGGAACTTGCACTTGTCGATGGTGAGGAAATACACCGCCCGCGGCTTCTCGGTGCCGGTCACCGACATGATGCCGATGACGCCTGCGGTCTGCGCCATGCCCTCGATCATCAGCACGCCGGGAAACACCGGCCGCTCCGGGAAGTGTCCCTGAAACGCCGGCTCGTTGAAGGTCACGTTCTTGACGCCGATGCCGCTGTGGTCCTCGCGGATGTTCCTGACGCGATCGATCAGCAGGAAGGGGAAGCGGTGCGGCAGGGTCTTGAGGATGGTGTTGATGTCCACATTCTCGAAACGTATCGGCGATTCCATCAGCCCCGGCCCTCATCTTTTCCGTCGTCGGACTTCGGCGTCGCGCCCGCACCGCCCCGCATCAGTCGCTCGACCGCGATGATCTCCCGGAACCAGTGCTTGGTCGGTTTCGCGAAGAACCCGCCCCAGCGCTCGCCGGCGGGGACACTGTCCTTGACCGCGCTCATCGCGGTGATCTGCGCACCGTTGCCGATCGTGACGTGATTGTTGACGCCGACCTTGGCGCCCAGCGCGACGTTGTCGCCCAGCGTCAGGCTGCCGGCAAGGCCGCATTGCGCAGCGATCACACAATGTCGACCAATTGTTACGTTGTGGCCGACCTGCACCTGATTGTCGATCTTGGTGCCTTCGCCGATCACCGTATCGCGCAGCCCGCCCCGGTCGACGGTGGTGCCGGAGCCGATCTCGACGTCGTTCTGGATGATCACCCGCCCGACCTGCGGCACCTTCTGATGGGTTTGGGCGAAGATGAAGCGGAAGCCGTCCTGCCCGATGTGACAGCCGGGGTGGATCAGAACGTTGTTGCCGATCAGCGCGAACTGGATGGTGGTGTTGGCGCCGACATTGCAGTCGCGACCGATCTTGACCCCGCTCGCGATCACCGCCCCCGCCCCGATCACGCTGCCGGCGCCGATCTCGACGTCAGGCCCGATCACCGCCAGCGGATCGACGATCACGCCGTCCTCGAGCCGCGCGGTGGGATGGATGACAGCCGATGGAGCGATGCCGGTGCTGCCGAAACCCGACAGCGGCCGCATCGCGTCTTCATGGATGTGCCGCGCATAGGTCACGAACGCCCGGACCGGGCTCTTCACCCGCAGCACCGCCACATGTGACGGCACCCGGCTCTCATAACGCTCCATCACCAGGCAGGCCCCGGCGTGGGTCTGCTCCAGTTCGGCGACGTATTTGAGGTTCTCGAAAAAGCCGAGATGCATCGGACCCGCCTCGTCGAGCGAGGCGATGCCGGTGATGACGCGGTCGCCCTGTGAAGGGTCGACCAGCTCAGCCTTCGTCAACGCGGCGATTTCAGCCAACGTCGACGAAGGACGCGGTTTGAAGAACAAAGTCGAGGTCATCCTGCGGTCGCAGTCCCGACCGCGGGACTTAGAACGAAGTCCCGCCGCCGAATTTGAATTCCTGGACGCGGTCGTACTTGCCCTTGGTGATCGGGATTGCGTAGTCGAACCGCAGCGGACCGAACGGCGAGGCCCAAATCAGGCCGACACCGACGGAGGTGCGGACCAGATTGGTGTCGTCGTAGTTGAGGCCGGCGCAGGTGCCGATCGAGGTCTGGCTCGCCGGCGTACAACCGGGCGTATTGACTTCGTTGGTGAGCGTCCACGACGTCGGGCCCTTGTAGTCGAACAGCGAACCGGCGTCGGCATAGACGGCGCCCTTGAGCCCGACTTCCTTCGGCAGGAACCAGAACGGCATCTGCAACTCGACCGATGCGCCCCAGTAGTTGGTGCCGCCGAGCGCGTCGCCGCCGTAGCCGTAGAAGGCATACTGGCCGATGTCGCGCGGACCGATGCCGTTCGGCGCGAAGCCGCGGACCAGGTTCGGACCCATCTGGAAGTGGTCGAGCATGCGCAGCTGGTTGCCGCCATAGGTGCTGAGATTGCCGGCCTGGAGGTGGACGATGCCGACCAGATCCGAAACCAGCGGCGTGTAGTACTTGGCATCGAACGCCGACTTCAGGAACTTCACGTCGCCGCCGACGCCGGCGAAATCCTGGCGGAAGTCGACGAGCAGACCGTTGGTCGGGTTCCGGGTGTTGTCCAGCGTGTTGTAGGTCAGGGTGTAGCCGACCGACGAGGTCCAGTAGGCGCCGTTGGACAGGCCGATGCGGACCGGCAGCGAGGCTTCGCCGTCGCCGTAGCAGCCGAGCGCGCCGTAGCCGGTGTTGTTCGGGTTACCGGCGGCGATGAACTGCGGAGTCGGGAAATAGTTCGAGGCGCCGAGGTTGTTGTTACAATTGTTCAGGTACGACGGCAGCGTGATTTCCTGCCGATACAGCGAATAGCGCAACTGCAGGGTCAGGTCCTCGCGCAGCGCGAAGCCGAGCCGCGGGCTGATGCCGAGCGTCTTGGTGCCGTACGAGATGTAGCTGTTGGCGAGCTGTTCGCGCTGATACAGGTCGAGGCCGAGCGCGACGCGGTAGTCGAGCAGGTACGGCTCCACCAGCGACAGCGAATAGCCGCGGGCATACTGGCCGTATTGCACGGTCGCCTTGGCGAACAGGCCGCGACCGAGGAAGTTGCGCTCCGAGACGCTGACTTCGCCCATCGCACCGTTGCTGGTCGAATAGCCGCCCGAGACCGAGAAGTCGCCGGTCGATTTCTCTTCGAGATTGACCACCAGAATGACGCGGTCGCTCGACGAACCGGGTTCGGTCGAGATCTTCACGGACTTGAAAAAGTCGAGGTTCTTCAGCCGGCGCTCGGCACGATCGACCAGCGCGCGGTTGTAGGCATCGCCTTCGGCAATGTCGAACTCACGCCGGATGACGTAGTCGCGGGTGCGGGTGTTGCCGACAACATTGATCCGCTCGATATAGACCCGAGCGCCCTCCTCGATCGAGAACACGATCGAGACGGTGTGGGATTCGAAATTGCGGTCGCCCCGCGGTCGCACGACGGCGAACGCATAGCCGCGACGCGACATCTCGATCTGCATTTCCTCGACGGACTTCTCGAGCGCCTCGGCATTGTACAGCGAGCCGACATTCACACGCGAGAAGCTGCTCAGCGAATTGGCGTCGAAATTCGGAATGGTCGATTCGAAGTTCACCGACCCGACGCGATATTGCTGGCCTTCCTCGATCTTGAAGGAGACCAGAAAGCCCTTGCGCTCCGGATCGTACTCGGTCAGCGCGGCAACCACCTGCACGTCGGCGTAGCCGTTCTTCAGATAGAAGCGCCGGATCAGGTCGCGGTCGGCCTCGACCCGATCCGGGTCGTAAACGTCGCCCGAGCCGAGGAAGCTCAGCAGGTTGGACTCGCGGGTCTTGATGACGTCCTTCAGGCGGTAGGAGGAGAACGCCTGGTTTCCGATGAACTCGATCGACTTGACGCCGGTCTTGGCGCCTTCGTTGACGACGAACACCAGGTCGACGCGATTGTTCGGCTGCTCGATGATCTGCGGATCGACGCGAACGTCGTAACGGCCGGACCGGCGATAGATTTCGGCGATCCGCAGCGCGTCGGACTGCACCATCGGGCGGGACAGCGTGCCGCGCGGCTTCGACTGGATTTCAGCCGAGATCTGCTCGTCCTTGATCTTCTTGTTGCCCTCGAAAGCGAGCCGGCCGATCACCGGGTTTTCCACGACGCTGACGACGATGCGGCCGCCGCCGCCCTGATTGATCCGGACGTCCTGGAACAGACCCGTTTCGATCAACGCCTTGAGGCCGTCGTCGATGCTGCCCTGGTCGAGCCGGCCACCTGGGCCCGGCTTGAAGTAGGAGCGAATGGTATCGGCTTCGACCCGGCGGTTGCCCTCGACCTGGATCGAGGAGGCAGACTGCGCGGCCGCAGGCGACGCCGTCAATACAGCAGTCGCCGTCGTGGCGACCGGTACGGCGAAAAACACCAGGGCGGCAGCAAGAAGTCCCCCCCGCAACAATCGCATTCCAGCATTCATGCGCAACGCGCCCTTGTCATTCCAGTGCCAACGCGCAGCCCCACGCCGGCAGAATCCCCAACTTGCCTTGCTTGTAGACAATTTTGCCGAGCCGGCAAACGTCCATTCGCAGTGCGATTTCAATTTCGTTCCAATACGTTGCCCATCGGCCACGTTCAGGTTCCGCGCTACGATGAAGCCAGGTGCAGGATGTCGTTGTAGGTCGCGAAAACCATCAACATCAGCACCAGTCCCAACCCTATCCGGAAGCCCATTTCCTGCGCCCGCTCCGACAGCGGACGGCCGCGGACGGCCTCGATGGCGTAGAACATCAGATGGCCGCCATCGAGCAGCGGCACCGGAAACAGGTTGAGCAACCCGATCGAAATCGACAGCACCGCCGCCAGATGGAGCAGCGGGGTGAAGCCGATGGTCGCGACCTGCCCAGAGATCTGAGCGATTCGCAACGGACCGCCGAGCTGGTCGGCCGCCTCGCGGCCGGCGAACAGGCCGCCGATATAGGAGAAGGTCCGATCGACGACGAACCAGGTCTCCTTGATTCCCATCCAGAACGCAGCCGGCGGGCTCGGCCGCTCGGTGGTCACCTCATTGGCGGCGGTCGAGCGGCTGATCCCCAGAATGCCGAGACGCTGGGCGTTGCCGAACCGGTCCTTGATCTCGCGAAACTCCGGAGTCGCCTTCAGTTCGACGGTCTCGGCACCGCGCTTAACGGTGAAATTCAGTTGGCGCCCGGCCTCGGTGCTGACGGTGCGCTGCATCTCCTGAAAGTTCTGAATCGGGCTTCCGTCGATCGCGACGACGACGTCGCCCGGCTTGAAGCCGGCCGCCTCGGCCGCACTTCCCGGCTGGATGTTGTCGACCCGGGCCGTCGTGCTCGGGACGCCGAACACCGAAAACAGGAAGGTGAACAGCACGATCGCCAGGATGAAATTGGCCACCGGCCCGGCGACGACGATAGCCGCGCGCGGTCCCACCTTCTTGTGGTGGAAGCTGACCGAGCGCTCCGACTCGCTCATCTTCGACAGCGATTCGCTGGAAGGCGTGCTGGCCTCGCTCTCATCGCCGAAGAACTTCACATAGCCGCCGAGCGGGATCGCCGACAGTTTCCAGCGGGTTCCGTGACGGTCGTTGAATCCGGCGATCTCCGGACCGAAGCCCAGGGAGAAAGTCAGTACCCTGACACCATTCCAGCGGGCGACCAGAAAATGACCAAGTTCGTGGAAGAACACCACTATCGTCAGCACAAACAGAAAGGGCACCACGTAGCCCACGAGTCCGTGGCTCAACGTGTTGAACCCATTCATAAAAAGATCGGCCATCCCATTCCTCTCAAGCAGAACCGACGGCCCTGTTCCCCAATGCTCTAGGATGCCTTTGCGGCAATTTGAGGCAATAGGGTGGCGGCCATATTTCGCGCGTTATGGTCAACGGCGATGGCATCGTCGGCGCTGCTGAGCGGGGCCAGATTGCCGGCGCGGATCCACCCGTTCAGGGTGTCCTCGACCAGCCGGGCGATCGCCCCGAACCTGATCTTCTGGGCAATGAAGGCGGCGACCGCGATCTCGTTGGCCGCATTGTAGACGGTGGTCGCGCCGTTGCCGGCGCGCAGCGCGTCATAGGCCAGCCGCAGGCCCGGGAACCGTTCGAAATCCGGGGCTTCGAACGTCAACTGGCCGATCTTGGCGAGGTCCAGCCTGGCGGCGCGGCCGACGATCCGGTCCGGCCAGCCGAGGCAATGCGCGATCGGGATTCGCATGTCCGGAGCGCCGAGCTGCGCCACCACCGAATGGTCGGCGAATTCGACCATGCCGTGAACGATCGACTGCGGATGCACCAGCACGTCGATCTCGTCCGGCGACAGCGCGAACAAATACGACGCCTCGATCACCTCGAGGCCCTTGTTCATCATCGAGGCCGAATCGATGGTGATCTTCTGGCCCATGCTCCAGTTCGGATGCTTCAGCGCCTGCGCCAGCGTCGCCTGCTCGATGTCGGCGGCGGACCAGGTCCGGAACGGCCCGCCGGAAGCGGTGATGATGACGCGGGTCAGTTCGTGGCGGTTGCCCGAGGCCAGCGCCTGGAATAGCGCGTTATGTTCGGAGTCGGCCGGCAGGATGCAAGCTCCCGCGGCGACTGCCCGGCTCATGAAGAAGTCCCCGGCGCAGACCAGACACTCCTTGTTGGCGAGCGCCACCGTGGCGCCACGATCGACCGCGGCCAGGGCCGGCTTGAGACCAGCCGCGCCGCTGATCGCCGCCATCACCCAGTCGGCGGGCCGCGACGCAGCCTCGATCACCGCGCTCTCGCCTGCCCCATAGGCGATGTCGGTTCCGGCCAGTGCAGCGCGCAACTCGCCGAGCCGGGCCGGATCGGCCACCGCGACGAATCTGGCGTTGAACTCCTTCGCCAGCTTGGCGAGGCCGGCGACGTTGGCGTTGCCGGTCAGCGCCTCGACCCGATACTTTTCCGGGGCGGCGCGCAGCAGGTCCATCGTGCTGTCGCCGATCGACCCGGTGGCGCCGAGGACGCTGATGGTGCGGACGCCATCATGCGCGGCGCCGGTATTCTTTAATGGGACTGCACTCATCGGATCACCACACCATAAGACCGCGGCCAATACCATCCAGCGATTCCCGCGTCAGCCCGATCACAGCGGCGAACGCCACCGCCGCGACATAGCCGTCGAGCCGGTCGAGCAGCCCGCCATGGCCAGGGATGATGTGGCTGGAATCCTTGACGCCGAACTGGCGCTTGACCGCGGATTCGAACAAATCGCCGAGCTGGGAAACAGTTGAGAGAACCGCTGCAAGGATAAGCAGAGGAACGATTTTCCCGAATCCGGCCAGGGCGAAGCCGAGTCCGACCAGCAGGCTGAGGACGAGGCCGCCGATCGCGCCCGCCCAGGTCTTCTTCGGGCTGACGCGCGGCCACAGCTTCGGACCTCCGATGCCGCGGCCGGCAAAATAGCCGCCGATGTCGGTGCCCCAGACGATCAGGAAAATCAGGATCAGCGCAGGAAACCCGTAGTCCGGGTCGAGTCGCACCAGGATCGATGCGATCAGCGCGATCGCCGCATAACCGAGCCCCGAGGTGGTCCAGCGCCGCGGCTGATCGCCCAGCACCGCCAAGCCGCCGACGCCGAGCACGGCCGCCAGCATCGCCGGCGCCGGCTTGTCGAACACCAGCCCGATGCCGCAGACCAGCAGCGTCAGGCAGCCGATCACCAGCACGCGAAAATCTCGCGCGGCGCCGACGATCGACAGCCATTCCAGGAAAAGACCGATGGCGACGGCGGTCGCGAGCACGGCCCATGCCCAGCCGCCGAAATAAGCGATGGCGATCGCAGCCGGCGCCAGCACGAGCGCAGCGGCGAGACGCAACAAGAAGTTCCGGGAGCCCTGCTCGGCTGCCGGCGCCGGCGCCGCGTTGTCCTGGCTCACGCGCGTCACGATCCTGTTTTCGCGGCCAAGCCGCCGAAACGACGCTCGCGCCGGGCATATTCGGCGATCGCACCTTCCAGCGCGGCCTTGTCGAAGTCCGGCCAATGGATCGGCACGAACACCAGTTCACTGTAGGCCGCCTGCCACATCAGGAAATTCGACAATCGTTGCTCTCCGCTGGTGCGGATGATCAGGTCCGGATCGGGAATGTCGGGCGCGTCGAGATAGCGGCCCAGCGTCTCGATATCGATCGTCGCCGGATCGCGCTTGCCCTCGGCGACCTCGCGCGCCAGCCGCTGGGCGGCGTTGGCGATCTCCTGCCGGGAACCGTAGTTGAAGGCGACCACCAGATTGAGCTTGGTGTTGTTGCGGGTCAGTTCCTGCGCCTCGTCGAGCATCGCGCACAGATCGCGATCGAGCCGGTCGCGCTCGCCGATCACGCGGACGCGCACGCCGTCGCGGTGCAGGGACGCCAGGTCGTTCCGGATGAAGCGTCGCAGCAGGCCGAACAGATCGCCGATCTCGCTTTTCGGCCGGGCCCAGTTCTCCGAGCTGAACGAGAAGATGGTCAGGTACCGGATGCCGATCTCGTTCGCCGCCCGGACGACGCGGCGGAGCGCCTCGACGCCGCGGCGATGCCCCTCGGCCCGCGGCAGGCCGCGCGCCGCGGCCCAGCGGCCATTACCGTCCATGATGATGGCGACATGCGCCGGAATGACGGGAGGATCCGACCGGTCAGTCGCGGTGGCGGCAGCTTTCGACATAGGCCAATTCCCGAAGCGTCATCCCGCGAAGACGTACCCGTTCGCTGCCAGAAATATTTCCAGATCAATAAGTTATGATAGCTTCGATCACAAGACTGGATACCGCCATCGTGGCACTAGGCCTGATTCTCTCACCGCCGCGAATGCATTTTCGCCCGCTTCCGACCGGTCGAGGCCCCTGCCCGACCGCCTCCGCGCCACCGCTGCAACCCCGACCCGGGCGCATGCGGCGACGCCAAGATGAAAAAGCTAGACGGTCAGGATTTCCTTTTCCTTGCTCGCGAGCAACTGATCGATCTCGGAAATCGCGCTGTCGGTCGCCTTCTGCACTTCCTGATCCAGCCGCTTCTGATCGTCCTCGGAGATCTCGTGGGCCTTCTCCAGCTTCTTGATCGTATCGAGGCCGTCGCGGCGCACGTGGCGGACCGCGACGCGGGCGGCCTCGGCGTATTTGTGCGCGACCTTCACCAGTTCCTTGCGGCGATCCTGGTTGAGTTCGGGAATCCGCAGCCGCAACACCTGGCCCTCGGTGGCCGGGCTGAGGCCAAGGTTGGAGTCGACGATCGCCTTTTCGACCGCCCTGACCATCGACTTGTCCCACACCTGCACCGACAGCAAGCGGGGCTCGGGCACGGTGACGGTGGCGAGCTGATTGAGCGGCATGTGGGTGCCATAGGCATCGACCTGCACGGGCTCCAGCATCGAAGCCGCCGCGCGGCCGGTGCGCAGGCCGCCGAGTTCGTGCTGCAACGCCTGCGACGCGCCCTGCATCCGGCGCTTCAAATCATTGATGTCGAACTTTTCGGACTGCATGCCAGTCACTCCCTCTCGAATTCTGAATCCTCATCGCGACGCCTCGCGGCACGCGAAACTCAACCCGCGACGACAGTCGCCCGGCCCGCGCCGCCCAGCACGGCGCCGATCGATCCCGGCTCGGCGATGGAGAACACGATGATAGGCAGCGACGTCTCGCGGGCAAGCGCGAAAGCCGTCGCATCCATGACCTTGTAGCCGCCGGCGAGCGCTTCCGAATGCGTCAGCCGCTCGAACCGCTTCGCATTCGGATCGCGCTTCGGGTCGGCCGTATAGACGCCGTCGACATTGGTGGCTTTCAGCACCGCGCCGGCGTCGATCTCGGCGGCGCGCAGCACGGCGGTGGTGTCGGTGGTGAAGAACGGATTGCCGGTGCCGCCGGCGAGCAGCGCGATGCCGCCTGCGGCGAGCGTCTCGAGCGCGGACGCGCGAGTGTAGAGATCGCAGACTTCGGGCATCAGCAGGGCCGAGAAGGTTCTCGCCGCCTGGCCGTGGCGCCGCAGTGCTTCGCCGAGCGCGAGGCAGTTCATCACGGTGGCCAGCATACCCATGGTGTCGCCGGTCGGGCGCGACACGCCGCGCGCCGAGACCTCGACGCCACGGAAGATGTTGCCGCCGCCGACCACGACGGCGATCTCGACGCCGAGGCCGCGCGCCGCGATCAGGTCGCCGGCGACGCGATCGATGGTGGGCTGATCGATGCCGTAATGCTGGGGGCCGGCGAAATACTCGCCCGATAGCTTGACCACCACACGACGATAGATCGGCTCACCCATGATGCGGTCGCGTCCCCGGTGGATTCACTCCCGGCCGGGCGGCCGGGAGGCGGTCACGTGAAAAGCGATTACTTCTGGCCCAAGCTACTTCTGGCCCGAGACCGCGGCGACTTCGGCCGCGAAGTCCGAGGTCTGCTTCTCGATGCCTTCGCCGAGCGCGTAGCGGACGAAGCCGGTGATCTTGATCGGCGCGCCGATCTTGCCCTCGGCTTCCTTGACCGCCTGACCGACGGCCTTGCCCTTCTCGTCGTGGATGTAGGCCTGCTCAAGCAGGCAGACTTCCTTGTAGTAGGTCTTCAGGCCGTTCTCGACGATCTTCTCGATCATGTTCTCAGGCTTGCCCTGCTGGCGATACTTGTCGGCCATCACCTCGCGCTCGCGGCGGACGACGTCCGGGTCGAGCCCGGCCGGATCCAGCGCCTGCGGGTTGGCGGCGGCGACGTGCATCGCGAGCTGGCGGCCGAGCGCGGCCAGTTCGTCGGTCTTGCCGGCGGATTCCAGCGCGACGATCACGCCCATCTTGCCGGCGCCGTCGATCACCGCACCGTGGACGTAGCTCGCGACCACGCCCTGCGACACTTCCAGCGCAGCAGCGCGGCGAAGGGTCATGTTCTCGCCGATGGTGGCGATCGCGTCCGAGATCGCACCGGCGACGGTCGAGGAGCCGACCGGCGCGGCGTTGATCTTGTCGACGTCGGCGCCGACCTTGAGCGCGACCTGGGCGATCATCTTGACCAGGCCCTGGAACTGCTCGTTGCGCGCGACGAAATCGGTCTCGGAATTGACTTCGATGACGACGCCCTTGACGCCGTCGGTCAGGGCGCCGATCAGGCCCTCGGCGGCGACGCGGCCGGCCTTCTTGGCGGCCTTCGACAGGCCCTTCTTGCGCAGCCAGTCGACCGCGGCATCCATGTTGCCGTCGTTCTCGGCGAGCGCCTGCTTGCAGTCCATCATGCCGACGCCGGTGGTTTCGCGCAGCTCCTTGACCATCGCTGCAGTAATCGTTGCCATGCTCGTAGTCCTTTGCCTGTCAGGGCGCGACGCGTGGCAGGAGCCCGCGGCACGCGATCAGGAATTTCATTGCAGATTTTGACGACGGAACGTTGCGGCCGGACGTCCCGGCCGCAACGGCTCGCGCTATTCCGCCTCGGCGGTCAGCCCCTTGGCCTGGGCGACCCAGCCATCGACGCGACCCGGCAGACCGACTTCTTCGCCGATCTGATGCGCGGTATCGGAGTTGAGCTCGGCGAGCTGCCAGTAGTGGAAAATGCCGAGGTCGTTGAACTTCTTCTCGATGTCGCCGGACACGCCGGCGAGCTTCTTGAGGTCGTCAGGCGTGCCGCGCGGACCCGAGAGTCCCTGGAAGCCGGCGGTGGCCTGCACGACCGGCAGGTCCTCGCGCAGCGGACGCGACGAGGCGCCGATGTCGATGCCGGAATCGCCCTGCGCGCGCGAGATGCCGTCGATCACCGCGCGGGCGATCAGGTCGCAATACAGCGCGATGGCGCGGCCGGCGTCGTCATTGCCGGGCACCAGATAGGTGATGCCCTTCGGGTCGCAATTGGTATCGACGATCGCCGCGACCGGGATGCCGAGGCGCTGGGCTTCCTGGATCGCGATGTCTTCCTTGTTGGTGTCGATCACGAAGATCAGGTCCGGCAGGCCGCCCATGTCCTTGATGCCGCCGAGCGAGCGGTCGAGCTTGTCGCGCTCGCGCTGCAGCGTCAGCCGCTCCTTCTTGGTGTAGGCGTTGGCGTCGCCCGAGTTCAGCACGTCGTCGAGATGACGCAGCCGCTTGATCGAACCGGAGATCGTCTTCCAGTTGGTCAGCGTGCCGCCGAGCCAACGCGAATTGACGAAATACTGCGCCGACCGCTTGGCGGCGTCGGCGACGGCGTCCTGGGCCTGCCGCTTGGTGCCGACGAACAGCACGCGGCCGCCCTTGGCGACGGTGTCGCTGATCGCCTGCAGCGCGCGGTGCATCAACGGCACGGTCTGCGCGAGGTCGATGATGTGGATGTTGTTGCGGGCGCCGAAAATGTACTCGGCCATTTTCGGATTCCAGCGGTGCGACTGGTGACCAAAGTGGACGCCGGCTTCGAGCAGCTGACGCATAGAGAATTCGGGAAGTGCCATAGGTTTATTCTCCGGTTGTTCCTCCGGAAGCGTGTGAGCAACGAGCGTTGGGACAGGACAATCCTGCCTTCCGGCCCGGTGCCACCGGACGGCGATTAAGCCATGCTTCCGTGTGAGATGGCGCGGGTTATAGCCGGATTCCCCGATAACGCAAGGCGTAGCGCCTCGGTCTCGCCGCCCCCGCCCGGCTCCGGCCGCCGCCCCGTGCTTGAACCTTAGCCGGATGCCGGCGTCTCATCTTCAATGCGTGACCTGGCTCACGCTGAAAAGCTTCGTCCGGGTGCAGACTGGCATGCGCACCACGCGAGTCCAGGAGGAAGTCATGAAGAGGTTCATCGCGCTGGCGGCGCTGATGGTGACGAGCACCGTGGCCCAAGCCGGCGACACCTATTCGTTCGACATCGGCGGACGCACGATCCGGATCGAGAAGCCGCGGGATTGCGACGACGCGTCCTGCGTCTCCGTCTCGATTCCCGGCGTCTACGAATCCAGACCGAAGCGCGCCAAGCGTTCCCGGGCCGAACAGGAGGATGCGGGCGACGACCTCCGCGACGGCCGGAAGCCGGCCCAGCAGTCCCGCAAGCCGCTCGCCCAGCCCGAGCCGAAGGACACCGCCGCCGGCGTCGATCCGAAGGAACCGACCAGCACGGCGCCCAAGGTCGCGGCGCCGCCCCCGCACGTTCCCGCAGCGACCACAAGCGATCCGGCGACCGCCGCGCCAGCAACCACCGCGAACCGGGCTCCGGAGCCGCCAGCAGCGGCACCTGCGGCTTCTGCCGAAAGCCCGCAGACGCAACCGCCTGCCCCGGTGGTCGCCGCCGTGCCGCCGTCGGTTCCCGCGCAAAACCAGACCGCGCCTGTGGTCGACAAGCCGTCGCCCCTTGGCGTCTGGCTGACGGAGGAAAGAGAGGGCAAGATTCGGATCGAGCAGTGCGGCCCGCATCTGTGCGGCTACTCGGTCGACGCCAGGTCGAACCAGAACGGCGAAAAGATCCTGATCAACATGAAGCCGGGCGGCGACAACAAATGGAGCGGCCGGATCTACGATCCGAAATCGGGCAGCCGATATGACTCCACTATCGCCCTCAACGGCTCGGACCGACTGAAGGTGCGGGGCTGCGCTTTCGGCGGCATGTTCTGCGGCGGCCAAGTATGGAGTCGCGTAGAATGACTGATAGTTGGCGCACAATCCTGATCTGAAATCTCAGATCCCTACCAATTCCCGTTAGCGCCTTAACGGCGCTTTCCCGCCAGTTCAGAAGTTCCAATTAAGCCGATGGCAAGACGGCATAATCCGCGTCAGTCACCTGTTCCATCCAGGTCGCGAAGCTGCCGTCGAGCGCCTCCTGCATCGCGATGTGAGTCATGCCGTTGGTCGGCGATGCGCCGTGCCAGTGCTTTTCGCCGGGCGGTATCCAGACCACGTCGCCGGCCCTGATCTCCCGGACCGGGCCACCTTCGGTCTGAATCCGACCGACGCCGGTGACGACGTAAAGCGTCTGGCCGAGCGGATGGGTGTGCCAGGCCGTCCGTGCGCCGGGTTCGAACGCCACTCGGGTTGCCGCCAGCCGCGCCGGGGCCGGCGCGGAGACGATCGGGTCCTGCCACACCGTCCCGGTGAAATAGTCCTTTGGCGCCCGCTGGGTCGGCCGCGAACCGGCTGCGAAAATATCCATGTCTGCCCTCTGCGGTCTGGTTACGCCTTGCCGGCCTTTTCCTTGAACGCGGCATAGCGGGCCTTGGTTTCGGCGTTCATCGGATACAGCCCCGGCAGCACAGCGCCGTTGTTGACCTCCTCGACGATCCAGCCTTCCATCCGCTCCTGCTCCGGGCCCTCGGCCAGCACGTGGTCGAGCAGCGCCTGCGGGATCAGCACCACGCCGTCCTGGTCGGCGACGATGATGTCCTTCGGGAACACCGCGACCCCGCCGCAGGCGATCGGCTCGCCCCAGCCGACGAAAGTGAGACCGGCGACGGACGGCGGCGCGGCGGCGCCGTTGCACCACACCGGCAGCCCGGTCCCGAGCACGCCTTCCAGATCGCGCACCACGCCGTCGGTGACCAGCGCCGTCATGCCGCGCTTCACCATCCGCGCACACAGAATGTCGCCGAACACGCCGGCGTCGCTGACGCCCATCGCATCGATCACGGCGATGCAGCCTTCGGGCATCGCCTCGATCGCGGCCCGGGTCGAGATCGGCGAGGCCCACGATTCCGGCGTGGCGAGGTCTTCGCGCGCCGGCACGAAGCGCAGCGTGAACGCCTCGCCGACCAGCCGCGGCTGGCCCGGCCGCAGCGGCCGCGCGCCCCGCAGCCAGACATTGCGCAGCCCCTTCTTCAACAACACCGTGGTGATGGTCGCGGTCGACACGCGCGCGAGGGTGGCGATGGCGTCGGGGGTCAGTGACATGGACGAGCAGCTCCTCGAGAGATTTGCACCGCATCTTGCTGGCGCGACCTCCGCCGTCAAGCCGCATGCCGCGCTCGGCAGCCCACCGCGGAACGACTGATCACCACACCTTATCGCCCGTCCCGACGGAGTGTTATCGCAAACACGATGAGTAGGAGTTGATTTTCGCGCACGCGAGAAACAGGCTATGGCTGAAGCTCGCAGTGATGAGATCTCAGGGATATGGCGCTCACCCCTCCACGCATGCTGCCGAGCGGCGACGCCGCGATCACGGTCGATTTCGGCCGCGAGATCAGCACCGAGGCCAATCAGCGCGTGCTTGCGCTCGACGGCCTGCTGGCGCAGCACGCGATCGCCGGCGTGCGAGAGACGGTGCCGACCTATCGCTCGCTGCTGGTGCACTACGATCCGGAGCAGATCGGTTTTGAGGCACTCGCCGAGCAATTATCGGCGCTGGCGCGGTCACATATCGAAGCGGCGACGACCGCGAAACGGCGCTGGCGGATTCCGGTCTGCTATGGCGGCGAACACGGCGTCGATCTCGAGGACGCCGCCGCCATGCTGAAGATCACACCGGACGATCTGGTCGCGCGCCACGCCGGCGGCGAATATCGCGTCGCGATGATCGGTTTCACGCCGGGCTGGTCGTATCTGTCCGGACTCGATCCGGCGCTCGCCATTCCACGACGACAAGCGCCCCGCCTGCTCACACCCGCGGGTACGATCTCGGTCGGCGGCGTGCAGACGGGCGTGCAATGCCTGCCCGGCCCGAGCGGTTGGCATCTGCTGGGGCGCACGCCGGTCAGGACTTATCACTTGCATCGCGATCCGGTCTTCCTGCTCGAGCCCGGAGACGCCGTCAGCTTCGTCCGGATCGACGCCAGGGAATTCGCCGAACAGGATCGCGCCGCCGCGCACGGCGAAATCGTCGCCGAGTTGTCGGCGTCATGAGCAAACTTCTGATCGACAATGTCGGCCCGGCGAGCTCCGTGCAGGATGCGGGACGCCACGGCGCGCAACGCTACGGGCTGACGCCGAGCGGCGCGATGGATCGTTTGTCGCTCGCCGCCGCAAATGTGCTGGTCGGCAACGACGCGTTCGCGGCCGCGATCGAATTGGGGCCGCTCGGCGCATCATTCACCGCACGCGACGGCGCGGTGCGTCTGGCGCTGACCGGCGCGGAGCGGCCCGCCGCGATCGATGGCTGCGCGATCGGACTTGGCGAGTCGTTTCTGCTCGCCGACGGAGAGACTTTGACGTTGGGAATCGCGCGCAGCCAAGTGTTCAGCTATCTGGCGATCGCGGGAGGCATCGGTGGTGAGCCGATGTTCGGCAGTCTCTCGGTCAACGCCCGCGCCGGCCTCGGCAGTCCCTACCCGCGCCCGCTGCAGGCCGGCGACGCCATCCCGGCCGCGTCGGCAGCCGTCGCGTCCGAACGTCGCCTCGATCTGCCGAAGCCGCCCGACGGGCCGATCCGCGTCGTGCTGGGCCCACAGGACGACGAATTCGGCGACGCCGTCGCGACCTTCCTCGCCAGCGAGTGGAAAGTGTCGGCGACCAGCGACCGGATGGGCTATCGCCTCGAAGGTCCGGAAATCCGCCATCTGCACGGCCACAACATCGTCTCCGACGGCACCGTCGACGGCAGCATTCAGGTTCCCGGCAATGGCCAGCCCATCGTGCTGATGCCCGATCGCGGCACCAGCGGCGGCTATCCGAAAATCGCAACGGTGATCACGGCCGATCTCTGTCGCCTTGCGCAGCTTCAGCCCGGGCGGCCGTTCCGCTTCAAGTCGGTGAGCGTGGACGAGGCGCAGGCCGAGTACCGCATCATAGCCGGGCTGATCCGCGCCCTGCCCGATCGACTGCAGGACGCGCATCATGCGAGGCTCGACCTCGACGCGCTGCTCACGGCCAACGTCGCCGGTGCAGTCACCAACGCGCTCGACGCCTGAGATCGCTTCAAGGAGATGACGTAGGATGAAGATCGATCTGAACTGCGACCTCGGTGAAGGTTTCGGCGCGTGGAGCATGGGCGACGATGCGGCGATGATGCGCATCGCCACCAGCGTCAACGTCGCCTGCGGCTTCCACGCCGGCGATCCGGACATCATGCACAAGACGGTCGCGATGGCGAAGGCGCATGGCGTTGCGATCGGCGCGCATCCGGGCTTTCGCGATCTGCATGGCTTCGGCCGTCGCCCGGTGCCGGGCATCACCGCGGCCGAGATCGAAAACCTCGTGGCCTATCAGATCGGCGCACTGCAGGCGGTCGCATCGCTGGCGGGACACAAGGTCACCCATGTGAAGGCGCACGGCGCGCTGTCCAACGTCGCCTGCGAGGACGACATGACCGCGCGGGCGATCGCCGCCGCGATCAAGGCCGTCGATCCGACGCTGATCTTCGTGGTGCTGGCGAATTCGAAGCTGGTCGATGCCGGCGACGCCGCCGGCCTGGAGATGGCGCACGAAGTGTTCGCCGATCGCGCCTATGAGGATGACGGCAATCTCGTCTCGCGTCGCAAACCCGGCGCCGTGCTGCACGATCCGGCCGTCATCGCCGAGCGGGTGCTGCGGATGGCGCAGGACGGCGCCGTGGTGTCGGTGACCGGCAAGGTCATCAAGATGCGCACCGACACCGTGTGCATTCACGGCGACACCACGGGCGCGGTGGCGATCGCCCGCGGCGTCAGGCAGACGCTCGAGGACAACGGCATCAAAGTCGCGCCGTTCGCCCAACCGTGACCTGAGCCCGCTACTCGCCGAGCAGGCTCAGCAGTTCGGAGGTCAAGGCGCCGTCGGCGCCGGCTAGTTCGTCCAGCATCGAAAAGTGATGATGCCCGGGCAGCGTCCGCAACCTGACCGGCAGTCCGAAGCGGCGCGCGACCTCGGCGTAGTCCGCCGATTGCCGCCGCAACTCGGGCAGTTCATCGCCGCCCACCACGAGACTTTGCGGCGCCGCGCCGGCATGGATGCGGCGAAGCGGACTCAGTTGTTCGATTTCCTGCCGGTCCAGTCGCAACAGATCATTGAGATAGCACAGCGCGATCGGCTCCAGGTCGAAGATGCCGCTGATGCACAGCGCGCCGCTGACCGCGGGACGAGCGCTGGCGACCGACGCCAGATGGCCGCCGGCGGACCAGCCGCCGACCACGAGCCGTCGCCGGTCAAAGCCAAACCGATCGGCATCGGCGACGAGAAAATCCAGCGCCTGATCGATCTCGCCGACGATCTCGGACAGTCGCGCGGCCGGCGCCAGCGTGTAGCCCACCACGGCGACATCGACGCCGCGCGCGTTCGGGCCATCCGCCACGAAGGAGAACATCTCCTTGCTGTTGCGCTGCCAATAGCCGCCGTGCAGGAACACCAGCAATGGTGCGCCGGAGACCCCGGCGGCGAAGTAATCGAGCGACGTTCGCTCCTTGTCGCCATAAGCCAGATCCAGCCGGGCGCGCGGGGCGGCCCGGCGGACAGCGCTGCGTGCGCGCCACTGCTCCAGCCAGAGCGGACTGTCGGCGACAGCCGCGCTGTTGTTGTAGGCCGCGTCGAGCGTCGCGCGGTCCATGCCGCGAAAAACGGCTTTCGCCTCATCCTGCACTGAGACGGTCAATTCAGGAATCCGCCGTCGCCGCAGCCGGCTGCTTGCCGGCGAGATGGCTCGTCAGTCGCTTGGTGACGTCGCGACGCAGAGCGTTGAACTCCAGCGACGCCACATCCCGGGGGCGCGGCAGGTCGATGTCGACCTCGCAATCGATCCGGCCCGGCCCGGCCGACATCACCACCACCCGGTCCGCGAGCAGCACCGCCTCCTCCACCGAATGCGTCACGAAGATCACCGTCAGCCGGGTGGTCCGCCACAGCTCGATCAGTTCCTCCTGCAGCGTGCTGCGCGTCAGCGCGTCGAGCGCGCCGAATGGTTCGTCCATCAGCAGAATGTCGGCGTCGTTCGCCAGCACCCGCGCGATCGCGACGCGCTGTTTCATGCCGCCGGACAATTGATGCGGATAGCGATCGGCGAATGCGGACAGCCCGACCATCGCCATGAATTTCTCGGTGAGCTTGGCCACTTCCTTCGGCGCGATCCGGCGATGGCTCGGTCCGAAACCGATATTCTCCCGCACCGTCAGCCATGGGAACAGGGCGTAGTCCTGAAACACCATGCCGCGATCGGGGCCGGGGCCGTCGACCTTGCAGCCATAGACCGCGACCGAGCCCTCCGTTGCGGTCTCGAATCCCGCGATGATCCGCAGCAAGGTGGATTTGCCGCAGCCGGAAGCGCCGAGCAGGCAGATGAACTCGCCCTTGCGGACCGTCAGATTGGCGCCGCGCAGCGCCTCGACCGGACCGTTCGAGGCCTCGTAGATCTTGTTGAGGTCGCCGACCTCGAGGATCACAGGCGATGCGCCGCGGACGGCGGAATGATCAAGCATGATGCTGCGGACTCCAGCGAAGGAAGTAATTGCTGAGCAGCACCAGAATCCGATCGGACAGGAATCCGGTGATGCCGATGATGATCATGCCGGTGATGACGAGGTCGGTGCGCGACAGCGTGCGGCCGTCCATGATGACCGCGCCGAGCCCTTCCGGCACACCGGTCATCTCGCCGACCACGATCAGGATCCAGGCGAAGGAAGCGCCGAGACGCAGGCCGTTGAAGATGCTGGGCAGCGCCGCCGGCAGCACCACGGCGCGGAACAATTGCGGGCCGCGGCAGCCCAGCATACCCGCCGCCTCGAACAGCCGTGCGTCGACCGATTTCACCCCGAAGATCGTATTCAGCAGGATCGGATAGAACGCGCCGAGGAAGACCAGGAACACCGCCGATTTCGGACCGAGGCCGAAGAAGATCATCGACAGCGGCAGCCAGGCGGTGACCGGGATCGGCCGCAACAGCGACAGCGTCGGATCGAGCATCGCGCGCAGCAGCGGAATCCGGCCGATCATCAGCCCCAGAGGGATTCCGACCAGCGCGGCCAAAAGGAAGCCGCCATAGACCCGCTGCACCGATTTCCAGAAATGGATCGGCAGGCTGCCGCTGTAGGCGTCGTCATAGATCCCGCCGAACGCGAAGTCCCACATCATCACGGCGACGCCGGACGGCGGCGGCACCAATCGCGTGCCGGTCCAGCGCACCAGCACGTCCCACAACAGCAGCAGGCCGAGCGGCACCACGACGGCGAGTGCGATGCTGCGCAGCCTCACGGCGAAAGAGCGGCCGCGCAGCCGCGGTTGGGCCCGGCCGGCCGCGACCGGAGCCGCGGCGACCGGGGTGGTCGCTTTGGCTCCGCCGAGATCAGGCCGGGAGATGGTGCCCTCGAGACTCATCGCGGAGCTCACGACGCCGAGATGGCTTTGACGAAGCTGGGGTCGATGAAGGTCGTGTAGTCCGGCAACTGCCGGATCTGCTTCTTCGCCAGCATCTGCGAACCGTAATATTGCGCCTGTTTCAGAAACAGATCGTCGATGTTCCAGGTCAGCTCGACATTCGGCGCCGCCTGCTCGATCGACGGGCGCTGCTGCCCGAGCTTCTGCATCGCCATCGCGGTGAACGCGTCGCGATCGCCCATGGCGAATTCGCTGGCCTTGCGGTGGATCTTCAGCAGCGTGCGGATCAGTTCGGGGTCCTTTTCGATCAGTTCACGGCGCGTGCTCAGCACCATGTTGAGCGAGCCGGTCGGGGTCGAATACGGGTACTCGACGATCTTGCCGACGCCGTTGGCGAGGCTGATGCCGGCCGCGGGTTCGGCGCCGACATAGGCGGCGATGTCGCCGCGCGCGAGCGCCGGCGCCATGTCGCTGAACGAGACCCGGACGGCCTCGATGTCCTTGATGGTCATGCCTTCGGCGCTGAGACGGTCGAGGATCACGACCTCCTGGGTCGATCCCGGCCAGATCGCGACCTTCTTGCCCTTGAGGTCCTTGATGCTGTTGATGCCCGAATCCTTGCCGGCAACCACCGCCATGCCGCGGTTGCAGGCGGCGCCGACCACCACCACCGGCTCGCCATTGGCGCCGCCGAGCGTCGCCGCCGCCAGGCCGAAGATGCCGAAATCGACCGAGCCGGTGACCACCGCGTTCTTGCCGTCGGTCGGGCTTTCGAACGGGATCACCTCGATCTTGAAGCCGGCCGGCGTGAACTTTTCATAGAAATACGGGGTGATGCCGTGGATCAGCTTCAGCGTCCCGACCTTGATGACGCGATCGGCCGCGAGCGCTCTGACGCTCGTCGAGGCGAGCGCGGTCGCGGCGGCCGCGAGGCGAATGAAGTTCCGTCTGGATGTGGTTGGCATGGCGATCCTCGCTGCTGCATTCCGGCAAAGCAACTGTAGGTGCGACGCAACAACATCAGAAATTTATTGTTTATATCGGTTTGATAAGCTGCCTTAATAGAACGATGCTCGCTCCGCTCGATCTCCGCCTGTTGCAGACCTTCATCGTCCTGGTTCAGACCGGCAGTTTCTCGGAAACCTCACGCCGGCTGGGACGGACCCAGCCCGCGGTCAGCCTGCAGCTCAACCGGCTTCAGGAAGCCACCGGCGCGCCGCTGTTCACCAAGGTCGGGCGCAAGCTGGTGCTGACCAACCACGGCGAACTCGTTCTCGGCTATGCCCGCACCATCATGGGTCTGCAGGACGAACTACGCTCCCGTCTCGCCGCGCCCAAGCTCGACGGCATGGTGGTGCTCGGCATGCCGGATCTCTATGCGGCCTACCTGCTGCCGGGCATCCTGTCCGACTTCCGCAGCGCCTATCCCAACGTCAATGTCGAGCTGAGATGCGCGCTGTCGAGCCGGCTGATGGCGTCCGTCGAACGCGCCGAAATCGATCTCGCGATCGTCACCGGAATGCCCGCTTTCAAGGTCGGCGAACTGGTGGCGCAGGAAGAACTGGTCTGGGTGACCTCGGAACGCGGCTCGGTCCATTTGGAAAACCCCGTGCCACTGGCGATGCTGCCGCCCGGCAACATCTTCCGCGATTTCGGGCTCGCCGCGCTGGAAAGTATCGGCCGGACCTGGCGGCTTCGCTGCATCAGCGAGAGCATCGGCGGCATTCAGGCGGCGGTGTTCGCGGGCATCGCGGTCAGCGTGGTGGGAAAGAGTTCAGTGCTTCCCGGCATGCGCACGCTGGGGCGTGGCGACACCTTCCCGGCGCTGCCCAAGGTCGATCTGGTGATGTACCGCTCCGCCCGCCGCGCCAATCCGGCGGCCGAGGCCCTCGCGGGGGTGATCGTCCGACACTTCGCCAACACCGCCCTGGCGCCGTCGGCGCGGTTCGTCCGAACCCAGGCTGGCAGCGGATCCCACGATTAGTTCCACGATCACAATAGCCGCAGATGCGGCGTACCGAAGGCGACGGCTACGATTAGACCGATGGCCGCGCCGAGCACGATCAGGTCGGCATCGAGCAGGAGGTTGGCCCACGTCCGGGCGTGGCTGGTGGTGATCGCCGGATTCTGCTGTCGCATCGTTTGACTCCCAAGCTCGCAATGGAACAAGAAAGCCTGATCTCGCCGACGCGCAAGATGGCCAACCAAATAACAACGCCGATGCCGTCCGGGTCCCGGAACCGGGAAAGATTCCCTCTTTTGGAACCGGCCGGAGCGACATCGTTCTCGGGCCATCCGCCGGAACCGCCTTGTCAGCGCCGCCGAAGGGGTTTAGCTCGGGGTCCTCAATCAGGCAGTTTCAAACCGATGCAGCAGGCGGCCGCGCCAAAAATCAGTTTTGTCTCGCTGGGATGCCCCAAGGCGCTGGTGGATTCCGAGCGGATCATCACCCGGCTGCGCGCCGAGGGTTACGAACTCGCGCGCCAGCACGACGGCGCCGATCTCGTCATCGTCAACACCTGCGGCTTCCTCGACAGCGCCAAGCAGGAATCGCTCGCCGCGATCGGCGAGGCGATGGCCGCCAACGGCAAGGTCATCGTCACCGGCTGCATGGGCGCCGAGCCGGAGCAGATCGAGAAAGCCTATCCCGGCGTATTGTCGATCACCGGCCCGCAGCAATACGAGAGCGTGCTCGACGCGGTGCATCGCGCCAAGCCGGCGCTGCACAATCCGCATCTCGATCTGGTGCCGGAGCAAGGCATCCGGCTGACGCCGCGGCACTACGCGTACTTGAAGATTTCCGAAGGCTGCAACAACCGCTGCAGCTTCTGCATCATCCCGAAGCTGCGCGGCGATCTCGCGTCGCGCTCCGCCGCAGACGTGCTGCGCGAGGCCGAGAAGCTGGTCGCCGCCGGCGTCAAGGAACTGCTGGTGATCTCGCAGGACACCTCTGCTTACGGCGTCGATCTGAAATATGCCGAGAGCCCGTGGAAGGACCGCAGCGTCCGCGCCAAATTCATCGATCTGGCCCGCGAACTCGGCGATCTCGGCGCCTGGGTGCGATTGCACTACGTCTACCCCTACCCGCATGTCGACGAAGTCATCGGGCTGATGACCGAGGGCAAGGTGCTGCCCTATCTCGACATCCCGTTCCAGCACGCCAGCCCCGACGTGCTGCGGCTGATGAAACGCCCGGCGGCGCAGGACAAGACGCTCGACCGCATCAAGCGCTGGCGCGCGGAGTGCCCCGATCTGGCGCTGCGCTCGACCTTCATCGTCGGCTTTCCCGGCGAGACCGAGCGGGATTTCGAGTTCCTGCTGGACTGGCTCAATGAGGCCGAGATCGATCGCTTGGGCGCGTTCAAATACGAGCCGGTCGCCGGCGCGCCGTCGAATGCACTCGAAGGTCAGGTGCCGGACGAGATCAAGCAGGAGCGCTGGAACCGGTTGATGGCGCGACAGCAGGCGATCTCGGCGCGGCGGCTGAAGCGCAAGGTCGGCACGCGGCAGCAGATCATCATCGACGAAATCGGCCCGACCGTCGCCAAGGGCCGCTCCAAAGCCGACGCCCCGGAGATCGACGGCAGCGTCTATCTGACCAGCCGCCGCCCACTGCGCGTCGGCGAAATCGTCACCGCGAAGATCGACCGCGCCGACGCGTATGATCTGCACGGGACGGTGGCGGGGTTCTGAAGCGCAGCTACCAACGCGCGTGCCCCGGATGCTGCGCAGCGCGCCGCAATTGCGGCGTGGTGCGCTGCTGATCCGGGGTCCCGGTTGGGCCGCTCGCGAAGAAACCGGGGTCCCGGATCTGCGGCGCAGCGCTGCGCGCTGCACCTTGTCCGGGACACGGATTTTGGGCGCTACGGCTTCAGAATCGACGCCCCGGTCGTCACACGCCCTTCCAGATCGATATGCGCCTTGGCGGCGTCTTTCAGGGCGTAGGCGCGGTTGATCGGGACGTGCAGCTTGCCCTCGATCACCGCCGAGAACAGCGTGTCGGCGCCTTCGATCAGTTCCTTGCGGGTGCCGACATAGTCGTTCAGCTTCGGCCGCGTCGCGAACAGCGAGCCGTGATTGTTGAGTTCGGCGAGCGCGAACGGCGGCACCGGCCCCGATGCGTTGCCGAACGAGACGAACAATCCGCGCGGCTTGATGCAGGACAGCGATCCCGGAAACGTCGTCTTGCCGACGCCGTCATAGACCACGTCGCAGAGTTCGTTGCGGCTGATCTGCTTGACCCGCGCGACGAAGTCCTCCTCGTTGTAGAGGATGACGTGATCGCAGCCATTGGCCAGCGCGAGATCGGCCTTGGCCTTCGAGCCGACGGTGCCGATGACATGCGCGCCGAGCGCCCGCGCCCATTGGCAGGCGAGCAGACCGATGCCGCCGGCTGCGGCGTGGATCAGGACGCGGTGACCCGGCTCGACCTTGAAGGTCTTGTGCAGCAGGTACCACACCGTCAGGCCCTTGAGCATCAGCACCGCGCCCTGCTCGTAGGTGATGTGATCGGGCAGCTTCACGAGCTTCGCGGCTTCGATGTTGCGCTCGGTGGCGTAGCCACCGAGATTCGAATAGTACGCGACGCGATCACCGGGATGGAAATTGGTGACGTGCGGTCCGACCGCTACCACCTCCCCCGCCGCCTCGTTGCCGGCGATGAACGGCATCGTCGGCGCCTTGTACAGGCCGGTGCGGAAGTACACGTCGATGAAGTTCAGGCCGACGGCGTGCTGGCGGATGCGGACCTCGCCGTCTCCGGGCGGTGCCAGCTCGATGGCCTCGTAGACCAACGCCTCCGGACCGCCAACCCGATGGACCCGCACAGCTTTCGTCATCATCGTCCCCTTAGGAATTTACGCAACGCGCAACCGAAGGCCATCCTCGCGGCGTTGTCAACCGACCTCGCCGCGGCGGATGCAAGCATCGGCGCTACGTCACTGCGGCCGGACTCGTCGGATCAAGCGAATGGCTGCATCAGCGGTCCCGATATAGATCGCGATCGCGCAAAGAGTCACCGTGACCGGGGCCGGGACTTCGAAATGCCGCATGATGACGTAGATCGCCAGCACCGCCCAGATTGCGATCAGGATCAGGTTGAATTTGCGAAAGCGCGCCACCCGAACAGGATGCAGCACGTTGAAAGGCACGAAGGTGAGGACGATCAGCGCGGCGATGCCGATGCTGGCTGCGATCGGTGGCGGATGCAGCAGAAACAGGTAGAACGCCGCCGCATTCCACAATGCCGGGAAGCCACGGAAGTGATTGTCGGCCGTCTTCATCTTGCGGTCGGCGAAGTACAGCGCCGAACTGATCACGATGCCGACGCCGAGAATGGGAGCGGCGATCGGCATCAGCAGGCCGCTCGCGGTGATCGCATAGGCCGGGACGAACACGTAGGTGACGAAATCGACCACCAGGTCGAGCACGTCGCCGTCCCAGTCCGGCTGCAGCCGCTGCACGTCGAATCGCCGCGCCAACGGCCCGTCGATGCCGTCGATCACCAGCGCGAGGCCGAGCCAGCCGAACATCGCCGCCCAATGCTCGCGGACGGCTTCCAGCATCGACAGCAAGGCGATCCCGACGCCGGCTGCGGTCAGGAGATGCACCGAAAACGCGGCCATGCGCTTGGCGCGCGGCGCCGGGAGGGGATTCGGCTGGTCCAGCGGGGTCATGAGGCTCTCTGCATATCAGGTCCGGACCGCGTTTGCATCGGGCGCGGCCGCCGTCGCGCACCACGCCGGGAGCATGAATGTCGCAGAGCGGGCTTGAAATCGGCGCGGCGACTGACGATTGTCTTGCCATGACCCAAAGCCTGCTCGAGCCCAACAGTTACGACGTCATCGTGGTCGGCGGCGGCCCCGCCGGCCTCGCCGCCGCGATCGCGGTCGCCGAGACCGGGGCGCTGACCGCCCTGATCGCCCGCAAGGTGCCTTACGCGGACAACCGCACCACGGCGCTGCTCGGCGATTCCATCGACCTGCTGGAAAAACTCGACGTCTGGCGCCGCTGCGCCGGCAAGGCGGCCGCGCTGCGGACGATGCGGCTGGTCGACGACACCAACCGGCTGATCCGGGCGCCGGAGGTGCGGTTCGCGTCCAACGAGATCGGCATGGATGCGTTCGGCTTCAATATCGAGAACCGCAATCTGATGCTCGCGCTGGAAGAGCGCGCCGCGGAGGTCGCCAATCTCGACCGGTTCGACGACGAGGCCGAATCCGTCGCCCCCGGCGATGAGACCGCCGTGGTCCGCACCCGTCAGGGCCAGACCCTGTCGGCCGCGCTCGTGATCGGCGCCGATGGCCGCACCTCGCAATGCCGGCAAGCCGCCGGAATCACGGTCAGCAGCCGCGCGCTCAACCAGTCGGCGCTCACCTTCAACGTCGGGACGGCGCGGCCGCACCACAACGTCTCGACCGAATTCCACACCCCTGAGGGCCCCTGCGTCTTCGTGCCCCTGCCCGGCCGACGGATGAGCGTCGTCTGGGTCGCCGCGCCGAAGGAAGCGCAGCGGCTGATGGCGCTCGGCGACGACGAACTCTCCGCAGCCGCCGAAAAGCAGTCGCACTCGATCGTCGGCCGCCTCAGCGTCGAGCCCGGCCGCAACCTGTTTCCGCTCGCGATCGAGAAGCCGAGCGCCTACGGCCGGCGCCGGATCGTGCTGGTCGGCGAAGCCGCGCACGTGGTGCCGCCGATCGGCGCCCAGGGTCTCAACATGGGGCTGCGCGACGCCGGCGACATCGCCGAGATCGTCCAGGATGCGATGGCGCGCGACCAGGATCTGGGCGGCGATGCGGTGATCGCGCGGTTCGGCCGCGCCCGCGGCGCCGATGTCGCCAGCCGCACCTTCGCCATCGACATCGCCAATCGCACGTTGCTGAGCAATCTCTTGCCGGCGCAGGCCGCGCGCGCGGTCGGGATGCAGTTGATCAGTTCGGTCGGGCCGCTGCGGCGTCTGGCGATGCGCGAAGGCATGTCGCCGTTCTGGCGATCGCTGTAGAGCATGATCCCGAAAAGTGGCGACCGGTTTTCGGATCAGATCATGCTCAGGAAATATATGTTCGCTATAATGGCAACTGCCCGGTCCTGATCAGCCACATCACCGTCGTCAGCGTCACCACCGAGACGAAGGTGCCGATCAGGACGGCGACCGATGCCGGCTCGACCCAGGTGTTGTACTGCCGGGCGATCACGAACACATTCAGCGCCGGCGGCAGCGACGCCATCAGCACCGCGGTGGCGGCCCATTCCAGCGTGAACGGCCCGAACGCCAGCATCAGGCCGAACACGATCAGCGGATGCAGCAGAAGTTTCACCGCGACGATGCCGGGGATCTCCCACGGCACCCGTCCGAACGGACGCAGCGCCACCGTCACGCCGAGCGTGAACAGCGCCACCGGCGCGGCGGCGTTCTGCAGAAACTGCAGCGTATTGTCGACCGCGGCCGGCAATTGCACGTGGAATGCCGCTGCGGCAGCGCCGCAATAGGCCGCGACGATCAACGGATGCAGCACGATCTCGCGCACCACGTGGACGATGGTCGGCAGCAGCGGCCGCCGTTCGCCGGCGGTCAGCGCCATCGCCAGCGGCACGATCGAGAACAGGAAGATGCTGTCGAAGCAGAAAATCAGCGCGACCGGAACCGCGGCTTTGGTTCCCAACACCGCGAGGGCCAGTCCGGGGCCCATATAGCCGATATTACCGTAGCCGCCGGCGAGGCTCGCCATCGTCGCTTCGCGCAGCGACAGGCCGCCGATGGTGCGGCCGATCAGACCCGAAATGAAGAACGCGCACGCCGTGCCGAACGTGGTCGCCAGCACGAATGGCAGGTTGTTGAGTTCCTCGAACGGCGTCTTCGACATGATCCGGAAGAACAGCGCCGGCAGCGACACGTAGAGCAGGAAGAAGTTCATCCAGGCGAGGCCGTTTTCCGGCAGCCGCTTCAGCCGGCCGCAGGCGAAGCCGACGAAGATCAGCCCGAAATACGGAAGCGCGAGGTTCAGAATGTCGATCATGCGGGACTGCTGGGGCGACCGGCTGAGGGGATGATCGACCGGTAACAGGGATATGGACGTTGCGCCACGGCGAGCGGAAAGCCCGGTTTCGCACTAGCATCGGCCGCAATCCTGGTCTATGCGACTCGGATGATCAAGACGAGAACCGCCAAGTTTCAGATCGGGCAGATCGTCCGCCACCGGATTTTTTCGTTCCGCGGGGTAGTGTTCGACATCGATCCGGAATTCAACAACACCGAGGAATGGTGGCTGTCGATCCCGGAAGAGGTGCGGCCGCACAAGGACCAGCCGTTCTATCATCTGCTCGCCGAGAACGCCGAGTCGGAATACGTCGCCTATGTCTCGGAACAGAACCTGCTGCCGGACGATTCCGGCGAACCGATCCGGCATTCGCAGGTCGCCGAAATCTTCGTCAAGGACAAGGCCGGCGGCTACCGCCCGCGCAATCCCTCGCTGAACTAGTTCGGCATATCCCGCCAAAGCCAGCGGGTTCATCAAACACATTCGAACAGAGATTAAGACAAAGGGCGCCCGAGGGGCGCCCTTTTCGTTTCGCGGAATATCAGGCTTACTTCGCGGCCGGATTGGCGCCCGCCGGAGCCTGCGCCTCGAGTTTCTTGCGCTGTTCTTCGGCGCGCTTCTGCAGCTCTTCCTGCAGCTTCTTCTGGGTCTCTTCGAACTGCTTCGGGTCGGTCGGCGGGCCGTCATAGGCCTTTGCGAATTCCGCCAGCGGCAGCGGCAGCGTCAGCGGTGCGCCGTTCGAATTGATCGCCTGCACGACCAGATTCTGGCCCTTCTTCATGCTGGCCAGCAATTCCGGGGTCGCTTCGTAGTCGGACATGCAGCCGTTGGCGAAGCAGATCACATACGGGCTCTGCTGCGGCGCGTTGCTGTCGACGATGATGCGGGTGCCGTGAACGAGTTGCATGCCGAGCGGCAGCGTCACGCGGAGGATCTTCTTCGGCTCGCCTTCCGGCTCGATGATCACCGCCGCGATCACCGGCTGGCCGGACTCGATGCGGCCGTCCTTGCCGGTGAAGCAGACCTGCTTGGCGTTGGCGTCCTGGCCCTTGAGGCAGAACTTGGTCCACGGCGCATAGATCAGCTGAACCTGCTGCTGTTCTTGTTGCGGCGCAGCGGCAGGCGCCTGAGCGGCGGGACCGCCCTTCGGCGCCGCCTTCGGGGGAGCCTTCGGCGCCGGGGCCGCCTTCGGAGCGGCCGGCTGCTGCGGGGCCTGCGCTTGCGCTGCGGAAGCGACGGTCAGGGCGGCAACGGCCGCCGCCGTGAGCAGAACGAATGCCCGCCCGCGCGGCCCGGCCGTCGCGACCAAGTTGCAAGACTTCATTGCGGAAAACCCTTTCTGAAACGGTCGCACACCCCACCGCGACGCGCGGAGCTGACATCTGGCCGTTTGGCCGGTCTCTCGGTGCCAATTGAGGCAGTTACGTGACGGGCCGGTCAGGCGTCGTCGAGTGATGGCCTTCAATACATCGGCGCACGAAAAGATCAATGGCGACAATCATCCGCGGCCCGTTTCCTCACTCGCTTGTGGTAAATTGCCGTGGTGGACAGCACCGAATCAGATGGCCGATTCGCGCCCTGCGCAAGCCTGCTCGCAGGGGTGATGGCGAGGGCCGCCGTCATCGGCTTTGTGGTTTCGTTCAGCCAGTCGGCTCTGGCCGGACCAGAGTCGGCGGCGAAGCCGTCCTATGCGCTCGCAATGCACGGCGACCCCGCCCTGCCCGCCGACTTCACGGCAATGCCCTATGCCAATCCCGACGCGCCGAAAGGTGGCCGGCTGGTGGAAGGTTTGCTCGGCACCTTCGACAGCCTCAATCCGTTCATCGTCAAGGGCATCGCGGTGCAGCGGATACGCGGCTACGTCGTCGAGAGCCTGATGGCGCGCGGCAACGACGAACCGTTCACCCTGTACGGGCTGCTGGCGCAATCGGTGGAAACCGACGACGCGCGCAGCTACGTCACGTTCCGGATCGACCCGCGGGCGCGGTTCTCCGACGGCAAACCGGTGCTGGCCGAGGACGTGCTGTTCTCCTGGCAATTGCTGCGCGACAAGGGGCGCCCCAATCATCGGCAGTACTACGCCAAGGTGGCGCGCGCGAAGGCCCTTGATCCCCTCACGATCCGCTTCGATTTCGGCGATGTGCAGGATCGCGAACTGCCGCTGATCCTCGGGCTGATGCCGATCTTTCCCAAACACGCCGTCGATGCCGAGACCTTCGAGGAGACATCATTGTCGCCGCCGATCGGATCGGGGCCGTATCGCGTCAGCGCGGTGAAGGCCGGCGCCAGCGTGACCCTGACGCGAAACCCGGATTATTGGGGGCGCGATCTCCCGGTCAATCGCGGGCTGTGGAACTTCGACGAGATCCGGATCGAATATTTCCGAGAGGCGAATTCGCACTTCGAGGCCTTCAAGCGGGGATTGTACGACTATCGCGTCGAGACCGAGCCGCTGCGCTGGCACGACGGCTACGACTTCCCAGCCGCCCGCGACGGCGCGGTCATCCGCGACGCCGTCAGGACCGGCTTGCCGCAGCCGACCGAGGTGCTGGTGTTCAACACCAGACGTCCGGTATTCGCCGATATCCGCGTCCGTGAGGCGCTGCTGCAATTGTTCGATTTCGCCTGGATCAACCACAACTACTTCTTCGATCTGTACACGCGCGCGGCGGGCTTCTTCGCCGGCTCCGAACTCTCCGCGTATGCCCGCGCGGCCGATTCCGGCGAGTTGAAGCTGCTGAAGCCTTATCTGTCTCGTCTGCGGCCCGACTTCATCGACGGCAGCTACCGCCTCCCCGCCAGCGACGCCTCCGGCCGCGACCGTGTCGCGATGCGCCGCGCATTGTCGCTGCTGGCGGAGGCCGGCTACGAGCTCGACGGCACGATCATGCGCCGACGCGACGACCACCAGCCGCTCGCTTTCGAAATCCTGGTGACCACACGGGATCAGGAGCGCATCGCGCTGGCCTTCGCCCGCGACGTCAAACGGGTCGGCATTCAGGCGTCGGTCCGCACGGTCGACGCGGTGCAGTTCGACCAGCGGCGGATCTCGTTCGATTTCGACATGATCCCGAACCGTTGGGACCAGTCACTGTCGCCGGGCAACGAGCAGTACTTCTATTGGGGCGCGGAAGCCGCCGATACCAACGGCACCCGCAACTACATGGGCGTGAAGGATCCGGCAGTCGACGCCATGATCGCGGCGATGATCGCCGCACGGGAGCACCCGGAATTCGTCGACGCCGTGCGCGCGCTCGACCGCGTTCTCGCCTCGGGCTTCTACGTGATCCCGCTCTACAACATCCAGGAACAATGGATCGCACGATGGAATCGGATAGAACGGCCGAAAGCGAATGCCCTGACCGGCTACCTGCCCGAGACCTGGTGGGCGAGGCCATCGACACAAAGGTGATCATGTGAGCCAGCCCAACGCGTCGCCGACGCTCGACGGACTGTTCCGCCGCATCCTGGCGCGACAGCCCGACGCGGTCGCCCTGATCGATCCCGCCGACAAACCGCGCATCACCGGACAGGCTCCCTCCCGCCTCACCTATGCGCAGGCCGACAAGGCGATCTCGGCGCTCGCCGCCCACTTCACCGCGGCCGGCTTGCCGGCGAATTCGGTGATCGCGCTGCAGATGCCGAATACGATCGAATTTCCGCTGACGATCCTGGCCGCACACCGGGCCGGTCTGATCGTCGCGCTGCTGCCGCAACTCTGGCGGCAGGCCGACATCACCACGGCGCTGAACCGTACCGGGGCGCGCGCCATCGTCTCGACCCGCTGGATCGACGGCGTCAGCCACGCCGATTTGGCGATGAACGCCGCGGCCGAGGCGTTCTCGATCCGCTATGTCGGCGGCTTCGGCGACGATCTGCCGGAAGGCATGGCGTCGCTCGACGTCGCGATGGCCGAACACGTCCCTGCAATCGAGCCGGTGGCCCAGGACGCGCGCCGCGCCGCGATCATTTCGTTCGACACCACGCCGGACGGCGTGCGGGCGATTCCGCGGACCCATCTCCATATGATCGCTGGCGGTCTCGCAATCTTCCTCGAAGGCCGCGTGCCGCAAGGCGCGATGCTGCTGTCGGCGCAAGCGCCGTCCTCATTCGCCGGGCTCGCCTCGTCGATGGTGACATGGCTTCTGAGCGGCGGAACGCTGGCGCTGCACCATCCGTTCGACGAAACGGTGCTGGAATCCCAGATCCGCGATCTCGGCTGCGACACGCTGGTGGCGCCGGCGCCGCTGGCGTTGCGGCTCGGCGAAAGCGGACTGGCCGGAATGCCGACGCTGCGCAATGTCGTCGGTCTATGGCGCGCGCCGGAGCAGGTTGCCGCGAGCCCGGCCTGGATCGCTGCGCCCGCGACCTTCACCGATATCTATCTGTTCGGCGAGGCGGGCCTGTTCGGCGCGCGGCGGGTCGAGGATGGAATGCCCGCGGTGATCATGCCGGGACCGCACAGCGCGCCGCACAACCAGGCCGGATCGTCGGCGGCCGGCGAAATCCTGATCACGCCGAAAGGCACCCTCGGGCTACGCGGGCCGATGGTCACGCTCGCCGCCTACGCGCCGCTGCCGCCGCTCGGCAGTCCGGTGTCGGCGCCGCCTCCCGACCATGTCGACACCGGGTTCGCCGCCAGGCTCGACCGCACCAGCGGCGCGGTCTGTATCACCGCACCACCGTCCGGGGTGATGTCGGTCGGCGGCTATCGATTCCTCGCGCAAGACCTGCAGGAGTGGGCGAAGCGGCTCGGCCAGGGCGCCTTGCTCACGGCGTTGCCCGACCGCTGGAGCGGATATCGCCTCGCGGGCCGCGCCCAGGACAATGCACGGGCTCGTGAAGCACTTTCAGAACTGGGCCTAAACCCTTTGATGGTCGAAGCCTTTCGCGATGCTCCACCGCGCGGCGAAGAATCTGCGAGTCAATATTGACCTCGCATTAAGGGTGACGAACTAGGGTCGGACGCTGTCGACAGCGAAGAACCGGCTCTCAGAGATGTCGTATCACGCGCCCATCCTCGTCGTTTCAGGCAACGACACCTCGCCGATTCTGTCGGCCCTCGCGGATGCCCGGTTATCACCCGCGGTAACGACCGGCTGGCTCGAGGCCGGCGCCGCGGTCGCGCGGCTGCAGCCTTCGGCGGTGATCGCCAACGGCGCGACCGGCACCTCGCTCGGAATATTGGCCAAGCAGATCGAAGCGATCCAACCTTATGTGCCGCTGATCGCCCTCGATCCACGTGGCGTCCTGCCGGACAATGCGATCGGCTTCGAGGGTGGCGATTTCGCGCGCCTTGCGGCCCGGCTCCGCGCGGCGCTTCGCGTCCGCACCCTGCACGCCACCACGCTGCGGCGCCTGATCGACGATGGCGACGTGCCTCGCACCCCCGACAGCGATCCGATACAGGATGCCACCGTGCTGCTGATCGGTCGCGGCGCGGCCTATCCGGCATTGTCGGTGGCGCTCGGCGAACGCGTCGGCGTGGTCGGCGCGCTGTCGATCGAAGCGGCGGCAAAGCACCTCAATGCCCGCGACCTCGACGGCATCATCCTGGCCGAAGGGTTCAGCCCCCGCGTGGTCGATGCGTTCCTGACCGTGCTGGCCGAGGACCCCCGCTTCCGCAATCTTCCGGTGGTGGTCACGGTGCCTGCGCCCGACCATCACGTCGACCTGCCCAATCTCGATTTCGCCCAGGGCGATCCGGCGCGCATCGTGGCCGACGCGCTGCCGCTGGTCCGCCAGCACGCCTTCGAGGCGCGGCTCGGCCGCACGCTACGATCGCTGGACGCCGGCGGCCTGATCGATCCACGCAGCGGCCTGCTCACACCTAGCGCATTCGAACGCGATTTCGCCACCGCCGTTTATCACGCGCAGGCGCGCGGCGGTGGCTTGTCGGTGGCGAAGTTCACGTTCAACCGGGCCGACCAGCGCGTCCTGTTCGACACCGCGCGGATCGTCAGCCGGCTGATGCGCAAAATGGATTTCGGCGTCCTGCAAGCCGACGGCAGCATCCTCGTGGTGTTCGCAGACGCCGATCTCCGCAGCGCGCAGGCGATCGCCCGGCGCCTCACCGCGGTGATGAAGCAAACCTCGCATTCCAGCCGGCGCGAGGGCCGGATCGATCCCGACGTTCAGCTCTCGACGTTGATGCCGGACGATTCCGCCCGCACGATCCTGTCGCGGCTGACCAAGCTCGACACAAGACGCGCGGCCTCCTGACAGCCGCGCCGTCGCCGACGCTCACGCCGCCTTCTTGGCTTCGGCCAGTTCGGCGAGCTGTTTCATGATATCGGTGGTGCCGGCGAGCCGCTCCTCCGGCGTCTTCCAGACCTGGAAGAACACCACCTTCATATCCGGACGAACCTTGGCGGCGTCGCCATGGCGCTTGATGAAGGTCACCAGCCGGTCCGGATGCGCGAACGCGTTGTCGCGGAAGGTGATGACCACGCCCTTCGGGCCGGCATCGACCTTCTCGACATTGGCGTGCCGGCAATACGCCTTGATCGCCGCGACCTTGAACAGATAGCGCACCTCGTCCGGCAACGGCCCGAACCGGTCGCGCAGCTCGGCGGCGAAGTTCTCGATCTCCTCGTCGCTGTCGAGATCGGCGAGCCTTCGATACAGCGACAGCCGCACCGACAGATCGTTGACGAAGTCTTCCGGGATCAGCACCGGCATGCCGATGGTGATCTGCGGCGACCAACGGTCGGCGACCGGCTCGACGACGCCGGCCTTGAGGTTGGTGATCGCCTCCTCCAGCATCTGCTGATACAGCTCGAAGCCGACTTCCTTGATGTGGCCGGACTGCTCTTCGCCCAGCAGATTGCCGGCGCCGCGGATGTCGAGGTCGTGTGAGGCGAGCTGAAAGCCGGCGCCGAGCGTCTCCAGCGATTGCAGCACCTTCAGCCGCCGCTCCGCCTGCGCGGTGATGTTGTGCTGCGGCAGCGTGAACAGCGCGTAGGCGCGCAGTTTCGAGCGGCCGACGCGGCCGCGGAGCTGATACAATTGCGCCAGCCCGAACATGTCGGCGCGGTGCACGATCAGCGTATTGGCGTTCGGAATGTCGAGGCCGGATTCGACGATGGTGGTCGACAGCAGGATGTCGTATTTGCCGTCGTAGAACGCCGACATGATGTCCTCGATCACCGTCGGCGGCATCTGGCCGTGGGCGACCGCGACTTTCATCTCTGGGACGTGCTTGTCGAGGAAGTCCTTGACCTCGGCGAGGTCGTCGATCCGCGGCACGACGTAGAACGCCTGTCCGCCGCGATAGCGCTCGCGCAGCAGCGCCTCGCGGATCATCAATGGATCGTGCGGGGCGACGAAGGTGCGCACCGCGAGCCGATCCACCGGCGGCGACGCGATGATCGACAGGTCGCGCACGCCGGTCATGGCGAGTTGCAGCGTGCGCGGGATCGGCGTCGCGCTCAGCGTCAGCACGTGGACCTCGGCGCGCAACTGCTTCAGCTTCTCCTTGTGGGTGACGCCGAAATGCTGTTCCTCGTCGACCACGACGAGGCCGAGATCCTTGAACTTGATCGCCTTGCCGAGCAGCGCGTGGGTGCCGACGACGATGTCGATCTGGCCTTCGGCCAGGCCCTTCTTGACCTGCGTCAGTTCCTTCGGCGACACCAGCCGCGACGCTTGGCCGACATTCACCGGAAAGCCGCGAAAGCGCTCGGTGAAGGTCTTGGCGTGCTGCCGCGCCAGCAGCGTGGTCGGCACCACCACGGCGACCTGCTTGCCGTCGAGCGCCACCGCGAAGGCCGCGCGCAGCGCCACTTCGGTCTTGCCGAAGCCGACGTCGCCGCAGACCAGGCGATCCATCGGCATGCCGCGTTCGAGATCGCCGAGTGCGGCATTGATCGCCGCGAGCTGATCCTCGGTCTCCTCATAGGGGAAGCGCGCGCAGAATTCGTCGTAAAGATGCGGCTCGACATGCAGCTTCGGCGCCTCGCGCAGATGCCGCTCGGCCGCGACCTTGATCAGTTCGCCGGCGATCTGGCGGATGCGGTTCTTCAGCTTGGCCTTGCGCGCCTGCCAGCCCGAGCCGCCGAGCCTGTCGAGTTCGACAGTGGTGCCGTCGGAGCCGTAGCGCGACAGCAGTTCGATGTTCTCGACGGGAAGAAACAGCTTGGTGTCGTTGGCGTAATGCAGTTCGACGCAGTCGTGCGGCGCGCCGCCGACCTCCAGCGTCTGCAGCCCGATGAAGCGGCCGATGCCGTGCTCGACATGGACGACGATGTCGCCGGTGGCGAGACTGGTGACCTCGGAGATGAAGTTGTCGAGCTTCTTGGCCGACTTGCGCTGCCGCACAAGGCGGTCGCCGAGCACGTCCTGTTCGGTGATCACCGCGAACGCATCGGTCTCGAAGCCGGATTCGAGGCCGACCACCGCCAGCATCGCCTCGTTGCGCGGCGTCGCCTGCACCGTGCGCCAGGAATTGACGCTGGTGAGATGGACGAGCTTGTGGTCCTTCAGCATGCTCGCCATGCGGTCGCGCGAGCCTTCGCTCCACAGCGCGATCACCACCTTCTTGCGCGCCGCCTGCAGCGACTGCACATGGGCGACCAGCTTCTCGAAGACGTTGACGCTGGTGTCGGCGCGCTCCGGCGCGAAGCTGCGCCCGGCGCGCGCGCCGGCGTCGATCACCGAGCCACCGGCATCGTCGGGCACGGCGAACGGCGTCAGCCGCGCCAGCGACGTGCCTTCCAGCCGCGCGGCCCATTCCTTGTCGGTGAGATAGAGCTGATCCGGCGGCAGCGGCTTGTAGATCGCGCCCGAGCCCGGCTGGTCCATCGCCTCGCGCCGCGCCTCGTAGTAATCGGCGATCTGCTCGAAGCGCTCGCGCACGGCGTCCTCGCTTTGTGGCTCGATCGCCACCGGCGCGCCGGGCAGATAGTCGAACAGCGTGTCCATCCGCTCCTGGAACAGCGGCAGCCAGTGCTCCATGCCGGGATGGCGGCGGCCTTCGCTGATCGCGGTGTAGAGCTGGTCGTCGCGATCCGGCGCGCCGAAGGCTGCGACGTAGCCCATCCGGAAGCGGCGGATGGTTTCGGTGACGAGCTGGAATTCCGACACCGGCACCAGATCGAGGCCGCGCATCGAATGCTGCGTGCGCTGGGTCTCGGCATCGAAGGTGCGGATCGATTCGAGCTGGTCGCCGAAGAAGTCGAACCGCACCGGCATTTCCAGCCCGGCCGGAAACAGATCGAGGATGCCGCCGCGCACCGCGTATTCGCCGGGCTCGCGCACCGTCGAGGCGCGGCTGTAGCCATTGTGCTCGAGCCAGGCGACGACCGAGTCCATCGGCACCACATTGCCCGGCGCGACCGACAGCGCCTGCGCGGCGATCACGTCGCGCACCGGCACCCGCTGCACCGCGGCATTGACCGTGGTCAGCACGATCAACGGCTTGTCGGAGCCCGCCAAACGCGACAGCCGCGCCAGCGCGGTGACGCGCTGCGCGAGAATGCCGGCATGCGGCGAGACGCGGTCATAGGGCTGGCAGTCCCACGCCGGGAACTGCATCACCGCGACGTCGGGCGCGAAGAACTCCAGACTGCGCGCGAGCGCCTGCATCCGCGGGCCGTCGCGGCAGATCACCGCGAGGCTGACCGCCGGCGGCTTCGGCTTCGCCGCGACCGCGCGCGCCAGATCGGAGACGATCAGCCCCTCGGCGCCCTCGGCGACATTGGCGAAGGTCAGCGCGCGGCCGGGCGCCAGCAATTCCGCGGGCGATCGTGACGGCGCCTTCATGCCGGGTCGCCCTGATGGCCGTAGGTCTTGATCCGGTCGAACAGCCCGTTTTTGAACTCGGCGGGCAGCGTGTCCGCGCCCGCCACCGCGTTGTACAGGTCGTGGTCGTTGAGCTCGATCAGCCGCTCCAGCTCGTCCAGTTCGGCGTCCTTCAGCGTCCCGATCTCGGCGTCGGCGAACTGACCGAGAATCAGGTCCATCTCGCGCGTGCCGCGGTGCCAGCAGCGGAACAGGAGCCGTTTGCGGCGGTCGTCGAGGCCACCGCTCGATCGTGTCGTACCGGTCATCGTTGGAAACCTTGCTAAACGCGGAAAGCCCGGACGTGCCGGGCGGGGTTGATATAGCGGTCGGCGCAGCCGATGTCAGCCCGCCCTGGCGCATTGCAATCGGCGCGAAATGCATTCAAGCCTGCCGCAAATGTCCGCCCAACCGAGCCGGTTCGATGCGCCCTGCTCTGCTCAATCCCCTGTTCGCGCCGGTCACCGGCCTCTCCGGCGTCGGTCCGAAGCAGGACAAGCTGTTCCGTTATCTGCTCGACCGCGACGACACTCCGCGGCTGGTCGATCTGCTGCTGCATCTGCCGGTCAGCGTCATCGACCGACGCTCCCGGCCCAAAATCCGCGACGCCGAGCCCGGCACCGTGGTGACGCTCGAAGTCACCGTCGATCGCCATCGGCCCCCGCCGCCCGGCCGCTCGCGCGCGCCGTATCTGGTGTATGCCAGCGACGGCACCGGCGACGTGATCCTGACGTTCTTCCGGGCAAAGCCGGAATTCGTCGAGAAGCTGCTACCGGTCGGAGCCAAGCGCTACGTCTCCGGCACCGGGCAGCTCTACGACGGCACGCTGCAGATCGTGCATCCGGACCGCGTCGTCGACGAGGAAGGCTTCGCGAAACTCCCGAAGATCGATCCGGTGTATCCGCTCACCGAGGGGCTGGCGATCGGTTCGCTGCGCCGCGCGGTGGCGCAGGCGCTGACCAAATTGCCGGCGCTGCCGGAATGGATCAGCCCCGAGGTGCTGCGGCGCTGCAATTTTCCTCCCTTCGCGGAGTCCCTGCAGCGCGTCCATGTTCCGAATGAGCCGACCGACATCCTGCCCGACGGCCCGTTCTGGTCGCGGCTGGCTTATGACGAACTGCTCGCAGGCCAATTGGCGCTGGCGCTGGTCCGCGCGCAGCTCCGTCGGCCGGCCGGCGCGCGCAATGCCGGCGACGGCAGGCTGCGTCACAAGATCATCGACGCGCTGCCCTATGCGCTGACGACGTCGCAGCAGGAAGCGGCGGCCGCAATCGCCGGGGATCTCACCCAGCCGGTGCGGATGCTGCGGCTGCTGCAGGGCGACGTCGGCTCCGGCAAGACCGTGGTGGCGCTGCTGGCCGCCGCCGCCGTGGCCGAGGCGGGCAAACAGGCCGCGCTGATGGCGCCGACCGAGATCCTCGCGCGCCAGCACATCAAGACCATCGCGCCTTTGGCCGAGCGCGCCGGGATGAGCGTGGCGATCCTCACCGGCCGCGAGAAAGGCAAGGAGCGCCGCGAACTGCTGGCGCGGCTCGAACGCGGCGAGATCGACTTCCTGGTCGGAACCCACGCGCTGATCCAGGACGACGTGATCTACAAATCGCTGGCGCTCGCCGTGGTCGACGAGCAGCACCGTTTCGGCGTCCGCGAGCGGCTGGCGCTGACCTCGAAAGGCGACGCCGTCGACGTGCTGGTGCTGAGTGCCACGCCGATTCCGCGCACGCTGGTACTGACCTATTTCGGCGACATGGACGTCTCCGAACTACGCGAGAAGCCGGCCGGCCGGCAACCGATCGACACCCGCGCACTCACCGACAGCCGGCTGCCCGAAGTGATCGACGGCATCGGTCGCGCCATCGCCGCCGGCAAGCGCGTGTACTGGATCTGCCCGCTGGTCGAGGAATCCGAAAACGTCAAACTGACCGACGCCGAACAGCGCTTCGAGTCGTTGTGGCAACGCTTCGGCGACGATCAGGTCGGCCTGGTCCATGGCCGGATGAAGGGCGCCGACAAGGACCGCGTGATGGCGCAATTCGCCGGCGGCGAAATCAGCGTGCTGGTGGCGACCACCGTCGTCGAGGTCGGCGTCGATGTGCCCGAAGCCAGCATCATGGTGATCGAGAACGCCGAGCGCTTCGGGCTGGCGCAACTGCACCAATTGCGCGGCCGGATCGGCCGCGGCAGCGAGGCCTCGACCTGTCTGCTGTTGTACCGCGAGCCGCTCGGCGAGATGTCGGCGGCGCGGCTGCGGGTGATCCGCGAGACCGCCGACGGCTTCCGCATCGCCGAGGAAGATCTCAAGCTGCGCGGAGAAGGCGACGTCCTCGGCACCCGCCAGAGCGGCCTGCCCGGCTACCGGATCGCGCGCTCCGAGGTGCACGGCCAACTCGTCACCCAGGCGCGCGACGAGGCGATGCGCATCCTCAAAGACAACCCGAAGCTGGAAGGTTCATCGGGCGAAGCGCTGCGCTGCCTGCTGTATCTCTACGAACGCGACGAGGCGATCCCGCTGCTCGGCGCCGGTTAGTAGCCATCGTCATTCCGGGTTCGCGCTATCGCGCGCCCCGGAATGACAAAAGCGGACGATCTTTGCGGTGCTTTTGCGGCCGCGCCGGACGGCTGTCCTCACCCGACCGTGTCGGGCGCCTTGATCCGGCGTCGCGAGAACGCCGATTCCGGCTCGCCGGCGGCCTTCTTGGCGGCCAGCGCGGTGGCGGCGAGCGCCGCGATCTTGCGCTGCGGATCGGAGCCCGGCTGCACCACGCCCGCGGACATGATCAGGGTCGCCGCCTCTTCGGCGCTCATGTCGACACTGATGACCTTGCTCTTGGGCACGTAGAAGAAGAAGCCCGTGGTCGGGTTCGGGGCGCACGGCAGGAACACCGAGATGTGCTCGTCCTGGCTGGGAATCCGCGTCGCGACTTCCTTGTTCGGTGGCAGCGAGATCAGCACGATCGACCACATCCCCGGCGACGGAAACTCCACCAGGCCGACCTTGCGCAGGCTGGAGCCGTTGCCCGAGAACAGCGTCTCGAACACCTGCTTCAGGCCGCGATAGATCGCGCGCACCACCGGCATCCGGCCGAGCAGCCGCTCGCCGAGATCGACCAGCGATCGTCCGATCAGATTGGCGGTGAGGAAGCCGAGCAGCGTCAGCGCGACGAAGGCCACGACCAGGCCCGAGCCCGGGATCGCGAACGGCAGGTAGGTCTCGGGGCGGTAATCCGGCGGCACCAGTGGACGGACAAAGCCGTCGACCCAGTTCACGAACCACCAGGTCAGATAGAAGGTGATCGCGACCGGGCCTGCGACCACCAGACCAGTTAGGAAGTAATTCCGAACGCGGCCCATGAACCCACGCGGCGGGTCCGGGACGTTCTCACCGAGATCCAGGCTTGGTTGATCGTTCATCAGGCTTCCAGGTCGAAAACATCCAAATTCGCAGCAAAGCCACGATGCGCTCGTCCAGCCTAGCAGACAATGACCGGCCCGTATGACCCGATCGGAGTGCTCCGCCCGGACCGGGCCGAGCGCCCGTGCCGCACGTCCCCGATATAGGGGTTTAGTGTCACCTCAACAACAGCCGGGGTGTGGATAGAACGGCCGCCTACGCCTATTCGACGGTCACCGACTTCGCCAGATTGCGCGGCTGGTCGACGTCGGTCCCCATCACGACGGCCGTATGGTAGGCGAGCAGTTGCACCGGGATCGCATACACCAGCGGCGTGAACGCCGCCGCCATGTCCGGCATCACGATGGTCACCAGTGACTCCACCGTCGCCTCCTCGGCGCCCTTGGCGTCGGTGATCAGGATGATCCGGCCGCCGCGGGCAGCGACCTCCTGCATGTTCGACACGGTCTTTTCGAACACGCGATCATACGGCGCGATCACCACCACCGGCATTTTCTCGTCGATCAGCGCGATCGGACCATGCTTGAGCTCGCCGGCGGCGTAACCTTCGGCGTGAATGTAGGAGATTTCCTTGAGCTTCAGCGCACCCTCGAGCGCCAGCGGATAGCTGGTGCCGCGGCCGAGATAGAGGACGTCCTGCGACTTGGCGATGTCGCGCGCCAGCCGTTCGACCTGATGCTCGGTCGCGAGCGCGGCCGCCATCAGCCGCGGCAATTCGATCAAGCCGTGGACCAGCTTGGTTTCGTCCTGCGCAGACAATTCGCCGCGGGCCCGGCCCGCCGCCACTGCCAGCGCCGCCAGCACCGTGAGCTGGCAGGTGAACGCCTTGGTCGAGGCCACGCCGATTTCCGGGCCGGCCAGCGTCGGCATCACCGTTTCGCTGTCACGGGCGATCGTCGAGGTCGGCACGTTGACGACCGACAGCGTGTGCAGCCCCTGCTCCTTGGCGTAGCGCAGCGCCGCCAGCGTGTCGGCGGTCTCGCCGGACTGCGAGATGAAGATCGCCAGATCGCCCTTGCGCAGCGGCGCCTCGCGATAGCGGAACTCGGAGGCGATATCGATCTCGACCGGCAGCCGCGCGAACCGCTCGAACCAGTATTTGCCGATATAGCCGGCGTAGTTCGCGGTGCCGCAGGCGGTGATCGAGATCCGCTGGATATCCTTGAAGTCGAACGGCAACTTCGCCGGCAGCGAGACCTGCTCGGTCGCCATGTCGAGATAGCGCGCCAGCGTATGGCCGACGACTTCCGGCTGTTCGTGGATTTCCTTCGCCATGAAGTGACGGTAGTTCGCCTTGTCGACGACGAAGGACGACGCGCCGGATTTCATGACGCCGCGCTGGACGATATCGCCCTTGGCGTCATGAACTTCCGCGCCCTTCCGGGTCAGCACCACCCAGTCGCCGTCGTCGAGATAGCTGATATCGTCGGTCAGCGGCGCCAGCGCGATCGCGTCCGATCCGAGATACATCTCGCCGTCGCCATAGCCGATCGCCAGCGGCGAACCCTTGCGCGCGCCGATCATCAGGTCGTCATGGTCCTTGAACAGGAACGCCAGCGCGAACGCGCCGCGCAGCCGCGGCAGCGCGGCCTTCACGGCTTCGACCGGCGACGCGCCCTTGCGCATCGCCGCGTTGACCAGATGCGCGACCACTTCGGTATCGGTCTCGCTCGCAAACGTCGCGCCACCGGCTTCGAGCTCGGTGCGCAGCTCGCGGAAATTCTCGATGATGCCGTTGTGAACCACCGCGACGCCGTCGGCGGCGTGCGGATGCGCGTTCGCCACCGTCGGCTTGCCATGCGTCGCCCAACGGGTATGGCCGATGCCGGAATGGCCGCCGAGCGGCTCCTTCTTCAAGCAGGCTTCGAGATTCCTCAGCTTGCCTTCGGCGCGGCGGCGTTCGAGGTGCGCTCCTTCCAACGTCGCGACGCCGGCGGAATCATAGCCGCGATATTCGAGCCGTTTCAGCGAGTCGACCAGTTGCTCCGCAACCGGTCCGCGCCCCAGAATCCCGATGATGCCGCACATGCGGTTGGATACCCCCGAAGGCCGGCGACGTCCGGCGTCGCCCGATATGTAGCGAGTTGCGCAAAAGCACAGGTAGTCAATAATTATTGCGGATTGCGACAGGGTTAAGCGACGCGGCGTTAACCAAGCGCATCACCATGATCAATCCGCCTTCGGTTTCTTGCCCCGCGCTTTGGCTTCGCGGAACCGCTTGGCCCAGCCCTCGCGCACGCTCTGATCGTTGCGTTCGACCGCGAGTGCATCGTCCGGCACGCTTTTGGTGATGACCGATCCCGAACCGATATAGGCGCCTGCACCGATCTTGACCGGCGCGACCAGCGACGAATTCGAGCCGACGAAGGCGCCGGCGCCGATCTCGGTGCGATGCTTGTTGAAGCCGTCATAGTTGCAGGTGATCGTGCCGGCGCCGATATTGGCGCCAGCGCCGATATGCGCGTCACCGATATAAGTGAGATGATTGACCTTGGCGCCGGCGTCGATCTGCGCCGCCTTGGTCTCGACGAAATTGCCGATCTTGGCGCCGTCGCCGAGCGAGGTGCCCGGCCGCAGCCGCGCATAGGGACCGACCGACGTCCTCTTGCCGAGCGACGTCTCGACGATGTGCGAGAACGAATGAACCACCGCGCCGTCGCCGATGCTGACGCCGGGGCCGATCACCACGAACGGCTCGATCGTAACGTCCTTGCCGAACGTCGTGTCGGCGGCGAGATGAATCGTCTCGGGCGAGATCAGCGTCACGCCCGCGGTCATCGCAGCCTGGCGCAGCCGCGCCTGCATCACCGCTTCGGCTTCGGCCAGTTGCGCCTTGGTGTTGATGCCGCGGACCTCGTCTTCGCCGGTCTCGATCACGCTGGCGACGAGGCCGCGCTTTCGCACGATGCCGACCGCGTCGGTCAGATAGTACTCGCCCTTGGCGTTGACGTTGCCGATTTCCGCAAGGACGTCGAGCGCGATGCGGCCGTCGATCGCCATCACGCCGGCATTGCACAGCGTGATTTTCAGTTCGTCCGGGCTGGCGTCGGCCTGCTCGCGGATCGCGGCCAACTGATCGCCGTCGACCACCAGCCGGCCGTAGCCGGTCGGGTCCGCGGCGCGGAAGCCGAGTACCACCAGCGCCGAACCGTTGCGCAGCGGCTCGCGCAGGCGGGCGAAAGTCTCCGACGAAATCAGCGGCGTGTCGCCGAACGCGATCAGCAGATCGTCGGCGCCGCGCGCGATCGCCTCCTTCGCCGCCAGCACCGCATGCGCGGTGCCGAGGCGCTCCGCCTGCACAAAGGTCTCCACCTCGGGCCGGACGCGCCTGGCCTCGTCGGCGACGGACTGATGGTCGGGGCCGATGACTACGGCCAGTCGATCCCCATCGCCGTTCGGCGCGGCGGCCAGCACATGCGCGAGCAGCGGACGGCCGGCCACCGGGTGGAGCACTTTCGGCAGCGACGATCGCATCCGCGTCCCCTCGCCGGCGGCGAGTACGATTGTCAGGCTGGCTGTCGTGGTCATCCGTATAATCCCGAAGGCTGCCGATTTGCAGCCCTCTTAAAGGGTTTTGCGACGAAGGGGAAACAGCTTCGAAGACCGAGGATGCCTCAGCCGACGGCGGCGAGCGCGAATTTCCCTGCTAATGTCAGCAACGTGATTCGCTTGGGCGGCGGGGGCTTCGGACGTTCGAATGGCGAGGAACAGCGATGATCTGGCGGACAGCTTCGCGACCGACGAGTCGGGCGGCTGGCTGGCGCGTTTCGTGGCGGACGAGGAAGACCTCGACACGCGCGCCAAATGGAAACTGGCATCCTGGGCGGCCGGCTCGCTCGGCGCCCTGGTGATCGCGATTCTCGCGACGCAGACGGCCACTGAACGCAAGCGCGACCAGGTCGCCGCCGCGGATCTCGTGCGGCAGTCGCAGCAGATTCAGCGGCTCGCCAAGGAGAGCCAGAGCGAGGCCAGCCGGCTGGCCGCGGCGATCGACACGCTCAACAGCGATCGTGACCGGCTGTACTCGCGGCTCGGCTCGCTCGAGCAGGGTCTCGAATCGGTGACGGGCTCGATCGCGCGCGTGCAGGCGTCGGCCAAGCCGGCGGCGGGTCACGACAAGGCAGCCGCGACGGCGCTCCCCGAGATTCCGATCAAAGAGCCGCCAGCGCTGCAGATCGCGGCGGTCGATTCCAAATCGAGCGCACCGGCCACCCCGTCAGTGCCGCCATCGGCCGCGGTCGTGCAGCCTGCCCCCTCTCCACCCAAACGTGCCGTCGCGGCGACAGCCGCTGAACCTGTTTCCCCGTCTCCCAAGGTCGATCAGCCCGAGCCGCCGCTCCAGACGCCCGTAGCTGCCACACCGGCATCGGCCGTCAGGTCGCCCTCCGCTGTTCCGGCCTCGACACCCGCCCAGGAAGCGGACACCAAGCGAATCGACAGGATCGCCCTGGCGGCGGTCTCGCCCGCGACGCCGTTGATCGCGTCCCGGTCGATGCTGGCGCCACCGGACTCCGCCGCGGGCAAACTCCTGGAGCCCCGGCCGTCCGCAGCGCGCGGTGGTCCGGAGGACGAGCCGGAAGCCGACTCAGCCGATGAGACGCCGGTCGTGGTGCCACGCACCGAATTCGGCGCCGAACTGGGCGGAGCAAATTCGCTCGAGGGGCTGCGCAGCCTGTGGCGCCGGATGTCGAAGGCCCACAAAGAGCTGAAGGACATGCAGCCGATCGTCATGGTGAAAGAAAACGCCAGCGGAGGTCAGCTCCGATTGGTCGTCGGCCCGTTCAACGACGCCGCGGCGGCGGCCGGGCTTTGCGCCAAGATCGGCGCCGCCGACCGCGGCTGCGAAACCTCGGTGTTCGACGGCCAGCGCCTGCCGCTGATCTCGACCGCTCCGCCGCCCCGGATGCCGCGCAAGCGCCCGCCGAAAGTCACCGCCGCGCCCGAGCCGCCGCCCCCACCGGAGCCGCAGCCGGCGCCGAAGCCGGCGTCGCTGTCAGGTTTTCTCGGCATCCGCTGACGCCCGGCCGAGCCGCATCAACGCGGCGGGTTGTTCGCAGCCGAAAACCGCAGCATAATCGCAGCATGAAAAAACACCCGTTCCGCCTCACCCCGTATCAGGTGCAGTGGCTCCTGATCGTCGGCTTCCTCACCGTCGGCTATGCGCTGTATCTGCGCTATCTCGCGATCGAACTCTCGACCGTGGCGCTCGCCTGCGACGCTGGCCTGCAATCGATGTTGTGCAAGACGCGATTGCTGATGACCTACCTGTTCCGCAATTCCGTGTTCGGAATCGCGGCTGTGGTGATCGCCGTGCTGCACTTCATCCGGCCGTCGATCGTGCTGCTGACCGCGGGTCTGGTCGCCGCCGGTTTCGGCATCGTGCTCTACAACATCGCCCTGTCGGGGATCGCGATCGGGCTGCTCATCTTGGGATTTGCACGGCCCGCGCCCGCCACAGCGTGAGCGCCAGCATCGCATACACCGCGCAGGTCCAAAGCGACTGCCAGTTCTTCGGCCCTTCGTTGAACACCGTGTAGAACGCGCAGACCGCGAACACCCCGGCGAACACGGATTCGGCGATCGGCCGCACGCCCTGCTGCGGCCGGTTCAGCAGCATCATCAGGAACAGCGGCAGCACCGCCATCGTCAACGACGCGAACGGGAAATCGCGGTAACGCGGATCGAAGGTGAAGCCGAGCGCGGTCTGGGCGCCGATCAGCGTGGTCACCACGACCGACGAACCAAGCGCATAGGTCAGGAACGATCGGTTGCGCTGTTCGAGCGGGCCGAACAGTTCGAGGAAGGTCGGGACCGCCCGGCCGACCATCAGCGCATGCGCCGCCAGAATCGGCGTCAGCACGCCGCTCGCCAGCAGCAATCCCCATTGCAGCCAGCGGCCCCAGCCGTAGCTCTCCACCAGCATCTTGTCGACGGCGATGCCGAGCAGCACGCCGCCCGCCGTCGCCGACACGCCCACGGCAAGCCAGGAGGCCAGCCGCGGCGACCAGGGTCTGCGGCGCAGCGTCAGCATCGCGGTCGCAAAGATCACCACGCTGAGCCCCATCCCCGCGGCCATCGACAGCTTCCACTGCGGGAAATTGCTGATCGGCACGCCCGCCGGGTACTTCAGCTCGCGCTTGTCGGCGTCGATCAGCCCCCAATAACCACCCACCGTGCCCTCGAGATCGCGCTTCCATGGCTGGTCGTAGGCTTCGATGAGATTGACCCGGAAGTTCTCCGCCTTGGCGAGGCTGAGAATGTCGGACACGACCCGCGCCTGGTTGGTGCGTGACGGCAGCGCGCCCTCGCGCATCCGCCCGGCGCTCGGCCAGCCGGTCTCGCCGATCAGGATTTCCTTGGCCGGGAATGCGACCGCGACGCGCTTGCGGATCTGGTCGACATGCGCCGCGGCATTGCGCGCACGGATCGGCAGATCTTCCCAGTACGGCAGGATGTGGATCGTGACGAAATCCACAGCCTCGTAAATCTCGCGATTGCGCAGCCAGTATTCCCAGACGTCCGCATAGGTGACCGGCGTCTTCACCTGCGACTTCACCAGACGAATCATCGCAGCGAGATCGCCCGCCGTCATCTCGCCCCGCAGCAAGACTTCGTTGCCCACGACGAGCCCGGTGATGACGTCAGGATAATCCTTGGCCAACCCGACGGCGACGGCGATTTGCGCCAGGTTCTTGGCGCGCTCGTTGCCGAGCCAGATGCCTTGCAGCACCTTAAGCCCGACCTTGGCGGCGATCGCCGGCAATTGCACGAGGCCGTTGTCGACCGAATAGGTCCGCACGCACTTCGATATCTTGGCGAGTTGCGTCAGGTCCTGCTCGATCTGATCGGCGCCGATCTGCGTCGTCGGATCGAGCGGCGTCTGCGCACCGCGGAACGGCGCATACGACACGCATTCGAGCTTGGCGTTCGGATCGATCGGCGCGCGCGCGAGATTGACCGGCGTGGCGATCCACCACCAGACGCCGAAGATGATGCCGAGAGAAATCGGGAGAAGCGCCAGCGGCGTGCGAAAAGTAATGGGTTCCGTCCTCCAGAATGACCGTCGATTACCCGCTCGCAGGCGATCTGCCAAGGGCATAAGCTGACGCAACCTCCGGCGCGCCGAAATGAACGCACGTTAAGCTACGTGAATTCGCCGCCATGTATCAGCCCGTCGATTGTCATTGCTGGACAAATCCCGAAATGTCCGTCATGGGAATCGCGCAGGGTCACGCCTCGTTCGGCGAGGATTCAGGCGGCATCGGGCGATGGGGACCGAGGCCGTCGTGGCTCGGCCAACAGATCGGGGACGCTATGCGACGAGTAATCCTTGAGTTCCGGAATGCGCTGTGGCGCGGCCTGGCCGCGACCGGACTTGCCCTGCTGATCGGGATCGGCGGCGCGATCGCGCAGAGCGGCGATTTGCGCGCCCAGGATCAGAACAACAAGCCTGCGGCCAACGCCAATCAGCCAGCGCAGGCGCCCGTCGATGCCCTCAAGGAAAGCCAGCGCAAGACCGACGAATTCGTCGAAGCCGCCCAGGCGATCAACGGACCCGCCGGCAATCCGGAATGCGTCTGGCTCGGCCGCCGCGTCGTGGTGCTGATGTGGCGCGACGACCTCGACACCGCGTTCCGCCATCTCGACCTGTACGATCGATTCGGCTGCCCGACCGGCCACATCCAGGCCGCGTTCCGCTGCCTGGTCCGCTCCGGTCCGATCGATCCGAAGGTGCCGGAAGGCCTCAGCGGGCGCGTCCACGCCTGCTGGATCAATCCGACCGCGCAGCCGGCGGCGGCGACAGCGGCTCCGGCAGCACCCGCAGGAAAGCCCGCGGCGAATCCGCAGCCCGCCGCTCCGGCGACGCCGGCGCCTGCTCAGAATCCTGCTCCCAATCCCGCGCCGGCGAAATAAGCCGGCGCGGTTCGGAACGTTCGGAAATTTTCGCGGTTGGCGGGTGTCCGCCCTTAAATCGCCACGGCGGCGTATGAATTGATCGCCAACGGGGCCGAGCGCTATGCTTGAATTGCTACCGCCTTGGTCGGACCTCGGGGACGGGTCCGCTGACCAGCCATCTGGCCCCCGTATGGTTTAGTCGCGATGCGCGCCGTCGTCGCTGTTCTGCTGTTGGTCATTGCCGCTCACGCCGGTCTCTGGGGCCTCCTCAGGGACAAACAGAAAGCTCCCGACTTCACCGGCATTCTGCCGAGCTTGTCTTACGCGCCGTTCGACGGCTCGGCGCATCCCGACGTCGACAATATTCCGAGCGCCGAGCGAATCCGCAGCGACCTGAAGACGCTGTCGCCGATGACCCGGGCAATCCGTCTGTACTCGTCGACCGGCGGCGTCGAGCTGGTGCCGCCGATCGCCAATGAAGTCGGGATGAAGGTCACGGTCGGCGCCTGGATCGACAAGTTCACCGACCGCAACGAGCGCGAAATGCAGGCGGCGATCGAGCTCGCCAAGCGCAACAGCAACGTCAACGGCATCGTCGTCGGCAACGAAACCATCTACCGCGCCGACCAGAAGGTCGAGGACCTGATCAACCTGATCCAGCGCGTGAAGAGCCAGGTCAACGTCCCGGTCACCACCGGCGAGATCTGGAACATCTGGATCGAGAATCCCGAACTGGCGTCCTCGGTCGACTTCATCGCCGCGCACATCCTGCCCTATTGGGAAGGGTTTTCGGACAAGCAGGCGGTCGATCAGGCGCTGATCATCTACCAGAAACTGCGCGACGCCTTCCCCGGCAAGCGCATCGTCATCGCCGAATTCGGCTGGCCGAGCGCGGGCTACAATCTCAAATCGGCGATCCCCGGCCCGTTCGAACAGGCGGTGACGCTGCGCAATTTCGTCAGCCGCGCCGAAGCCATCGGGATGGAATACAACATCGTCGAGGCGATCGATCAGCCGTGGAAATTCTTCGAAGGCGGCGTCGGTCCGTATTGGGGAATCCTCGACGCCTCGCGCAAGCCGAAATTCGCCTGGACCGGCCCGGTGGTCGATCCGGCCTATTGGAAGCTCGCCGGCATCGCGCTGCTGGTCGGCATCCTGCTGTCGCTGCCGATCCTGCAGCTCGCCGCCCCCACGGCGATGCAGACGCTGCTGTTGTCGTCGGCCGCGCACGGCGTCGGCGCCTGGGTCGCCACCGTGTTCGGCTATTGGACCGGGCATTACTTCCTGTTCGGCTCGGCCTTCGCACTGACCCTCGGCATGATCCTGCTGGTGCCGCTGGTCGCGATCGCGCTGGCGCGGATCGAGGAAATCGCGGTGGTCGCGTTCGGCCGCAAGCCGCGGCGGCTGATCACCCGCGCGATGACCGAAGCCCAGGAGAAGACGCAGGCCGCGGCGCTGGCCAAGGGCGAGCCGGTGCACTTCCCCAAGGTGTCGATCCACGTCCCGGCCTATTTCGAGCCGCCGGAGATGCTGAAGCAGACGCTCGATGCCGTGGCCAAGCTCGACTATCCGAACTTCGAATGCGTGGTCATCATCAACAACACGCCGGACCCGACCTTCACCCAGCCGATCCAGGATCATTGCCGCGAACTCGGCGAGCGCTTCAAGTTCATCAATGCCGAGAAGGTGCAGGGCTTCAAGGCCGGCGCCTTGCGCATCGCGATGGAGCGCACCGCCGCCGATGCCGAGATCATCGGCATCATCGACGCCGATTATGTGGTGACGCCGGACTGGCTGAAGGATCTGGTGCCGGCGTTCGACGATCCGCGGGTCGGTCTGGTCCAGGCGCCGCAGGAGCATCGCGACGGCGATCGTTCGCTGATGCACTACATCATGAACGGCGAATATGCCGGCTTCTTCGACATCGGCATGGTCCAGCGCAACGAGGTCAACGGCATCATCGTGCACGGCACGATGTGCCTGATCCGCCGCGCCGCGATGGACATGGCCGGCGGCTGGTCGAGCGACACCATCTGTGAGGACTCCGACCTCGGCCTCGAGATCATGGAGCACGGCTGGCTCACCCACTACACCAACACCCGCTACGGCTACGGCCTGCTGCCGGACACCTACGAGGCGTTCAAGAAGCAGCGCCACCGCTGGGCCTATGGCGGCTTCCAGATCATCAAGAAGCACTGGCGCCGCTTTCTGCCCGGCAACAGCCGCCTGTCGCAGGATCAGAAGCGCGAATTCGGCCTCGGCTGGCTGAACTGGCTCGGCGCCGAAAGCCTCGGCGTGGTGGTGGCGATCCTCAATCTGATCTGGGTGCCGATCGTCGCCTTCGCCGACATCGCGATTCCCGACAAGATCCTGACGCTGCCGATCATCGCGTCCTTCGTGGTGACGCTGGCGCATTTCGTGGTGCTGTATCGGCTGCGGGTGAAGATCAACGCGCCGCGGATGCTCGGCGCCATGATCGCCGCGATGTCGGTGCAGTGGACGGTGTCCCGCGCCGTGGCGCAGGGCCTGATCACCGAACACCTCGCCTTCGCCCGCACCTCGAAGGGCGGCCTGACCCTGATGTCGGTCGAATTCCAGGCATTCTGGGAGGCCGTGATCGGCGTGCTGCTGCTGATCGGCGCCGGCGTCCTGATCGCCTCGAACTCCTTCCGCCAGATCCACGAGATCTACATCTTCGCCGGCGTGCTGGTGTTGCAGAGCCTGCCGTTCCTGGCGGCGGTGGTGATCGCGATCCTCGAGAATTCGCGAATCAATTCGTTCCAGTGGTGGACCGACACCCGGGTCCGCACCGCCGAATTGATCGGACTGAGGCCGGTGACGCTGCCGCCGGCGATCCCGGCGCGGCAGAAGGTCGCCCAGGAAATCCACCACGACGCCGCCTGAGGACTTTTCAGGCGCACCAGCGGCTGATTGCTTGGACGAAAAGCCGGCCGTAAATATCTGTGTGCTCGGACCAATTCGTCACAAGCGGGGAACATTCACCCCGCCCTCGGCTATTGACCCGCGCGCCCCCGCCCCCTACACAGCGCGGCACGTGAGCGCGTAGCTCAGCCGGTAGAGCACGTGACTTTTAATCATGGGGTCGAGGGTTCGAGTCCCTCCGCGCTCACCACACTGACCGATTCCGGTGCAGTCGCTTCGCCCATCCCGATCCTCCTGGACCACAGAATTCATGCGCATCACCCTCGTCGGCTCGCGACATTTCGGCGTGGCCACTTTGGAGATGCTGCGCAGCCGTGGCGTCGCGGTGCCGCGCGTGGTGGTGGCGGACGGCGGCGACCGGCTGGCTCTGGCGGCCGAGGCGGCCGGGATTGCGGTGACGGTGCAGGCCAGCCCCAAGCTCGTCACCGCCGACGAGATCGCGCCGGACACCGACCTGATCGTCGCCGCGCACTGCCATGCCCGGGTCGGCCGCGACGCGCTGGCGTCGGCCCGGCTCGGCGGCATCGGCTATCATCCGTCCCTGCTGCCGCGGCACCGCGGCATCGCCGCGGTGGAATGGACCATCCGCGAGGGCGACCCGATCACCGGCGGCACGGTCTATCACCTCGCCGACCGGATGGATGCCGGCGCGATCGCGCTGCAGGAATGGTGCTTCGTGCAGAAGGGCGAGACCGCCCGGGAGCTATGGGAACGCGCGCTGGCGCCGCTCGGGATCAAGCTGCTGGCGGAGGTGATCGACCACGCCCGCGCCCATTCGGTGCTGCCGGCGCAGCCGCAAGACGAACGATTCGCCACGCGAGCGCCCCGAACGACAATTTGACGCAAGTTGATCGTCATCTCGTTACCGGTTAAGGCCGCACCTACGACTTTCGTACTCACGAAAAATTGTTCCTGCTCAATGTGGCCGCCCCCGCTCGCGACCATAGTGCGCCCATCGAACGCTGCTTGCGGCCGTTCGATTCACAGAACAACTCGTTTGAGGTTTTCAAAATGGCTGAAAAGACGCTGACCGGCCTGTCGGTCGAGGAGTCGGAAGAGCTCCACAAGCACGTCATCGATGGCACCCGCATTTTCGGTGCGATCGCGATCGTCGCTCACTTCCTCGCCTACGTTTACTCGCCCTGGCTGCACTAAGGAGTATTGACCATGAATCAAGGTAGAATCTGGACTGTGGTCAGCCCGACCGTCGGCCTGCCCCTGCTGCTCGGCAGCGTCACCGTGATCGCGATCCTGGTGCACGCCGCTGTTCTCAGCAACACCACCTGGTTCCCGAAGTACTGGAACGGCAAGACCGCGGCGATCACCTCGACCGTCAACGTCGGCTGATTCGGCTCATTCGAGCTTCGCTACGAAACCGGGCTCCCATATGGGAGCCCGGTTTTTTGTTGGAACGGCGCTTCGGGAAGGCGCGGCCGCTCAGGCCTGCCCCTTCGGCGCTGCCAATTGCGTCGCAGTGCGCTTCATCGTCTTGGCGACCAGCAGCGCCTGCTCCTTGGTCAGCGCGAAGTCCTGCACGCCCTTCTGCGTCGTCAGCGACAGTATCATCACATCGGGCTGGTTTTCCGGCCAGCCGGTGGCGAAGGCGGTGACGAAATCCGCCGAAGTGGAACGCTGGGTCATCGATCGAACTCCTTGCAAGCTGGCGGCTTGTTGACCGAAAGCCGGGTTCCTTGCAAGGGCGGTTCGCGGCCTGCCGCGCTATCTCGCGGGCACGAAGGCGGTGACCTCGATTTCGACCTTGGCGCGCGGATCGACCAGTCCGGAAATGTAGAGCAAGGTCGAGGGCGGAAAATGCCGGCCGAGCGTGTCGCGCCAAGCCGCGGCGATGCCGGGACCGGCGGCGGCGTAGTCCTCGCGGCTGGTGAGATACCAGGTCAGCCGGACGATGTGCTCCGGTCCTGCGGCGGCCTCGGCCAGCAGCGTGACGATCCGCTTCAAGGCCGCGCCGACCTGGTCGGCGAGATCGTCCGATTCGTACTCGCCCTTGTCGTTGGTGCCGGTCTGGCCGGCCAGCACGAGCCATTGGCCCGGCCCGATGAAGGCAACGCCGTGCGAGAATCCGCGGGGCTTCGTCCAGTCGGCCGGCTGCAAGGTCCGCATCACTCATCCTCCCTTTGTCTGCGAGCCGGCTTGCGCGGCTCTTCCGCCTAGTCGGGCACAGGAGCCGCCGAAAATCAACCACGCCGATCTACGTTCGCGCGGGTTGCCAATCCCGGCACGGTCGCCGATAGAGCAGGTGGAAACGCTTGGCGATCAGAACAGCAGAACAATCCGCCGATGACCCGACAACCTTCGAAGAGGATGGCCGCGCTGTGGATGTCCGGCTGGCTCAGCCTGATGGTGATCATCGCGGTCGCCGGCCGTGAGACGCTGCGCGAGCTGAACGTCTTCCAGGTGATGGAACTGCGCTCCGTCATCGGCTTCGCGATGCTCTATCCGCTGATACGCGCCGCCGGCGGCTTCGCCACAATGTCGACGGCGCGACCGCTGTCGCACCTCGCCCGCAATCTGGTGCACTACGTCGCGCAGCTCGGCTGGTTCCTCGCGCTGACGCTGATCCCGATCGGCCAGGTGGTTGCGATCGAGTTCACCATGCCGATCTGGATCGCGATCCTGGCGGCGACCTTCCTGGGCGAGCGCCTGAACGTCTGGAAGATCGCGGCTGTCGCGCTCGGGCTTGTCGGCGTCTTCGTGATCGTCCGCCCCACCGCGGGCGCAATCGAGCCCGGCCAGTTGATCGCGCTCGGCGCGGCGCTCGGTTTCGCCGTCACGATCACGCTGGTCAAGTCGCTGACGCGGACCGACAGCACCCTGACGATCATCTTCTGGATGCTGATCATTCAGTCCGCGCTCGGTTTTATTCCGGCGCTGTATGTCTGGCAGTGGCCGTCGAACTACGCGTGGATCTGGATCGTGGTGATCGCGTTCTCCGGCACGTTCTCGCACTACTGCATGGCGCGGGCGCTGTCCTATGCCGACGCCACCGTGGTGGTGCCGATGGACTTCCTGCGGGTGCCGCTGAGCGCGACCGCGGGCTGGCTGCTCTACGGCGAACGGCTCGACGCCTACACCGTGTTCGGCGCCATCCTGATCCTCTCCGGCAATCTGCTCAACCTGCGCGCCGTGCGGACGGCCGCACCCGCGCGTTCCGAGGTCTAGAATTCTCCGGTTCTGATCGAATCCGAACCGAAGCTCCGGATTATTTCCTTCACGCGTTTTCTTCACGCGAACCGGTGTCCACTTCGCCAAAACGCTGCCGTGGACCGCGGCGTCAGAGCCCTGCGGCCTTGCGCAGCGCCGCGTTGATCCGATCCTGCCAGCCGGGCCCGTCGCCCTGGAAATGCTCCAGCACGTCCTGATCGATCCGCAGCGAGACCATTTCCTTGATGCCGGGCAGCGCCCGCTTCTGAACCACCGGCGCTTCGACCGGCTTGGTCGTCGCCTTCTTGAAGGCGGCTTCGGCTTCGGTGCGGGCATCGTTCAATGTGCGCGGGCGGCGTGGCGGCTGAGACATGACGTCCTCTCGATGAGTGACTTGAGTGAGTTGTATCGACGGCTGGCGGATCGATCACGGAACGAGCGCAACGGCACATACTGCCGCGAGTCGCACCGGCGTGGTAACGAACCGTTCACGATGCATTGCACTCGGCAATGCGCGGTGAAGCGGCGTAGATGAAGTTGAGGCCTGTCGCAGAGCGATAACCGACAATACGCCGCCTGCGCTGCATTGCAGAATCGATTTCTTCAAACCACCGCATTTGTGTTGCGACATCGTCAGAGTTCCTGGTGTATAGTTCGTGCAACTCGGATGGTTCGCTCGCCGGGTGCGCGTGAATGGACGGGCGTACACTCGATGTCCCAACCACTGGATGCTGAGGAGGTCACGATGCCAGCGATTGCTGAAGTCCTGTCGACCAAAGCCCCTCGATCTGCACCGCGTGGATGCGATCTGCCGATCTGCCCGGTCTGCGCGGATTCGATGGTCGCAGCCGAAGCCTCCGCGTTCGTCAAAGAGAGCATCGTCAGCTATCTCTGGACCTGCGACACCTGCGGCTACGGCTTCGTAACCAAGCACTCGCTGAAGCGCTTCGCCTGTAACTGATCGCAGCCGCGCGCTCGTCATCGTGGGGCGATATCACCCTGCGCCCAGTCGGCTCGGGTCTGCATCCGGAACGTCTCGAACGTACCGCACGCGATCGCCTCGCGCATGTCGCGCATCAGCCGCTGATAGTACGCGATGTTGATCTCAGACAGCAGCATCGCGCCGAGCGTTTCGCCTGACTTGACCAGATGATGCAGATAGGCCCGCGAGCAGTTGCGGGTCGAGGGCCAGTTGCTCGCCTCGTCCAGCGGGCGCGGATCGTCGGCGTGGCGGGCATTGCGCAGATTGACCGGTCCGAACCGGGTGAACGCGACGCCGTGGCGTCCGTTCCGGGTCGGCATCACGCAATCGAACATGTCGATGCCGCGCGCTACCGCTTCGAGCATGTCTTCGGGTGTGCCGACGCCCATCAGATAGCGCGGACGGTCGGCCGGCAGGATCGGCGCCGCCTCCTCGATCATCGCCAGCATCACCTCCTGCGGCTCGCCGACCGCGAGGCCGCCGATCGCATAGCCGTGAAAGCCGAGTTCGATCAGCCCGCGCGCGCTGGCATGGCGCAGTTCGGGCACGTCGCCGCCCTGGACGATGCCGAACAGCATGTGGCCTTCGGGTGCCCGTTCGAACGCGCGCTTGCAGCGCTCGGCCCAGCGCAGCGACAGCAGCATCGCGCGCTCGATGTCGGCCCGCTCCGCCGGCAGCCGCACGCATTCGTCGAGCTGCATCGCGATGTCGCTGCCGAGCAGCAGTTGCACCTCGATGGCGCGTTCCGGCGACAGCTCGATCGCGGCGCCGTCGATATGCGAGCGGAAATTCACCGCCTGCTCGGAGACTTTGCGAAGCTGCGCCAGCGACATCACCTGGAAGCCGCCGCTGTCGGTCAGCATCGGGCCGTTCCAGGTGGTGAAGCGCTGCAACCCGCCGAGCGCGGCGATCCGCTCCGCGCCCGGGCGCAGCATCAGATGATAGGTGTTGCCGAGCACGATGTCGGCGCCGGCGTCGCGCACCTCGCGCCAGTGCAGCCCCTTCATCGCGCCCGCGGTGCCGACCGGCATGAAGGCCGGCGTGCGCACCACGCCGTGCGGCGTGGTCAGCCGCCCGGTGCGGGCCGCGCCGTCGGTCCCGAGCAGGTCGAAATGGTTCGGCACGCTCATGCGGGCTCCCGGAACAGCAGGCTGGCGTCGCCATAGGAATAGAACCGATAGCCGGATTCGATGGCGTGGCGGTAGGCCGCCTGCATCGTCTCCAGCCCGCAGAATGCCGACACCAGCATGAACAGCGTCGAGCGCGGCAGATGGAAATTGGTCATCAGCACGTCGACCGCGCGAAATTTGTAGCCCGGCGTGATGAAGATCGCGGTTTCGTCGGCGAATGGCGCGATCGTGCCGTCGTCGCGCGCCGCGCTTTCCAGCAGCCGCAGCGAGGTGGTGCCGACCGCGACGATCCGCCCGCCTTGCGCGCGCGCGGCGTTCAGCGCCTCGGCGGTGTCGCGGCTGATCGTGCCCCATTCGGCGTGCATGCGATGCTCGGCGGTGTCGTCGGTCTTCACCGGCAGGAAGGTCCCTGCCCCGACATGCAGCGTCACCCGGTGCAGCGTCACGCCGCGCGCGGCCAATGCCGCGTCGAGTTCCGGCGTGAAGTGCAGTCCCGCGGTCGGCGCAGCGACGGCGCCCTCGTTGGCCGCGAACATGGTCTGGTAGTCGGCGGCGTCCTGATCGTCGGGCGCGCGCTTGGAGGCGATATAGGGCGGCAGCGGCGTCGCGCCGAGTTCGGCGATCGCCTGATCGAGCGCAGGCCCGTGAAAGACGAAAGCCAGCGTCACTTCGCCGGCGTCGCCTTTGGCTTCCACCGTGGCGTCGAGATGGCCGAGAAGACAGACCCGGCCGTCATGGCCGAAGCGGACGACGTCGCCTTCGGCGAGCTTCTTCGCCGGCTTGACCAGCGCCTGCCAGCGCGAGCCGTCGAGCCGCTTGATCAGCGTCGCCTCGATCCTCGGCTCGGTCGTGCGGCCGATCCGACGGCCGCTGAGCTGCGCCGCGATCACCCGCGTATCGTTGACGACGAGTTGGTCACCCGGCTGCAGCAGCGCCGGCAGGTCGCGCACGATGCGATCCTCCGGCGCCGCGCCGGGGCGCACCACCAGCATCCGCGCGGCATCGCGCGGGCTCACCGGCCGCAGCGCGATGTTCTCGGCAGGCAGGTCGAAGTCGAACAGATCGGTGCGCATCCGGTATCCGTCATCGCCGGACTTGATCCGGCGATCCATCCTCTTCGAAAGATGGATGCCCGGGTCAAGCCCGGGCATGACACCTTCTATGTGGCGCCGTCGGCGTCAGGAGCCGACCTCAGCAGTTCAAGCCGCCGCGTCGGCGGCCATCGTCGCCTTGACGATCTTGTCGGGGCTCTGCACCGGCTCGCCGCGCTTGATCTTGTCGACGTTCTCCATGCCCTCGATCACCTTGCCCCACACCGTGTACTGGTTGTTGAGGAACGAGGCGTCGTCGAAGCAGATGAAGAACTGGCTGTCGCCGGAATCCGGGTTGGCGGCGCGCGCCATCGAGGTCGTGCCGCGGACGTGCGGCTCCTTGTTGAACTCCGCCTTCAGCTTCTTGCCGGAGCCGCCGGTGCCGGTGCCCTGCGGGCAGCCGGTCTGCGCCATGAAGCCCTCGATCACGCGATGAAACACGATGCCGTCGTAGAAGCCCTCGCGCACCAGTTCCTTGATGCGGGCGACGTGGTTCGGCGCCAGATCGGGACGCATCTCGATTTTGACCTCGCCCTGCGTGGTTTCGAGGATCAGGATGTTGTCGTTGTCAGCCATGCTCTCTTCTCGTTCGGTTGGGGGATTGATCTGCGATCGTCGAACCGCAGCGTGAAGGGACGTCCGGCGACGGCGTTGCCCATGCCTTGCGTGAACGGCAAGGGCGTGCACCGCTGCAATGTCTCCATCACCGCGATCCGATAGGCGAGACTGTCGGATCCCGGCGTAGTCGCACTTTCGAAGGTGATCCGCGGCTTGCCGAGGATCTCGCCACTGCGCTTGAAGCTCACCAGCACCGTGATCTGCTTGCCCGGATCGCCGGGCGTGAGCTGCGGCGGACGCCAGCATTGTTTCAGCGCCGCAAACAGCCCGTCGAGATTGTCGATCCGCGCTTCCTGCCCGAGCGCAGCGCGGTTCGATGCGCCGATCGCAGAGGCGATCAGCACCGCCGCGACAACGAACTGTCGGCGCGGCGGCATGTCGGCCGCTTACTTGACGTCGGCGGCGACCTGGACCTTGACCATCTTGTCGGGGTCGGTCACCGAACCGCCGGGCGAACCGGCCGAGGCCTTCTTCAGCTTGTCCACGACATCCATGCCGGACACCACCTCGCCGATCACGGTGTACTGCCCGTTCAGGCTCGGCCCGTCGTCGAACATGATGAAGAACTGCGCGTTCGCGCTGTCGACGCTGTCGCCGCGCCGGGCCATGCCGACGATGCCGCGCTTGAACGGCACCTTGGAGAACTCCTGCTTCAGGTTCGGATATTTCGAACCGCCGGTGCCGTTGAATTTCTCGCCGTCGCCGGTCTGCGCCATGAAGCCCGCCATCACGCGATGGAACGGCACGTTGTTGTAGAAGCCGTCGCGGGCGAGCTGCTTGATGCGCTCTGCGTGCTGCGGCGCGATGTCCGGCCGGAGCTGGATCACGATGCGGCCCTTGGTGCTGTCGATGACGATGGCGTTCTGCTTGTCGAGGCTGGCGGGAAGCGGTTGCGCCAGCGCCGGCAGCGCGAACACCAGCGCGGCGATGATACCCATCAAACGGATCATGGAAACTCCGGATTGCAAAAGCCGGCTAGCCGGCGAATTTCGATTTCAGACTGGCCGCGACATCCGGCGGCACGAAGGCGGAGACATCGCCGCCCATGGCAGCGATCTGCCGCACCAGTGTGGCGGTGATCGGGCGCACGCCGACCGAGGCCGGCAAAAACACCGTGTGGATCGCCGGCGCCATGGTCTCGTTCATGCCGGCGATCTGCATTTCGTAGTCGAGATCGGTACCGTCGCGCAGGCCGCGGATCATCAGCGTCGCGCCGACCTGCTGCGCCGAGGTCACCGTGAGATTGTCGTAGGTGGTGCAATCGAACGCACAACCAGCGGCCGCGGCGACAGGCTCGAACACCGTCCGCACCATCACCAGCCGCTCCTCGGTGGTGAAAAGCGGCTTCTTGCCGGGGTGGATGCCGATCGCCACCACGAGCTTGTCACACAGCGCGACCGCATGGCGGACGACGTCGAGGTGGCCGTTGGTGACGGGATCGAAGGAGCCGGGATACAGCGCGATACGGGACATGCTCCCGTCTAGCGCGGCGGCCCGATGCCCGCAAGCCGATCTGGTTCCGGCCCGGTCCGGGGTTTTATTTCGCTCTGCGGATCGAACCGGAAGGCCACCTCGCGCGTCTATTCCGCGACAGGTGGGTCGCTGAAAACATTACGGTTTTACGCGCAGTGTTTCACGGAGCCTTTACCGGAGAAACAAATTTGCGTCGCCACGAAACCAATTGGTGCAGCGACGAAGATGTTCTGAAACCGGCCTTGGGTACACCACCGGCATTGGGAAGCGACAAAAACCAACGGGTCGCAAGGCCCGACGACAGGGGACCAAGATGATCAAGGCTCTTTCCATAGTCGCCGTCGCAGCCTTCATGGCTGCCGCCCTCACCCTTCTCCCGGGTTTTGCGCCGCGCGTGGAAGCCAGCGTTCCGGTCGCGCTCGCAAAGGGCGACCGGCTCGACATCCGCCCGCTCGGAACCAGCTGTTCGGAACAGGCCTGGCCGAATTTCGAGCCGTCCTGCCTGCGCAACGCGGCCGCCCGCACCGCCCCGGTCCGCGAAGCCCGTCTTGTGACTGCGGAACGTCCGTGAGGCTCGTGCGTTAGCTGACGAACCACCCAAGCGCCATCCCTCCAGGGGCGCTCTTCGAAGGCCCTCGGTGTGCCCGCCGGGGGCCTTTCGATTCGTGCTTTGCTTGGCCTTACGGCGGCCGATCAGCCGCCGTTGCCGTTGTCGGTCTCTTCCGCCTCGGGGATGTGCTCGACCGACACCACCTTCTCGTCGTCGGCGGTGTCGAACACGATCACGCCCTGGGTCGAGCGGCCTGCGACGCGGATGCCTTCGACCGGGCAGCGGATCAATTGGCCGTTGTCGGTCACCAGCATGATCTGGTCCGAATCCTCCACCGGGAACGACGCCACCAGCTTGCCGTTGCGGTTGTTGACCGACATCGCGACGATGCCTTTGCCGCCGCGGCCGGTGGTGCGGTACTCGAACGACGAGGTCCGCTTGCCGTAGCCGTTCTCCGAGATCGTCAGCACGAACTGCTCGGACGCCGACATCGCCACATAGCGCTGCTCGCCGAGTTCGATCGCTCCGACCGAGGCCTCCTCGCCCTCGACGATTGCGGACTCGTCCTCCACCGCCGCCCGCTCCTCGACGCCGCCGCGGCGCACCGCATTGGCGCGGCGCAGATAGGCCGCGCGCTCGTCCGAGTTGGCGTCGAGATGGCGCAGGATGCTAAGCGAGATCACCTTGTCCTCGGGCGCTAGAGCAATGCCGCGCACGCCCATGGATGAACGACCTTGGAAGACTCGGACACCGAATTCCTTGCCGTCTCTTTGGTCCGAGACAGGAAATCGAATGCACTGACCATTGGCAGTTGTCAGCAGCACGTCGTCGCGCTCGGTGCAGATCTGCACGTCGACGATCGCCTCGCCGTCGTCGAGCTTCATCGCGATGATGCCGGACCGACGCACGTCGACGAAGTCGGACAGCTTGTTGCGGCGGACATTGCCGCCGGTGGTCGCGAACATCACGTCGAGCGCGGCCCAGGACTGCTCGTCCTCCGGCAGCGGCATGATCGTGGTGATGCGTTCGCCCTGCTCCAGCGGCAGGATGTTGATCAGCGCCTTGCCGCGGCCGTTCGGCGGCGCGATCGGCAGCCGCCACACCTTCTCCTTGTAGACCTGGCCGCGCGACGAGAAGAACAGAACCGGCGTGTGCGTCGAGGCGACGAACAGCCGCGAGACGAAATCCTCCTCGCGGGTCGCCATGCCGGAGCGGCCCTTGCCGCCGCGGCGTTGCGCCCGGTAGGTCGACAGCGGCACGCGCTTGACGTAGCCGGCGTGCGACACCGTCACCACCATGTCTTCGCGCTGGATCAGGTCCTCGTCTTCGACCTCGCCTTCCTGCTCGATGATCACGGTCTTGCGCGGCGTGGCGAATTCCGTCTTCACCGCGATCAGTTCGTCCTTGACGATGGTCTGCACCCGCGCCCGCGAGCGCAGGATGTCGAGATAATCGGCGATTTCGAGCGCGAGCTTGTCGAGCTCTTCGGAGATCTCCTCGCGGCCCAGGGCCGTCAGGCGCTGCAGCCGCAGATCGAGGATCGCCTTGGCCTGCTCGAACGACAGCCGCGCGGTGCCGTCTTCGTTGAGCTTGTGCCGCGGGTCGTCGATCAGCGTGATCATCGCCGCGACGTCGGCCGCCGGCCAGTCGCGCGACATCAGGGTTTCGCGCGCCGTGTTCGGATCGGGCGAATTGCGGATGACGCGAATGATCTCGTCGATATTCGCCACCGCGATGGCGAGGCCGACCAGGATGTGGGCGCGGTCGCGCGCCTTGTTCAGCAGATATTTGGTCCGCCGCGTCACCACCTGCTCGCGGAACGCGACGAACAGCGTCAGCAGATCCTTGAGGTTCATCAGTTGCGGACGGCCGGCGTCGAGCGCCACCATGTTGGCGCCGAAATTGGTCTGCAGCGGCGTGAAGCGGTAGAGCTGGTTCAGCACCACGTCCGGCACCGCGTCCCGCCGCAGCTCGATCACCACGCGAAAACCGTCGCGGTCGGATTCGTCACGCAGATCGGAGATGCCCTCGATCTTCTTCTCGCGCACCAGATCGGCGATGCGCTCGACCATAGTGGCCTTGTTCACCTGGTACGGGATCTCCGAGACGATGATCGCCTCGCGGTCCTTGCGGACGGTCTCGATCTCGACCTTGCCGCGCATCACGATCGAACCGCGGCCGGTGTGGTAGGCGAGACGAATGCCGGCGCGGCCGAGAATGATGCCGCCGGTCGGGAAGTCCGGACCCGGTATGATGACGTTCAGATCGTCGATCGACAGCGCCGGATCGTCGATCAACGCGATGCAGGCGTCGATCACCTCGCCGAGATTGTGCGGCGGGATATTGGTCGCCATGCCGACGGCGATGCCGCCGGCGCCGTTGACCAGCAGGTTCGGGAACTTCGCCGGCAGAACCTGCGGCTCGTTGAACGAGCCGTCGTAGTTGTCCTGATAGTCGACGGTGTCCTTGTCGAGATCGTCGAGCAGCAATTGCGCGATCTTGGTCAGGCGCGATTCGGTGTATCGCATCGCGGCCGGCGCATCGCCGTCGACCGAGCCGAAATTGCCCTGACCGTCGATCAGCGGCACGCGCATGGAGAAGTCCTGCGCCATGCGCACCATCGCGTCGTAGACCGACTGGTCGCCGTGCGGATGATACTTACCGATGACGTCGCCGACGGTGCGCGCCGACTTGCGATACGGCTTGTTCCACTCGAAGCCGTTCTCGTACATGCCGTAGAGAATCCGGCGATGGACCGGTTTCAATCCGTCGCGCGCATCCGGCAGCGCACGCGCCACGATCACGCTCATCGCGTAATCGAGATAGCTGCGCTTCATCTCGTCGAGAATGGATACGGGGCGGATATCCGAGGGCGCCTTGGGCTCCCCGGGCTTCTCGTCGTCTTTGTCGGACAAGGGTGATTTCCGGTCAGATTCTGATCAGAATCATATAGCGCATCGAGGTCGCGCAAGCCACCCTTGCGCAGCCGTTTTCGCTGCTTTTTCCCGCCGATTTTCCAATGACTTAGCGGATGTTTCGGGGAGGCCTCAGCGAGCCGCCGCAAAGCGGCCCGCAATGCCGGCGCCGCAGCGAAATCAGTCCTCGCGCAGCACCGCGCCGAAGCGCTCGATCACGGCGTCGCGCTTGGTCTCGTCGACCCGCACCGTCATGGCGTAACGGCCGTCGTGCAGCTCCTTGGACAGCACCTCGGCGTTGCGATGCAGCCAGCTCACGCCGGCGCCGTCGGCCGCGTCGACGCTCAGATCGAGCACCGATCGCCACGCCGCCAGCCGCTGCTCGATCGCCAGCAGCAGTTCGTCGACGCCCTCGCCGCTCACCGCCGACACCAGGAAACACGGATGATCGGGCGAACGCCGCGACGCGACGTTCTCCAGCTCTTCGCGCTGTTCGGGCTCGAAGCGGTCGATCTTGTTCCAGATTTCGAGAATGCGCCCGCCGTCGGCCTCGACGCCGAGCTGGCGCAGCACAGCGCCGACGTCGCGCTCCTGCGCTTCGGCGTCTTCATGCGAGATGTCGCGGACGTGCAGGATCAGATCGGCTTCCAGCACCTCCTCCAGCGTCGCCCGAAACGCCGCGACGAGTTGGGTCGGGAGGTTGGAAATGAAGCCGACGGTGTCGGACAGCATCGCTTTGCCGCCATGCGGCAAAGTCAAGGCACGCAGCGTCGGGTCCAGCGTCGCGAACAGCATGTCGGCGGCCTGCACGTCGGCGCGGGTCAGCCGGTTGAACAGCGTCGACTTGCCGGCATTGGTGTAGCCGACGAGTGCCACGACGCGATACGGCACGCGCTGGCGGCCGGCGCGATGCAGCCGACGCGTCGCCTGCACCTTCTTCAGCTCGTTTTCGAGCCGGGAGATGCGGTCGCCGATCAGGCGGCGGTCGGCCTCGATCTGGGTTTCGCCTGGGCCGCCCATGAAGCCGAAGCCGCCGCGCTGGCGCTCGAGATGGGTCCACGACCGCACCAGCCGCGAGCGCTGATAGTTGAGATGCGCGAGTTCGACCTGCAGCGAGCCTTCCTTGGTCTTGGCGCGGCGGCCGAAGATTTCCAGGATCAACCCGGTGCGGTCGAGCACCTTGACGTTCCAGGCCTTCTCCAGATTGCGCTGCTGGATCGGCGACAGCGCGCAATCCATCACCACGAGGTCGGCCTCGTGCGCGGCGATCACGCCGACGATCTCCTCGACCTTGCCCTTGCCGAGATAGGTCGCCGGGCGGATCTGACTGATCGGCGTCAGCACCGCCTCGGCGACTTCCAGATCGATGGCGCGCGCAAGCCCCGCCGCCTCGTCGAGGCGGGCGTCGCTGTCGCGCACCGCAAGGATGCCGCCGGCATCCGGATCGGTCTTGCGGACACGCAGATACGGCCCGACGACGATCACACGCCCGGTTTGGCCGTCTGCTGCCGACCGCGGACGGTCGGCGCCCCCGTCAAAGCTCCGGGGTTCCAATCAGCACCATCTCAAGCTGGTGAATCCTCGCCGCCTTCGAACAACTGGATCGGCGCACCCGGCATGATCGTCGAAATCGCATGCTTGTAGACCAGCTGCGAATGACCATCGCGCCGCAACAACAGGCAAAAATTATCGAACCAAGTGACAATGCCTTGCAATTTGACCCCGTTCACCAGGAAAATCGTCAAAGGAGTCTTCGTCTTTCGAACGTGGTTCAGGAAGGTGTCTTGTAGGTTTTGTGCGCGGTCTGCCGCCATTTTTATTCCCGCAATTGGAATTGTCTTTTTTTGCCGCGGCGCGTCTCTCTAGCGGAGCTTCGCCTCGGTTGTCAGCCTCCCTGAGATCCCCCTCCGGAGACTGACAGGGAGATTAGACGGCACGCGTGCTTGTTAGGCAAGCAGCTAAATCGGACGCCGTGCCGAGCGGGACACAAAATTCAGGAAAAGGCCGCAAATCGGTGAAACTGCTCGCGCAGGCGGCGGGCAACCGGGCCCGGCGTGCCACTTCCGATCGCATGGCCGTCGATCGCGACCACCGGCATCACGATCATGCTCGCCGCAGTGACGAAGGCCTCCGCCGCATCCGCCGCTTCGGCGGGCGTGAACGGACGCTCCTCGAACCGGATCTGCAGCGCCTCCAGTGCCTCGATCAGCACGCCCCGGGTGATGCCCGACAGGATGCCCGAGCTGTCCGGACGCGTCACCACTCGCCCCTCTTTGGTGACGATCCAGGCGTTGCTCGACGAGCCTTCGGTGACGAAGCCGTCGCCGTCGACATACCAGGCTTCGTAGGCGCCGGCTTCGCGCGCCGCCTGCTTGGCCAGCACGTTCGGCAGCAGCGCCGTCGATTTGATGTCGACCCGCGGCCAGCGATTCTCCGGCACGGTGATCACCTTGATGCCGCGCGCCGCATTGTCCTCGCCCCTGGCCGGATCGATCGTGCGCGCCGTCACCACCACGCTCGGCTTCACCGCTTTCACCGGAAAGCCGTGATCGCGCCGCGCCACGCCGCGGCTGATCTGCAGATAGACGATGCCGAAGCGCACGCGATTGCGCCGCACCACCTCGTGCAGGATCACCGCCAGCGACGACAGCGGCATCGGCAGCGCGATCCGCAACTCGCCGAGGGATCGCTGCAGCCGCGTCAGGTGCCGCGGCATGTCGACCAGCTTGCCGCCGCGGACCTCGCAGACCTCGTAGACGCCGTCGGCGAACTGATAGCCGCGGTCCTCGATGCTCACGCTGGCGTCGCGCATGTCCTGATAGCGGCCGTTCACATAGGCGATGCGCGACATCGGGCAGTTCCGGTGATGAGTTCAGGTGAAGCGACGCTCAGCCGACGCCGAGCGCCTTGAGCTTGCGATGCAGCGCCGAGCGCTCCATCCCGACGAATTCGGCGGTGCGCGAGATGTTGCCGGAGAACCGGCTGATCTGCGCGATCAGATAGTCGCGCTCGAACACTTCGCGCGCCTCGCGCAGCGGCAGCCCCATGATGTGCTCGCCGTTGTTGCCGGTCGGCATCGTCGGCACCATCGAGCCGACGTCCTGCGGCAGCATGTCGGCGGTGATCACCGAATCCGGCCCGCCGCCGGCCAGGATCATCACCCGCTCGACGTTGTTGCGGAGCTGGCGGACATTGCCCGGCCAGACATGAGACTGCAGCACCGCCATCGCGTCCTGCCCGATCTGACGCTTCGGCAGGCCGGTCGCCGCCGAGATCTGCTCCATGAAATACTCGATCAATTCCGGAATGTCCTCGCGCCGCTCCGACAGCGGCGGCACCCGGATCGGCACCACCGACAGCCGGTGATACAGATCCTCGCGGAACCTGCCTTCGGCGATCTCGTCTTCGAGGTTGCGCGCGGTCGACGAGATGATGCGCACGTCGACATTGATCTTGGCGGTGCCGCCGGAACGCTGGAAGGTCTGCTCCACCAGCACCCGTAGGATCTTGTTCTGGGTCTCGCGCGGCATGTCGGCGATTTCGTCGATGAACAGCGTGCCGCCATGGGCCTCTTCCAGCGCCCCCGCCTTGCGCGCGTGCTCGCCGTTCGGCTCGATGCCGAACAGTTCGACCTCCATCCGCTCCGGCGTGATCGCGGCGGCGTTGATCACCACGAACGGTCCCTCGGCGCGACCGGAGGCGTTGTGCAGCGTGCGCGCCGCGAGCTCCTTGCCCGATCCCGACGGCCCGACGATCAGGATGCGGCTGTTGGCCTTGGCGGCGCGCTCGATGGTCTGGCGCAACTGGTTCATGCAGGCCGAGCGGCCCATCAGCGTCGAGGCCGACGGCGCCTGCTGCTTCAGTTCGCGAACCTCACGCTTCAGCCGCGAGGTCTCCAGCGCGCGCGTCGCAACCAGGATCAGGCGGTCGGACTTGAACGGCTTCTCGATGAAGTCGTAGGCGCCGCGTTTGATCGCCGCCACCGCGGTTTCGATATTGCCGTGGCCGGAGATCATCACCACCGGCACCTCGGCGTGCTCCTTCTTGATCTGCTCGAGCAACTGCAAGCCGTCGAGCTTGCTGCCCTGCAGCCAGATGTCGAGGAAGATCAAATTCGGACGCCGGTTCGCGATCTCCGCCAACGCGGAATCGCTGTCGCGCGCGGTGCGCGTCGTGAAGCCTTCGTCCTCGAGAATGCCGGCGACGAGATCGCGGATATCCGCTTCGTCATCGACGATCAAAATGTCATTCGCCATGTGTCGAGCCTGTCATTCTAGCCGCTGTTCGCCGCTTCTATCTTGGGTTCGTTGCCGGCCTTGGCTTTTGGTTCACCGGCTGGCGGTGCCACGGGCTGCCCGGACATCGCGAATCGCAATCGCATCCAGGCGCCCCGCTGCCCGGGCCGAATGTCGGATGCGTCGTTGAGTTCGATCCCGCCGCCATGGTCGACCAGCACGCGCCCGACGATTGCGAGCCCGAGGCCGGTGCCTTTCTCGCGCGTGGTCACGTAGGGTTCGAGCAGGCGCGAGCGGCTTTGTTTGGGCAGACCGATGCCGTTGTCGATGACGTCGATGACGACGTCGTCGCCGTCGCGCGCCGCCACCACCTCGATCCTGCCCTTGCCGAGCTCCTCCGGCGGCACCGCCTCGATCGCTTCGGCGGCGTTCTTGATGATGTTGGTCAGCGCCTGCGATATCAGGCGGCGGTCGAACCGGGCGCGCAGCGGGTCGTCCTTGATGTCGGCCTCGATGTCGACCTCGGGATGGCCGACGCGCATCAGGAACACCACCTGGCGCACGGTGTCGGCGACGTCCTCGCCCTCGATCACCGGCTTCGGCATCCGTGCGAAACGCGAGAACTCGTCGACCATGCGGCGGATATCGTCGACCTGGCGGACGATGGTGTCGGTGCACTGCTCGAAGATGCCCTTGTCTTCGATGATCACCTTGCCGAACTTGCGCTTGATCCGCTCCGCCGAAAGCTGGATCGGCGTCAGCGGGTTCTTGATTTCGTGCGCGATCCGTCGCGCGACGTCGCCCCAGGCCGAAGTGCGCTGCGCCGACACCAGCTCGGTGATGTCGTCGAGGGTGATGATGTAGCTGTCGCGCGCGTGGCCGGTCTGCTCGGCCGTGACCCGCACCGACAGGATCCGCTCGCGGCCGTCGCGGGTGATGGTGATCTGGCCCTGCACCAGCCGCTGCGAGCCTTCGCACGCGGTCGCCATCATCTCGTCGAGCTCCGGAATCACCTCGGACAGCGGATGGCCCAACGTCTCGGATTCCGAATGCCCGATAAGCTTCTCCGCCGAGCGATTGAGAATGCCGATGCTCAGCGAGCCGTCGACGCCGATGATGCCGGCGCTCGCCGATGACAGCACCGCCTCGATGAAGCGGCGGCGGCTGTCGATCAGATCGCTGGCGCTGACCAGTTCGTCGCGCTGGGTGCGCAGTTCCTGCGTCATCTTGTTGAAGGTCTCGCCGAGTTGCGACAGATCGCCCTCGGACTTGAACACCGGTACCTGAACGTGCAAGTCGCCCGTCGAAACCATCTGCGCCGCGCCCATCAGCCGGCGGATCGGCGCCACCAGCCAGTTGGCGAAATTCAGCCCGATCAGCACCGAGGACATCAGCACCGTCAGCGCGATCACGGTGAACATCAGCGCGAACGCGACCTGCACGCCGAGCCGGCGCGATTCGATCTCGGCATATTCGGCGACGCTCGCCTGGGTCTGCCGCAGTTGCGCCACGACCCGCGGGTCGAGCAGCCGCGCGACGTAGAGAAAGGTGTCGTCGAAGCTCTTCAGCCGGATCACCGCGGCGACGTAATTGGCCTCGATGAACACCGCGATCTGCGGCTCGCTGTCGTCGACATTGCTGAGGAATTCGGGGGCCGGCGTGTCGAAATCGCGCTGGATTCCGGTCTGCGCCGACTCGACGATGTTACGGTCCTTGTCGATCAGCATGGCGCCGGGAAGATTGCGCGACGCGGCATCGGTGGTGAGGAATTCGCGGAAGGATTTGCGGTCCTGGTCGAACAGCGGCCGCACCCGCGAGATGTCGTTCGCCATGCCGATGATGTCGCCGCGGATCAGTTGGCCGTGCTCGTGCAGATAGGCATTGGCGACGATCAGCGAATTCTGGATCACCGCCCGGGTCGGCCCGGAAAACAGCCGGTCGAGGCCGCGGTCGAGCGTGACATTGGCGACGACCGACACCAGCACCGCCGGCAGCACCGCGATCACCGAGAACAGGCTGACGATCTGGACGTGGAGCCGCGCCGCCGCCCGTCCGCGCCGCCGGGCCTGGATGATCTTCCAGACCTCGCGGACGATGATCGCCACCAGCAGCAGGATGGTGGCGCCGTTGATCAGCAGGAAGGTGACGACGACGGCCCGGGTGGGCGAAATCGGCGTCAGTCCGGTCAGGACGACGAAGGTGAGGAATGCCGACAGCAGCGCAACACAGACCGCGATCGGCGCCAGCAGCCGACGCCAGATGGCGGCGCGCGGTTCGGCGATCGACGGGTCGTCAACGGTTGGGGTCGACGTCTCTGCGCTGGTCATTCTGGCAATAATCAATGAATGCGACGGGTCACCGCCACAAAGGCAAGTGATGCATTCCTACAACATTGTTGCTCAATTACGACAATATCGCGGCGCGCCGCCCGAAGAACCTCGGGCGGCTACGCAGTTCACAGCATAAAGCCTTGACCCAGCGTGTCAGCCGCCGGTCCGATAAACCTGGATATCGAGGTCGCGGATCTTCTTCCGCAGCGTATTGCGGTTCAGACCGAGCAGGTCGGCGGCTCTGATCTGGTTGCCACGGGTGGCCGCCAGCGCGGCCGTCAGCAGCGGCACCTCGATTTCGCGCAACACGCGGTGATAGAGGCCCGGCGGCGGCACCCCGTTCGGGAAGCCCGAGAAGTGCGACGAGAGATACATTTCGACCGCTCCGCCGAGATTATCGACGGTGTGGGCGACGCTGCCGCCGGAAACCACGGCCGGCGGCGCCAGTTCGCCGTCGATCACCGAGGCGGTGATCACGTCCTGCGGATACAGCGCCGCGAGCCGCCGCGCCAGATTCTCCAGTTCGCGAACGTTGCCCGGCCAGCGGTGCTGCTTCATCCGCTCCAGCGCCGCACTGTCGAGCTTCTTGGCCGGAAGGCCGTCCTTCTCGGCCAGCGCGAAGAAGTGCCGCACCAGGTCCGGCAGATCCTCGATGTGCTCGCGCAGCGGCGGCAATCGCAGCGGCACGACGTTGAGGCGGAAGAACAGGTCCTCGCGGAACAGCCCCTGCTGGATCAGGATGCGCAGATCCTTGTTCGACGCGGCGACGATCCGCACGTCGGTCTTGATCGGGGTGCGGCCGCCGACGGTGGTGTACTCGCCCTGCTGCAGCACCCGCAGCAGCCGGGTCTGCGCCTCCATCGGCATGTCGCCGATCTCGTCGAGGAACAGCGTGCCGCCTTCGGCCTGCTCGAACCGGCCGGAGGCGCGGGTGTTGGCGCCGGTGAAGGCGCCGCGCTCGTGGCCGAACAACTCCGACTCGATCAGGTCACGCGGGATCGCCGCCATGTTGACCGCGACGAACGGACCGTTGCGGCGCTTGCCGTAGTCGTGCAGCGCGCGCGCCACCAGCTCCTTGCCGGTGCCGGATTCGCCGGAAATCATCACGGTCAGGTCGGTCTGCATCAACCGCGCCAGCACGCGGTAGATTTCCTGCATCGCCGGCGAGCGGCCGACCAGCGGGATCGAGTCGAACTCGTTCTCGTCGTTCTGGTTGCTGGAGCGCTCCTTCGGCTCGGCCAGCGCGCGGCCGACGATCGCGATCAGCTCCTTGAGGTCGAACGGCTTCGGCAGATATTCGTAGGCGCCCTTCTCCGACGCGCGGATCGCGGTCATGAAGGTGTTCTGCGCGCTCATCACGATGACCGGCAGATTCGGCCGCATCTTCTTGATCCGCGGCAGCAGATCGAAGGCGTTTTCGTCCGGCATCACCACGTCGGTGATCACCAGATCGCCCTCGCCCTGGCTGACCCAGCGCCACAGCGTCGCGGCATTGCCGGTCAGCCGCACTTCGTATCCAGCGCGCGACAGCGCCTGGTTGAGCACCGTGCGGATGGCGGTGTCGTCGTCGGCGACAAGAATACTACCTGCGGGCATTGCTCGTCCTCATCTTGCAGTCTGTGAGGCGGATGACGCCGGCACGTCCTCGCCGTTGCTCTGATTGTAGTTCTTCGCCGTGTTGTACATCGGCAGCAGCACGCGAAAGGTGGTCTTGCGCGGCTGCGATTCACATTCGATGATTCCGCCGTGGTCGCCGACGATCTTGGCGACCAACGCGAGGCCGAGACCCGAGCCGGACGCCTTGGTGGTGACGAACGGATCGAACAGGTTCGGCATCAGGTCTTCGGGCACGCCGGGACCGTTGTCCTTGACGCAGAATTCCAGCGGCAGCGACACCCGGGTCTTCTTGCCGGGCACCGACAGTCGCACGCCGGGACGAAACGCGGTGGTGAGCTGGATCTCGGCGTCGCTGCCGAGATCGACCACGGCTTCGGCGGCGTTCTTCACCAGATTCAGGAATACCTGAATCAGCTGATCCTGATTGGCGAGCACCGGCGGCAGCGACGGGTCGTAGTCCTCGACGAACTTGATGTTGCGCGCGAAGCCCGACTGCGCCAGCCGCTTCACATGATCGAGCACCGAATGGATGTTGACCGGGCCGCGCGCCACGGGGCGGTCGTCGCCGAACACTTCCATGCGGTCGACCAGCGTGACGATACGGTCGGCCTCGTCGCAGATCAGCCGCGTCAGCATCCGGTCTTCCGACGACGCCTGCTGTTCGAGGAGCTGCGCCGCGCCGCGGATGCCGGACAACGGGTTCTTGATCTCGTGCGCCAGCATCGCCGCCAGCGCGATCACCGAGCGCGCGGCGCTGCGGTGGGTGAGCTGGCGGTCCATCTTGTCGGCGATGGTGCGCTCCTGCAGCATCACCACGATGTGGCCGGGACGTTCGTTCAGCGGTGCGACGTGCAGATCGACCTGGCGATCGACGCCGATCCGCGGCGTGCCGAGATCGACCTTGTATTCATTGACCGGCGAATTGCCGCTACGGACCTGTTCAATCAGCGCCAGCAGCGGGCTGCCGAACGGCACCAGTTCGGTCAGCGATTGCCGCCGGAGTAACTGGGTCGAAATCTCGAAGAATGATTCCGCCGCCATGTTGGCGTCGATGATCTTGCCGTCCGGGCCGACCAGCAGCACGGGATTCGGCAGCGCGTTGAGGATCGCATCGCTTTCGGTCGGCTTGGCGTGGCGCGGTTCGAAGACGGCGTTCATGCGGCGGCTCTCCAGGCGAAATCGTCATAGGCGTCAGTGAGCGCATGATGCACACGGGCCGGGTTTTCTTCGGTGAGGATCGTCGTCCGCCAGTGCTTCAGCGTCGCCGGCGGCGCGCCGCTGGCGGCGGCGGCGACGTCGAGCGACCAGCCGAGGTGTTTTCGCGCATGGCGCAGTCCGATGCGCTCGCCATACAGGCCGAGCACGCCGTCATACAGCGCGCGCAGATAAGCGAGCTGATCGGCCAGCGACGGCATCGCCTCGGCGATCCCGGTCTGTAGGCGGCGGCCGATCTGGCCGGGCAGCCAGGGCTGCCCCTGCGCGCCGCGGCCGATCATCACCGCGTCGGCGCCGGACTGATCGAGCGCTTCGACCGCGTCGTGATACGAAGTGATATCGCCATTGACGACGAGCGGAATGCCGACGGCGTCGCGAACCGCGCGGACCGCGCGCCAGTCGGCTTCGCCCTTGTAGAACTGATTGCGGGTGCGGCCGTGCACGGTCACCAGTTGCACGCCGGCAGCCTCGGCCCGCCGCGCCAGCTCTGCCGCGTTGTGCGAGCGCTCGTCCCAGCCGAGCCGCATCTTCAGCGTCACCGGCACGCGCACCGCGCCGATCGTCGCTTCGATCAGCGTCAGCGCGTGGTCGAGATCACGCATCAACGCCGATCCGGACTGGCCGCCGGTCACATGCCGCGCCGGGCAGCCCATATTGATATCGATGACGTCGGCGCCGCCGGCTTCGGCGATCCGCGCGCCCTCCGCCATCCAGTGCGGCTCGCAGCCGGCGAGCTGAACCACATGCGGGCCCTCGTCGATGGCGTCGCAGCGGCGGACCGACATCGCGCGCCCCTGCACAAGATCTTCGCTCGCCGTCATCTCGGACACGACCAGTCCGGCCCCGAGAGCTGCGACCTGCTGGCGAAAAGGCGCATCGGTGATGCCAGACATCGGCGCCAGCAGCACCCGATTGGCCACCGCAATATTGCCAATTCTCAAAGGCGGCGAACCTGTTACTGTAGGTCGGGTCAAAAGCTGCTCATTCTGTCGCCAGCGCGTCATTGCGACCGGTCTAGCTCAATGTTTGAGCATCATAGGCTATTGCCTACAGTTTAGCCAGTTATACCAGACATGCAAGTGCGTTGCAGCAATTCTCCCTGACTGATCGCGGAAACATGCTGAATCGACGCCCGAGCATGCTAAGGCCTCTCCCCGCCCGCCCCCAACGCCTGTTCCCTCCAGAGACTGAACGCCGATACCGATGCCGAACGCTCCCCGCACCGCCGCTATCATCGTCGCCGCCGGACGCGGCCTTCGCGCTGGCGCAGGCGGCCCCAAACAATATCGCACGCTCGCCGGACGGCCGGTCATTGCGAGGGCTTTGCAGCCGTTCTGTGCGCATCCGGAGGTGTTCGCGGTCCAGCCCGTGACCAATCCGGACGACACGGCGATGTTCAACGAGGCGGTCGGCGGTCTCGACTTCCGGCCCGCCGTCGGCGGCGGCGCCACCCGGCAGGCGTCGGTCCGCGCCGGGCTGGAGGCGCTGGCCGAGCTCGCCCCGGACATCGTGCTGATCCACGACGCGGCGCGTCCCTTTGTCACGCCCGATCTGATCTCCCGCGCGATCGTCGCGGCCGGCCGGACCGGCGCGGCGCTCCCCGTGATCGCGGTCAACGACACCGTCAAGCAGGTCGATGCCGAGGGCTGCGTCGTGGCGACGCCGGACCGCGCGCAATTGCGGATCGCGCAGACCCCGCAGGCGTTCCGCTTCGACATCATCCTCGATGCGCATCGCCGCGCCGCGCGCGACGGCCGCGACGATTTCACCGATGACGCCGCGATCGCCGAATGGGCGGGATTGACGGTGTCCACGTTCGAGGGCGATGCTGCCAACATGAAACTGACCACGCCGGAAGACTTCTCGCGCGAAGAGAGCCGCCTCACCGCGGCGCTCGGCGATATCCGCACCGGCACCGGCTACGACGTCCATGCCTTCGGCGACGGCGACCACGTCTGGCTGTGCGGGCTGAAGGTGCCGCATAATCGCGGCTTCCTGGCGCATTCCGACGGCGACGTCGGCCTGCACGCGCTGGTCGACGCCATCCTCGGCGCGCTGGCCGACGGCGACATCGGCTCGCACTTCCCGCCGACCGATCCGCAATGGAAGGGCGCGGCGTCCGACAAGTTCCTGAAGTACGCGGTCGACCGCGTCACCGCGCGCGGCGGCCGCATCGCCAATCTCGAAGTGACGATGATCTGCGAGCGGCCGAAGATCGGCCCGTTACGCGACCCGATGCGTCAGCGCATCGCCGAGATCACCGGCCTGCCGGTGTCGCGCATCGCCGTCAAGGCGACCACCAGCGAACGACTCGGCTTCACCGGCCGCGAGGAAGGCATCGCCGCCACCGCGTCCGCCACCATCCGGCTCCCCTGGGACGCCGACGGACTGGCCTGCTAGCGATGAGCGGCAACGACGCCCGCGCCGGTTCCCGCGCCTTGGCCCGCTCGTTGCTCGATCTGTGCCGCTCGCGCAAGCTCACCATCGCCACCGCCGAATCCTGCACCGGCGGCCTGGTCGCCGGCGCCCTCACCGACATTCCCGGCTCGTCCGACGTGATCGACCGCGGCTTCGTCACCTATTCGAACGAAGCCAAGCACGCCATGCTCGGCGTCGAGACCGCGACGCTCAACACCTTCGGCGCCGTCAGCAAGGAAACCGCCCTGGCGATGGCGGTCGGCGCGCTGGAGAATGCCGACGTCGATCTCGCGGTGTCGATCACCGGCATCGCCGGCCCCGGCGGCGCTGTCCCCGGCAAGCCGGTCGGCCTGGTGCATTTCGCCGTCGCCGCCCGCGACGGCCGCATCATGCACCGAGAGCAGCGCTTCGGCGCGATCGGCCGCAGCAACGTCCGCCAGCGCTCGGTGGTCGAAGCGCTGCGGATGCTGATCGAGGTCGCGCGCGGCCCGAAGCCGGCCGTGAAGGCGAAGCGCGCGCCGGCGATAGACGTCCACAAGCGCGTCGCCCGCACCCCCCGCCGCGCCGCCGCCAGCAAGCGCGTGCCGCCGAAGCGGCCGGTGAAGCCGAAGAAGCCCTGACCGCTCGGTCTTTCGCCGTCATGGCCGGGCTTGTCCCGGCCATCCACGCCTTGCGGCGTTACAAGGCCCAAGACGTGGATGCCCGGCACGAGGCCGGGCATGACGGGTTGATAGGCAATTAGTTACACCCCCGTCATTGCGAGGAGCGAAGCGACGAAGCAATCCAGCGCCGAGCACGGGGCTGGGTTGCTTCGCTTCGCTCGCAATGACGCAGAGGAACTAACTACGCCCGCGACAGCTTCGGCGCGCCGCCATAGACCTGATCGGCGCGGGTCTCGAAGGCGGCGGCGAAGCGGTGGAAGGCGGTGTCGAACATCGCGCCCATCAGCGTCGCCAAAATGCGGCTCTTGAATTCATAGGCGATGAAGAAGCCGACTTCGCTGGCGCGCTCGGTCTTCGCCACGAAGGTCCAGCGGTTTTCCAGATTGCTGAACGGGCCCTGCAGATACTCGACGAGAATCTTGAGATTGGCGCGGTCGAGCGTGACGCGGCTGGTGAAGGTTTCCTGCACCAGTTTGAACGACACCGTCATGTCGGCGATGATCACTTCGGTGCCGTCGTCCTGCGGCGTTCGCTGCCGGACCTTCAGCGCCTTGCACAGCGGCACGAATTGCGGATAGCGCTCGACGTCGGCGACCAGATCGAACATCTGTTCGGCGCTGTGCGGCACGCGGCGTTTGCTGGAAAATTGCGGCATCGTTGCGAACCCGGCGTCTCGAACTCAGCGCGACAGCGCCGCGCGCGCCGCCCGCAGCTTGGCGAAATCGTCGCCGGCGTGATGCGACGAGCGCGTCATCGGGCTCGCCGACACCATCAGGAAGCCTTTGGCATAGGCGGTCTTGGCGTAGCCGCCGAACTCGTCCGGCGTGACGTAGCGCATCACCGCGTGGTGCTTGCGGGTCGGCTGCAGATATTGGCCGATGGTGAGGAAATCGACCTCGGCCGAGCGCAGATCGTCCATCACCTGCAGCACCTCGTGGCGCTCCTCGCCGAGCCCGACCATGATGCCGGACTTCGTGAACAGCGTCGGGTCCAGTTCCTTCACCCGCTGCAGCAGCCGGATCGAATGGAAGTAGCGCGCGCCCGGCCGCACCGACAGGTAGCGCGATGGCACGGTTTCGAGATTGTGGTTGAACACGTCCGGCTTGGCGGCGACGACGACCTCGAGCGCGCCGTCCTTGCGCAAAAAGTCCGGCGTCAGAATTTCGATCGTGGTGGTCGGGCAGGCCTCGCGCACCGCGCGGATCGTCGCGGCGAAATGCGCGGCGCCGCCGTCGGCGAGATCGTCGCGGTCGACCGAGGTGATCACCAGATGCTGCAGGCCGAGTTTTCGCGTCGCTTCGGCCACATAGGCCGGCTCGTTCGGATCGAGCGCGCCGGGCATGCCGGTCTTGACGTTGCAGAACGCGCAGGCCCGGGTGCAGGTGTCCCCCATGATCATGAAGGTGGCGTGCTTCTTGTCCCAGCACTCGCCGATGTTCGGGCAGCCGGCCTCCTCGCACACCGTGACGAGGCCATTCTCCTTGACGATCGAGCGGGTCTCGCCATAGCCGCGGGTGGTCGGCGCGCGGACGCGGATCCAGTCCGGCTTCTTCGGCGACAGCGCATCCGGCCGCGCCGCCTTCTCCGGATGCCGGGGGCGGACGGGGGTGGATGACACCGTATCGACGAGGACGACCATGGGCTGCCTGAAGGTGAGCGAGAACCCTACCTAATCCGACCGCCCCCGTCCCGCAACCCGGGCTGCTTGCGGGCGCTTATCCCTTGGAATAATGCTCGATTTCTCGGCATTCCCGGCGGCGCGCGGCGCTGCCGCCCTCGCGAGCCCTCGGCCCCCATGGTCTCCTCCCGCCTTCCCGCCCCGGCGCCCGGCGCGCTCGGCCCGCTGCTCGGCCGGCGCTTCTTCGCGCGCAGCGTGCACGCCGTCGCGCCGGAGCTGATCGGCGCGACGCTGTTGTTCGACGGCGTCGGCGGCGTCATCGTCGAGGTCGAGGCCTATCACCACACCGACCCGGCGGCGCATTCGTTCGGCGGGCAGACCGCGCGCAACGCCGTGATGTTCGGCCCGCCCGGCTTCGCCTATGTCTATCGCTCCTACGGCATCCATTGGTGCGTCAATGTCGTCTGCGAGGCCGAAGGCTCCGCCAGTGCGGTGCTGATCCGCGCGCTGGCGCCGACGCATGGGGTGGATGCGATGCGCAAGCGGCGCGGCCTCGACGATTTGCGCAGCCTCTGTTCCGGCCCCGGCAAGCTGACGCAAGCGCTCGGCATCAGCATCGCCGCAAATGGCCTGCCGCTCGACGCCCCGCCGTTCGCGATCCATCGCAAGATCGGCGAGCCGGACATCGTCACCGGCCCGCGCATCGGCATCACCAAGGCCGCCGAACTTCCGTGGCGGTTCGGGCTGAAGGGCTCGAAATTCTTGAGCAAGGTCTTTGCCACTCGATAGACTTGCCTATCTTAGCTTGCCTAGGGACTAGTATAAATTCAATCAATAGAGGACATTTATGATTTCAGGCTTTCCGGATGCAGAAAGACTTCAGGCCGCTGTGGACCAATTTGATCAGATAAATCGACGCAAGAGCAATCCCGCTGAGTACATCCACGAGCGCCTTGCGAAAGAGATAGCGTCGTTTCAATCCAGTGGAAGTCGGAATTAACGTTGTGGGTTCCGGAGCAGCCGCTCCATTTCGGCTGAGATCTATGACTACGTCAAACCCCGACATCCTAATTTTCGATGGCGTCGATGATAGGGGCGCAAATGTGCGCCTTCTGCAGCACTATACCCAGACAGCAGTGATGTTGGTGGTCATGCCGAAAGCAAATGATAAGCCATTCCGTATTGGGTTCACCTGATCAACACTGCAGCGCGTAATCGCCGCGGTCTCAATTCGCCGCCGCCCTCGCCCGCCGCAGATGCTCCGGATACCAGGCCGTGAAGATCGCGGTACCGATCAGGATGGCGTAGGAGATCAGCTCGTAGCCGAGCTCCGACAGCGCGAACTGCTGCATCTTGCCGAATGCCAGCACGGCGCTGACGGTGAAGGCCGACGCCCAGACCGCGGTCATCAGCACGTTGACGCGAATGAATTTCGGATCGTTCCACAACGACGGATCGACGTGTTCCTTGGCGTAGTCGAGCGTGAACGGCTTGCCGAGCACGATCGTCAGCCAGGCGCCGAGCGCCAGCGCGCCGTTGGCGAGTACGCCGAGATGGCGCAGCGTCCACGTATCGTGGAAGCCGATCACCGCGATCGTCGCGCCGCTGAAGAACGCCGCGCCGACCCACAGGATGATGCCGCGGTGGAGCCGCAGCACCCCCATCAGAATCGTCAGTGCCAATGCCACCGAGAGCCCGATCTCGACCCGCAGCAGTGTGTCGCGGGCGATGATCAGGAACGACAGCCAGGGGGCGAAGGAGAGCATAATCTTGACGAAGGCGAGCATCGGACCGGTCCTATTGATACCCGATCCTAAGCGATGGTCGCAGTGTCATACTTTGGCGCCGATCAATGGCGCTGCGACGAAGCGCTCGCAAAACGGCCGTCATTGCGAGCGAAGCGAAGCAATCCAGGTCTCACGCACGAAGCTGGATTACTTCGTCGCTTCGCTCCTCGCAATGACGAGATCCGGCTCATTCAAAGCGCTCAGCCGAGGGTGTGACACACCGCCTCGAGGCGATTGCCGTCGGGATCGGCGAGAAACGCCGCGTAGTAGCCGGGGTGGTAGTCGCGCAGTCCCGGCGCGCCCTGATCGGTGCCGCCATGAGCCAGTCCGGCCTGCCAGAACGCATCAACCGCTGCGCGGCTCGCCGCCTTGAAGCACCAGTGCCGGCCATAGGCCGGCTCCGGCCGCTCACCTTTGCGGATCGACAGATAGACCCGCTCCGGATGATCCGGCCGGGCACGCTCGCCATAGCCGAGCCAGTCGCCACGCGCGCCGACCTTGACCACGCCGAGTGCCGCCATGATCGCGTCGTAGAACGGCTCGGCCACCGCGATATCGGCAACGGTGATCGAGACGTGGTCGAGCATCGCGGCTCAGCTCGCGTTCTTGATCCGCAGCAGCGCTTCGAGGATCTTCATCTTGCGGGCGATCGCGGCCTCGCGCTTCTCGCGCTCTTCCTCGACGACTTCTTCGGCGGCGTTGGCGACGAATTTCTCGTTGGCGAGCTTGGCTTCGGCGCGCTTGATATCGGCTTCGGCCTTGCCGAGCTCCTTGTCGAGCCGCGCCTGCTCGGCGGCGAAGTCGATCAGGCCCTTCAGCGGCAACGCAGCGACGTCGCCGCGCACCAGCAGTTGCACCGCGCCCTGCGGCGCGGCGTCGGCGAACGAGATCTCGCCGACCCGGGCCAGCCGCTTGATCACATCGCTCCAGCGCTCGGCGCGGCCGCGCGTGGCGGCGGAGGCGCCGACCAGCACCAGCGGCGTCAGCGTCGCCGGCGTGATGTTCATTTCGGCGCGCACCGAACGCATCGCGCTGACCAGATCGACCACCCAGCCGATCTCGGCCTCGGCGGCATCGTCGGTGAAGTCCGGCACCGCGGTCGGAATGCTGAGCAGCGCCGCCCCGACCATCGGATCGCTCGCCGCCGACGCGGTCATCACCGCGAGCTGATCGTCACTCATCCCGGATTTGCGCGACCACGGCGCCAGCACCAGCAGGCCGTCCCGCGGCGCGGTGACCGCCCACAGCTCCTCGGTGATGAACGGCATGAACGGATGCAGCAGCTTGAGGATCTCGTCGCGCGCCCACGCCACCATCGCGCGGGTTTCGGCCTTGGCCGGACTCTCCTCGCCCATCAAGACAGGCTTGGCGAGTTCGAGATACCAGTCGCAATACACGTTCCAGACGAACCGATAGGCCGCGCCCGCCGCGTCGTTGAAGCGATAGCTCTCGATGGCCTCGGTGACCTCGCGCGTCGCGCGCACGGTCTCGTGCGCGATCCAGCGGTTCAGCGTCTCTTTCGCCGTGGTGTAGTCGAAATCCTTCGGCGCGGCGCAGCCGTTCATCTCGGCGAAGCGGCAGGCGTTCCACAGCTTGGTGGCGAAGTTGCGATAGCCTTCGACGCGGCTCGACGCCAGCTTGATGTCGCGGCCCTGCGCCGCCATCGCCGCCAGCGTGAAACGCAGCGCGTCGGCGCCGTATTGCTCGATCAGGTTGAGCGGATCGATGACGTTGCCTTTCGACTTCGACATCTTGGCGCCCTTCTCGTCGCGGACGAGGGCGTGGATGTAGACCGTCGGGAACGGCACGTCGTTCTTGAAGTGCAGCCCCATCATCATCATCCGGGCGACCCAGAAGAAGATGATGTCGAAGCCGGTGACCAGCACATTGGTCGGATAGTAACGCTCCAGTTCGGGCGTCTCGTCCGGCCAGCCGAGCGTCGAGAACGGCCACAGCGCCGAGGAAAACCAGGTGTCGAGCACATCTTCATCGCGCGTGATGAAGTTTTCGCGCAACGCTGCATCCTGCGTCATCGCATGCGCCTGCTCCGGCGTCAGCACTTCCTGCTCGACGTAATAGCCGAGCGCGTTGCCGACCGCCTCTTCCTCGGTCTCGGCGACGAACACCTTGCCGTCCGGGCCGTACCAGGCCGGGATCTGATGGCCCCACCACAATTGCCGCGAGATGCACCACGGCTGGATGTTCTCCATCCACTCGAAATAGGTCTTCTCCCAGTTCTTCGGCACGAACGTCGTCGCGCCCGAGCGCACCGCGGCGATCGCCGGCTGCGCCATCGTCTTGGCGTCGACGTACCACTGGTCGGTCAGGAAAGGCTCGATCACCACGCCCGAACGGTCGCCATGCGGCACCATGTGGACGTTGGGCTCGATCTTCTCCAGGAAGCCGAAATCGTCGAGCCGCTGCACGATGATTTTTCGCGCGGCGAAGCGGTCCTCGCCGTCGATTTCCTCGGCGAATTCGCGCGCGCCCTCCGGCAGCCCCTCGAGATAGGCGCTGTTGTCGGCGACCGCGATCCGGCCCTCGATATCGAGAACGTTGATCTGCGGCAGATGGTGACGGCGGCCGACCTCGAAATCGTTGAAGTCGTGTGCCGGCGTGATCTTCACCGCGCCCGAACCCTTCTCGGGATCGGAATATTCGTCGGCGACGATCGGAATCCGCCGGCCGACCAGCGGCAGGATGACGTGCTTGCCGATCAGATCGACATAGCGCCCATCCTCCGGATTCACCGCCACCGCGGTGTCGCCGAGCATCGTCTCCGGACGGGTGGTCGCGACGACGATGTAGCTCGACGGATTCTCGGGATCGAAGGGGACTCCTTCGAGCGGATAGCGCAGATGCCAGAGATTGCCCTTGACCTCGATCTGCTGCACTTCGAGATCGGAGATCGCGGTGAGCAGCTTCGGGTCCCAATTGACCAGCCGCTTGTCCTTGTAGATCAGCCCCTGCCGGTGCAGCTCGACGAACACCTTGGCGACCGCGCGGGACAGGCCCTCGTCCATGGTGAAGCGCTCGCGCGACCAGTCGCAGGACGCGCCGAGCCGCTTGAGCTGATTGACGATGACGCCGCCGCTCTCGGCCTTCCACTGCCAGACCCGCTCCAGGAATTTCGCCCGGCCCATTTCGCGGCGGCCCGGCTCCTGGCGCTCCATCAGCTGCCGCTCGACCACCATCTGGGTGGCGATGCCGGCGTGGTCGGTGCCGGGCTGCCACAGCACGTCGCGGCCGCGCATCCGCTCGAACCGGCACAGAATGTCCTGCAGCGTGTTGTTGAGCGCGTGGCCCATATGCAGCGAGCCGGTGACGTTCGGCGGCGGGATCACGATCGAATAGGGCTCGGCGTCGCGGCGGTCGGCGCGGCCGGCCTTGAACGCCTCGGCGTCTTCCCAGGCGCGCGCGATGCGGCCTTCGATCTCGGCGGGCTGGTAGGTTTTCTCGATCATGGCCATGCAATCAAAAAAGGCGCGTTGCCGGGCGGCGACGCGCGCATCCGTTCGAGGGCTAGAAACCTTCCAGCGCGCCGCAAGTCAACGCCGCAAGTCGATCATGACGGGCCGGCGGTCGAGCCGGCCTCCTCCGGCCGCGCCCGGGACGCCCTCGCCGGGGCTAGCGGCCGCGCGAGACCCGCTCGATTTCCTGGCGCACGATCCGTTCGACCAGGGTCGGCAGATTGTCGTCGAGCCACGACTTCAGCATCGGCCGCAGCATCTCCTTGACGAGATCCTCGAGGGTGCGGGCGTTGTTGCTCAGCACCGTGTTGGCGAGCGAGTTGAACGCGGATTCCACAGCGGAGACGGTGGCGCGCGACATGATCGGCGCCTGCGGCGGCTCCTCGGACCAGGATGAGGTCGAGGGCTGATAGGCGGGCTCCGCCATCGCCGGCTTCGGCTCAGGGGCAGCCGGCCTGGGCGCCGCGGCCTCGGCGAATTCGAGATCGTCTTCGACCGGCTTGCGGTAGGACGCCTGCGGCAGCGGAGTCGGGGTCGGCGGAGCCGGCTCGGGCTCCGGCTCCGGCAGCGCCATTTCGTCGGTCAGTTCGAGCACGTCGCCATCGGGCTGCGGCGGCCGCACCTCTTCCTCGGTGGTCGAGGCATCGAGCCCCGCCAGCAGCGCGTCGATGTCGTCCTGGTTGTTGCTGGCCTCGGCCGCTGCCGGTGCGGGCGGCGGCGCAGGGGCAGGCGCCGGCTGCGGCGGCGCGGCGGGCTTGGGGGCTGCGGCCTGCGGGGCCGGGCTCGGGGCTGGCGGAGGTGGGGTCATGGCCGCGGGCTTGCTCGGCGTTGGAACCGGTTTCGGCGGTTCCGGCTTCGGGGCGGCGGCGACCGGCGGTTTGGCCACGTTCGCGGGCTTGGCTTCGTCATCCGCGATGATACGACGGATCGACGCCAGAATCTCCTCCATGGAAGGCTCTTGGGCCCTTGCAGGCTGCGTCATCTCCGACTCCACATCATCACGCCCTCGTCGGCGTTGTACACCAAAGCTCTGCAGGATGGCCCGGTTCCGGATCGGTTCGGCCGACTTTCATCGGCGAACGCCTGACTTGTCCCCAGCTCAAGTCCCGCGCGATCCAACGCGGGCGCGTTGCGCATCGCGAGGCGCAGCACCGCAACGCGCGCACCCGTCGCCGACACGAATCGCCCCGACCGCACGGACTACGCTACGGCACGCTACGAATTGATTGCAAGCAAGCGGAGGATAAGCGCGCCGATACGGCGTGCCCGCCGAAGGTGAGATCAGCGACCGTCGGGCGTGCGAACGCCGATCCAGGAATCGCGGACCTGCTGATAGTGGACGGTCGGATCGTAGACATCGGTCTTCAGGCCGAGCACCTGCGGCGTCAGCCGACCGATCGCGCTCAGCACCGAATAGGACGCCACCACGCGATCGTGCTGTGCGGTCACCAGCGACACCCGCGCATTGACCAGCGCCTGCTGTGCGTTGAGGACGTCGAGCGTGGTGCGCTGCCCGGCCCGCGCCTCTTCGCGCACGCCGTTGAGCGCGATTTCCGACGCCTTGACCTGGGACTGTGCCGAGGCGACCTGCGCCCGGCCCGCCTGCAACTGCCCCCACGCCTGCACGATGGTGGCGCGGGTCTGGTCGCGAACCTGCTCGAGGTTCAGTCGCTGCTGCGCCAGCGATTCCTTCGATTGCCGGATCAGCGAGTATTCGGCGCCGCCCTGATAGATCGGCACCGAGACCTGGGCCAAAGCCGACGCGGTGAACTGACGCGGCGTCGTGATCGACTGCTCGTAACCCTGCTGGGCGTTGGCCTGCAGCGTCACCGTCGGGAACAGCGCGCCCTCGTTGATCCTGACGTTGAGGAAGCTGACGTCGATGCCGAACATTGCGGCGGTGACGTTTGGATTCTGGGTCAGACCGAGTTCGACAGCCTGCGCCAGCGTCGCCGGCAGGAAGCGATCGACCGGCGAGCCCGGCGCGAGCCCGGACGGCTCACTGCCGATGATGCGACGGTAGTTCGCGCGGGTGGTGGTGAGGTTGGATTCGGCGGTGAGCAACTGGGTGTTGCCGGCCGCGAGCTGCGCCTGCGACTGCGCCACGTCGGTGCGGGTCACCTCGCCGACATTGAAGCGGTCGTTGGTCTGTTTCAGGGTCTGGTCGAGCACGCGAACGTTGGACTTCTGCACCTCGACGGTCGCCGCGTCGCGCAGATAGTCCATGTAGATGGTCGCGGCCGACAGCAGCACCGATTGTTCCAGAACGCGCAGGCCCTCGCGCGCCGACGACACCTGGCTCTCGGCGGCCCGGGTCCTGTTGGCGGTCTGGTTGCCGTTGAACAGCGTCTGCGAGACCGTGGCCCCGAACGCCCGCGGATAGTTGCTGCCGCTCAGATGAAAGCTGTTGCCGGCGACGATCGAATTGACGTCGGTATATTGATAGCCGCCGCTCGCGGTGATCGAGACCTTCGGTCGATAGCCCGACAGCGCCTGCGGCACCGATTCGTCAGTCGATCGCACCGAAGCGCGCTGCGCATTGAGCTGGGGATTATTCTGATAGGCGCGAATCAGCGCGGCCTCGATCGTCTCCGCGAGGACGGGAGTCGGCCCCAGACACGCCAGAAAGATGCCGGCCGTCACGAGACCGGAAAACCGCTTCACCCCATCCATCCCTGGCAATCCAATCCTGCAGTTCATTTACCACCGGAGCAGCGCCCCTGCGGATCGCGCACAACATTTCGGCTCGCGCGCGTCCCACCAGACATTAAGGCACCGAACGATGCGAAGGAACCCCCGCGGCTTCCCGCAGAATGAAACTTATGCATTGGGGCATCCGTGCCACACTTCTGATTTGCAACGGGAAATCGCCCGCTCGCGCTAGAAGGTAAAGGCCGGAGCCCGGCGCAGGCCGGGCAATATCGGAACCGAGGTGTCGAACAGCACCCGGGAGCCGAAATCGCAATGCGACCGGGTGATCACGATGGCCCGCTGCGGCCGGCTGGTGGCGAACACCCCGACCAGACGGCCGCCCATTTTGAGCTGGTCGTAGAGTTTGGTCGGCTCGATCTCGGTGGCGCCGTTGAGGATGATGGCGTCGAACGGCGCCTCAGCCGGGGCCCCCTCGCCGCACGGCGCGACGCGGACCGTCACGTTGCCGAGACCGAGCGCGGCAAGCGTCGCTTTCGCCTGCGCCGCCATCGCTTCGTCATCGACAGTGGTGACCACCCGAGCGGCCAGCTTGGCCACCAGCGCGGCGACGTAGCCGGTGGCGCCGCCGACGACCAGGACATGGTCGTCATGGCCGATCTCGGCGGATTGCAGCAGCCGCGCGGTCACCGTCGGATTGAGCAGAACGTGGTGGAAGTCGCCACCGGTTCCGTCGAGATCGATGTCCTGGTCGAGATAGGCCAGCGACTTCTGCGCATCCGGGACGAACACTTCACGCGGAACCAGCCGCATCGCGTCGATGATTCGCCAGTCCGTCACGCTGTGCGGCCGGATCTGACCGTCGACCATGTTCAGGCGTGCGCGCGCGAAGTCCGACATCGGTGTTCCCTGCAGAAGTGAAGCCGCGTCATCCATGATGCAACGCAGTCGAAAACGCAATAATCCGCAAACCCCGCAAAAAGCCGGGCCGGCATCCCTTTTCATCGTCCCGGCAAACACCAGATCAAGGCTGAAGCGGCTCCCGCCTGCGGCGGCGTCACTCCAACGTCACGACATGTGGATTTCCGCTTTCCATTGCCGAACGGCTTTGTTATACGCTGCCCCGCGAAGTTCGCTTCGGCTCGTTCCCTGGTAGCTCAGTGGTAGAGCAACCGGCTGTTAACCGGTTGGTCGCTGGTTCGAATCCGGCCCGGGGAGCCAACATCTTTTTCGCACATCGCTGACCTTGGTGGCTGTCGGTCGGCGATGTCGATCGGCGGCGGGACGGTGTGCGGTCCCAATTCATTCGAATTCACCGAACAGCCGCCGGACAGAGTGAGCGCGCGACGATGCGCCTGTCCGAACGCCGAGATGCCCCCCCTCCCTCGAGTCGCATACGCCGTGGTCACGGCGGGCCGTTCCCTCACGCCGCTTTGAATCTGCCCTGTTGCATCGCAGGAACCTCTCTCCCTGCATCACGTTGCGTCGCTATCGGGATCGACGTGATCAAGATCATCAACAGGAGACCCTCCCATGTTTCGATCAATCGCTTTTGCCGCTGCTGCAGCGACCGTTGCGCTGGCCATCGCCACCCCCGCCTCGGCGCAGCGCGCCGCGCAATATCCGGGCGCCTGCTCACAGATGTATCCGAACGCCGACTGCCGCGGCTACAACATGAACAGCCCGTACAACGGCACTTACCAGGCACGTCGTGACTATCGCGACAGCAATGCGTTCTGGCCCGGCAACGTCGCGGCCGGCGTGGTCGGCGGCGCGATCGGCGCGGCCGGCGCGATCGCCACCGCGCCGTTCCAGACCGGCTATCAGCAGGATTACGGATGGAACGGCGGCGTGACCGAGGCCTACGCCCGGCGCAACGGCTTCGTCTGCATGCCCGGCACCACCTTCCGCGGCGAGGACGGCCGGATGCATCTCTGCCAGTAAGCGGCACGCAAATGCGCTGAGCGAAAGCCGTCCCTCGCGGGGCGGCTTTTTGCTGCGCGCACCGGGCTCACACGCAATGGTACTGGCCACAGCGAGACCTTCCGAGCTATTGCCCAATACGGCACCGCTCTCAGGCACCCCAACCGTAAGGCGATACTATACGCGGACTCGTACGCGTTCTCTGATTCTTGCATAGAGAGGTATGTCTGCCACCGATCGCATTTCGACAGCAACTGCAAAATTCTGATCCTCGGACGACCAACCGCTCTCACAACGAACGACGAGGTAGTAGCTATCACCATACTTACCGACATTCCGGTGCATCGCAAACGTGGCGCACTGCAGCGTTCCACGCTCCCTACGCTGGGCTCCGGGTTTCAAGTCGCACTTGTGAACTCCATCAAAACTGAATGGCTCTCCCTCGTTGGCCTCCCATTTGCGGAACGCCGCGAAGACCTGTTCTGCGCTCGCACCACGAATAAGATGAAATCCCATTTTGATGCCAGCGTAGTCAAAACGAGTATGGCGGACGGGCGGATCAAAGCTAAGGGAAACGCGTATCTGCCGTGCCCCTTTCTGCTGAAAAACCGCAGGGATTGGAATTTCATACACGGCGAATTTATCCCCGGCCAAGGAGTCCTCCGCGTAGAGGATTACGCGGTTGTCTTCCGATACAAGCGCTCGGCCTACGTCCGCGACGCCGTAACCGAGCACGTTGAACGCTGCGTCCGCGTCATCGCCCAAGCATGCAAGCGCTGCTTCGGGCTGCTCCGCGCTTAGACCTAACAATGCGCGAACCAAGTTGGCCGAAGCATCTGGGAAACTCCCAAGAATAAGCCCCGCCTTGTGCGCGACCAAAGGCGCAGCAAATGACGTTCCTGAATGAAACTTCAATAACTGCTGAAGATATTGGTTGTGAGTTGACAGAATGCCAGCATTCGCTCGGTTTGAGCCGCTTTGGAGGCTCTGCGTCGGGCCATCAAAAACCGCAGTCCCGCCGAAGTCAACAAGGTCAGGCTTCATGACCTGATTTGCTCCTGGGCCGATGCGCGTAAACGGAGATGGTTGCGCGATCCCGGCAATTGGTCGAACACCTACATTGTCGGCATCTACTGGGGAAAGGCCGTTCGAGTGCGCTATTGAACCAACTGTCAAAACATTAACAGCACTAGCTGGCTCCAAAATGCGATTAGATTCTCTCAGCAAAAAACGCGGGTACTCGGCAACAATGCCATCGCCAAGCGCGGTCAGTTCTGCCGAGGAGGCATTTCCGGCAGACACAATCACCACGACATCGAGTTCACGCGCCAAGAAATCGAGTACGGCAGCCCATGCACTAGGCTTTGCTCCAACCGGACGCTTGATATCACCCAACGATATGTTGATGACACGGCAACCGTAATCATCATGCAGACGGCGTATTGCGTTGTCCATTTGGGTCGGAACAAGTTGATCATCATCGAAGCGCCCTGCGGCGTTAACAACACGAGCGCTAGCTATTCGAAACTTTGCTTCAAAAGGCGGGGCCGCTAATTGTTGACGGAGGTCCCCGTAAGCCGCAATGCCGGAGACTGGGGTACCGTGCCCCTTTTCATCGCTGTCTCCTAGGGCGGCGGGCTGTCCGAAAGCAACGACTACGGAGCCTATCAGATATGGGTGTGCCGACGTGAGACCACTATCGACGATTCCAATAGTTATGGCGTCGGCGGCAGCGGCAACAGAATCCGGCATAGTGCCTACGGTAAGCTCGCTCGCCGCTAGCTCGGGCCAGTCGGGCGTTGGCGGCCGATCAACTGCGCGGACTTCTGGTAGCTCCAGTATTGCGCGAATAGCTTCCCCGGCACCCTCAATGCGCATGAGCAAGGCGGAGCTACCCCGGTACGTGCTGACGACCGTTCCATCATGTTCTCGGAGTGACGTGGTCACCCGGTGAACGAACAGGTCAGCGTTAAAGTCAGCCACGGGCCAGAGCTCAACGTCGAGCCTTTCGCGATTGTCGGTAAATGATGCGGGAGAAACGAAGCCCTCCGACTGAAGTACCGTCCCGATACGGTCCTCGGCTGCTAGGTCGCCCACAGATTCTATTGCTTCAATTAATCCAGCATGCGGCTGACCCTTTTGGCCTTCTGGCTTCTCCCCGTTATACGCTTCGACCTTTTGTTTGAACGCAGTAAGCTCGGAGTCGTCGGCAAAGAGAATAATCGTCCTGTCCGGCTCAATGGCCAGGACCGTGAGGTCGAGCCTTGCCCAGTCTTCTTCACTCACAATACCCGTCGTTACCACCTTAAGAATAAGGGCGGGGTCTATGTCTCCAATCTTTGGCCGCGCCTTGTGCCGATCAACTGCATCAATCACTTCAGCTTGGATTTTCGCACCGTGAGCGCTGGGCTCTCTGCCGGAGGGTTTTCCGAAACCATGCTTTCTACGGTCCATCTCCCCGACGAGGCGTTGCAATGAAAGGTGCTCGTATGTGGCCATCTTGTTTGCAATCGATGATGCGAACTAGTGCGGGTGCAGTCTAGCTCTTACTTCTTTACGGCGCTGCGCTTCTCGCATAGCGAAATCAAAGTCAGATTCGATGAGTGTCTTGGAGCGCTTTAGAATCGAACGTTTGATAGCATTGTCACATACGCGCTCAACGTCAGCATAGGACATGCCTTGAAGGTCCGCGACTTTGTCTGCAATCGAAAAGGGAGCAGGAAAATTTTTGAGCTTAAGTTCGCACAACTTTCTTATTTCGCGCTGTGATGGAAGGTCGAAAATAATGACTTCGTCGAACCGTCGCCAGATTGCTGCGTCTAGAGATTCTTCGAGATTGGTGGCAGCAATGAGAAATCCTCTGCCCTTGAATCGATCAATAAGCATGAGCAGACTGTTGACTACCCGCCGCAATTCATTGTGCTCGGAACCATCCGCTCTCGCACGGGCCAACGCGTCAAATTCGTCAAGAAAGAGCACGCAGGGCTGATCAGCTGCGCTTTCGAACACCTTTCGTATATTGGTCGCGGTTTCTCCTAAAAATGACGAGATGATTGCATCAAGTCGAGCAACGACGAGCGGAAGCCCAAGCTCGCGTGCAAAAACTTCAGCTGTTAGTGTTTTCCCGCAACCCGGGGGCCCACAGAAGAGCAATTTCGATCTGATCTCCAAACCATGGCGGCGCAACAAGTCCGCGCCACGAAACTCTTCCATCAAACCGAGAAAAGTTTGGACATTGCGTGTTGAAAGAATCAGTTCGTCTCGAGAACGCCTTGGGACCACCACTTCGACTAAACTGGAATACGAACTATCTTTCGGCAGCTTAAGCGTTATTAGAGGCAATCCCGGCTCAATGGCCGTGATGGGTTTTCGTCGGGGGGACCTCATGGCCGACCTTCTGGTGTCGCCATATCGCGACCCAACCCGAATCCTAGGCTGCAATCGTCCGCCATCACAAGTCTAAGGTGTCTCATAGCCCGCCAAAATCTTCTCAGGAAAGGAATCCCTTTTGCCGATGTCGACCGCCGAAGGCAATTGCGGGGGCTCCCCTCCGATTCCAAGAGAAATTACAGGATATTGCGGAGCTCTGCATCCATTTGATGACCGTAGAGCGTCCGTGGGGGCGTCGTCGCAAATCGTAACAGATCGAGGGCGCAACGAGTGGTGGAACAATCCATACCCCATCTGGGCGCCGACGCACACCGGACCATCGGCATCGACAGCGCGACCAGCGGCCGAGCTAAAACCGGAGATCGATAAAATTCGAACGATCGGTTCAACCTGAACCCAAAACGTGTTCGGCACAGTGCGGCTCGACAGGAGCCGACCATGAGTGAAGCCGAATACGCCCGCCTGCTGGACGACGTCAGCCACGCTTTCGCCGAAGGCGACCAGGACAATGCCCGCGTGGCAGGCCAGGTGACGTCGATGCGCCGCGCCGCCAACGACAATCAGATCGAATGGCCGCTGATCCCGTTCCCGTCCGGCTGGCACGCGTCCTGAAACACGGCGACGCGTCCGACCAGGCGACTGGTTCTCACCTGCCCGTTCCGACCGGCCGATCTCGCTGAATTTGGCTGGGATGGTTGGAGGCCACGTCGGGAATCGAACCCGAGTAAACGGTTTTGCAGACCGGCGCGTAACCACTCCGCCACGTGGCCCCAACGGCCGACTTCTATAGGCCCGGAGCCGGAGAGGCAACAGCCTCGCTCCAGACCGTTGCGACGGGGCGGCCGCGCCCGCATCTCCTGCCGTCACGGCGCGCTGTCGTTCGCGCCGCGCTATTTCAGCACGATCCAGGCCGGCGCATGGTCGCTGGCGTCCGGCATGCCGCGAATCGCACGGTCGACGCCGCCGCGCGCCAGCCGCTGCGCGCTGGCCGGGTCGAGCAGCAGATGATCGATCCGCAGTCCGGCGTCGCGCTCGAACCGGTTTCGCCAGTAGCTCCAGAAGGTGTACGGCGCCTGCTCGGGATGCAGCGCACGCAGCGCGTCGGTCCAGCCCTGCTTCAGCAATGCAGCGAACAGCGCCCGCGGCTCCGGCTGCACCAGCGCGTCCTTGTCCCAAGACCGGGTCGGGTAGATGTCGGCCGGCGTCGGCACCACGTTGAAGTCGCCGGCCAGCACCACCGGTACGCCGCTGTTCAGCAGCTTGGCCGCATGCCGGTTCAGCCGCTTCATCCAGGCGAGCTTGGCGTCGAATTTCGGCCCGGGCTGTGGATTGCCGTTCGGCGCGTACAGGCAGCCGACGATGATCCCGGCGACGGCAGCTTCCAGATAGCGGCTCTGGAGATCTTTGGCGGAGCCCGGCAAGGCCCGGCGGGTGACCACGATCTCGGCGCGCTTGCGGGCCAGAATCGCGACGCCGTTCCAGCTCTTCTGTCCGACCCAGGCGGCGGAGTAGCCCGCCTTGCGCAGCGCCGCGTCCGGGAAGTCGTCCTGCGCAGCCTTCAGCTCCTGCAGGCAGACGATGTCGGGCTTCGCCGCCTTCAGCCAGCCGAGCAGCACCGGCAGCCGCTTGTTGACGTTGTTGACGTTGAAGGTGGCGATCTTCACCGGCATCTCCTCGCAAGCATCCCTGCGCAGGCGGGAACGCCGACGCCCGGCTGCGGTTGCTTTGCTGTCAACGCAGGAGGCCACAATGTCCAAGGACGACCATCAACCCACCCCGGTCGCGGGCCGCGCGGCCACCGTCAGTCCGGCGGCGACCAAGAGCCAGCAGCAGGCGCCCGGCACCGGCGACAATCCGTCGCCCGGGGCCGCCAAAGACGCGGCCGCAGCCAAGCGCGAGGCCGAAGACAAAGGATAGCGCGTCAGCCGCGCTTCTTCCGCCTGTAGTCCCGCTTCTTCGGCTTCGGCGCCAGCTCCGGCATCTCGGCCTGGACCTCGCGATAGCGCGCCAGCATGCGGTCGAACGCGGCCAGCAGCACGGTCTCGATGTCCGGGCGGTGCTGCAGCCGGCTGAGCAGCAGCGCGGCGGCCTCCAGCGTCGACAGGCCGTCGCTGCGCGGCTCCTTGCGCAGCTTGCCGTAGCGCGACGGCGCGGCCGGATCGAGGATCACGCGCTGGCATTTCAGCATCCAGGCGTTGCGCCACCACAGCGCCTTGGCCTGGCTCCAGGTGCCGTCGAGCAGGATCACGCCCTCGATGTCGTCGAGGATGTCCTCCTGAAACGGCTCGGCCTGGCCCTTGCGGTCGATCGCGATGATCTCGGCGCCGGTGGCGAGTTCCGACGCGCGCGCCGAGCCGAGATATAGCACCGCCCAGCGCGACGGGTCGCGCACCGGGCGGCCGAGCGCCTTCGACAGGCTCGGCCACGACAGCCCGATCTTCACCACCGCATTACTGAAATGCTGCGCGGCCAGCCGCGCGCTGCCGAGCCCGCGGTCCTGCTCCTGCGGATGCTGCAGGATCAGAAGCTGGATCTTGCTGGTGAGCGGCTCGACGCTGTCGCAGATGCACAGCGGCTGCGGCTTGCCGCAGCGCGCGCATTCGGGGATCGGCTCGGCGAGCGGAAGGGCGTGAGGTGTCTTATCGGTTGCCATGCGTTGCCGCCTATTCCGCCGGCGCAACGACAGACGCGGGCTTTCGCCTGCGCCACTGCCGCGCCCGGTCGATCAGCAGATAGATCACCGGCGTGGTGTACAGCGTCAGCACCTGCGACACCAACAATCCGCCGATGATGGTGATGCCGAGCGGCCGCCGCAACTCGGTGCCCGGCCCGACCGCGACCACCAGCGGGATCGCTGCGAACAACGCCGCCAGCGTCGTCATCAGGATCGGCCGGAAGCGGACGATGCAGGCCTCGAAGATCGCGTCCGCGGACGACATCCCGCGCATACGCTCGGCCTCCAGCGCAAAGTCCACCATCATGATTCCGTTCTTCTTGACGATGCCGATCAGCATGATGATGCCGACGAATGCGATCACCGTCAGTTGCGTGCCGGTGACCAACAGCGCCAACAGCGCGCCGAGACCGGCGGAGGGCAGCGTGGAAATGATCGTCAGCGGATGCGCAAGGCTCTCGTAGAGCACGCCGAGCACGATGTACATCGCAATCAGGGCGGCGAGCAGCAGCAGCGGCTGCTTGCTCGAGGCGGCGCCGAAATCGCCGGCGGTGCCGTCGAACGAGCCGCGGATGCCTTCCGGCATGTGCAGTTCGTCGACCGCGCGCTGGATATTGGCCGTCGCATCCTGCAACGGCACGTCCGGCAGCAGGTTGAACGACACCGTTGTCGAGGGGATCGACTGCGAGTGGTACACCGCGAGCGGCGACAGCCCTCGTCTGGCCTTCACCACCGCCGACAGCGGCACCTGCGCGCCGTCGGCGCCGGCGACGAAGATCCGGTCGAGATCGGTCGGGTCGTTCTGGAATTTCGGATCGATCTCCAGCACCACCTGATACTGGTTGCGCTGGGTGTAGATCGTCGCGATCTGGCGCTGCGAGAACGCGTTGTTGAGCGCATTGTCGATGTCCTGGACCGATACGCCGAGCCGCGACGCCATGTTGCGGTCGATCGACAGCGTCAGTTCGAGCCCGCCGTCGTCGCGGTCGCTGGAGACGTCGGTGATGCCCTCGACGGTCTGCATCCGCTTGGAGATGATCGGCGCCCATTTCTGCAATAGATCGAGGTCCGGGCTGGCGATGGTGTACTGATAATTGGAATCGCTCTGCCGGCCGCCCGCGCGCAGGTCCTGTGCGGCGAACATGAACAGCCGGATGCCCGCCACCTGGCCGAGCTGGCGGCGCAGCCGGTCGATCACCTGCTGGGTCGTGACGCCCGCGCGCTCGGCCGACGGCTTCAGATTGATGAACATCGTGCCGCGATTGGAGCCGCCGCCGCCCGGGCCGCCACCGCCGCCCAGCACCGAGCCGACGCCCTCCACCGCGGGATCGGCCATCACGATGTCGGCGAGCTGTTCCTGCAGCTTGCGCATCGCCTGGAACGAGACGTCGGCCGAAGCGCGCGTCGATCCGATGACGAAGCCGGAATCGTCGATCGGGAAGAAGCCCTTCGGCACCTGGACGTAGAGCGTCACGGTCAACGCGATGGTGGCGAAAAACACCAGCATGGTGAGACCGGGAAAGCCGAGCACCGCGCGCAGCGTCCAGGCGTAGAACCCGACGATGCGGTTCAGCGTGCCGTCGAAGGCGCGGTCGTACCAGTTCGGCTTGCGCGGCGTCGTCTCGGCGCGGATGAAATGCGCGCAGATCATCGGCGTCACCGTCAGCGACACCACGGTCGACACCGCGATCGCATAGGTGAGCGTCAGCGAGAATTCGCGCAACAGCCGCCCGACGAGTCCATCCATGAAGATCAGCGGCGCGAAAGCCGCGACCAGCGACAGGCTGATCGACAGCACGGTGAAGCCGATCTGCTTCGCCCCTTCGGTCGCGGCGCGGATCGGCTCCATGCCGCGCTCGAGATTGCGATACATGTTCTCGATCATCACGATGGCGTCGTCGACGACGAAGCCCACCGCGATCGCCAGCGCCATCAGCGACAGATTATTGATCGAGAAGCCGGTCAGCCACATCCCGGCGCAGGTGCCGGCCAGCGCCAGCGGCACCGACACGCCGGCGGCGATCGTCGGCGTCAGCCGGCGCAGGAAGGTCAGCACCACCACCATCACCAGCACGGCGGTCGCCAGCAGCGTCCACAGCATGTCGTCGACGCTGGCGCGGATCGTGCCGGTGCGGTCGGTCACCACCGAGATCTCCACCGACGCCGGCATCCAGCGCTTCAACTCCGGCAACAGCGCCTTCACGCGATCGACGGTCTCGATCACGTTGGCGTCGCCCTGCTTGGTGATCTGGATCAGCACCGCGGGCTGCTTGTTGTACCAGGCGATCTGCCGGCTGTTGCGGGTGGCGTCGGACACCGTGGCGACGTCCGACAGCCGCAGCGTGTTGCCGCCGGTACTCTTGATCACGATGTCACGGAATTGCGCCGCGGTGCGCATCTGCGGGTTGGTCGCGATCGTCTCGCTCTGGCGGTCGCCGTCGAAGGTGCCGACCGGGCCGACCGGATTGGCGTTGACGATCGCGGTGCGGACGTCGTCGGTGGCGATGCCGGCATTCGACAACGCCACCGGGTTGAGCGCGATCCGCACCGCCGGCTGATCTGCGCCCGAGACGGTGACGTCGCCGACGCCGGGCACCTGCGAGATCCGCTGCGCCAGCACGGTGTCGGCGACGTCGTAGATCGCGCTCACCGGCATCGTCTTCGAGGTCAGCGCCAGGATGAACACCGGCGCCGCAGCGGAATTGAACTTGCGGAATTTCGGCAGCGTCGGCAGGTCGGTCGGCAGGTCGCTGACCGAGGCGTTGATCGCCGCCTGGACGTCGCGCGCCGCCTTGTCGATGTTGCGTCCGATCGAGAACTGCAACTGGATCCGCGTGGTGCCAAGCGAACTGGTCGAGGTGATCTTGTCGAGGCCCGCGATCTCGCCGAGCCGCCGCTCCAGCGGTGCGGCGACGGTCGCGGCCATCACCGAGGGTGCTGCGCCCGGCCGCGACGCCGTCACCATCACCATCGGGAAGTCGACGTTGGGAATCGCCGCCACCGGCAGGAAGGCGTAGGACACCAGGCCGAGCAGAAACAGCCCGATCGCCAGCAGCGTCGTGCCGACAGGTCGGGCGATGAACGGCCCGGACATCGAGGCCATCAGCGCGTCTCCTCCGCCGGGCCGGCCAGAGGCGGCGACGGCGTCGCCGGCGGCAGCGCCCGCTCGAACCGGCGGTTGATCCGGTCGAGCGCGAGATAGATCACCGGCGTGGTGTACAGCGTCAGCAACTGGCTGAGCAGCAGGCCGCCGATGATCGAGATGCCGAGCGGAAACCGCAGCTCGGAGCCGGTGCCGCTTTCGACCGCGAGCGGCAGCGCGCCGAACAGCGCCGCCAGCGTCGTCATCATGATCGGGCGGAAGCGCAGCAGGCAGGCCTGCACGATCGCATCGTAGGACGACATCCCCTTGTGCCGCTCCGCCTCCAGCGCGAAGTCGATCATCATGATGGCGTTCTTCTTGACGATGCCCATCAGCAGGATGATGCCGATCAGCCCGATCACCGACAGGTCCTGCCCGAACAGCATCAGCGCCAGGATGGCGCCGACGCCGGCCGAGGGCAGCGTCGACAGGATGGTGATCGGATGGATGAAGCTCTCGTACAGCACGCCGAGCACGATGTAGATCGTCACCAAGGCGGCGAGGATCAGCCAGGGCTGGCCGGACAGCGATTTCGAGAACTCTGCGGCGTCGCCGTAGAACACGCCGACGATGCTGCCGGGCATTCCGATCCGGGTCTCGATCACCCTGATCTCATCGACCGCCTCGCCGAGCGACGCGCCGGGCGCGAGATTGAAGCTGAGCGCGACCGAGGGGAACTGCGCCTGATGCGAGATCGAGAGCGGCGCCGTGGTTCGCTTCAGTTCAGCCACGGCAGACAGCGGCACCTGCGCGCCGTCGGTGCCGGGCACGTATAGTTTCGACAGGATCGAGGGATCCTTCTGGTAGACCGGCATCGCCTCCAGCACCACGCGATACTGGTTGGCCTGGCCGTAGATCGTCGAGATCTGCCGCTGCGCGAAGGCGTCGTTCAGGGTGTCGTTGATCGCCTGGATGCTGACGCCGAGCTGTCCGGCCCGCTGCCGGTTGATGTCGAGCATGGCGCGTAGGCCCCGCTCCTGCGCCTCCGACGAGACATCGCGGAACAGCGGATCGTCGCGCAGCTCGGCGACCAGTTTCGCGGCCCATTCCGACAGCAGCGCCCCGTCGGTCGCGGTCAGCGTGTACTGATACTGCGAGCGGCTGGCCTGGGTCGAGATCTGCACGTCCTGCACGGCCTGGAAGTACACCGTCATGCCGGGGATCGACGCCACCCGCTGCTTCAGCCGCTCGATGACCTCGCCGACGCCGGCCTTGCGCTCGCCGCGCGGCTTCAGCGTCATCACCAGCCGGCCGACATTGGTGGTCGGATTGACCGGGCCGGCGCCGATCACGGAGACACGCCGATCACGTCCGGATCGGCCTTGATGGCGTCTGCGGCCTCGGTCTGGCGCGCCTGCATCTCGGCGAAGGAGACGTCCTGCCCGGCCTCGGTCACGGCGGTGATCGAGGCCGTGTCCTGCAGCGGCAGGAAGCCCTTCGGCGCGACCACATAGAGCGCCAGCGTCGCCACGATGGTGAGGAACGTCACCACCAGCGTCGCGCGCTGATGCTTCAGCACCCAGAGCAGGCTGCGGTGATAGGCCTCGGCGCCGCGATCGATCCATCGCGTGATGGCGGCGAGCCCCGGCACCTGGCGCTCCTCATGGGCGTGCTTGAGCAGCCGCGAGCACATCATCGGCGTCAGCGTCAGCGACACGATCGCCGAAGTCACCACCGCGATCGTCAGCGTCAGCGCGAATTCGCGAAACATCCGGCCGACCAGGCCGGACATGAACAACAGCGGGATGAACACCGCGATCAGCGACATCGTCAGCGAGATCACGGTGAAACCGATTTCCTTGGCGCCCGACAGCGCCGCCTGCATCGGGTTCTCGCCCTCTTCCATGTGGCGGACGATGTTCTCGATCATCACGATGGCGTCGTCGACGACGAAGCCGGTGCCGATCGTCAGCGCCATCAGCGACAGATTGTCGAGGCTGAAGCCGGCGAAATACATCACGCCGAACGAGGTGATCAGCGACAGCGGCAGCGCCACCCCGGCGATGATCGTCGCCCGCATCGACCGCAGGAACAGCAACACCACCAGCGTCACCAGGCCGACGCTGAGCAACAGCGTGAACTGCACGTCGTTGACCGAGGCGCGGATCGTCTCGGTGCGGTCGCTGACCACGGTCAGCTTGACACCGGCCGGGATGATCTTCTGCAGCTTGGGGATCTCGGCGCGGATGCCGCGGACCACGTCGATGACGTTGGCGCCCGGCTGGCGCTGGATGTCGAGGATCACCGACGGCGTGCCTTGGTACCAGGCGCCGGTGCGGTCGTTCTCCAGCCCGTCGAGGATGTTGGCGACGTCGCCGATCGTCACCGGCGAGCCGTTGCGATAGGCGACGATGATCGGCCGGTAGGCGTCGGCGGTCGCGATCTGGTCGTTGGCGGCAATGGTGTAGGCCTGCTGCGCGCCGTCGAGCGAGCCCTTCGGGCCCGAGACATTGGCGCCGGCGATCGCGGTGCGCAGGTCTTCCATCGAGATGCCGTAGGCGGCGAGCCGGGCGAGATCGGCCTGCACCCGCACCGCCGGCTTCAATCCGCCGAGCACAGCGACCCGTCCGACGCCGCTGATCTGCGCCAGCCGTTGCGCCAGCATCGTATCGGCGATGTCGCTCATCGCCCGCAGCGACGCGGTCGTCGACGTCAGCGCCAGCGTCATCACCGGGGCGTCGGCCGGGTTCACCTTGGCGTAGGTCGGCGGATACGGCAGGTTCTTCGGCAGGATGCCGGCGGCGGCGTTGATCGCCGCCTGCACGTCCTGGGTCGCGCCGTCGATGTCGCGGTTGAGGTCGAACTGCAGCGACACCTGGCTGACGCCGAACGACGAGGTCGAGGTCATCGCCGTCAGCGACGGGATCTGCCCGAGCTGCCGCTCCAGCGGCGCGGTGATCAGCGACGCCACCACGTCGGGGCTCGCGCCCGGCAGCCGGGTCGAGACCTGCACGGTCGGAAAATCGACCTGCGGCAGCGCCGACACCGGCAGCGAGAAATAGCCGAGCACGCCGCCGAGCAGCAGCGCCACGCCGAGCAGCGAGGTCGCGATCGGGCGCCGGATGAACGGCTCGGAGACGCTCATGCTTCTGTCCTCAGCGCTGCGGCTTCATGTATTCACATCGGCGGCGGCGAAGGCTCACTGCGCCTTCGCAGCCCCCGCCGATTCGGCGCCCGCCGCGGGAGCCGCCTGCCCGTTCGGTCGCTGCGCGCCTGCGCCGCCCTCGCCGCCGCGGCGCTTGCCTTTCTCGGCGCCGCCTTCGCTCTGCTTGCTCGGCTCGCCGGGCGGGCCGCTGCCGCGCTTGCGCGGCGCGAGGTCGACGGCCGGCGTCTGGCTGCCGTCGCCGATTCGGACCGTGGCGCCTTCGGACAGATTGGCGAAGCCGGTGGTGACGACACGATCCGCGGGCGTCAGCCCGCTGGCGATCACCGCCTCGGTCTCGTTCTGCTGCGTCACCTTGACGGGCCGCGCATGCGCCACATTGTCCTGGTCGATGACGTAGCTGAACGTCCCCGCCGGTCCGCGTTGCACCGCCGAGGTCGGCACCACCACGACCTGGTTGAGCGTTTCGACCTTGAGCCGGACATTGACGAATTGCCCCGGCCAGAGCTGAAATCTGGCGTTCGGAAATTCCGCCTTCAGCTTCACCGTGCCGGTGGTCTGGTCGACCTGATTGTCGATCCCCCGCAGAATGCCGGTGTCGATGACGGTGACGCCGTCATTGCCGAACACGTCGACCGGCAGTGTGCCCCGGGCCGAGGCGGCGTTGACGCGCACGATCTGCTGCTGCGGCAGGCTGAACTGCACCGCGATCGGCTGCAATTGGGTGATCACGACGATGCCGGTGGCGTCGGCGGACTTGACGATGTTGCCCTTGTCGACCTGGCGCAGGCCGGCGCGGCCGGAGATCGGCGCCACCACTTTGGTGTAGCTCAGCGTCGCCGCGGCGTTGTCGATCGCCGCCTGGTCGGAGCGCACCAGCGCCTCGAGCTGCGCCACGGTCGCCTTCTGGGTGTCGGCCTGCTGCTTGGAGCCGGCGTTCGACGCCGCGAGCTGCTGATAGCGGGCGAGATCGATCTTGGCGTTGGCGAGCTGCGCCTCGTCCTGCGCCTTCTTCGCCACCGCCTGATCGTATTGCGCCTGATAGATCGCCGGATCGATTTCGGCGAGCACGTCCCCGGCCTTGACGTCCTGGCCCTCGGTGAAATTCACCGCGACCAGCTTGCCGTCGACCTGGGCGCGCACGGTGACGTTGGCGAGCGCCTTCACCGAGCCGACGCCGTCGAGATAGACCGGCACGTCCTTCACCGCCGGGGTCGCCGCCAGCACCGGCACCGCCATGTCGCCACGCGGTCCACCGCGCCCCGTGACGGCCGCCGGCTTGGTCTGGAACGCGGTCCAGGCGATGTAGCCGAGCCCGGCGAGGATGATCGCGGTCACCAGCAACGACACCGTCCGCCGCCGCGCGCGCGACGCAAGACTCTTCGCGCCGGCACTCTTCGCGCCGGCCCCGGTGCCGGACGCGTCGTCGGTCTCCGGCTTAAAGAGCATTGAGCGGTCTTTCCATCCTCGGCTCCCAGCCGCCCCCGAGCGCCTGAAACAGGCTGACGATCGCCAGATAGCGCGCCAATTGCGTCTGGATCAGCGCATCCTCAGCCGTAAATAGTGTCAGTTGCGTGTTTAAGACAGTCACGATGTCGGCCGTACCGGCACGTAGTTGCTGTTCGGCGAGACCGAAGGCGCGCCGCGACGAAGCCACAACCTGCCGCTGCAGCCGTAGCCGCTCGGTGTTCTGCTTGATCGATTCGAGCGCGTTGTCGACGTCGGCGAAGGCCGACACCACGGTCTTGCGATAGGTCTGCAGCAGTTCGTCCTGCTGCGCCCGGGTCAGATCGAAATTGCCCTGGATGCGGCCGCCGTCGAAGATCGGCTGCGTCAGCCCGGCGGCGAGGCTCGAGAACGTCGCCTGCGGCGTGAACAGCGACGCCAGCACCGTGCTCTGATAGCCGCCCTGCCCGGTGAGCTGAATGCTCGGGAAGAACTGCGCCCGCGCGCTGCCGACATTGGCGGTGGCGGCGGCGAGCTGCGCCTCCTGGCGGCGGATATCGGGCCGCTGCGTCAGCAGTTCCGACGGCAATCCCGGCGTCACCCGCGGCGACGAGATCCGGTTCAGCGAGCCGCCGATGATCTTCACGCTCTCGGGCGGCCGGGACACCAGCGTCGCCAGCGTGTGGATATTCTGCGCCAGCGTGAGCTGCAACGGCGGCACCGCGGCGCGCTGGTTCGCCAGCACGCTCTCCTGCTGGGCGACGTCGAGATCGCTGCCGGTGCCGGCGGCGAGCCGCAGCTTGATGGCGTCGAGAATCCGCTGCGCGCTGGCGATGTTTTCGCGCGAGGTGCGGAGCCGGTCCTGCGACGCCAGCACCTGGAAATAGGCGTTGGCGACGCTCGCCATCGTCGTCAGCGCGACGACGTCGCGATCGAATCGGGTGGCCGTGGCGGTCTCTTCCGCGGCCAGCGCGGCGTCGTGATTCTTGCCCCAGAAGTCGATTTCGTAGCTCGCACTCAGCGACGCCGAATAGGTCGCATAGCGGCGGCCGGCGATCGTGGTGTTGGTGATGTTGCTGCCGGAGGTCTTGTTCTGCGAGCCGCTTCCGTTGCCGGTCAGCGACGGCAGCAGCGCCGCCCCGGTGATCCGCGCCTGGGCATCGGCCTGCAGGATGCGCGCGGTCGCCGCGGCGATGTCGAGATTGACGGTCTGCGCCTCTTCCATCAATTGCGTCAGCTCGGCCGAACGGAAGCCGCGCCACCAATCGAGCGTCGGCGGCGCGTCGACGGTCTTCAGCGACGCGGATTTATAACGTGGCGGCAGATCCAGCGCCGGGTCCGGCAGGTCCTTGGTCAGGATGCAGCCGCCCGCGCTGAGGACGAGCGCCGAGGCGGCGACCATCCTCACGGACCGACCAAGGTAGCGCAATGTGGTGCTCATGCAGGGCGCGAACCATCGCTGGGCGCGGCGTATCGCCACGCACCTCGCACCGGATTGACGCCCGGCGGACGATGCCTTCTGATAGTCACTTGCAAGCAGATCACGGAAAGCGCCTTCTGAACCCCGCATCTATTGTAGCTGGCGGAATGAACGGCGCACAGGCCCGTCGGGCTCTGCAATTGTGACATAATATGTCTGGCGGCCGCCAACCCGCCCGCCGAGTCGGTGGATCGCCTTGTTTTATGGGGTTTTCCCCAACTTGACCCTGTTCCCACTTGCGGCAAAGCTTACAAAGATTTCATCTGTTCGTTGCCGTTGTGGATCGACCCTGCCCGCTCGCCGCGTCCAAGCACACTCGTTGCTGAAACTTCGGCGGAGGCCCGTCGTAACTCGGGAACAGTGGTGGGCTAAGGGGGCCGGGAATGCGCGTCGCAGTTGTTGGAACGGGAATCGCAGGCAATGCCGCCGCTTGGGCACTGTCGTCGCGATATCCCGTGACGGTCTATGAGCGCGAGTTGCGCGCGGGCGGTCACAGCCACACCGTCACGGTCGATTACGGCGGCACGCCGATCCCGGTCGATATCGGCTTCATCGTCTACAACCAGCTCAATTATCCCGACCTCACCGCGCTGTTCGCCCATCTCGGCATCGAGACGGTCGAGAGCTGCATGAGCTTCGCGGTCTCGGCCGATTCCGGCCGATTCGAATGGAAAGGCGGCGGCTCGAACTGGCTCGAAACCGCGCGCGGTCTGTTCGCGCAGCCGAGCAATCTGCTGTCGCCGTCTTATCTGAAGATGCTGCGGCACATTCTGGTGTTCAACGAGCAGAGCGTCGCCGACTTCAAATCCGGCGCGCTGGCGGGTCTGTCGCTCGGCGAATATTTCACCAGCCGCAAATTCGCGCCGCGGCTCTTGACCGACTATCTGGCGCCGATGGGCGCGGCGATCTGGTCGGCGCCGGCTGCGGAGATCCTCGACTTCCCGGCCGAGAATTTCGTCGCCTTCTTCAACAACCATCGCCTGCTGCATTACGAGCGTCCGATCTGGCGCACCGTCAAGGGCGGCAGCGCGCGCTATGTCGAGAAGCTCACCGCCGGCTTCGAGCATCTCAGGCTCGGCGCAGCGGTGACGGCGATCGAGCGCACGCCGAAGGGCGTGATCGTGCGCGACAGCCTCGGCCATGCCGACGTCTATGATCACGTCGTGATCGGCGCGCACAGCAATCAGGCGCTGGCGATGCTGGCCGATCCCAGCGACGAGGAACGCGATATCCTCGGCGCGATCGGCTATGCGCCGAACCTGGTCTATCTGCATCGCGATCCGCGGCTGATGCCGAAGCGCAAGCACGCCTGGGCGTCGTGGAACTTCCTGCGCTGGCAACGCGAAGGCTCGCCGGTCAACGACGTCGCGGTGACCTATTGGATGAACCGGCTGCAGGGCATCGACGATTCCAAGCCGCTGTTCGTCAGCCTGAATCCGCCTTTCGCGCCCGATCCGGCCTTGACCTTCGGCCGCTATGACTGCGACCATCCGCAATACACGGCGGCAGCCTTCGCCGCACAGCGCCGGATCGGCGAGATTCAGGGGCAGCGCCGGACCTGGTTCTGCGGCGCATGGACCGGCTACGGCTTCCACGAGGACGGGCTGCGTTCCGGCCTCGCCGTCGCCGAAAATCTGGGCGCGCCGGTGCCGTGGCGGGCGCCGCGGCCCGAAGTCCGGGAAGCCGCGGAATAATCATGACCCACCCCGCCGACAAGGCTCCAGCGACGACGGGCGGCCCGCCCGCTGCCGCAGCCGTGCTGTATTTCGGCGATGTGATGCACGCCCGGCTGAAGCCGATGGGCCATCGCTTCAACTACCGGGTGATGTCGCTGTTGATCGACCTCGACCGGCTTACCGAGGCGGACCGGATGACGCCGCTGTTCGGCGTCAATCGCCGCGCGCTGTACTCCTTTCACGAAAAGGATCACGGCGACCGCGACGGCGGCACGCTGCGCGGCTACATCGAGCGTTGCGCATCGGCGCAGGGCGTCGACCTCAATGGCGGCCGGGTGCTGCTGCTGACCTATCCGCGTCTGCTCGGCTACACCTTCAATCCATTGTCTGTGTATTTCTGCTACGGCGCCGATGGCGGCCTCGCGATGGTCGTCTACGAGGTCCGCAACACCTTCGGCGACATCCATTCTTATGCGCTGCCGGTGAAGCCCGGCGAGATCACCGCCGCCGGGCTGCGCCAGGCGCAGGACAAGCTGTTCTACGTCTCGCCCTTCATCGAGATGGCGATGCGCTACCATTTCCGTGTGTCGCCGCCCGGCGATGCCGTGAAAGTGCGCATCCTCGAGACCGATGCTTCCGGTCCACTGCTCTCCGCCACCTTCAACGGCCGTCGCCGACCGCTGTCGACCGCATCGCTGCTGCGCTCGTTCGTCGCGCTTCCGCTGATGACGATCAAGGTGATGGCGGCGATTCACTGGGAAGCGCTGCGGCTGTGGATCAAAGGTGCGCGATTGGTGCCGCGTCCGCCCGCGCCGCCGCCAACGAGCGGCTTTGCAGCGCGGCCTCCCGATGCTTATAGTAACAATACGTGAGCCCAGCGTTTCCATCTGTCCGACCTGGGCGAGATCGATGGAAATTGAAATGTCCGAGCTGGTGTTCCTGACCCCCGAAAATGTCGATGCGAAGCTCGCCGGGCTGCCGCGTGTGGTGCGGATGGCGCTGGCGTTCGGGGCGCGGCTGCGACGCGGCACGCTGGACGTCACCCTGCCCGACGGCCGGCGGTTCCGCATGGGCGGCGCCGAGCCGGGCCCCGCCGCGGAGATGCGGCTGCACAATTACGCCTTCGCCTCGCGGCTGATCAACGGTGGCGACATCGGCATCGCCGAGGCCTATCTCGCCGGCGATTGGGACACGCCGGACCTGACCCAGTTCCTGTATCTGTTCTGCGTCAATCACGAGCTGATCCAGGCGATGCTCGGCGAAAACCCGATGATGCGCTTCGTCCAGGTGGTCCGGCACTGGTTCAACCGCAACACCAAGCGGCAGGCGCGGCGCAACATCTACGCGCATTACGACATCGGCAACGCGTTCTATTCGGCCTGGCTCGATCCGAGCATGACCTATTCCTCGGCGCTGTTCGAGGACCACACCCACGACCTCACCGCGGCGCAGATCAACAAATATCAGCGGCTCGCCGAGGCGATCGACCTGCGGCCGGGCCAGAGGGTGCTCGAGATCGGCTGCGGCTGGGGCGGCTTTGCCGAATACGCCGCGAAGAACTTCGACGCCCGCGTCGTCGGCCTCACCATCAGCAAGGAGCAGCGCGACTTCGCCCAGGAGCGGATGCAGCGCGCCGGCCTCGCCGACAAGGTCGAGATCCGGCTGCAGGACTATCGCGACGAGCGCGGCCAGTACGACCGTATCGCTTCGATCGAGATGATAGAGGCGGTCGGCGAGCAGTTCTGGCCGCGCTACTTTTCACAATTGCGCGACCGGCTGCTGCCCGGCGGGCTGGTCGGGATTCAGGCGATCACGATTCAGGATCGCTTCTTCCAGGCCTATCGCCGCGAGGTCGATTTCATCCAGCGCTACGTCTTCCCCGGCGGAATGCTGCCGTCGCCGGAGATCCTGAAATCGCTCGGCGAGCGGTTCGGCGTGCCCGTCATCCGCGAGCGCATCTTCGGAGAAGATTATGCCAAGACGCTCGCGACCTGGAGAGACAATTTTCGCGAGGCGTGGCCGACCCTGACGCCGCTCGGCTTCGACGACCGCTTCCGCCGGCTATGGGAGTACTATCTCGCTTATTGCGAGGCCGGATTCCTGTCCGGCAATATCGACGTCCGCCAGGTGGTGTTCGCCAAGACGAGCTGACATCTGCGATCTCCCACCCGCGCAACGGCCCTCTCCGCTGCACAATGATGCAGCAGGGCTGCCTTGTGCCGTGCAGCCGCGTCACCTAGGTTGTGATCCCGCAACCGAACGTCAGCTTCCGGACATGATGATCATCAAGAACGACGTCGTCGACGCCATCGGCAACACGCCCCTGATCAGGTTGAAGCGCGCGTCGGAGGCGACCGGCTGCACGATCCTCGGCAAGGCCGAGTTCATGAATCCGGGCCAGTCGGTGAAGGACCGCGCGGCGCTGTTCATCATCAAGGACGCGATCGCCCGCGGCGCGCTGCGTCCCGGCGGCGTCGTGGTCGAAGGCACCGCGGGCAACACCGGCATCGGGCTGGCGCTGGTCGCCAACGCGCTCGGCTTCCGCACCGTGATCGTGATCCCGCAGACGCAGAGCCAGGAAAAGAAGGACATGCTGCGGCTGTGCGGCGCCGAACTGATCGAGGTGCCGGCGGTGCCCTACGCCAATCCGAACAACTACGTGAAACTGTCCGGCAGGCTCGCCGAACAATTGGCGAAGACCGAACCGAACGGCGCGATCTGGGCCAATCAGTTCGACAACGTCGCCAACCGGCAGGCGCATATCGACACCACCGCGCCGGAGATCTGGCAGCAGACCGACGGCAAGATCGACGGCTTCGTCGCCGCGGTCGGCTCCGGCGGCACGCTGGCCGGCGTCTCGATCGGGCTGAAGCAGAACAACCCGAAGATCCGCGCCGTGCTGGCCGACCCGATGGGCTCGGCGCTGTACAATTACTACAAGAACGGCGCGCTGAAATCCGAAGGCTCATCGATCACCGAAGGCATCGGCCAGGGCCGCGTCACCGCCAATCTCGACGGCGCGGTGATCGACGACGCCTACCAGATCCCCGACGAGGAAGCGGTCGCGATCGTCTACGACCTGCTCGAACACGAGGGCCTGTGCCTCGGCGGCAGTAGCGGCATCAACGTCGCCGGCGCGATCCGTCTCGCCAAGGATCTCGGCCCCGGCGCCACCATCGTCACCATCCTGTGCGACTACGGCAGCCGCTATCAGTCGAAACTGTTCAACCCGGACTTCATGCGCAGCAAGAATCTGCCGGTGCCGGAATGGATGGAGACCAAGAGCACGATCGCGGTGCCGTTCGAGAAGGTATGAGGGGGAAGCGCAGGCGCCCTCTTAGCCGCCAGAGCTTTGCATGCGGCGCTGCAGGTTGGAAGCCGGCCAGCGGCCCTCGGTCGTGCTGGCGAAGAACCGCAAAATCACATCGGATTCCGCCTGAGTGATCCGGCCACCCGACACCCGCTCGTCTAGGCGGCGGCTGAGTTCGCCTTTGTCGTCTGGATTTTTGTCGCGATCGGTCATTTACGGCCTCCTCGTCAGCTCCTGGAGAATGATCACGAGCCTCGCTTCGGCGCTTAGGGATCGAAGCTCCTTGTCGATCACCTGAAAACTACAATCTGTCGGAAGCAGAGCTTCCTCTTCATGGAAGTTCGGCGACAGCCACCAAATCGCTCTGGCACTGAGCGCCCGAATGATGAACAAAACGTTGCCGCCGAAGGCCGACGTTTCCGAAAACGACGCGCTCGTGAACGCCGGAAATCGAACGATTTGTCCTTCGGCATAGCTTGCGCTGAAGGCGCTGAGATCTTCGGAGTGATAGCCGCGGAACACCGTGCTCGGTTTTCCCGTGATCGCTGCGATCTTGCCGAGCGCTGTGTTTAGGACCTCGGCGAACGCGGTCACATCGGGATTGGGGTGGCCGGACCAGAGCTCCCTGTTGATGTAGCTATGCCAGCCGTTGGCGGTAGAGTAGACGTAGAACGCGAGCGCCTCGAAGTTAGAAATCTGTTCGTGAAATTGGGCATCGAGTTGATCGATCTTGCAGATCTTTCGGAGGCATCGCGAGGCCTCGTCAAGCCCGATCAACCGCGTCAGCACATCGAAAAATCTGGCCCCGCGCACGGGATTGCACCTGAATGATGGTGGGCAGGCTCTCTGCCTGGATTCAATCGGCAATACGCCACCTTCTTGGTTAGCGAACAATGAAGAAAAGCGGCGGGAGTACGGCTCAGCTCAGGCAATCATCAAATCCTCGCCGGGCGCGATCCGTGGCTTCGTGCCTCGGTGTGCTACAGCTGCTGACGGAACGCTGGCCGGCAGCCGATCCGGCACCGTGACAACCGCATCGCGGTCGGCACCTATCAGGTATATGATCCTATGACCGTATCCGTCTCGTCCGGTTCGCGACGGCGCTTCTCGGGAGCGCTCGTGCGGCGGAACCGGACGCGGAGGCCTGAGTGACGCGCCTCGCAAGCACGGCGCCCGAAAGGCCGAAGTCACCACCCGCCGCCCACACGAGCAGCTGCCCTTTTGGGCTACACCGGCGCACCCAGGCGGGAGAAATCCGGACGCTCCCTGCGTCCGGAAGCACAGTCCTCATAATGGCCGCGGTGGGCGGCGCCCGGCGTTGCGCGATGGCTCGAGCGAAAGTTATCGCGCCCCCCAACTCGCGCCTCCCGGCGCGCCCCGCCCCTCGCTGTGACAGCGCCGGGCGCACAGCTCGGGCTCCTCGGAGTCGCGAGACCAATCCGTCGTGGCTGTTTGAAAACGCTCGGCGCGTGGCCTCGCCGACAACCGGCGCATTGTCGGGACCCGGTTAACCGCGCGGCAACCGCGCCTGCAACGCCGGCGGCATCATCAACCCGGCCTTCACCCCTGACGGCGCTTCCTGCGGCCAACAAGGAGCGCGTCATGCCGGTCTTCAGATATTTCATCACCGTCGGGCCAGCGTTGCTGGCGCTGCTGATCGTCATCGATGCGGTGTACGGCGACGGCCCGCCGCGGTTCAACGATGCGATCTACAACAGCGCCCTGTACGCGCCTCGCGTGGCGTCCGTCGGCGCCCGGCAGCCGAGCGGCTTTGCCGACGACATCACGCCGGCCGATCGCATCAAGACAGTGTTCGGGCAATTCTCGGCGAGCGACCGCAAGGGCCTGAAGCGCTACTCGTCAACGTCCCGCGCGATCTGAGCGGCCGGCGGAGCGGAACGCTCGCAGCGCCGTGCAGCGTCACCGCAGAATCTGGCTCAAGAACAGCTTGGTCCGCGCGTGCTGCGGATGGGCGAAGAACGCTTCCGGCTCGTTGGCTTCGACGATCTGGCCCGAATCCATGAACACCACGCGGTTGGCGACTTCGCGGGCGAAGCCCATCTCGTGGGTCACGACCAGCATGGTCATGCCCTCGTCGGCGAGGTCGACCATGGTGTCGAGCACTTCCTTGACCATCTCGGGATCGAGCGCCGAGGTCGGCTCGTCGAACAGCATCACCTTCGGGTTCATCGACAGCGCGCGGGCGATCGCGACGCGCTGCTGCTGGCCGCCGGAAATCTGTCCCGGATAATTGCCGGCCTTTTCGGGAATCCGCACCCGCTCGAGATATTTCATCGCCGTCGCCTCGGCGTCCTTCTTCGGCACGTTGCGCACCCAGATCGGCGCCAGCGTGCAGTTTTCCAGCACGGTGAGATGCGGAAACAGGTTGAAGCTCTGGAACACCATGCCGACTTCGCGACGGACGGCGTCGACATGTTTCAGGCTCGGCCCGAGGTCGATGCCGTCGACCACGATCTCGCCCTCCTGGAATTCCTCGAGCGCGTTGATGCAGCGGATCAGCGTCGACTTGCCGGAGCCCGACGGACCGCAGATCACGATGCGCTCGCCACGGCCGACATCGAGGTCGATGTCGCGCAGTACGTGGAAATCGCCGTACCATTTGTTCAGCCCTGCGATCGAGACGATCGGTTTTTCGGCCATCAAAGCAGTCCTCTGTCAGGTGCGCCGGTGGGCATTGAGCCGGTGCTCGACGAACAACGAATAGCGCGACATGCCGAAGCAGAACACGAAGTAGATCAGCCCGGTGAAAGCGAAGCCGGTGAACAGCGTGGTCGGCGTCGACCAGGTCGGATCGGCGAAGGCGGCGCGGAGCTGGCCGAGCAGATCGAACAAGGCCACGATCGACACCAGCGAAGTGTCCTTGAACAGAGCGATGAAGCTGTTGACGAGGCCCGGGATCACGTGGCGCAGCGCCTGCGGCAGCACGATCAGCCCGGTCGTCTTCGCATAGGACAGCCCGAGCGCGCTGGCGGCTTCGGCCTGCCCGCGCGGAATCGCATTCAGCCCACCGCGCACCACTTCGGCGTTATAGGCGCCGGCGAACAGCGCGACACCGATCAGCACACGCATCAGCCCGTCGATGGTGAAGTTGCCGGGCAGGAACAGCGGCAGCATGTAGGTCGCGAAGAACAGCACGGTGATCAGCGGCACGCCGCGCCAGAACTCGATGAAGCCGATCGAGAACAGCCGGATCAGCGGAAACGTCGAGCGCCGGCCGAGCGCCAGCGCGATCCCGATCGGCATCGAGGCGACGATGCCGGTGACCGAGACGACCAGCGTGACCAGCAATCCACCCCATTGCCGCGTGCCGACGATCGGCAGCCCGCCGCGATCGAGCCGCAGCACCGCGATCACCACGGCGATGCCGATGAAGGTCGCGAGCGTCGCCAGCAGCGGCCGTCCGCCGTTGCGCAGCCCGGTCAGAAGCGCGACGAGCGCGGTGACGATCAGCGCCGTCAATCCGAGATCGATCCACACCGGCTGGCCTGAAGCCTCGATCCAGTCGCGCAGCCAGACCAGCGGCGCGACCAGCCAGGACAGCGCCGCGGCGATCCACAGCAGCGGCTTGCCGATGCCGACCCCGATCACGCCGCCGCCGGCGAGCTTGGTTCCCGCTTCGACGAGGCTGCCGACCAGGCCCGACACCAGCTCGGTCGCCCAACTCACCGCGAAGCCTTCCAGCCCGCCGCCATGCAGCAGGAAGAACGCCAGCACCGGGAAAGCGACGAAGAACAATCCGGCATTCAGCGTCTTCGCCGGCGCGCGCGGAATCAGCAGCGGCAGCAGCAGCAGGGCTGCGAGCGCGAAGGTCAGGTCGACGCGCCAGCGCTCCGGCTGCGGATAGAAGCCGTAGACGAATTGCGAGGCCTTCGCCTGCACGAACGGCCAGCACGCGCCGACGTCGCGATGCAGCGTTTCGGACAGGCAGTCGGTGCGGTTGCTGCCGGTCCAGACCGCGTCGACCAGCAGGAATTTCACCGCCGGGACGACGGTGAAGTACAGCAGCAGCGCGCCGACGATGGTCAGCAGGATGTTGGTCGGCGAGTTGAACAGCCGCGCCCGCATCAGCCCGACGAAGCCGGTGGTCTTCACCGGCGCGGGACGCGGCGCGACCTCCTCGGAGCGGACGAAAGCCGGCGTGATCGATCCGAGCTCGCTCATGCGCCCATGCTCCGGTTGATCCGCCAACTGTACAGACTCATCAGGGCGCTGGTGATCAGAGAAATCAGCAGATAGACGCCCATGGTGATCGCGATCACCTCGATCGCCTGCCCGGTCTGGCTGAGCGTGGTGCCGGCGAACACCGAGAACAGATCCGGATAGCCGATCGCGACCGCGAGCGACGAGTTCTTGGTGAGGTTGAGATACTGGTTGGTCAAGGGCGGCAGGATCACCCGCATCGCCTGCGGAATCACTACGAGCCGCAAGGTCGCGCCGCGCGACAGGCCGAGCGACGCGCCGGCTTCCATCTGCCCCTTGTGCACCGACAGAATGCCGGCGCGGACGATCTCGGCGATGAAGCCCGCCGTGTAGGTCGCCAGCGCCAGCGTCAGCGCCACGAATTCCGGCGCAATCCGGGAGCCGCCGGCGAAATTGAACCCCTTCAGCGCCGGGATCTCAAATCCGAACGGCCGGCCGAAGATCAGCACGGCGATCAGCGGCAGGCCGATCAGCAGGCCGAGACTCCACGGCCAGACCTTCATCGGCTTGCCGGTGTCGAACAATCGACGCCGCGCATAGATCGGCAGCACGATCGCTACGATCACCGCGATCAGCAGCGCCACGAGAAAGCCGTCGAGCCCGGCCTCGCCGACCGGACGCGGAACGACGATGCCGCGGTTCGACAGAAAGAAACTGTCGAACACCGACACGCTCTGCCGCGGCCCCGGCAGCGCGCCGAGCACGGCGAGATACCAGAACAGGATCTGGAACAGCAGCGGCAGGTTGCGGATCAGCTCGACATAGCCACCGGCGATCCGCGCGATCAGCCAATTCGGCGACAGCCGACCGAGCGCGACGAGAAAGCCGAGCAGCGTCGCGAAGAAGATGCCGATCGCCGACACCACCAGCGTGTTGACCAGACCGACCAGAAACACCCGGGTGTAGCTGTCGGATTCCGAATACGGAATCAGCGTCTGGCTGCCCCCGAAGCCGGCGGTCTGCGACATGAAGCCGAAGCCCGACGCGATCCGCTGGTTGGCGAGATTGTCGCGCGCATTGTCGACGATCTCGTAGCCGATCCAGAACAGCACCGCGACGAACAGCAACTGCGCGATCAGCCCTTTCCAGCCGGAGCGACCGCCGAGCGCGCGGCGCAGCTTCGCGCCGAACTGCGACGGCGGTGGTCTGGCCTCGATCGCCACGGCCGATCCGCGCGTCAGCGGATCGGCGGCGCGTACATGATGCCGCCCTTGTTCCACAGCTTGTTCAGGCCGCGGGCGATCTCGAGCTTGGAGCCGGCGCCGACGTTACGCTCGAACGACTCGCCGTAATTGCCGGTCGCCTTGATGATGCGCGCGACCCAATCCTTGCTCAGGCCGAGCTGTTCGCCGAGATTGCCGTCGGTGCCGAACACGCGCTTTAGCTCCGGCTTATCCGATTTGGCCATCTCGGCGACGTTGCTGCGGGTGACGCCGAGTTCCTCGGCGTTGATCATCGCGAACAGCGTCCACTTGACCACGTCGAACCACTGGTCGTCGCCGTGGCGGACCAACGGTCCGAGCGGCTCCTTCGAGATCACTTCCGGCAGCACAACGTGGTCGGCCGGCGCCGTCAGTTTCAGCCGCTGGGCGTAGAGCTGGGAGACGTCCGAGGTGAACACGTCGCAGCGGCCGGATTCATAGGCCTTGATCGCCTCGTCGGCGTTGGCGAAGGCGATCACCTCGTACTTCATGTTGTTGCCCTTGAAGTAGTCGGCGACGTTCTGCTCGTTGGTGGTGCCGGTCTGCACGCAGATCGAGGCGCTGTTGAGCTCGAGCGCGGAATTGACCTTGAGGGCTTTCTTGATCAGGAACCCCTGCCCGTCGTAATAGCTGACGCCGGCGAAGTTGACGCCGAGCGAGGTGTCGCGCGACAGCGTCCAGGTGGTGTTGCGCGACAGCACGTCGATCTCGCCGGACTGCAGCGCGGTGAAGCGGTCCTTGGCCGACAGCGGCACGAATTTCACCTTGCTCGGATCGTCGAAGATCGCCGCCGCGATGCCGCGGCAGACGTCGACATCGAGACCGGTCCAGTTGCCCTTGTCGTCCGGCGCCGAGAATCCAGGCAGGCCCTGGCTGACGCCGCAGGACAGGATCCCGCGGTCCTTGACGGTTTTGAGCGTCTGCGCGCCCGCGCTCTGGGCCGCGAAGCAGGCGGCGACGGCGATGGCGGCAACGAGGGATACGCGTTTCATCGAAAAACCTTTCAAGGAATGTGCTGCCGCGTCGATCGGCGTTGGAAGTGACGGTGCGTTGCTGCGGCGCTTGCGGCACGAGCAGCCGGTCGATCCGCGCAACGTGCCGGCATCGCCATCGCTGCGGCTCCGTGAGGAATGACCCCGGGTCGACATCTACGCGAGTCCCTCCGCACGGCGTCCAGACGGCTCGTCGCATCACACAACGAGTTGGACGCCGGGTCAAGGGGTTGACGGCCGTCTTCCCAAGCCTGCTATTAGGCAAATCGTTCGGCAGCCGCCGCGCCGCTCAGTGCGCGATCACGATGGCGGCTATTTCATCAGCGAGCCAATATGGACTCTTCCGATCACGGCGGAACAGCATCGCCGCTCAGCCCGCAGACCCGGCTGGTCACCTCGGGCCGCGACACCAAGGCGCAGAAGGGCTTCGTCAATCCGCCGGTGGTGCGCGGCTCGACGGTGCTGTATCCGACCGCCGAAGACCTGCACGCCCATCGCGGCGAGTATTCGTATGGACGTCACGGCACGCCGACCACCAGGGCGCTGCAGCAGGCGCTGATGGCGCTGGAAGGTCCGCAATGCGCCGGCGTCGGCCTGGCGCCGTCGGGCGTCTCGGCGATCTCGACCGCCCTGCTCGCGGTGCTGAAAGCCGGCGACCATGTCCTGGTGTGCGACAACGCCTATCGCCCGACGCGGCTGTTCTGCGACCAGATGCTGAAGCGTTTCGGCGTCGAAACCAGCTATTTCGATCCGCTGGTCGGTGCCGGAATCGCCGCGCACCTGAAGCCCAATACGGCCGTGGTGATGGTCGAGGCGCCCGGCTCGCAGTCCTTCGAAATGCCCGACATTCCGGCGATCGCCGAGGTCGCTCATACGCATGGCGCGCTGGTGATCGACGACAACACCTGGGCGACGCCGCTGTATCACCGCTCGCTCGATCAGGGCGTCGACATCTCGATCCAGGCCGGCACCAAATATATCGGCGGCCATTCCGACATCATGTTCGGCACCATCGCCGCCAACGCCAGAACATGGCCACAGGTGGCCGAGGGGATTCGCCAGCTCGGCGTCTGCGCCGGGCCGGACGACGTGTTCCTGGCGCTGCGCGGCCTGCGCACGCTGGCGGTGCGGCTGGCGCAGCATCAGCAATCGGGACTGGAGATGGCGCGCTGGCTCGGCGAGCGGCCCGAGGTGCAGCGCGTGCTGCACCCGGCGCTGGAGAGCGACCCGGGACACGCGATCTGGAAGCGCGATTTCACCGGCGCGTCCGGCCTGTTCTCGATCGTCCTGCAGCCTGCGCCGCAGAAGGCGGTCGACGCGTTGCTCGACACCGTCAAGCTGTTCGGGATGGGCTATTCATGGGGCGGTTTCGAGAGCCTGGCGATCCCGTTCGACTGCGCGACCTACCGCAGCGCGACCAAATGGAATCCGGGCGGGCCGACGCTGCGGCTGCATATCGGCCTGGAGAGCGTCGATGATCTGAAGGCCGATCTGGAACGCGGCTTCGCGGCGTTCAACGCCGCGCGGTGATTGTCGACAGTTCGGTCTGACGCGTCATCCCGGCAGCCTGATCGAACGCGCGACGATTGAGATCGGCGACAACCTCTCCCCGTCATGGCCGGCCTTGTGCCGGCCATCCACGCCTTGAGGCGCGGCTTGCGAGAAGGACGTGGATGGCCGGGACGAGCCCAGCCATGACGAACTCAAATGTCGGAACGCCTGCCCCGCAAGCGCTCAGTTCGGCAGGCTCTCCGAGCCTTTCGAATGGTTCTTGATGATCAGCATGATGTTGCGGATGTAGATGACGGTCGCCATCGACTGGCCGAGAATGATCACCGGCTCGCGTTTGGCGATGCCGTAGACCAGCGTCATCAGCCCGCCGCCCATCGAGAAGAACCAGAACGCCATCGGCACCACGCTCTTGCCGGCGCGCTCGCTGGAGATCCACTGCACCACGAAACGCGCGGTGAACAGCAATTGCGCGACCAGGCCGAAGGCGAGCCAGAAATCGAACTTGGCGACGAACACGTCGTAAAGATAATCGCCCAGAGCCTGCCCGTATTGAATCAGCATTCGTTCACCTCGGTCGCGGCTGGCACGGCCTTCTTGCGGCGGATCAGCCACCAGACGCCGGCGAGATCCATCAGCCCGACCCACAGCCGGTCGAAGAAGCCGTAATTGGAAACGCCCGACAGCCGCGGCCGGTCGGCGACGTCGACAAAAACGATGTCGTAGCCTTCCCGGCGCACCAGCGCCGGCAGGAAACGATGCAAGCCATCGAAATACGGCAGGGCCAAGAACACCTCGCGGCGGAACGCCTTCAGGCCGCAACCGGAATCGCGAGTGCCGTCGCGCAGGATGGCGTCACGCACCTTGTTGGCGACGCGGGACTGCAGCTTCTTGAAGCCGGTGTCCTTGCGGCCGACGCGCTGGCCGGCGGCCAGGCCGGAGCGCTCGCCGCCGTGTTCCAGCGCCTTGATCAGGTCGGGTATGAAGGCCGGATTGTTCTGGCCGTCGCCGTCGAGCGTCGCCACGATCGCGCCGCGCGCGGCACGGACGCCGGTGCGCACCGCCGCCGACTGACCGCAGGATTTGGCGTGCCTGATCTGGCGCAGATTGGCGCGCTCGCGCCGCAGCGCCGCAAGACGCTGCGGCGTGGCGTCGGTCGAGCCGTCGTCGACATAGACGATCTCGTAGACCCAGCGCCCGTCCAACGCCGCGGCGATCTCGGCGATCAGCGGGGCGACATTGTCGGCCTCGTTACGCACCGGCACCACAATGGACACCGCGGGCGGCGTACTGGAGTCTGGCATGGTTTCAGGCATGGTTCGGAACAATCCGGGGGCCGTCGGGAACTTGCGGCCGGGGCGCAGGCCGGCGCGACCGCTTCTGATGGGGCCAAGGCTTAGGGGGTCAAGGCTTATGGGGCCAAGGCGTCGCGGGCAACCCCTTTGACGCGGTCCCAGGACGGCCCGGGCAGCGGGTCGATGGTGCCGTCGGGGCGGATCGTGAACGCCAGCCGCCGGGCCGCGAACCAATAGCGCACCGCGAGCGCGCCGAGCAATCCAATCAGCGCCCCGGCGACGACGTCGCTGGGATGGTGCGCCAGCAGCACCAGGCGGGTGATCGCGATCGTCACCGTATAAACGATCATCACACCGGTCAGGCGCGGCCACAGCGCCGAGACCGCGAAAGCCAGCGCCGCGGCGGTGATGGTGTGCCCCGAGGGGATGCTCGCATAGGCTTCGCTCCAGGCGAACCAGGTGAAATTGAACGGATCGGCGGAGCCGCCGACGAACGGTCGGCCGCGGCCGACGATGCCTTTGAGCACCTCGCCAGCGAGCACCGGCACCAGAACCGCAAGGAAGACGTACTGAACGCGGGTGCCGATCCCGATCAGAACCGCGCGGGAAGCCCCCTGCAGCCGTGGCAGCAGCAGCCATAAAGCCACCAGCAAAGCCGCCAGCGTCCACAGCACGTAGCGCGACTTGGCGAAGTCGGTCAGGATCCTCACCGGCCACAGCGAAGCCGTGCCACGCGTCGGCATCAGTCCGATCCAGACGGCATCGACGGCGAACATCAGCAGCACGGTCGCGACCGACGCGAGCGCCGTCAGCGCCAGGATCGACCGCGCGCCGCGGCGGGCGGCGGCGGCGCGGCGCGAATGCGACGGCGTGCGCATCAGCCGCGCCAATGCCTGCCTCAGAACGGCACCCAGTTCGGCCGGATAGCCGGTCGCCATGTTACTGCGTGCCTTCGGATCGGAAGATCGCGATCGAGACCGGTTTGCCCTGGGAGAAGTTGTAGCCGTCGATCCGCGTCGCCACGTTGTAGCGCAGCCCGATCGCCTCGGCCCGCTGCGCGAAGGCGCGCTCGCTGCGGGCTTCCACCAGTGCGAAGCGGCAACTGCCCCCGAGCAGGAAGTCGGCGGCGCCGGAGCCGTCGGTGAGCAGCGTGTCGGTGCCGGTCATGAACACCAGGCTCGGCTCGTGATAGCCGACCGCGGCGGCCTTTGGCCCGACGCACACCACCTTGCGCAGCGCCTGCGCGATCTCGACGCTGGGGAACACCGGCCGCAGCGTCGGCACCACGACGCCGAGCGTCGCGGTGATCAGAAACAGCGACGCCAGCGACGCGTTGAGCAGCGACGCCTCGGCGCGATTCTCATCGAACAGCCGCCACGCGAACAGCCCGAAGATCAGCGATGCTGCGACGAACGGCCAGGCGAAGAACGCCGGCTGCCGCGTCAGAACGATCGCGCCGATGATCGCGATCGACAGCACCACCACCGGGATCGCGAACCACCAGGCCGCGCCGCGCGTCAGCCAGGAGCGCGACAGCACGCTGCGCTCGATTGCGCCCGCGGTCATGATCGCGATCGCCGGATACAGCGGCAGCACGTAGTGCGGCAGCTTGGTGATGACGATCTCGAACACGATCCAGGACGGGATCAGCCACGCCAGCAGGAACTGCGCGCCGGGTTCGCGCCGCGCCCGCCAGATCGCCGGCGCCGCCATCGCGGCGAGCGGCGCGCCGGGCCAGAACGTCACCCAGAACAGCAGGAAATACAGGCCCGGCGGCGCGCCGTGGGATTCCTTCGGGCTGGCGATCTTGCTCAGCATGTCGCCGCCGACCGAGTCGGCGAAGAACGTGTCGCCGGCGCGCAGGAAGATCGCGATGAACCACGGCAGCACCAGCAGCAGCATCCACGGCACGCCCGCCAGCGGCTTCAGCCGCCAAAGCCAACCCACCGAGCGATCGAGGATCGCAAGCGGGATCACGGTCAACGCGATGAACATCAGGATCAGCGGACCCTTGAGCAGGATGCCCGCGGCGACCGCGGTCCAGAACACCGCCGCCGCCACCCATGAATTGGTGCGGTCGTCGCCGCGCTGCCAGGCGAGATAGATGTGCGCCATCGCGCCCAAGGCGGCGGTGACGGTGAACAGCAGGAACGCGTCGGTCTTGGCCAGCCGCGCCTCGACGCCGAGCAGGATCGAACTGCACAACAGCAGACCCGCGACGACGGCGCCTCGCCGCCCGATGAAGGCCAGCGCCGCCCAATAGGTCATCAGCACCGCACCGATCGCGCCGGCCATCGACGGCACGCGGTACAGCCAGATCCGGACCTGGGCGCGCGGCAGGCCGAGTTTCGATGCGGTCTCGACCACTGCCGCTTGAAGCCAGTAGATCCCGACCGGCTTCTTGTAGCGAACCTCGTCCTGGAAGCGGATGTCGACGAAGTCGCCGGTCTCGACCATCTGCTTGGTGGCCTGCGCGAAGCGGGCCTCGTCGCGGTCGATCGGCGGGATGTTGAAGAAGCCCGGCAGGAAGAACACCAGCCCGACCAGCGCCAGAAAGATCACGGCGCGAAAGTGGCTGACGGACACGAAATCCAGCACGGCCACCAGCCCGCGGCCGGGGTCGATGGCGTTTTTTGGCTCGCGGGGGGCGCCGAAGCGGCGTGCTGCAGAGGTCTCGATCATCGGTTTCGCATACGCTGAAACCAATAGCCGGACAACCACTTGGCCGGGCTGCTACTGGATTCTCACCACGACTGTTGCTGCCGCGCCGACCGCGTCCATCACGGTGAGGCGGACGAAGCCGGGACCGGGCGGCGCGATCAGCCGCTGACGCCGGCCGTCGATCTCGCCGGCCGACAGGCCGTTGACCATCACCGTCATCGGCAGCACGCCGCCCGAGACCTTGACCGGCAGCGCGCCGGTCGCGGCCTGGCTGAGCGCGTCGATCCGCGAGCCGTTCAGCGGAAACTGGATCTTCAACGCCTGCTCGTTGCCGGCGCGGACCAGGTCACCCGCGGGCCGGAAGCGGCGCAGCGGCAGCGGCAACTGGGCGTTGCCGGCGGTGAGCGTGCCGCGGGGGGGCTTGGGGAGCGCGGCGCGCAGATGCCCGGTGCGCGCAAATGCGTCGAACAGCACCGGCGCGGCGGCGACCCGGCCGATCAGCCCGGGCACCGGCGCGCCGTCGGGCCGGCCGACCCAGACGCCGATCGTGAACTTGCCGTCGAAGCCCACCGACCAGGCGTCGCGATAGCCGTAGGACGTCCCGGTCTTGAACGCGATCTGGTTGCGGGCGGCGTTTTCCGGCGGCGGGGTGCCGAGCAGGACGTTGCCGACCTGCCAGGCCGCGACCTTATCCAGCAGACGCAAAGTCTCGCGTTCACCATTGGAATCACTGGCGATCTCCCGCAGCGGCAGCACACTGCCGAGGCGCGCGACACCGCTGAAGAGCTGCACCAGATCGGTCAGCCGGACGCCGACGCCGCCGAGGCCCATCGCCAGCCCGGGCGCTTCGTCCTTCGGCAGCACCAGCCCGACTCCGGCCTGTTTCAGCCGCGACGCCAGCCGGCTGGCGCCGACCCGGTCGAGCAGCTCGATCGCCGGGACGTTGAGCGACAGTTGCAGCGCTTTGCGTACCGACACCGTACCCTGGAACGTCATGTCGAAATTCTCCGGCGCATAGGCGCCGTAGCGGACCGGCCGGTCGTCGATCAGGCTCTCCGGGTGGACGAAGCCGTCCTCGAAGGCGAGCCCGTAGATGAACGGCTTCAGCGTCGAGCCGGGCGAGCGCACCGCGCGGGTCATGTCGACCTGCCCGGCGCGGCGCTCGTCGAAATAGTCGGCCGAGCCGACATGGGCCACTACGTCGCCGGTCTCGTTATCCACCGCGACGATGCCGATCGAGATGTCGGGACCGAGCGCGACCGCGCGATCGCGCGCCAGCGCTTCGAGCGCGCGCTGGATGCCCGCATCGAGTGTCAGCCGGATCAACGGCGCGTCCTTGACGATCGCAGTCGCCTGGTCGGCGGAATGCGGCGCCAGGATCGGCATCGGCTTGCGCTGGCGAATGACGGGCACCGCCCTCGCCTGCGCGGCGTCCTCGGCGCTGACGACGCCGTCCTCGACCATGCGCGCCAGCACCCGATCGCGCGCCGCCTGCGCCGCCGCCGGATGGCGGTCAAGCCGCCGGGTCTCCGGCGACTGCGGCAGCGCCACCAGCAGCGCGGATTCCGCGAGCGTCAGCCGCTTCGGCTCCTTGCCGAAATAGGCGATCGACGCGGCGCGGATGCCTTCGAGATTGCCGCCATACGGCGCCAGCGCCAGATACAGATCGAGGATCTGCGGCTTGCTCAGCTTCCACTCCAGTTCGATGGCGCGAACCATCTGGCGCAGCTTGGCGTGGAGCGAGCGCTCGCGCCGCGGCTCCATCAGCCGCGCGAGCTGCATGGTGATGGTCGATCCGCCGGAGACGATGTGTCCGTGAGTGACGAGTTGCAGCGCGGCGCGGCCGATCGCCCAAGGATCGACGCCCTGGTGCGACCAGAACCGCTTGTCCTCATAGGCGATGAGCTGCGCGAGATAGCGCGGATCGACCTGCGTCTGCGCATCGACCGGCAGCCGCCAGCGCCCGTCCGCCATCGCATAAGCGCGCAACAGCTTGCCGTGGCGATCGACCACGCTGACGGAGGTCTTGCGCGCCTCGTCGAGCGGCAGCGGACCGAGCGAAGCAATGTAGGCGGCGAGGCCGCCGATCGACACGACGACTAAGATGGCAGCTACAATTGCCGCCGTCTGAATGAGCGACCGCCCTCTCCGCACGTCATGGCCGGGCTTGTCCCGGCCATCCACGTCTTTCTCCGCCGACACGCTGTTCGTGGATGCCCGGGACAAGCCCGGGCATGACGAGAGTTGGCTATTTAGGTCGGCGCTCATTTCGCCTTAGTCACCTCGACGCTGCCGGTGCCGGTGCGGCCGTAGCGCGAGGGGTTGTACATGTCCTCGACGGTGGCCTGCGGCAGCACATATTTGCCGGGCGACACCGCGCGGACGATGTAGGCCACGGTGAACACCGCCTTGTCCTCGGTGCGACGGTCGATCGCGGCGGTGAAGCGGTCGTCGCGGAACTCGGTGTTGACCGGCTCCTGGCCGTTTTCGATCCAGTCCAGCGTGCCGCTATCGCCCGACGACACCAGATGCGGATTGTCGATCTCGAGGCCGGCGGGCAGATAGTCCGCGATCATCACATGGGCGAATTCCGGCTTTGCCTCGGTGACCGTCAGCACCACCGCGAAGCGATCGTTCTGCTTCGCCTTGCTGATGTCGGCCGGCTCGCCACTGAGCGTGAAGTAGTTGCGCTCGATCTTGAAGCCGTTGCTGGCGGCGGGCTCCGGCGTCACCGGCGAACCGCTGACGGTGACCACCGCCTGCACCGGCGCGTCGCCGGTGTTGGCGATCCTGACCGGCTGGCCGCGCACCTCGTCGGCCTTGTAGCTGCGATACAACGCGGTCTTCACCGCGCTGCCGTTGATGTCGAGGCTGATCGCTTCCTTGGCGAGCGCGCGCGCCGCCAGCACGAGCCACGCGTTCTCCTGCGTCGAGGTGTAGGGCGTCAGTCCCCTCGCCGCTTCGACGCGCTGCACGGCGGTCGACAGTGTCGCCTTCGGCGCGTTGCCTTCGCTGGCGAGCGAGACCAGCGCCGCGGCGTCGCGCAGCGCCGAGCCGTAGTCGACGCGGCCGAACTGGATCACCGGTTTCGGCGCGAGGTCGCCGGCTGCCGCCGCATAGACCCGCTCGGCGCGGGTGCGGTCGCCGACCAGCGCCAGCGCCGCGGCGAGCTGCGCCTTGGCGATCGGCGTCGCCAGTTTGTCGAGCTTGGTGTCGGCGAGATAGCGCAGATCGCCGATCGGGGCCGCGCCGTTGCGGGCCAGCACATACAGCCCGTAAGCGAGATTGCGGCCGCCGTCCTTTTCCGGCTCCTCGGCGTTCACCACAGCATTGCGGATGCGGTCGAGCGCGCTGCGGAACGCGACGTCGGGGACGACGAAGTTCTTCTCGCGCGCCCGCGTCAGGAAGTCGGCCACGTAAGCATCGAGCCAGGGATCGTCGCCGCCCGACGACCACATCCCGAACGAGCCGTTCGAGCCCTGCCGCGCCAGCAGCCGGTCGATCGAGGTCCTGATCCGTTCGTCGACGCCGGTATCCATCGCCAGATGCGCTCCGGCGGCGAGCTCGTTGACATAGAGCAGCGGCAGCGCGCGGCTGGCGATCTGCTCGGAGCAGCCGAACGGGTAGCGGTCGAGCGCCTTCAGAATGGTCGCGGCATCGAGCGCGGTCGACTGGCTGACCGACAGCGACACGCCGCCGGTGCCCGGCACCAGATCGGCGAACATGTCAGACGTCAGCGTCAGGCTCTCCTGCTTCGCCAGCGTGCGGATCGCGCGCCGCGCCAGGGTTTGGTTGGCAGGGCGGACGTCGAGCACATAGTGCCGCGCCAGCGCCAGCCCGTTCGGGCCGCTGATGGCGACGTCGAGCGCCGCCGTGCCGGCGCCGCCGGCCTCGACGGCGAGCGAGGCCGAGCCGCGCTGCTTGGCGGCGAGCTTCAGCGTGGTCGACGCGGGACCGGAGAGCTTCACCGGACCGGTCGCAGTGACCTTGATGGTGAAGTCGCCGGGCGCGCCTTCGACATTGTCGAGGTCGAGCGCCATGGTGCCGCGATCGCCGTTGCGCAGGAAGCGCGGCAGCGTCGTGGTCAGCACCACCGGGTCGCGCACCGTGACGTCGACATTGGCGCGGCCGACTTTGGTGGCGGTCCACGCCACCGCCATCACCCGCGCGGTGCCGGCGAATTCCGGAATGTCGAAGCTGATCTCGGCGGCGCCATCGGCGCCGACGGTGACGATGCCCGAATACAGCGCCAGCGGCTTCTGCGTCGGCGGGCTGCCCTGCAGCTCGGCGCCGGCACCGTCGCCGCCGGAGCGGATCTGGCCGCGGGTGCCCTGCATGCCGTCGATCAACTGGCCGTAGAGGTCGCGGACCTCCGAGGTCATGCGGCGCTGGCCGAGATAATAATCGTCCGGCGCCGGCGGCTTGTAGTTGGTCAGATTGAGAATGCCGACGTCGACCGCCGCGACCACGATCTTGGCGTCCTCGCCGGGCGCGAGACCGCCGATCCTGACCGGCAGTTTCAGCGTGGTCGACGGCCGCACCAGCGCCGGCGGCGACAGCGTCACCTGCAGCGTCCGCGCCTTCCTGTCGATCGAAATCCACTGCACGCCGATGGCGCGGCCGGGCATCCGTTGAGCTGCGGCGTCGAGCGGCCGGCGCAGCGTCGTCACCACATAGGCGCCGGTGCCCCAATCCTTGCCGACCGGAATCTTGACCTGCGTCGAGCCCTGCTTCACCGCCAGCGACTGCGTCGTCAGCAGCCGGTCGCCGAGCACGTTGACGGTCAGGAGGCCGGCGGTGCGCGCATTGACCGTCACCGTCATGCTCTCGCCGGAGGCGTATTCGGGCTTGTCGACGGAGGTCTCCAGCAGATCGGGCGTGTCGGCCGAGCCATCCGAATACCAGCCGACGTCGAACTGCACCGAGGTGACCGGGCCGTCGGCATCGGCGGTCTTGACGTCGAGCCGGTAGCGGCCGGTTTCGGGCTGGAACGACAATTGTCCGGGCTTGCCGGGCGCCACCGCAAGGTCGCCATCGGCGACCCGCTTGGTCGACTTCACCGGCTCGAAATCCCATGAGGAATTCTGCCGGTACCATTGATAATGCGATTCTATTTTCAGCAGCTCGTAGCGCAGCCCGGAGCGCGCCAGCGCGGTGCCGTCCGGGTCGACGAAGGCGACCTCGAACTTGGCGGCGTCGCCGTCGGCGACGTTCTTGTCGGCGAACAGCGGCTTGACGCCGATCATCGCCGCGGTCGGCGCGACCGGCAGCACCAGCTTGCGCTCGACGGCGCGGCCGCCGGCCTCGCGCATCCGGATGAAGATCTGCGCCTCCTGCGGCCGGGTCGACGACGGCGGCTTCGCGAGACTCAGCGGGAAGGTCGCGCTGCCATTGTCGTCGGCCTCGGGCAGGTTCTCCAGCGGGGCGCGCTCGTTGCTGGTGGTCTCCTCGTCGGCGACGCCGAACTGGTAGCCGGGATAGCCCGGACGGCCTGCGGCCGGCGCGATCAGCAGGTCGCCTTCCAGCGCCAGCCCCGAGGCCGGCGCGCCGTATAGGAAGCGGCCGTCGACCTTCAGTTCCACAGGAGCATCAGCTTTGATCTGCTTGTCCTTGGTAGAAATATCGAATTCGATCCGGTCGGGGACGTAGTCTTCGACCATGAAGGTGGTTTCGCCGACGCTGGCGCCCTTCGGATCGGTGAAGGCTCGGACGCGCCAGGTCCCGGTCGGCACCGCCGAGTTCAGCGCCACCGACAGGCTGCGGCCACCGGCGCCCTGATCGGACAGCACGGCGCGGCGGAATTCGACGCCGTCCGGCCGCTCGATCACCAGCGTCATCGGGCCGCCGACGAGCGCGTTGCCCTGGCCATCGCGCAGCAGCGCGGTGAGATGCACGGTCTCGCCCGAGCGATAGACGCCGCGCTCGGCATAGACGAAGGCGTCGGCGCCGGCGGGCACCGCGCGGCCGGTGACGCCGCGGTCGGACAGGTCGAAGGCGTTGGATTTGAGGCTGAGGAAGGCGTAGTCGGCCTTCTCGCCGGTCACCGTCAGCAGCGCCGGCGACGCCCCGCCCTCGCCGCGCGACAGCCCCGCCTCGAACAGCACGTGGCCGCTGTCGTCCGTCTTGCGGGTGGCGAGGATCTCGTTGTTGCGGGCGATCAGCCGCACCTCGGCCTTCCCCACCGGATCGGTCGAGGCCAGCGAATTGACGAAGACATGGATACCGTCATTGCCGGAGAACGCGGTGACGCCGAGATCGGAGACGATGAACCATTGCGTCGCGAGCTGGCCGTCGTCGTCCGCATTGGCGACCGGCCCTTTCGGCGAAGCGGTCATCACATAGACGCCGGGCTGCAGGTCGCCGAGCACCTGATCCACCGCAAACGCCGTGGTGACGTCGGCATTCAGCGCCGCCGGCGCGGTGTCGAGTTCGCCCGACCACACCTTGGCGCCGCGCTGGCTGCCGAGATCGTCGAGCTGGTAGCGGCTCAGCGTGCGCTGGAAGTCGCTGTCGACCACGGTGTTGATCAGATTGCGGTCGCCGATCCGGAACACCTGCGCCGACACCGTCGGGGTGTTGACGCTGACCAGCGGGATGCCGCGCTGGCCGGTGCGCGGCAGCACATAGGCGCGGCCGGTGAAGCGCACCAGCGGCTTGCGGTCGCGGACATAGATGTTGAACTCGGCCGATTTCGGCAGCGTCTCCTTGACGGTCGACGGCAGCCCGGCGCGCAGATTGATGTTGTAGCGCTCGCCGTGCTTGAGCCCCTCGACGCAGAGCTGCTTGTCTTCGGAGGTCAGCGCCGGCTTGTCGGTCCCGGCCAGCGCCAGATACGGCGCGAAATCGGTGCGCTTGGCGAGGTCCTCGGAGAACTGGAAGCACGCCCGCGGCGAGGCCGAATCCGAGTCCACGGTATAATCGAGCAGTCGGAAGCCGTGATCGTCACGCAGCTTCTCGTACTGGCCGCGGACCTCGGCGACCTCGCGCAGGTCGAGCGACAGCCGCAGCGCATCCAGCGCCGGCCGCCACAGCCGCCGGTCCGCCATGGCGCGGCCGAGCACCGCCAGCGCCTCGGCCTCCTCGCCGGCATTGCCGGCGCGCTGATAGGCGAGATAGGCGGCGGTCGAGGCCCGCTCCAGCAGGAAGGTCCGTTCCGAGCTGGTCGGCGCCTTGATCTGGAACACGGTCTTGGCGAGCCGCAGCCAGTTGCTGCCGTCGGCCGGATCGACGGTGGCGATCTGGCCCATGATCTGCAGCCCGGTGCGGTAATCCCCGCGCTTGAAGGCGGCGTCGGCGTCGGTGCGCAGGCCCGCCGCCGGCTTGGCGATGGCGCCGGCCTCGCTCTTGATCTGGGCCTCGAGCTTGATCGCCGAATCCGCCAGATCGTCGCGTTTGAACGCCTTGTCGGCGGCCTGCGCGGTGGCCAGCCCGAGCGCCAGCGTGGCGCAAAGCGTGATGGCGCGAACCAAACCGATCATGTCGAACTCCCCTGCCGCGGACGTGCGCCGCGTTCCGAGACGAAAGCAAATGCCTGAAACAAATGCCTGAAAATGACGCGCCGATGGCCCCGCGTCCGCACCGCCGGGCGCCGCAGCCTAGCCGGATGACCGTGACGGTCCAATGTCTGCCGTCCGGTGTCTTGTTTCGGGTCCATCAGATTCGCATCTTCGCGCGCCGGCGCGCCGAACACAACGCGCCGCCCCCCTTGGACGGCCGATCTCCGCAATTGGTTCGAGGCGGTTGCCGCGGAAGCGGATTTTTTGTATCGGCGGTGCTAGAACGCCCCCGACGGTCCCATAGCTCAACTGGATAGAGTAGCGGATTTCTACTCCGCGGGTTGCAGGTTCGAATCCTGCTGGGATCGCCAAACTTTTTATGGATGCGGAGTTATTCTCGATAATCTCTAAGGAGACGTGGCGACTCCTACTTGGATTATTCGAAAGGATCCTCGCGAGGACAAGTGACGTTGTTCGTCATCCTAGACGAATCTCTCGGTGCTAAGGCCGCAGTGAGGAGAGCCAAAACTCTCTACTGGACCAGACGAATTGCTGTGAATCTGTCATTGCTGGCACCGACTGATTCGGCTTCGATGTCGGGCAGCTTCCAAGATCCGAATCTCTATTTGAACAATCACATTGTATCACGTTGCCGCTTTGCGTTCCTAACAGCTGAAATCTGGAATGCATTGGCTACAGCCAACGCAAGAACGTAGCCAAACAGCATTCATCTGGGGCTATCCATATGGCTATTGATGGACCAAACACATTTCGAGGAAAATGGTCGCGCGCTGGGGTACCGCACAAAGGTTGGAGCTGCATCAACTTGGAGGATTTGGGAGAACCCTCGATGCAATGCGAAATGTGCGAATCCAGCGAGATTCGATACGTTCACTACATGCAGCACCCTAACTATCCGGCTGTCTTAGCGTGTGGGGTCGTCTGCGCCGGCCATATGGAAGAGGACATTGCTGGCGCATCAAGCCGCGAACATTCCCTTAGATCACTCGCTCGACGACGGGCCAATTTTCCAAGTCGCAAAGCTTGGTACTTAAATCGAAACGGCAGACCGCAAATCAAAATTGGACGGTTTACTGTTACGATGTTTCAGAAGCCTAATGGCTGGGGAGGAGTAGTGAATCATCCCAGGCTCACGAACGGCGCATTCACGCGGGAGCGCTTCCCTGATCTCCAAAGCGCCCAAAAAGCAGCGTTTGACACTCTGTCGTTTTTAGAACAGCAACTTTAGCGATTCAACCAGTTTGTGGAGGTACTGATGGGAGGCAGCGGACGCTTCTATATCAGCGGAAACTATATCTATGGCCCAAAGGACAGCGGACGATTCTATATTGCTAATGGATACATTTACGGCCCCCGCAATAGCGGAAAATTCTACATCGCCAACGGGTATATTTACGGACCAAGATCGTCGGGAAGATGGTACATCGCCAATGACTACCTTTATTCCTCTTCAACGAGCGACGAACACCCACCATTCATGGACGATTGAAGTCTGCGCGCAACGATCATCTTTGTGTCAAAAATACTCCCTTACATCTGCAATTCGTCATATTGATTGTTTTGATTGTTACGGGACCTCTCTACGCTATCTTTCGCCACGATAGCAGCATCAACTCACCGGCACCCTCGGCTTCCGCTTCCTCACCACCGGCGCAGCAACCACCGGCGCAGGCACCGGCTGCAGCGTCACCACCACCGGATTCGGCTTGTGATCCATCGCCGCCCCCGTCGCGGCGTCGACGCCCATGCCGACGACGCCGCCGAGCAGGATGTTGCCGGCGAAGCCCGCACCGCCGCCGCCGGAGATTTCGCGGGTCAGCGGGATGATCTGCGGCTCGTAGCCCTCTTTGCTGAGGCTGACGGTGATGTCGGCGTTGCGGTTGACCTCGACGACGCAGGGCGTGACGCAGGAAAACGGGGCATCGGTCCCTGCGACACTGGCCAGCGCGCCCGACGGCGTGCTCGCGATCGAGATGTTTTCGGTGGTGCCGCGCGTCACCGACGCGCAACCCGACAGCAGCAATGCGGCCGAAACCGCCCCAACCCATAACCGCATACTGATCCCCCTGTTTCCGGCGCACCAAAGCGCAACCTTTCAGAGGGAATTCAAGACGGTGCCGGCGGCGGAGGCCGCAGATGAGACGCAGGGTCAAAGGTCTTTCGCGTTCTCCACACCGCGGCCGTGCGCTGCGACGCGCAGGGACGACAGTTCTCCATCGTCCCGCCCTGGCCTCGCCCGCAACGGCGTGCCTCAGTCCAGCAGCCAGCGCAGCGAATGGCGCAGGCGCTTTGTGCCGTCGGTTTCGAACCAGCTTCCGTGGGCGAAGATCACGCGCTCCGGTGTCCATCCCAGCAGATGGCGCGCGGCGTCTTTGGTAGCGTCGCGCTGCCGGTTCATGGCGAAGCGATAATGCGCAGGCGCCATGCCGTCGGGCGCCGTCGCGCCCGCCAGCCACGCCAGCGGTCGCGCCACCGGGCCGAGCTTCGCGGGCTCGAGGTTCTCGACGAAATCGGTCAGGATCAGCGTCCTGGTGGGGCGATGGAAGAACGCGACTTCGTTGACGCCGAAACCGCCGGTGATCAGCAACTGATCGAGATCGGCGGACCATGCGCCGGGCGGCGATTCGCCGAGGTCCTGGTCCAGCACCACGCCCGACTTGATGACCGGCGCGCGCGTTCGCAGGCCCGGGACGGCCCAGGTCTTCGCATCCGGACAACGGTCTGTCCAGCCCTTCAGGAACTGCCAGTGCGCGATGTTCGGCGCGACCAGATGCGCAATCGGCCCGAGACGCTCGATCGCGGCTTTCAGATCATCGGAATAGCTCGTCGGCGAATGCAGCCAGACCTCGCCCGAGGCCAGCCGGACCACGGTCATCCGCACCGGAACCTCCAGCCCCATTGCGCTGAGCGGCCCGCTGTCGACGATCCAGAGGTCTTCTCCGACCGGCTTCAATGTGTCGGTCGGCAAATACGCGACGGAGTTCGCTTCGGACATCGAATGCTCATTCTGCAGTGACGGGTGCGGCGGGATCGCAGCGCGCTGGCTCAAAGCCCGGGTGGACGCATTCGTTCCTGAATAGACCGCAGCGGCGCCGGAACAGCGTCGCCCTGTGCGGGTTCCTCTCCGGCAACAGAGGAGACGACCATGTCCATCGACGATTTCAAAGGCACCACGCCCGCGTTTCTGCCCGAGGAATTCTTCAACGGCCGGCTGGAAGGCTGGGGCGTGCTGGAGAGCCTGATCGGCGGGCTGCAGAAGCGCGCCACGATCACGGCCGAAGGCAGATGGGACGCCGCCACCCAGGCGGTCCACTTCACCGAGACCTACCGGTTCGACGATGGCCATGTCGACACGCTGAACTGGACCATCCGCAAGCTCGCGCCGGGCAACTACAGCGGCGTTGAGCCGCGGCTCGACGGCGAGGCCAAGGGCGAACAGGCCGGCTGCGCCTTCCATTGGCAGTACACCCGCGAAACCCCGCAGAAGGACGGCTCGACCACCAAGCTCAATTTCGACGACTGGTTCTACCGGATCGACGACAACGCCTGCATGGTGCGCGGCAGCGCCGGCCGCGCCGGCATTCCGTTCGCGACCGCGCATGTCACTTATCGCAAGCTGACGTGAGGCGACCTTGTATCACCGCTCCGCGCTGATCGCCGGAGCCGGCCCTGCCCGCGCCGCGTCGAGATGCGGCGCGAGAATGTCCTTCACGACGCGGCGCTTGTCGCGCATCACCTCGGACTCGCCCATCTGGCCGACTTCGTGCAGCCATGGGCCGCACCATTGCAGCGGGCCGTCATAGGTGCCGATGCCGTCGCGATACGCCACGAAGCGCGACGGCGATTGCACGAGTTCGCGGAGATCGTAGCGGCTGTACAGCGGCCCCCAATTGGCGCCGCCGGTGTCGAGACCGATGAACCAGTCCTGGCCGAAATCGAGATCGAGATCGCGCACCGCGGCATGGCGCATCATGCTGAAGCCGGCCCACAGAAACCATCGCCCATTGGCCGGCTCGGCGAAGCGCACATAGCCGTAGAAGTCCTGCGTCGCCAGCGGCGCGAATGGATCCTCCGGCGCGGTCGGAAACAGGTCGTGGTCGAGCAGGCCGAACGCCTCCGGCGCGCCGGGCCGCAGCACATTGTGCCAGATCCAGTTCAGCGCGATGCCGTGTGACCGGCTGCTCTTCTTCCACGGATTTTCGGGCGCGCGCAGATAGTCCACGCCGTGCGCCCGAGCGACGCGCTCGATCTGCGATGCGACTTCGTCCTCCGGCGAATTGTCGACCACGACATACAATGTATCGGGAAAGAAATGCCGCAGCAGCGTCGCCTGCAGCTCGATCGCCTCCGGGTCCATATAGGCGACCGTCACCAGCACCTTGCGGCCGGCGATGCTGCGGGCCACCGCGGCTGGATCGCCGACCCGCGCGGGCGCGCGCCGATATTGTCTGTCGATCCATCGATAGCGCGCGGTCTTGATGCCGTGCGACACCGGGCGCAGGCGCTGCCAGTCGGCCCAGGTATACTCGCTCAACGGTTTCGGCATGCTGGGTCCGTCATTGTCTTGGTATGTGGTCGGGCTGCGCGCGGCGGAGATGCCGCGGGCCGTCACCGGCCGGCCGTCAGGCGCTCCGGGTTCTCGATGATGTCGGCGGCCCTGTCGAGCCCGCGATAGAGATCCTCCGCGACGCCGTAGGCGATGCCGTTCGCGCTCCAGCGATCGCGCTGTGAATCCGGGGCCGCCGCCGCGAGAGCCGCGGTCAGCGCCTCCTGGGTGAACGGGGTCGAAATCACCTGCCCGGCCTTCGCCTTGACGACGTGGGGCGCGTAGCCGCATTCGGCCGTGGTGATCACCGGCAAGCCGTTGATCAGGCTTTCGAGAATCACGGTCCCCGTGGTGTCGTATCGTGCCGGGTGAAGCAGCAGATCGGCAGCCGCCATCAGTTCCGGAATGTCGGCGCGGAAGCCGAGCAACTGGACACGATCGGCGACGCTGACGCCGCGGGCCCAGCTCAGCACCTGCCCGGCCTGCTTGGTGCCCTGCTTGATCCCGGCGATCACCAATCGTGCCGAACCGGACTCCTTCAGTGCCGTCAGCGTCCGATCGAGTCCCTTCACGCTCGGCTGGTTCGCGATCGCGAGCCAGAGCTGATCCGTGGCGGCGATCCCAAGGCCCTCGCGCAGCCGCTCGCGCGTGCCGTCGGTGCGATATTCGGCGTGCCGACGGCCGGGATCGATGGTCGGCGGCAGAATGGTGATGCGGTCCGGCTCGGTCGACCAGACGCTGCGAAAGTCACGCGCCTGGTTCTCGCTCAGCAGCATGCAGGCCGTCTTCTGCCCCTGCCGGAAGCTGTCGGCTTCGAGCAGCAATTGGATCCGGCGACGCGCGCTCCATTTCGCCAGCCAGCCGACGCGGCGCGCGGCGAGGCACGGATCGGCGCAATACAGCACGTCGAGGCCGAGCAGCTTGCCGAAGCCGACGACCCGATCGAACCGGCCCTCGCAGCGCTCGACCACCGCCTCCGCGAATGTCAGATCGCGACGGTGATTGCTGAAGGCGCGGTTGGGCAACAATTCGACGTGCAGCCCCTCCGGAATCTCGCCCTTCTTCCGTTCGGCGAAGATCGTCACCTCGTGGCCGCGCGCCATGAGGCGCGACGCGATCGCCATGCAGTCCCGCTGCAGACCGCCGGCGGAGAACAACGTGACGATGGCGAACGCAATTTTCATCGATCGACTCTCGGGGCGGCGTTGACGTCGGGCGCGGCAGCGTTGCTCAGAACTGCCGGCTCCGCAACAGATAGGCCGGAATCGCCAGCCCCGCGCCGATCGCGCCGACGATCGAAACGACGCGAATGAAAGCCTGCGCCGACCCGACGAGTTGACCGACCGACTGGCCCGACGTATCGGCGGCCACCGAGATGTAGCCGAGCAGCGCCTGGCCGAAGAACGCGCCCGGCACCATCGGAATGCAGCCGGCGAGCGCGATGGCGTGGCAGGCGATGCCGAGCCAGCGCCGCCCCAGAATTGCGATGCAGGAGGTGCCGATCGCGGCGAGGAAGGTCGCGGCCTCGAGGCTCGCGCCGTGCTTCTGGCTGAAGGTGCGGATGCCGAGCGCCAGCGCGCCGGCGACCGCGCACCACGCCAGCGACCGCCAGCCGAAATTGAACAGCACGCCGAAGCCCGCCGCGGCGATCGCACCGAACGCGGCCTGGTGCGCGAGATGAGGAAGCATCGCGATCAGATCGTCGGTCACACGTGGATCCTCAGCACGAATTCGGCGACCCACAGCCCGGTCACGGCGAACACCATGATCATGATCACCCAGACTGCGCGGGCGCTGCCCATCGTCGGATAGCCGTCGAGCACGTCGGTCTGCGCATTGGTCGACGGCACGCCCGGCACCAGCAACAGGATGGACGCCATCATCGCCAGCTCGATTGTGCCGCTGCCGGCCAGCCGCGCGCCGAGGCCGCCGAGCGTCGCGGCAATGCAGCCGATGATCGCGGCGACCACGAACACGTTGACCCGACGCCCGAGCAGCCAGTGCCGGATCCGCTGCCCGATTCCCGCCGCCGCCAGCATCGGCACGAACGACAGCCAGTCGGCGCCGAGCAACCGGCCGAATGCGGCGCAGGCCGCGCCGGTGGCGATCGCCACCAGCCACGGCGGATGCCGCGGCGTGTCGCGCTGCAGCCGATCGAGCTCGCTCTCGATCTCCTCCGGCGTCATTCCTCCACGCGAAGCGCGCAGCACCAGGTCGCGCACCGCGAAATCGAGCCGGTGGTTCACGCCGTGGGGGCCGATCTGCATCATGCGCGTGATGGTGTGGCGGCCGCGCTCCAGCGTGATCTCGAACGAGGCGTAGCCGGAACGCATGCCCAGCACCTCGACGCCGAGCCCGCCGGCGATCATCAGCGCGCCCTCGTGGACGACGCGAACCGAGGCACCGCTCTGCGCCAGGATCGCGCCGGCGCGCAGCGCCACATGCGCGATGCGGTCGAGCGCGTGGTGATGGACTTGATCGGCCTCACCGGTATCTGGATGGTCATCCATCTTGCTATTTCAGTTCTCAAACCACGAAACGGAGCATTCGAGCCACAACCGTCCGCCAATTCCGTGACGAACATATACCTGTTGCCCGAAACACGGACGATAGTACCATCTGGTAGTTTGTCGAATGAGGCGTCGAGTCATTGATTGCGATCACTTCCAATTCGGAAGCGCGGGACTATGCTGACCCGGTTCCTGGCGTGATGCCATTTCGAGGAATGAGGTTGGACATGAAAATTCCGATGTTCGTCGTGGCGCTCATCGCCGCCGCAGTTATTGTCTTCGCCGCCATGAGCTCCAAGCAGGAGAACGTCGCATCGAACGAGGCGACCGGACCGTCAGCGATCGCGCTCGCCCCGGTCAGCCCGCTCAAGACCCTCACCTCTTCCAGTTGCGCCTCGGACGGTTGCCCGGTGTCGTGCGAGTCGGGCGAGACCCTGCTGTCGGCGATCTGCGTCAGCGGCAGCAAAGGACGGTTTGCCGACGCCCTGCGGGTCGAGAACGGCGTCCTTACCGCAAGCTGCGGCACCAAAGCGAGCAGCATCCTGGTCTATTGCGGCCGCCCGTAAGCCGGCCGGCGATCTGCAGCCGCCTGCGAAGGCGAGCGGCTGCACGATCCGTTCGAACGATCAGCCCTTCACGCCGAGCAGTTCCACTTCGAAGATGAGAGTGGCATTCGGCGGAATCACGCCGCCGGCGCCGCGCGCGCCGTAGCCGAGTTCGGGCGGGATGATCAGCGTGCGCTTGCCGCCGACCTTCATGCTCGCGACGCCCTCGTCCCAGCCCTTGATCACGCGTCCCATCCCGATCGGGAATTCGAACGGCTCGTTGCGATCGACCGACGAGTCGAATTTCTTGCCCTTGACGCCATTCTCGTACAGCCAGCCGGTATAGTGCATCACGCAGATCTGGCCGCGCGCGGGCGATGCGCCGGTGCCGACGGTGGACTCCTCGATCTTGAGGCCGGAGGGCGTGGTGACGGTCTTGGCAGTTTCGGACATTGCGGGGGTACTCGTTGTCAGGGTCGCGGTTGCGGACAGGGCCGCGACGAGAGCGATGGCCAGCATGGCGCCGGCACGGGGGGCGAAAGGCATCGGGATTGTCCTCGAAAAGGTCGGATCGATCGCGATCGAGGCCCCGTTCTAGACGCAACAGGCCCGTATCACAACCATCGGACGGAACTCGCGCGCCCGGGAACACGCGCGCCGCGCCCGCTCCCGCCACTTCACGCATTGCGCGCACCGCTCCGGGCGGTAAGCTGCAGCGGGGCAGTGGCGCGATGCGAAACGGGTTGTATTCGATTCACATCAGGATGCTCGACGGAGTCCGTGGCTGGTCCAACGGAATCATCATCCTGCGCGACGGCAAACTGCTCGGTGGCGATCCGTATTTCTGGACGGTCGGCGACTACACGATCGGCGACGGCCATTGGAAGGGCGAGTTGCTGACCCGCCAGCACACGCCCTACGCAGAGACCCTGGCCCGGCCGGTGTTCGCCGGTCGCGAGGTCACGACCGGCTTCACCGGCACATTCGCCGACGATCGCTCCGAAGTCTTCGGCACGTCGCTGGTCGGCAGCCGCAGCGTCAGCTTCCGCGCCACGCTGCGCCGGCTCGCCGACATCGGCTGACACGATCGGCCCGGCGATCCGGGCCGACCGTGTCGGAACGCGCCGGACGGACCGCGCTTACTTCTTCATGCCGTCCTTCGACATGCTGTCCTTGTGCATGCCGTCGTCCTTCTTCATGCCGTCTTTCGACATCGTGTCCTTCTTCATGCCGTCCTTGGACATGGAGTCCTTCGCCATGGAATCCTTGGACATCGTGTCCTTCTTCATGTTGTCCGTCTTGTCCATGGCGAAGGCCGCCGGCGCGAAAGCGAGGCTGAGCGAAAGCGCGGCGGCGGAAACGCCGAGGGCGATGCGGGTGCTGATGGTCATGTTGCTGTCATCCTGTTGCAAACGATCGGGACGCGGCGAGCGCCGCTACAAGTCCAGACGGACACAGCGATGGGTTTGTTACGCGCGGACAGGGAATAATTGCCGACGACGACCGCGATCATTCGGGTGCGCCGCAGCATCGCACGTGCGGCATCGAACACCTCCGCCTGGGCTTGCCGACGCTCGGCTCCGCCTACGAGCGCGCTAACTCGCCCGCTTTCGCTTCGCGTTCAGCGCATTGACCACGCGGCTCACCGGCGGGCGGCCGAGCAGCGAGGCGACGCTGTTGGTCGCGGCGACGAGCTTGTCCATGTCGACGCCGGTCGCGATCCCCATGCCCTCCAGCATGTACACCACGTCCTCGGTGGCGACATTGCCGGTGGCGCCCGGGGCGTAGGGGCAGCCGCCGAGGCCGCCGGCGGCGCTGTCGATGACGCGCGCGCCCTCCTCCAGGCCGGCATAGAGATTGGCGAGTGCCTGGCCGTAGGTGTCGTGGAAATGCATCGCCAGCGAGGCCATCGGCACCGCCTCGGCGCAGGCGCGCAGCAGTTCGCGGACCTTGTTCGGCGTGCCGACGCCGATCGTGTCGCCGAGCGAGATCTCGTAGCAGCCGAGATCCCACAGCGTTGTCGCGGCGTCGACCACCGCCTGCACCGGCACGTCCCCGTCGAACGGACAGCCGAGCACGCAGGAGACATAGCCGCGCACTTTGACATTGTCGGCCTGGGCGCGAGCGATCACCGGCTTGAAGCGCTCGATCGATTCCGCCACCGAGCAGTTGATATTGGCGCGCGAGAACCCTTCGGACGCCGAGGCGAACACCGCGACGACCCGCGCGCCGGCGGCGCGCGCCGCCTCGTAGCCCTTCTCGTTCGGCACCAGCACGTGGAATTCGCCTTGCAGCTTCAACGATGCGCGCAGCACCTCGTCGGAGCCTTGCATCTGCGGCACCGCCTTCGGCGATACGAACGCGCCGACTTCGACGGTGGAAAGCCCCGCGCTTACCAACGCTTCGACAAAGGCGATCCGATCGGCGACGCTGACCGGCGTCTTCTCGTTCTGCAGCCCGTCGCGCGGGCCGACTTCGACGATGCGGATGGTGTCGGTCATTGGACTACTCCGAAGTATCACGTCATGGCCGGCCTTGTGCCGGCCATCCACGTCTTCAGCCGAACAGCGTTAAAGAACGTGGATGGCCGGGACGAGCCCGGCCATGACGGCGATGGCAATTATTCAGGGTCCGGCTCGATCTCGGCGAGTTCGGCGCCTTCCTGGACTATGTCGCCGACCTTGCACTTCAGCGCCGTCAACGTCCCGGCGAACGGCGCGCGCAGGGTCTGCTCCATCTTCATCACTTCGAGCGTCAGGATCGCCGCGCCCTTGTCGAGCTTGGCGCCGACCTCCGCGAGCAGCGCCACCACGGTGCCGGGCAGCGGCGCGACGATCTTGTCCTCGCCGACGGCCTCCTCGCTCTCGCCGCCAAACGGATCGACGAGGTGCAGATCGAACCGGCCGTTGCGGGTGCGCACATAGAGTTCGTGGCCGTCGACCACCGCGTTGACGCGCGAGCGCGTCTCGCCGAGCGTCACGTCGATGCCGTCGCCATTCTGCGACCAAGCGAACGCGATTTCGCTGCCGCCGATCGTCAGCATCGACGATCCGCCGCCATAGGTGAGCTGAACCTGATGATCGCTGTGATCGTGGCCCTGCCCGCGCCGGAACACGAAACTGCGCTTGCGCCGGCCGACCGGCATCCAGCCCGACGCGCGCCACGGCGACGGCCCTTCGGATCGCGCGGCGTCGTCCTCGGCGCGCAGGATCGCGGCAACCGCCGTCGCCAGTTCCAGATCAACGACCGTCTCCGGCGCAGCGGTCAGCGCCGCCAGATCGCGCTCGATGAAGCCGGTGTCGATCGCGTTGGCGCGCACTTCGGGATGCGTCACCAGCGCCGACAGGAAGGGGATATTGGTGACGACGCCGCGGACGTCGGTCTCGTTCAGCCCGCGGTCGAGCCGGTCGATCGCCGCCTCCCGCGTCGGCGCCCAGGCGATCACCTTGGCGAGCATCGCGTCGTAATACGGCGACACGCTGTCGCCGGCGCGATAGCCGGCGTCGATGCGCAGGCCGTCGATCTCGGGCGGCGTGCGCCAGGTCGTGATCCTGCCGACCGACGGCATGAAGTTCTTCGCCGGATTTTCCGCATAAACCCGCGCCTCGATGGCGTGGCCGTTGAGCGTCAGTTGGTCCTGCGTCATCGGCAATGCCTCGCCGAACGCGACGCGGAGCTGCCATTCGACCAGATCGACGCCCGAGATCAGTTCGGTCACCGGATGCTCGACCTGCAGGCGGGTGTTCATCTCGATGAAGAACACGTCGCGGCCGTCGGAGACGAATTCGATGGTGCCGGCGCCGACATAGTTCACCGCACTCGCGGCGCGCCGAGCCGCCTCGCAGACTTTGTCGCGCCCGGCGGCGTCGAGCGTCGGCGACGGCGCTTCCTCGATCACCTTCTGGTGCCGGCGCTGCAGCGTGCATTCGCGCTCGAACAGCGAGACGAGATTGCCGTGGCTGTCGCCGACGATCTGCACCTCGATATGACGCGGATTGTCGACGTATTTCTCGATCAGCAGCGTATCGTCGCCGAACGCCGCCTTGGCCTCACGCTTGGCGCTGACGATCGCCTCGGACAATTCATCCGCTTTGCGCACGACGCGCATGCCGCGACCGCCGCCGCCGGCCGACGCCTTCACCAGCACCGGGAAGCCGATCCTGTCGGCGGCCGCGGCCAGCGTCGCGTCATCCTGCGCGGCGCCGTGATAGCCCGGCACGAGCGGCACGCCGGCCTTTTCCATCAGCGCCTTGGAGCCCGATTTCGAACCCATCGCGGTGATCATCTGCGGCGTCGGCCCGACGAAGACGAGGCCGGCGTCGGCGCAGGCCTGCGCGAACTCCGCGCTCTCCGACAGGAAGCCGTAGCCGGGATGCACCGCCTCGGCGCCAGTCTGCCTGGCGGCCTCGATGATCCGCGCGATATTCAAGTAGCTGTCCGCCGCCCGCGCAGGTCCCAGCAGCACAGCCTCATCAGCCTCGCTGACATGCAGCGCACCGGAATCCGCTTCGGAATAGACAGCGACGGTGCGCAGCCCCATCGCCCGCGCGGTGCGGATGACGCGGCAGGCGATCTCGCCGCGGTTGGCGATCAGCAGCGTGCGGAAACGCTTGTACAAGCCTGTCGTTGTCATCATTACATCCTGAACAGGCCGAATGTCGTCGGCTCGATCGGCGCATTCGCCGACGCCGATAGCCCGAGTCCGAGCACCAGCCGCGTGTCGGCGGGATCGATCACGCCGTCGTCCCACAGCCGCGCCGTGGCGTAGTACGGATTACCCTGCGCCTCGTATTGCGCGCGGATCGGGGCGCGAAACTCGTCTTCCTCCTCCGCGCTCCAGGCGCCGCCCTTGGCCTCGATATTGTCGCGGCGCAGCGTGCTCAGCACCATCGCCGCCTGCTCGCCGCCCATCACGGAGATCCGCGCGTTCGGCCACATCCACAGAAACCGCGGCGAATACGCCCTTCCGCACATGCCGTAATTGCCGGCGCCGTAGGAGCCGCCGATCACCACGGTGAATTTCGGCACGTTGGCGGTGGCGACCGCGGTCACCAGCTTGGCGCCGTCGCGGGCGATGCCGCCCGCTTCATATTTCTTGCCGACCATGAAGCCGGTGATGTTCTGCAGGAACACCAGCGGAATGCCGCGCTGGCAGCACAGCTCGATGAAATGCGCACCCTTCAGCGAACTTTCGCTGAACAGGATGCCGTTGTTGGCGATGATGCCGACCGGAAAGCCCCAGATATGCGCGAAGCCGCACACCAGCGTGGTGCCGTACAGCTTCTTGAACTCGTCGAATTCGGAGCCGTCGACGATCCGCGCGATGATGTCGCGGACGTCGAACGGCTTGCGCTGTTCGGCCGGGACAATTCCATAGAGTTGTTCGGCCGGATACAGCGGCTCGCGCGGCGCGCGCATGTTCAGCACCGCCCGCTGCGGCGGCTTCAAGGTGCCGACGATTCTCCGCGCGATGCCGATCGCGTGGGCGTCGTTCTGGGCGTAGTGGTCGGTGACGCCGGACTGCCGCGAATGCACGTCGGCGCCGCCGAGTTCCTCGGCGCTGACCACCTCGCCGGTCGCGGCCTTCACCAGCGGCGGGCCACCGAGGAAGATGGTGCCCTGGTTGCGGACGATGATGCTCTCGTCCGACATCGCCGGCACATAGGCGCCGCCGGCGGTGCACGAGCCCATCACCACCGCGATCTGCGGGATGCCCTGCGCCGACATGTTGGCCTGGTTGAAGAAGATCCGGCCGAAGTGCCGCTCGTCGGGAAACACCTCGTCCTGCTGCGGCAGGAAGGCGCCGCCGGAATCCACCATGTAGATGCAAGGCAGACGGTTCTGCCGCGCGATGTCCTGCGCGCGCAGATGCTTCTTCACCGTCATCGGGTAGTAGGTGCCGCCCTTCACCGTGGCGTCGTTGGCGACGATCATGCACTCGCGCCCGGCCACACGCCCGACGCCGGTGACGATCGAGGCCGAATGCACGTCGCCGCCATACAGCCCGTTGGCCGCCAGCGGCGACAATTCGAGAAACGCCGTGCCGGGGTCGAGCAGCAGGTCGACGCGGTCGCGCGGCAACAGCTTTCCGCGCGCGGTGTGTTTGGCGCGCGATGCCCCGCCGCCACCGCCGGCGACGTCCTCGAGCTTGCCCTTCAGCTCTGCGACCAGCGCGCGCATCGCCTCGGCATTGCGCGCGAAATCGGCCGAGCCGGGATCGATCTGGGAGTGCAGCGGCATGGCGTTTCCGGCTTTTATGGCTCGCCTCGGGGATGAAGCGTTCGGCTCATGGTGTCATCGCGCGGGCGCAGGACGCAACCCCAACCTGCGGCGCCCGACCTCCGCTGCGGATAACGGTCCGGAGCACCCGCGGCTTGCGTGGAGAGGCCGCGAGCAGCCTCCGGCCAATGTCATTGGCAACCGGCGATGGAAATCGTCCGCACCCGGTCGAGGCGTGCGATCGGTGGTCCGGCCCAATACCGCCGCTCGGCGAATCCGGTCAGTGCGTCCAGGGCTCGCCGCGGCGGAAGGCAAAATTGTCCGCATAGGCCGCCCGCCGGCGCACCGGGAGCTTCGGCTCCAGCACCTGATACGGGATGCCCTCGCGCTCGCAATAGGCGATCGCCTCCTCCCGGGTGTCGAAGCGCAGGCTGATCTGCTGCTGCATGTCGCCGGACGAGGTCCAGCCCATCAGCGGCTCGATCATCCGCGGTTGTTCGGGCTCGTAGTCGAGTTGCCAGTCCCGGGTCTTGGCGGTCCCGGACTGCATCGCGTTCTTGGCGGGCTTGAAGATCCGTGCGGTCATCGAAGGTTCGGGCCTGTCAGGTGCATTGCTGCGGTTTGGTGAAAGCGGCGCTCATAGTGTACCTTGGTGTGTCTTTCGAAGTCGAACATTTGCGTCAATTGTGAGGGGCGCGAAACGCAGGAGTTCGTGATCGGTACGGGCCACTTGTGATTCCATCACGAGGCGGCTGGTGTCGGAAATGGGTATATTCGGTCCCCGGCGTCATGACAATCGACCGGGACCGAGCACAACGGTTTCATAAAAAGACACGGGACGAACGGCTCCATGGAAATTCAGGCAATTCTCCCCGGCAAAGGCCGCGATCTGCGGCTGGACCTGTTCCGCGGCGTGGCCAACTGGGCGATCTACCTGGATCACATTCCGGACAATGTGGTGAACTGGATCACCACCCGGAACTACGGCTTCAGTGACGCCGCCGACCTGTTCGTGTTCATTTCCGGCTACACCGCCTCCTTCGTCTACGCCAAGATGATGCTGGAGCGCGGCTTCATCGTCGGCGGCACCCGGCTGACCAAGCGGGTCTGGCAGCTCTACGTCGCGCACATCGTGCTGTTCGTGATCTACATCGTCGCGATCGGCTACGTCGCGGTGCGCTTCAGCGATCCCGACATCATCAACGAATTCAACGTCGCGGGCCTGGTCGACAATCCGATCGAGACGCTGCGCCAGGGCCTGCTCTTGAAGTTCAAGCCAGTCAATCTCGACGTGCTGCCGCTCTACATCGTGCTGATGGGGCTGTTTCCGCCGGTGCTGTGGCTGATGCTGCGCAAGCCCGACGCGGTGATGATCGCCTCGTTCGCGCTGTATTTCGCCGCGCGCCATTTCGACTGGAATCTGCCCGGCTATCCGGGCGGCACCTGGTACTTCAATCCGTTCTGCTGGCAACTGCTGTTCGTGTTCGGCGCCTGGTGCGCGCTCGGCGGCACCACGCGGTCGCGGTCGATCATCAATTCCAGCTATATGCTGTGGTTCTGTATCGCCTACATGGTGTTCGCGCTGGTGATGACGATGGCCGGCCGGTTTCCGACCCTCGGCGAGATGTTCCCGACCTGGCTGTTCGAGACCTTCAACCCGAACGACAAGACCAATCTGGCGCCCTACCGCTTCCTGCATTTCGCGGTGCTCGTCGTGCTGGTGGTCCGCTTCGTGCCGAAGGACTGGAAGGGTCTGGAATCGCCGATCTTCGACCCGCTGATCAAATGCGGCCAGCAGTCGCTCGCGGTGTTCTGCGTCGGCGTGTTCCTGTCCTTCGTCGGCCATTTCGAACTGATGATGAGCTCGGGCTCGCTGCTGGCGCAGATCATCGTCAGCGTCACCGGCATCGCGCTGATGACGCTGGTGGCCTACTACATCACCTGGTCGAAGAAGCAGGACAAGCCGCTGAAGCCGGCGATCGCCGCGGCGGCACCCGCTCCCCAGCCCGCCGGCATGGCGGCCTCGGCCGCGACCGTGGCGGCGGCCGGGCTCGGGCCGGACGCTTCACGCGCGGCCGCGCCGGCTCCAGCGACGGCTGCTCCGCAATCGGTCCCGTCGGCCGGATCGGCGAAGACGTGATTTGAAAGGCTGAGAGCCGGAGCGCGGCGGCGACGTTCCGCTGCGAAGATGGTCGGGGCAACAGGATTCGAACCTGTGACCTGCAGTACCCAAAACTGCCGCGCTACCAGGCTGCGCTATACCCCGATGCCGTGTCGGTTCGCCGTCGATACACGCTTCCGCCGGCTCCAGCAAGCCGCCGGCTCAGCGGCCCTTGAACAGCGGATGGCCGACCCGGTCGCCGGCGACGATGCCGAGCTTCTTCGCGGTGCCGCCGATGACTTCGAGCACGCCGGCCACCGGCCCGCCGGACGAAATGATCGCCGTCGACATCGGTTCGGTGTTCTCGGCGATCCGCAGGATGCTGCCGTCGGCGCGGATGAAGATCATGTCGAGCGGGATGTAGGTGTTCTTCATCCACATCGACACAGGCTGCTCCGGCCGGAAGTCGAACAGCATGCCCTGCCCTTCGGGCATCTGCTTGCGATACATCAGGCCGGTTTCGCGCTCCTGCTCGGTGGTCGCGACCTCGACGCTGAAGACGTGCACGCCGGTTCGGGTGACGATCTCCAGCGTCTCCATCTTGGCCGCCTGCGCGTTCTGCGCGGCGAACGCGCACAGCAGCAGCACGGCGACCAGCGCGCTCAGCACCCGGCCGGCATATCCCCTACAAGAGCTCGTCATCGATGCGACCTGTCCGTCCCTGCGTTTCGAAATCGGCGCGACCCTAGCGCGACGATCATGGCAAACGCCAGACCACACGCCGCCGATCGCCCGCTGGCGGCCGGCAACGGTTCACAACTCGGCGATCTGCGACGGGTCGAGATCGACCGATGTGACGGGACAGATCCGGGATGGCGCGAGCGCCACGCCGGTCAGTGCGAGGACAATCCCGGGGCGCCGTTTTCCGGCTGGATCTCGGCGGCCATCATCCCCTTGGAGCCCGGCCCGAACCGCACCAGCACGTACTGGCCGGGACGCAACTCGGTCATGCCGTAGCGCCGCAGCGTTTCCATATGCACGAAGATGTCCGGCGTGCCTTCGCCGCAGGTCAGGAAGCCGAAGCCGCGCAGGCGGTTGAACCACTTCACCTGGGCGCGCTCGAGCCCGCTGGTCGGGGTGACGCTGACATGGGTGCGCGGCGGCAGCATCTGGGCGGGATGGATCGCGGTCGACTCGTCCATCGAGACGACGCGGAACGCCTGATAGCCCTTGGCGCGCTGGACGCATTCCACGACGATGCGCGCGCCCTCATAGGCGGTCTGGTAGCCGTCCCGGCGCAGCACGGTCACATGCAGCAACACATCCGCAGCGCCGTTGTCGGGGACGATGAAGCCGTAGCCCTTCGAAGCGTCGAACCATTTGATGACGCCACCGATCTCGACCAGGTTCGCGGATTCGCCGATGCCCGCGAAGGCACTGCCGATACCATCGCGCGGCGTGAATTCGTCGCGATGCGCGAATTCCACAGCCCCAGGCCGTCCGGCACCGCCTGCCGCCACGCCTGGCTTTTTGGACTCAAAACCGTCCGACCCCATGACCCCGGACCCCGCGCGTCAAAAGTACAACCGTGCCGCTTCCGCGACGCCAGCAATCCGCGTGCCCCAGTTCCATGACTAATCAGGATTGCGCCGCCGCGAATCTGTTAATCCAAAGATAACACTGCGATGCCTGTCGCAAAGACAAAAAACGCGTGATGCGACAGCTATGAACAGGCTTGAATACCTGCGAATCATACGGGGATTCAGTTGCCGACGAATGGCCCGAGCGTTTCGCCGATGTCGTGTCGGATCACCAGATCGGCGATTTCGTCCTGCTCTGTCGGCTCGTTGTTGATGATCACGAGCTTGGCGCCGGACTCCTTCGCGAGCATCGGAATCCCGGCAGCGGGCCACACCACCAGCGACGATCCGATCGCCAGAAACAGATCGCAATTCTGCGCGAGCTGGCTGGCATAGCGCATCTCGTCGACGGGCATCGCCTGGCCGAACGAGATCGTGGCGGTCTTCACCGGCTCGTCGCAGGCCGTGCAATGCGGCGCATGGCCGGCGCGTCGAAACCACTGCCGCACCCAATCGAGCTCGTGGCGTTTGCCGCAGCCGATGCAGCGCGCATAGGTGGTGTTGCCGTGCAACTCGACGACGTCGCCGGCGGCGAAGCCGGACGCCTGATGCAGATTGTCGATGTTCTGGGTGATGATTGCCGGGACCTTGCCGGCCTTGTACAGCGCCGCGAGCGCGCGATGGCCGCGCCCCGGCTGCGCCGCCGCGAAGGTGTCGTCCATCGCGAAGCGCCGCCGCCAGGCCTCGTCGCGCGCGTCCTGCCGCGCGACGAACTCCTCGAACGGGATCGGACGGTTGCGGGTCCACAGCCCGCCCGGCGAGCGAAAGTCCGGAATGCCCGATTCGGTGGAGATCCCGGCGCCGGTGAACGGCACGATCACCGAGGCGCCGGCGATCATGTCGCCGAGCTGTTCAACCCCGCTGCGCAGGTCTGGTGCGATCATGGCTGCAACAATCCAACAAACATCAAACCCATCGCAATTCGTCGCATCGGGCGCAAGCCGGGCCGGCGCGGGACGGATATGCCGTCGTCGGTTCGCAAGGCCGGGCCGATCACGAATGGGTTCCCGTTGCACCGATTCCAGCCCACATTTTTTTGAATTGCAACCGGGCCGACCCGAGCCGATAGTCGGGGCGTCTCTACGGATGACCTCCCCGAAAAGAGCCCCGTGACCTCCAAGGCGGGGCTCTTTTTTCGTCGTCCGGTTCGCCGCATTCCCCTGCACGCGATATCATCGACGACACGGGCCCTCGAGCACCGCTCTGGGGCCCGTGTTTCTGTGCGCGGCGCCGAATTCATCGATGACGCGTGAAACGGCGCGCGGCATGCCGCGCGGTCGGCCCACGCTTTCCAATCTTGCCGTTTCTTGCCGTTTCGTCGCAAGATCGCGCCGCCACCCGCCTCACGGAGACACCATCAACATGCGTTTTCTGCACACCATGCTGCGCGTCCGCAATCTCGACACGGCGCTGCAATTCTTCTGCGGCGCGCTCGGCCTCGAGGAGGTCCGCCGCATCGACAACGACAAGGGCAAATTCACCCTGCTGTTCCTGTGCGCGCCGGAGGACAGGGAGTTGGTCGGGCAGTCGAAGGGACGCCCGGCCCCGACCATCGAGCTGACCCACAATTGGGACGAGGAGAGCTATGGCGAGGACCGCTTCTTCGGCCACCTCGCCTACGAGGTCGACGACATCTACGCGACCTGCGACCGCCTGATGAAGATGGGCATTACGATCAACCGCCCGCCGCGCGACGGCCAGATGGCGTTCGTGCGCTCGCCCGATCTGCATTCGGTCGAACTGCTGCAGAAGGGCGACGCGCTGCCGCCGCAGGAGCCGTGGGCGTCGATGCCCAACACCGGTCACTGGTAATCGCCAGCGCAGCGCGGGACCACGAACTAACAAGACTGGCGTTCACCTCACCGCGTTTTGTTCCGGATCGAGCGTCCTCGAAAACAGTCGGCCTCCAGGAACCAGCATCGCTGCATGACGTTGGTTCTGCAATTGATGGAGGCTGACATGGCGCGTGGACTACTTCTCTGGCTGATCGGCATTCCGATCCCGATCATCATTCTGCTCTGGCTGTTCTTCGGCTGATCACGCTCGATGATAACGCGACAGGCCCCGTCATTGCGGGGCCTGTTTGCATTCCAAAGAGGGCGGCGTCGATCGACGGGGTGACGTCGCGCCCTCGTCGTCTCAACTGACGAATTTGACGCCGACCGTCGTGCCGCGCCGCCACACCACTTCGCAATTCCGGCCGGTTCGGGAATCGCGCGAGAACGCCAGCCGGAGTTTCGGTCCCAGCGAGATCGCATCCGCCAGGGTGAGCTTGGCGCCCGAGGTCGACAGATCGACCACCTCGCAAGGCCGCGCCGCGAAGCCGCCATCCAGCGTGATCCAGCCGCTCTGTCGCACCGATTTGCGCGAGTCGCGCTTGTTTCGTTCTTTGGCCATGTCCGCTCCGTTGCCCCCGGTCTAGGCCCGCGGCATTGAAAAAACGTTGCAAACTTGAGCGAAATTTCGGGGTATTTGCGGTTCTTGGCGCGGCGGACTTGCCCGGCCCGGCAAACGCCACTATACGTTCGCCCGCCGCTGACGTTCGGGCCCCTATGGCCGCACGCTCGGAGGCGCCGCCGATCAGCGCATCGCGTTGAAATGGCTCGAGAATACGACGTACGACCGTGCGTTTCCGCCGGCCAGCGACCCCGAATCCGGTTCGCGCGCCACGCGGCTTCGCTCCCTTCGTCTATCGGTTAGGACGCCACCCTTTCACGGTGGAGAGAGCGGTTCGATTCCGCTAGGGAGCGCCAAAACTTCCCCCCCGAATAAGTGAAAGAGCGCCATTTCCCGCCGGTGTGTCCGACACGGAACGACGCACATGGCGGCACACCTCGGGTTTCGAGGTCCAGGCAGCGGCTTCACGTTCCAGATTGCGGCCCTGAAGCCTTCGTCGACGAGTCTGTTCGCCGGCTAGGCGATTTGCCGCCGCAGGAATCAGCCTCGATCATAGTGAACGCCGTTCACTATGATGTCGTTCGAAGTCGGGACCTTCCCGGAACGTGGCGATCTACCAGGCGTAACGCACCACGCCCTTGCCTGCGTAGCTGCGGCTGACGTCGGAGAATTCGCCATCGAACGTCGCGGCCACTGACCAGCCGCCGTTGAAGGACATTTCTGCCGAGGCGGAAGTCAGCGCGGCGTTGCGGGCGGCGCCGTTGACGATGAAGCTCGAGCCGGGCAGCGACTGGAACACGGCGCTGACGTTGCGGTCGGCATTGTAATCATGCGCCCAGGCGGCGCGGCCGCGCAGCGTCAGGAGTCCTTCCGCCATCGCCCATGACTTGTCGCCGCGCAGGCCGAGTTCGGTGCGGGTCGCCGTGGCGGTCTTGGTGGCGTAGTTCAGCGCGAAACCGCCGATGCCGTTCGCTGCGGATGCCCTCGCCTATGCGGACGGCCGCAAGCGCACCCGCACCGAGCGCGACGCCTTTGCGATGTTCGTCAAGGCGCCGCCGCGCGCCTTTGAGGCGCGTTGGAACGTCCCGGCCGGCACCGGTCTGATCGCGACCGCATGACCGCGGCTTGAAGTCGGCTCATCTGAACCGATGCCATCGCGGGCATCGCCGATCGCGCAAGACGTCGCGCCTCGTCGGTCGTATGCGGATCGGCCCGGCAGTCGCTCAGTTATCACTCGCCAGCAGGCGGGCCATGGCGTCCGTGATCGTGTGCTCATCGTAGGGCTTCGAAAAGAATCGGCTCCCGGTGGGCAGGCTGCTCTCTTCGAGGATGGCGTCGCCGGACGCGACGATCAGTTTCACCGGCGGCCATCGATCGCGGATGTAGTACGACAGCTTGATGCCGTCCATCGTACCCGGCATCTGAACGTCGGTGAAAACCAGGTCGATGTCGTCGCGCGATTCGAGAATGCGAATTGCGGCGTCCGCATCGTGCGCTTCCAGCGCTTCGTAGCCGGCCGACAGCACCAGATCGACGGCCCCCATCCGAATGACGGTGTTGTCTTCGACCACGAGGACGACGGCCTTGCCGTTCTTCATCTGCCACTCGGGTGGTTGGGCGCTGCGTTGTTGGTCCATTGATCTGAAGCCAATTGAGATCCTATGCCGCGGTCGAACGGCTGTTTTCGCTATCGGCGTCTTCCCGATGGCTGATTGTCACGACGGTGCCGGGGCCCGCATCGCTCAGCTCGATCGTCGCCAGCAAATTCTTGGCGAGCGCGTCGACAATTCCGGTGCCGAGGCCGGGCTTCGGCGCTTCGCTCCCGACAGGCATCCCGACCCCGTCGTCGGCGACCGAAAGCGTCCAATCTTTGCCCGACGAGCGGTAGTCGATCACGATCGTGCCGGTGAGCCGATCACGGAAGGCGTGCTTGAGGGCGTTGATCACGAGTTCGGTGACGATCAGACCCAGGCTCACCGACGTGTCCGCAGCCACGGTGCTGTCGTCAGCTCTCACGACGATGGAGAGGCGGCCCGGGTCGTCGATCATCGATGCACCCAGGCTTTGCGAAAGCTGAGTGAAATAGGTTCGGAGTTCGACGGTTTCACCGGTGGAGGTCGAGAGTTGGCGTTGCAGGGCCGCGATCGACATCACCCGGTGATGGGCGCTGTGGAGATGCCCGCGCGCTTCTTCCGACTGGATCCGACGCGCGCTCTGCATCAGAACGCTCGCGATGATCTGCAGGCTGTTGGCGACGCGATGCTGGACTTCCTGCAGCAGGATCGCCTTTTCGCGGACGAGATCATCCTTCAATCGGGATTCGGCGCGCGCGTCGGTGACATCGGTCACCGCCACCAGGAGCCGGACGCGATCCTTGACGCCGTCATCGAGCATCCGGGCGTTGACGACCAGGTTTCGTGCATTCAGTTTCGGCCTGCGCAGATCGATTTCGTAGGCTTCGATCTGCGCGCTTCCCGAAGCGGTCGCCCTCAGCAGCGAGGCGAGCTTGGGCATGTCCCATTCGCCGTTGCCGAGTTCGCTGAGGCGTTTGCCGGGAACGGTCGCGGGATCGATTTCAAACGCGCGGCAGAACGATGCGCTCGCAGCAATGACCTTCTGGTCTTCGGACAGGAACAGCAGCGGTTCGTTCGACGCCACCACGACGGCGAGCGTGCTCGCCGCCTCGAAATACACGGTCGGGGTCTCTGGCATGAATGGCCCTCGGGGGCCGGAGACTCAGGGTGCGAGTCATGAATCGGCAGGAGCGTGGTCACAGCCCGGAGGCTGACGCTCTGGAACAGCCTAACACGCCATGCGCACAACTGCGTCATCCTAACGACTGCAGTGCAGCGTACGCTGCTGATTCGACCGCGTCGGTTCCTCGATCGTGAACAATGCGACGCAAGGTTAGGTCCGATTTGCTGTAATTCAGCAGGAAGCACGCGGGCTTTGCCGCACGCGCAAGTGCGCTCGACAGAAGTGGTCGAAATTGACCTCTATCTCTACTGCGACCGCGCGACGGCGTGAGCGGAGAATGAGGAGCGTTCGACGCAGGCCGATGTCGGTCCCTACGCTGCCGCCGGCCTGTCGTGCGGACGCAGCAGCACCCAATACGAGTCCGGTTCGGCCTTGACGGCGTAGCGGTCGACCTGGCCGCAGCGGGCGCATTCGAAGGTGCGCAGTTCGTGGATGCTCTCGATCGGCGACACCCGCGCCAGCGCCGTCCGCGCTCCGCATGCAGTGCATCCGGGCCGTCGTCGTTCGTCCATAACAACTTCCTGATCAGACCGTTCGCCGATCATCATAGGGGCGAACCCGCCGCGGAAGTTGACGCAGCGCAAGCGACTCAGCGCTCGCGACGAATTTCGACAGCCGAGATTGGATGGGCTCGGACCACCCGCCGCAATGCGCACCAGCCCTGCGCGCCCCGCGGCACCAAGTCGGAATACCGGCGAACATTTTGCGCCGCGGTCCGTTGCGCAGGGGTATGTTCCGCGTGTTCACGGCACAGGAGATTCCCATGACACTTTCGGACGGACCGGCAGACGGACCAGAGCGGCTTCAGGCCACGGTCGAGGCGGCGATCGGCAAGCACTGGAAGGCGTATCTGATCGAAGGCATCCTGCTTCTGGTGTTCGGCTTCGCAGCGATCCTGCTGCCGCTGCTCGCCAGCCTCGCGATCACGATCCTGCTGGGCTGGCTTTTTCTGGTCAGCGGCATCGCCGGCCTCGCCTTCAGCTATTGGGCACGGCAGGCGCCGGGCTTCTGGTGGTCGCTGGCCTCAGCGATCCTGGCGGTGATCGCGGGCGTGATCCTGATCCTGATGCCGGTGCAGGGCACCCTGACCCTGACTTTGGTGATCGGCGTCTACTTCCTGGCCGAAGGCGTTGCGACCATCATGTACGCGCTGCAGCATCGCGGTCGGCTGTCCGAACGCTGGGGCTGGATGCTCGCCGCCGGCGTTCTCGACATCATCGTGGCGTTCATCATCATCTCGGGATGGCCCGGCACCGCGGCCTGGGCGGTCGGCCTGCTGGTCGGCATCAATCTGGTGTTCGGCGGCACGTCGCTGATCGCGATGGCGCTCGCCGCCCGCAACAAGGCGTCATGAAGCCGTCGGCGATCATGACGCCGTAACGGCGATTGCCGCGGCTCAGCAGCCGCGGCAGATGCTCTTGATCTTGCGGTCGAGCGCCGCGTCGGCCGGATCGACCTCGTCGATCGAACGCTCGGGCGGAACGTCCGTGCGCCGCGGCTGCCGGTGGCCGACGGGCGCCTGCCCGGTGACGCCCTGATCATTGGTCAGGGCCGGCGGCACCGACGGATTGGCCGGCCCACCCAGCCCGCCCGCGCCGCCGCTGCGCGACCCTGCCCCCATCCCGCCGCTCGTACTCGCGCCGCCGGAGCTTCCGCCGGACGCACCGCCGCCCGATTGCGCAAACGCCAGGCCGCCACCTGCGAGCGTCAAGGCCGTGGCCACAATGATCAGCTTTCTCATCTCGATCTCCTTGCCCTGCGCTTCGGGCTGCATCTGGAGCAACAACGCTTGATGAACGTTGCGGTTGCCGTCTCTGGTTGCGGCCCGGGGTCGCTCGTCACGACTCGGGCGGATAGAGATGGACGTCGCCACAATAGTCGGTCACACGATAGCGCGAAACCGCGCCGGTTCCATCATCGCCATGTAGATAGTTTGGGCCGACCGGCGCCTTGCCGTAGCCGCCGGGAATGTCGAGCACGTATTCCGGCTGGCACAGGCCGGAGACGCGGCCGCGTAGCGCCCGCATCAGCGCCTGCCCTTCCGCCAGCGTGGTACGCAGATGCGCGGTGCCGGGCGCGAGGTCGCCGTGGTGCAGATAATACGGCTTGATCCGGCATTCGACGAAGCCGCGCATCAGCGCTTCCAGCGTCTCCGAATCGTCGTTGACGCCGCGCAACAACACCGACTGGCTGACCATCGGAATGCCGGCATCGATCAGCCGCGCACACGCCGCGCGGGCAGCCGCGGTGAGTTCGCGCGGATGGTTGGCGTGCAGCGCCACCCACGTGGTTGTCCGGGGTGTCTGCAACGCCCGCACCAGCTCCGGCGTGATCCGCGCCGGATCGGCGACCGGCAGCCTTGTGTGAAACCGGATGATCCTGACGTGATCGATCGTCGCGAGTTCGGCCATGATCTCGGCGAGCCTGCGCGGCGACAGCATCAGCGGATCGCCGCCGGTGAAGATCACTTCCCAGATTTCCGGATGGGCACGGATGTAGTCGAGCGCCGCCGCGGTCGCCTCGCGCGACAGCGCGTTGTCCTTGCCGGGACCGATCGTCTCGCGGCGGAAACAGAACCGGCAATACACGGCGCAGACATGCACCAGCTTCAGCAGCACGCGGTCGCGGTGGCGATGCACGATGCCCTCGACCGGCGCATGCGCGGCGTCGCCGATCGGGTCGTCGCGCTCGATCGGCAGCGTCGCGAGCTCCTCGGCACGCGGGATGTATTGCCGCGCGATCGGATCGTCGGGATCGTTCGGATCGATCAGCGCCGCGACATCGGGCGTCACCGCGATCGCGTAGCGCGCCGCGACCTGCTCGAGGTCGTCGCGCGACTGCGCCGGCGCCAGTCCCTGCGCGATCAGTTCAGACGGCTGGCGCAGCGTCGCGGCGGCGGGCGTTTGCAATCGGGTGACCTTGCTCATGACGCCTCGCCCGCCGGCGGCGTCCACACCACCTGATCGATCCTGGTCGCGCCCGCCGCCAGCATCACCAGCCGGTCGAAGCCGAGTGCGACGCCGCTGGCTTCGGGCATCTGTCCCACTGCGGCGAGGAAATCCTCGTCGAGCGGATAGCGCTCGCCGTAGCGGCGCTGTTTCTCGTCCATCGCCGCATTGAATCGCGCGCGCTGCTCGGCGGCGTCGGTGAGTTCGCCGAAGCCGTTGGCGAGTTCGACGCCGCAGGCATAGACCTCGAAGCGCTCGGCGACGCGCGCATCGTCCGTCCTGGTTCGCGCCAGCGCCGCCTCCGGTGCGGGATAGTCGCACAGCACCGTCAGCCGTCCCTCCCCGAGCCGCGGCTCGATATGCTCCACCAGCACCTTGCTGAAAATATCCGACCAATTGTCATCGTCCGCGATGCGCACCTTGCCCGCAGCCGCCCGCGCCAGCGCGTCGCGATCGCCCGCGCCATCGACGATGGTCGCGAGCAGATCGATCCCGGCGAAGCGCTCGAAAGCGGCGGCGACCGTCAGCATCTCGTGCTCCGCCTGCGGATCGCAGCGCCGCTCGCGAAACGCGAAGCCGCCGACGCCCGTGGTCCGCGCCGCCAGCGCAATCAGCGCGACACAATCGGCGATCACCGCCTCGTAGCTTTCGCCGGCGCGGTACCATTCCAGCATGGTGAATTCCGGCAGATGCAACCGTCCGCGCTCGCGGTCGCGGAACACGCGGGCGAATTCGAAGATCCGCTCCTCGCCGGCGGCGAGCAGTTTCTTGCAGGCGAATTCCGGCGAAGTGCGCAGGAAGCGTGTCCGGCGCTCGCCGTCGGGCCCCAGCAATTCGGTACGCGGCGCGTGCAGATGAGTCTCGTTGCCGGGCGACAGTTGCAGGATCGCGGTCTCGACCTCGGCGAAATCCGCCGCGGCGAACCAGTCCCGCGCCGCCCGCGTCACGGCGCTTCGCGCGCGCAAAAAAGGCTTTCGGTCCAGATACCTGCCCCGATCCCACCACGGCGACGCGTCCACCCGGCTTTGCATCTCAAGTAGCCCCCGCGGCAAAGCGCAAAACGCTGGCATAGTCGGGGCAAATGGGTATGTTGCGGCCCGAAACCGTTTCGCAGGCCGCCGGATGCCAACGCCCGGATCGGGCCCGGACCTGAACCACAGGAAATAATCCTTTGAGAGTCATCGCCAGTTCTATTCGCAAGGGCAACGTCCTCGAGCAAGATGGGAAGCTTTACGTCGTCCTGTCCGCCGAAAACATCCACCCCGGCAAGGGAACTCCGGTCAGCCAGATCGAAATGCGCCGAATCAGCGACGGCGTGAAGATCTCGGAGCGCTACAAGACCACCGACCAGGTCGAAAAGGCGACGATCGAAGAGCGCAATTACAGCTTCCTGTATGAAGACGGCGAAGGCTTCCACTTCATGGAGCCGGAATCCTTCGACCAGGTTCAGGTCACCAAGGACGTGGTCGGCAACAGCGCGCCCTATCTGCAGGAAGGCATGGTGGTGAAGCTGTCGATGCACGACACCACCGCGGTCGCGATCACGCTGCCGCAGCGCGCCACGCTCGAAGTGGTCGAGACCGAGCCGGTCACCAAGGGCCAGACCGCGTCGTCGTCCTACAAGCCGGCGATCCTGTCGAACGGCGTCCGCACCGCGGTGCCGCCCCACGTCGGCGTCGGCACCCGGATCGTGGTTCTGACCGAAGACGGCTCCTATGTCGAGCGCGCCAAGGACTGACCTGGACTGACGCACCAACGGCGCTTCGAAGCCGATCCAAGCCCGCCGCACCCCGGCGGGCTTTTTCGTGGGCTCGGGGCCATGCCCCCTGCGCACCTCCCGGGCTTGGCCGACGGACCAAAACACCGTTAGATGACCTCCGGACTGCAGGAGGCGCGTCGCGTTTTGAGATCCAGGTGGGTCGGACAGACATTGCTGCGGAGCATGCGCGGGCTGCCGGCGCTGCTGATCGCCGCTCTCGCCGCCGCCACGCCGGCCCGGGCTGACGATTTCCGCACCCCGACCGTGACCACGCTGCGGACCGACTGGAGCGCGGCCCTGAGCCAGTTGCGCTCCGAACTGGGCGGCCGGCCCGCCGTCGCCGCCGAATTCATCTTCAGCGGTCGCCGCGGGCTGCGGGCCTATGATCCGCGTCGGATCCCGGCGCTGGTCCGGCTCAACGCCATCAGCGCGCGGTTCTTCCCCGGCATCGGCCGCAGCGCGGTGCCGGTGCTGCTGCCGTTCGACGTCGCCGCGCTGCTCGACGCCGATCCGAAGGCCGAGCCGGATCAGGCGCTGCTTTTGCGCGTCCAGGCCGGCTTCCGTCCGGTCGAGATGTTCGACGCCGGCCCCTCCGGCTACGACGCGGTGTTCGCGCTCGAGCCCGGCGCCGGCGACGACATGCCGCCGCGGGTGTTCGCCAGCCCCGTCGAGGTGCAGATCACCGGCTCGAACCTGATCTACGACATCGCCGATCCGTTCGGCGGCAAGGGCGAGCCGGTCAAGGCGCTGGCTGCGCAGTATCCGGACCTGCGCCGTTTCATCCGCGAGGGCCATGTGCGCTACGCCTTCACCCGGTTCGGCGTGGCCTATGTGGTGTCGATCCAGTGCCTCGACTCGGTTCCGAAAGCCAGGCGCCTCGCCTGCCGCGAAAGCTATCCGGTGGCCGAGCGCTTCCTGACGGCGCTGCGCATCGCCGGCGGCCGGCCGCATCGTCCGCGCCGCGATATCGAACCCGCGATCGCCGAGCGGCCGACCGCGCTGTCGCCGGATTTCAGCTATCGGCCTAGCGGCGACATCATCGCCAATTCCGGCTTCCGCAAGCAGCAGGGCCGCCCCGATTTCACCGTCTACGCGCAGATGCGGTTTCCGATCGAGAACCAGCCGGCCTATGCGCGGTCGCAGTCCTATGCGCGGCATCGCCCCGCTGTCGGCGGCAACGGGCCCTATGCCTATCCGTGGCGGGACAATTTCTGCGAGAGCCGCAGCTTCGGCGTCGGCCAGTGCGCCACCGGCTTCGGCCATCAGGGTCAGGACATCCGCCCCGGCGCCTGCCTGCCCGGCCAGGCCGATTGCGACGTCAAGCAGCAGGGCGTAGTCGCGGTGCGCGACGGCGTGCTGATCCGATCGCCGAAGCAGCAGGCGGTGACGCTGCAGGTCAATACAAGCCGCGAGCACATCCGCTTCCGCTACATGCACATGAATCCGTGGGAGCTCGACGCCGACGGCGTGCTCAACGGCCGCCGCGTCGATGAAGGCGAGCGCTTCGGCGTGGTCGGCAACTATCTCGATCGCCCCAACGGCACCTCACGCCATCTGCATTTCGACGTGCAGGTGTTCACGCCGGACGGCTGGCTCTGGGTCAACCCCTACGTCACGCTGATCGCCGCTTATGAGCGGCTGCTCGGCGAACGTGGCAGCGAGATCGTGCCGGAGGCCGCGTTTCCGCCCGCAGTCGCGCGCGCGGGTCCGGAGGAGTGAACAATCCGGGTGAGCGGGCGCGTCTCAGTCGCGCGGGGGCGTCTCTTTCGGGACGAACACGCTGACGGCCTTCGGCAGCATCTCGAACCGGGCCGGAGTGGAGGTGACGATTTCACCATCGGCATTGATCGGACGTCGCTTGCGGGTGTGGATTTCAAACGACACGCCGCGCTCGGCCCGGACTTCGCGCCACATCACGTGCCGGCCTTTGCGGAAATCATAGGCCATCGCCAGCAGCTTCCACAGCCGGCCGAATTCGAGCGAGTACAGATCGAAACGCGCATCGTCGATCTCGGCGGTCTGCTCGACCGCCATCCCGCCGCCATAGTAGCGGCCGTTGCCGACGGCGATCTGCAAAGTCCTCACCCGGACCGAACTGCCCGACGAAACGATCACGGCGCGAAACGGCCGCATTCGGCTCAGCACTTTCGCTGCCGTGATCGCGTAGCTCAGGCGGCCGAACCGGCGCTTGCTCTCGCCGCTCAGCTCGCGCGCGAGTTCGGTGCTCAGTCCGACGCTGGCGACGTTGAAGAACTTGTGGCCGTTGACCGAGCCGAGATCGATCCGCTTGCGGTGACCGGCCGCGATCACGTCCGCAGCGGCCTCGATGTCGAGCGGCAGGCAGAGCGTCCGCGCGAGATCGTTGGCCGTGCCGGCGGGAATGATGCCGAGCGGCAATCCGGTCGTCACCAGCGCGGGCGCGGCTGCATTGAGCGTGCCGTCGCCGCCGGCGACCACCACCGCCTCGGCGCCGTCGGCATGGGCTTCGATCCAGCGCTGAAGGTCGTCCGGTTTGCCCGGCGGGGACTTCAGCACGTCGAAACCGGCCGCCCTCAGCCGCGACTCCGCGATGCCCCCGGCCTCGCCGCCGGACCGGCTCCCGCCATTGACCACCATCAGCAGGCGCCGCAGCGAAATCGCCGCCGAGCCGCTCCCATCGTCCGCCCCGCCGGTTTCGCTAGCCGGCGACAGGTCTTCCGAAGTCGGAATGACGTGAGTTTCGGTCATGCAGGATCCATCTGGACGAGAACTGGCAGGCGAGCCGGCGGACGGCGAGCCGGAATGGCGACGACACCGGATAACGCCCCGCCGCCGAAAGGTGCCGCCCCGAGACAACTTGTCGCTTCGCCTCCGCTGCAACCGCGCGCGCCCACGGCAAGTCTGCGCCAGCAGGTGGCGCCGGGCGCTGTCGCCCCGCCACCGGCCTCGGCTCTGGCGGCCCGCAGCAAAGCCGTTAAACTCGCGCGATGACACGCTGCGATTCCAGTTTCCAGCCGACCCGTCGCCTTCTGCTGCAATCCGCGCTCGGCGCGGCCATCTTGTGGCCCGCGGCGGCGCGCGCCGCCCCGGCCGGCTTCGACGAATGGCGCGACAGGTTCCGCGGCCGCGCGCTCGCCAAGGGCATCTCGGCGCAGACCTGGGACCGCGCGATGGGCCGGCTCGAGCCGGACATGAGCGTCTTCAAGAAGATGCAGAAGCAGCCGGAATTCCACGAGCAGCTCTGGCAATACATCAACCGCCGCGTCTCCGACTGGCGCATCGGCAACGGCCGCGTGGCGCTGCAGAAGAACGAGGCGCTGTTCGCCAGGATCGAGCGCGACTACGGCGTCGAGCGCGGCACGCTGCTGGCGCTGTGGGGCGTCGAGACCGCCTATGGCGACCCTTTGGTGCAGCAGAACCACATGCGCCCGGTGTTTCCCTCGCTCGCAGCATTGGCCTGGAACGAGCCGCGCCGCCGCGCCTATTGGGAAACCGAACTGATCAACGCGCTCAAGATCGTCGACCGCGGCTGGTCGACGCCCGAGGAGATGCGCGGCTCCTGGGCCGGTGCGATGGGTCACACCCAATGGATGCCCGAAGTCTGGCTCAATGTCGGCATCGACTACGACCGTGACGGCCGGGTCTCGCCGTTCGGCCGCCCCGATGACGCGCTCGGCTCCAGTGCCAGATATCTCGTCAATCGCGGCAAGTATCGGCGCGGCGAGCATTGGGGCTACGAGGTCAGCGGCCCCGGCGGCGCGATCAGCGGCAGCCGCTCCTATCTCGCCTGGTCGCGCTCCGGCGTCGCCCGCGTCGACGGCGAACCGTTTCCCGATCCGCAAGCGATGGCGCAGATGTGGGTGCCGGTCGCGGGCGGCCCGCAATTTTTGCTGGGGCCGAATTTCTACGCGGTGCGCAGCTACAATCCGTCGATGAACTACGCGCTGGCGATCTGCCATCTCGGCGACCGCATTCTCGGCGCCGGCCCGTTCGCCAATCCGTTCCCCGGCTCCGAACGCGCGATGACGCTGGCCGAAGTGCAGGAGATGCAGACACGGCTGACCCGCGCCGGCTTCGACACCGGCGGCACCGACGGCCGGGTCGGCAACGACACCATGAAGGCGGTGCGCGATTATCAGACCCGCGCGGGCATGCAGCCCGCCGACGGCTATGGCGGGCTCAAGCTGCTGGCGCGGCTGCGGCAGGGGCCGTAGGTCGCCCGCGATGCCGCATCACTGGACCTGGCACCGGGTGAAGGCGCTGGCGCACGAAGAATGGCGCGCGCTGGTCACCATCAATCCGAGCGACCGCCCCTGGCAGATGCCGGCCTCGGTCGCGCTCGCCGCCGGACTGCCGATGCTGATCGGCGCGTATTTCGATCACCTCGATTACGGCCTGATCTCCTCGCTCGGCGGCATGGCGTTTCTGTATCTGCCGCGCACGCCGCTGCATCATCGCATGGCGGCGATGATGGCGGCGTCGTTCGGCTTCCTCGCCTGCTACACGGTCGGACTGGTGGTGCATCTGCTGCCGTTCCTGCTGGTGCCGGCGCTGACTTTCGTCGCCATCATGGTGACGATGGTGTGCCGGTTCTATCGGGTCGGGCCGCCCGGCAGCCTGTTCTTCGTGATGGCGGCGTCGATCGCGGCCTACACGCCGAGCGATCTGATGCAGGTGCCGCTGAAGGTCGGGCTGTTCGCGATGGGCAGCCTGCTCGCCACCCTGATCGCCCTGATCTACACCCTCTACGTGTCGCGGATCCGCGATCCGTTGCCGATCGAGCCGTTGGCGCAAGCCGATTTCGATGTCGTCGTACTCGACTCGGTGCTGATCGGCTGCGCCGTCGGCGTCTCGCTGGCGCTGGCGCAGGCGCTGCAACTGGAGCGGCCCTATTGGGTGCCGGTGAGCTGCCTCGCGGTGATCCAGGGCCTGTCGGTGCGGGCGATCTGGAACCGGCAGTTGCACCGCATCCTCGGCACCGTGCTCGGTCTGGTGATCGCCGCCGCGCTGCTGTCGCTGCCGCTGGAAAAATGGAGCATCGCGTTCCTCGTGCTGGGCCTCAGCTTCGTGATCGAGACCGCGGTGATCCGGCATTACGGCTTCGCGGTGATCTTCATCACCCCGCTGACGATCTTCCTCGCCGACGCCGCCACGCTCGGCCACGGCGTCCCGGTCGAGATCATCGAGGCCCGGCTGATCGACACCGTGCTCGGCTGCCTGGTCGGCTTTTTCGGCGGCATCCTGCTGCACAACGCCAATTTCCGCCGCTGGGTGCGCCCGGCTATCCGCAGGCTGACGCCGCTGCGGCTGGTGCCGGACCGCGCGCCGAAGCAGCCGTGACCAGATCCGCCAAAAGTCCGGGTGCGGATCGCGGCGCGCCGTGGGATAATACCCGCCTTCGCCCTCATTGCTGGATGTGTCGCAGGATCGTGCCGTGACCGATGTGCGCCCGCAGGCCGAGACCTTTCAGGCCCCGCTCGACGAGATCGTCTGGAACACCGCTTTCCGCCGCGGCTTCGCCGAGGCTCGCTCCGGGCGGCTGCCGAAATTCGACGACGAGCTGATGTTCCAGGACGGCCTCGCCTGGGTCTACGAATGGGGCCGGCAATTCGCCATCCTCGCCCCGCCCGACCTGCCGCTGGTGCTGCCCGATGAAGGCGCGCTCAACCCGAAAGCGGTCGAGCTGTTCCGCGAGATGGTGATGCAGGGCGAGATTTGTACGTAGGCCAGCGGCCGCGTCAGTTGTTAGTTCGTCATGGCCGGGCTTGACCCGGCCATCCATCCTTCTTCAGGTGATGGATCGCCGGATCAAGTCCGGCGATGACGTCCGTGTGGTAGCAGCGCTTCGATCAACAAAGGCGCGCGCGTCACCGGATCATCGACGGCCCGGGATCCGGCACCGCGACGTCGATCACGCGAAACTGCACGCGCTCGGCGCCCTGCCAGCGGTCGATCGCAAGGCAGCCGGCAACGTGGAGTTGCTGTCCGCGGTTTTCCGCGAGCGCCTGACCGAGCTTCTGGCCGACGCTGCGAAACGCGATGCCGTTGACGATGGCGCCGTCGCCGGACCTGAACCGCAGCCGCAGATGCGCCTGCCCGACTTCGTCGGCATAGACCAGCTGATGCGCCGGCAGCGCGATGATCGGCTCGGGATTGCCGGCGCCGAACGGGCCGGCGCGGTTGAGCGTGGCGGCGAATTCCGGCGTGACGCCACGCGCCGACACCGCGCCGTCGATCGACAGTTCATTGACGTGGCGCGACTTGGCGACGTCGGCGGCGAGCGCGGTCTCCAGCCAGCCGCGGAATTCGGCGAGGCGTTCCTTGCGCAGCGTCACGCCGGCGGCCATCGCGTGGCCGCCGCCCTTGATCAGGATGCCCTCGGTCACGGCATTGCGCACCGCGCGGCCGAGATCGACGCCGCCGATCGAGCGGCCCGAGCCGGTGCCGATGCCGCCCGGCTCCAGCGCAATGGCAAAGGCCGGACGGCCGAACTTCTCCTTCAGCCGCGACGCGACGAGCCCGACCACGCCGGGATGCCAGCCCTCGGATGCCGTGACGATCACCGCGCCCTTGTCCTCGAGCCCGAGTGACGCCATCGCCTCGGCTTCCGCCTGCGCCTCCGCCATCTGCTCGATGACGCGGCGTTCGGTGTTGAGGCGGTCGAGCTCGGCGGCGATCCGTGCCGCCTCCGAGACGTCGCCTTCGAGCAGCAGCCGCACGCCGAGATCGGCGCGGCCGATTCGGCCGCCGGCATTGATCCGCGGGCCGAGCATGAAGCCGAGATGCCAGACCTCCGGCGGTCCGTTGAGCCGCGCCACATCCATCAGCGCGGTGTGGCCGACATGGTCGCGCCTTCGCAGCGCGATCAGCCCCTTGGCGACGAAAGCGCGGTTCAGCCCGATCAAGGGGGCCACGTCGGCGACGGTGCCGAGCGCGACGTGATGCAGCATGTCCAGCAGATTCGGCTCCGGCCGTTCCACCGTCCAGAAGCCGCGATGGCGCAGTTCGCGGTTGACCGCGACCAGCGTCATCATCACCAGACCGACGGCGGCGAGATGGCCGAGCCCGGACAGATCGTCGGGCCGGTTCGGATTGATCAGCGCGTCCACTTCGGGCAGTTCGTCGACGGTCTGGTGATGATCGATCACCACCACGCTCATGCCGAGCCGCCGCGCTTCGGCCAAAGGCTCGAGGCTGGTGGTGCCGCAATCGACCGTGATCAGCAACGTCGCGCCCTTGTCCGCCAGCATCCGGATGGCGTCGACGTTCGGGCCGTAGCCTTCGAAGATGCGGTCGGGAATGTGGATCAGCGGATCGAGCCCGCAATGCCGCAGATGCCAGGCCAAGAGCGCCGCCGAAGTCGCGCCGTCGACGTCGTAATCGCCGAAGATCGCCACCTTCTCGCGCTTCGTCGCGGCATCGGCGATGCGCGTGGCGCCGGCTTCCATCTGCGTCACCGAGGATGGATCGGGCATCAGCTTGCGGATCGTCGGATCGAGGAAATCGGCGACCGCGTCGATCTCGACGCCCCGCCCCGCGATCACCCGCGCAAGCATCTCCGGCAATTGATAGCGCTGCGCGATCGCCTGCGCCTTCGCGGTGCCGCGCGCATCCAGCCGATCGCGCCACAGCTTACCGGTGGCAGAGCGGGTCACGCCGAGAAACGCCGACACTGGATCAGGCGGCAATGCGGATGCGGGCAAGGTCATGGCGCGTGGAGATAAGCACGAGTTGAGCACGAGGCAAACCGGTGCCTCACCTCATGCATTGAATCGTCATCCTGAGGTGCGAGCGAAGCGAGCCTCGAAGGATGCGGCGACAAGCGCCGTGCCCGCGGCGCATCCTTCGAGGCGCGCAAGGGCGCGCACCTCAGGATGACGCTGAGATGTGTCGCAGCGCTGCGTTCAGCACCCCAGCCGGTCGGCGATGCCGCCGAAATCCGCGGCGACGATGTCCCAGGCGCCGGTCGCCTCGTAGTCCTGCTTCTGCAGCGGGCCGTATTCGGTCGGGCGGGCGACGAACGCGGTCTTCAGGCCGAGCTTCTGCGCGGCGTCGAGGTCGTTGTTGTGGGCGGCGACCATCATCACCTGCCCGGGCGCCAGGTTCAGCAGCCGCGCGGCGCCGAGATAGGTCTCGGGGTCGGGCTTGTAGTGCTCGAACAGATCGCCGCCGAGGATCAGGTCCCATGGCAGCCCGACGGTCTTGGCCATCCGCGTCAGCAGCCCGACATTGCCGTTCGACAGCGGGCTGAGGATGTACTTCGTCTTCAGTCGGGTCAGGCCGGCGACGACATCCGGCCACGGCTGCAGCCGGTGCCAGCCGGTCGTCATGTAGTGCAGATCGTCGTCGGTCAGCCCCGCGATGCCGAACTCGACCACCAGCTTTTCCAGCGAGCGGCGGTGCAGATCGTCGAGGATGATGAAGCCGCGCGACGGATCCTTGCGGACCGCGTCCATCGACGGCACATAGGCCTGCCGCCACGCATCGACCAGCCCGGCCCAGTCGCCGGCGACGCCGCGCTTCGCCGACCACGCGGTGAAGTCGGAGATCAGGCTGCTACGCCAGTCGACCACGGTGCCGAAGATGTCGAACACCAGGGCCTGCACGTCTGTCGGTTCGGCTCTTCCGGCCATCGCTTCTCTCCCTTGCTACGTATACCGACCTCATGGTGAGGAGGCGCGCAGCGCCGTCTCGAACCATGATTTCCAGCCACTCATCCTTCGAGACGCCCCGCTTCGCCTGCGGGCCTCGCCGGGCTCCTCGGGATGAGGTCTGCGCCCCTTGCCATCGTCATTCCGGGGCGCGCGTGAAACGCGCGAACCCGGAATCTCGAAGGCCAATGCCGGTCTCAGATTCCGGGTTCGCCCGCAGCTTCGCTGCGTGCGCCCCGGAATGACGAACTAGAAAACCTTCCGATATTGCATGAAGCCGGAATCGTCGGCGATGCGGTCGTACAAGAGGCGCGCGGTGGCGTTGCCGGTCTGCGTGAGCCAGTGCACCCGGCTGCAGCCGTCGGCCTCGGCGCGCGCGTACACCGCCTCGATCAGTTTGCGGCCGAGGCCGAGCCCGCGCGCGCTGTCGGCGACGAACAGGTCCTGCAGGTAACAGTAATCGCCCGCCGTCCAGCACGAGCGGTGATACAGGAACTGGACGATGCCGGTGAGCTTGCCGTCGACATAGGCGCCGAGCAGATACATCGGCTCGGCGGGATCGTGAAACCGCGCCCAGGTGACGTCACTGGTGCCGGGCGCGATCGTCGCCTTGTAGAATTCGAGATAGCCGGCCCACAGCGGCTCCCATGCGGCGCGCTCGTCGGGGCCGACAGGACGAATCTCGACGGCCATGGCCGGCTCTCCTTAATCGAGGTGGAATTTCTCGAACTGGCGGTGATCGGCCTTGATGTAGCGGACGGTGCCGGTCACCGAGCGCATCACCACGGTTTCGGTCTGGATCACATGCTTGCGGAACTTGACGCCGGAGAGCAGCGAGCCGTCGGTGACGCCGGTCGCGGCGAACAGGCAGTCGCCCTTCACCATGTCCTCGATCTGATAGACGAAGTTCGGGTCCTCGATGCCCATCGACTCGGCGCGGTTGCGCTTCGAATAGGTGTCGAGCAGCAGCCGGCACTGCATCTGGCCGCCGATGCAGCGCAGCGCCGCCGCGGCCAGCACGCCTTCCGGCGCGCCGCCGGTGCCCATGTAGATGTCGACGCCGGTGTTCTCCGGGTCGGCGCAGTGGATCACGCCGGCGACGTCGCCGTCGGTGATCAGTTGCACGCCGGCGCCGGTGGCGCGGATCTTGGCGATCAGCTCGGCATGGCGGGGCCGGTCGAGCACCAGCACGGTGATGTCGTGCACCGACACGTCCTTGGCATTCGCCAGGCGGCGGATGTTGTCTTCGGGCGGAGCATCGATGTCGATCACGTTCTTGTCGTAGCCGGGGCCGATCGCGATCTTCTGCATGTAGACGTCGGGCGCGTGCAGCAGTGTGCCGCCTTCGGCCATCGCCATGGTGGCGATCGAGCCCGGCATGTTCTTGGCGCACAGCGTGGTGCCTTCGAGCGGGTCGACCGCGATGTCGACCTTGGGGCCGCCGTCGATGCCGGCGCCGACCTTCTCGCCGATGAACAGCATCGGCGCCTCGTCGCGCTCGCCCTCGCCGATCACCACGGTGCCTTCGATCGGCATCTTGTTGAGCTCGCGGCGCATCGCGTCCACCGCGGCCTGGTCGGCGCCCTTCTCGTTGCCGTGGCCGCGCAGCCGCGCAGCCGACACCGCCGCTCGCTCCGTCACGCGCACGATCTCGAGCGTCAGGATGCGCTCCAGCAATAATTGCGGCGGAACGGAAATGGTGGTGGACATCGGCCCTCTCCTCAAACTCTGCCCGCACCCCAGCGGCGCGGGCGTAATTGTCTCTGGCGTCTTCTAGTTTTTCTCGATCCGGATGACCTGCGGCCGGCCGCTGATCACCTTGTCGCGCTGCACCGCCTGCAGCGCGCGCCGCACGGCGTCCTCGCTGGTGGCGTAAGTGATCAGGATCACCGGCACCGGCGCGGACTTCACCGGCTTGCCGTTCGCATCGGTGGCCCGCTCGGGCTGGCGCTGCACGATCGATTCGATCGAGATGTCCTGCTCGGCGAGCCTGGTCGCAATCGTCGCCGCGGTGCCGGCGTGGTCGCGCGCCATCAGCCGCAGATAATAGCCGCCCTCGTGGCGCTGCATCGGCGCCTTGGTGATCGCTTTGAGCTTGCCCACCGGGCGGCCGAACGGCGCGGTAAGGATGCCTCGCGCGACGTCGGCGATATCGGCGACCACGGCGGACGCGGTCGCAGCCGCGCCGGCGCCGGCGCCGACCAGCGTGATCGGCGGAATGCCGTCGCCGTCGATCGTCACCGCATTGGTGACGCCCATCACCTGCGCGATCGACGAGGACTTCGGCACCATGGTCGGATGCACGCGCTGTTCGATGCCCTGCGGCGTGCGCACCGCGACGCCGAGCAGCTTGAGGCGGTAGCCGAGGTCGGCGGCGGCGCGCAGATCCTCAGGCGTGATCGAGGTGATGCCTTCGACATGAACCGCGCCCTGCGCGACCTTGGTGCCGAAGGCGAGACTGGCGAGAATCGACAGCTTCTGCGCGGTGTCGTGGCCGTCGACGTCGAACGCCGGGTTGGCCTCGGCATAGCCGAGCCGCTGCGCGTCCTTCAGGCACTCGTCGAACGACAGCCCCTCCTGCTCCATCCGGGTCAGGATGTAATTGCAGGTGCCGTTGAGGATGCCGTAGATGCGATGGATGTCGGTGCCGGCGAGGCCCTCGCGCAGCGTCTTGATGACAGGAATAGCAGCGCCGACGGCGGCCTCGTAGTTCAGCGCGACGCCGTGCTTCTCGGCGAGCGCCGCGAGCTTGAGGCCGTGCTTGGCGATCAGCGCCTTGTTGGCGGTGACGACCGACTTGCCGGCGGCGAGCGCCGCCTCGATCGCCGGCCCCGCCGGCTCGTCGACGCCGCCGATCAGTTCGACGAAGCAGTCGACCTCGGGATCGGTGGCGATCGCCAGCGGGCTCTTGGCCCATTTGATGCCGGAGAGATCGATGCCGCGCTTCTTGGCCTTCGACCGCGCGGTGACCGCGACGACGCGCACGGTCCTGCCGCAACGCGCCGCGAGGGTGCGCTGCTGCTGTTCGATGACGCGGACCACTTCGGCGCCGACGGTGCCGAGACCCGCAATACCCACTCTGAGTGGCGCGACCATGACGCGCTGAACCTGCTGCCGGAAGGCTGAAAAACCGGAAAGACCCGAGACGAGGAACCTGGGCCGACGAACCGGGCCGAAGGCCGCAAGCGGGCCTCCGGAACCGGGCCCTATCGCCGGGTGGCGAGAGGAACCACGTTGTGCAACGTTTCGACGCCGCTTTCAAGGAAGCGCCGGACGCCGCGCGCCGCCTGGCGGATGCGCTGCTCGTTTTCCACCATCGCGATGCGGACGAAGCCCTCGCCGTGCTCGCCGAAGGCGACGCCGGGCGACACCACCACGCCGGATTTTTCCACCATCAGGGTGGCGAACTGCATGCTGCCGAGTTCGCGGAACGCCGGCGGCAGCGGCGCCCAGGCGAACATCGAGGCCGACGGCGGCGGGATCTCCCAGCCGGCGCGGCCGAAGCTCTCGACCAGCGCGTCGCGGCGCTTCTTGTAGGTCTCGCGCATCTCGCGGATGCAGTCGTCGGGGCCGTTCAGCGCCGCGGTGGCGGCGACCTGCACCGGGGTGAAGGCGCCGTAATCGAGATACGACTTCACCCGCGCGAGTGCAGCGATGATCCGCTCGTTGCCGACCGCAAAACCCATCCGCCAGCCGGCCATCGAGAACGTCTTCGACATCGAGGTGAACTCGACGGTGACGTCCATCGCGCCCGGCACCTGCAGCACCGAGGGCGGCGGGTTGGAATCGTCGAAATAGACCTCGGCATAGGCCAGATCCGACAGGATCATGATCTCGTGCTTCTTCGCGAACGCCACCAGGTCCTTGTAGAAATCGAGGCTCGCCACATAGGCGGTCGGGTTCGACGGATAGCAGACGATCAGCGCGATCGGCTTCGGGATCGAATGGATGATCGCCCGTTCGGCCGCGGCGAAGAAATCGGGCGTCGGCTCCGACGGCACCGAGCGGATCACGCCGCCGGCCATCAGGAAGCCGAAGGCGTGGATCGGGTAGCTCGGGTTCGGGCACAGCACCACGTCGCCGGGCGCGGTGATCGCCTGGGCGACGTTGGCGAAACCTTCCTTCGAGCCCAGCGTGGCGACGACCTGGGTGTCGGGGTTCAGCTTCACGCCGAACCGGCGGTCGTAATAGGCCGCCTGCGCCTTGCGCAGCCCGGTGATGCCGCGCGAGGCGGAATAGCGGTCGGTGCGCGGCTTGCCGAGCGTCTCTTTGAGCTTTTCGAGCACATGCGGCGGCGCCGGCAGATCCGGATTGCCCATGCCCAGGTCGATGATGTCGGCCCCGGCATTCCGCGCGGCTGCCTTGGCCCGGTTGACCTGTTCGAACACGTAAGGCGGCAAGCGGCGGATGCGGTAAAATTCTTCCATGGTCCTCGACTCCGGGGTGCGGCTGGATGGTTACCGCGTTCTTGATCGGAGGGGAATCCGATTCAGGCGCAGAAACGCTCCCATTGGCACGATTTTGCGGCGGATCGGGTCGAGGACGGTGTTTCTGCTGCGCCGGCCTGCGAACGGTGACCCACCACCGTCGCCGTTCGTGCACCGGCGACGCTGACGGCTATTTGGCGGCGGCCGGCTTGGCCGCGCTGGCATTGGCCTGGCGCTCGCGGGCGGCGATCAGCTCCTGCTCGATCTTGTTGCGCTCGGCGGGGGCCAGCACGGCCTCGTCGCGGTTCGCCGGCAGGTCGTTGACCGCCGGGAAGGCCTCCGCCTCCTTCGGCTTCTCGACGTTGTCGCTGGCGCCCATCAACGGCATGTCGGACAGCGAGATCGAGCAACCGCCGAGGCCTGCCCCGATCAGCAGCACGGCCACGGCCACAGCGACGCGCCGACCCGCGCGATCCCGGCTGCCGTCCCGCGCGATCTTCGACCTCGTCTCTCGCATCACCCGCAAACGCTGTTCCTTTGCTTGCGGCATCGACCGGCCGCTCGCCGAAGCAATCTTCGTCACACACCCGAACCAGGGCGCCCGCAAAACCTTAACCAACCACGGCGGCCCTCGCCACCCCGACCCTAGGCGACACGGCCAAGTCAGTGGGATGCCAATGTGGCTAAATCAAGCGCAAATTGTCGCACTGCAACACATCGAGTTCAGCGCCGTTTACCGAACTATGCCATCATCGGCGCGCCGACGACAAAATCGTATAAGACATTCGAACAGGGTTGAAGCGTCCTCCCATGACCGACATGCTACCAGACACGACGACGGCGAAGACGTTCGATCCCGAGGCTTTTGCCCGGAATCTGGCGCAGGCGATGGAGTGTGGCAGCCAGGCGCTGGCGACGATGATGAAGCCGCGCGAGACGATGGACGGCGCCAAGCCGCCGACCGAACTCACCGAAATCGTCAAGACGCTCACCAGCGTCGCCGAATACTGGATGTCGGACCAGACCCGCGCCGCGGAGCTGCAGGCCAGGCTCGGCAAGTCGTATCTCGACCTGTGGGGCAACGCCGCGAAGAAGCTCGCCGGCGAGAAGGTCGAGCCGACCATCGAGCCGCCGCCGCGCGACAAGCGCTTCGCCGACCCGGACTGGCGCAAGAACCAGTTCTACGAATTCATCATGCAGGCCTATCTGCTGACTTCGCAGTGGGCCAACGAGCTGGTCGAGAAGGCTGACGGGCTCGACCCGCATACCAGGAAGAAGGCGGCGTTCTACATCCAGCAGATCACCAACGCGCTGGCGCCCTCCAATTTCGTCCCGACCAGTCCGGAACTGACGCGGCTGACGCTGGAGAACAGCGGCGACAATCTGGTGCGCGGCATGAAGATGCTCGCCGAGGACATCGCGGCCGGCAAGGGCCACCTCAAGATCCGCCAGTCCGACCCGGCCAATCTCGACGTCGGCGTCAACATGGCGACGACGCCGGGCAAGGTGATCTTCCAGAACGAGATCATGCAACTGATCCAGTATCAGCCCGCGACCGAAACGGTGCTGCGCACGCCTCTGCTGATCGTGCCGCCATGGATCAACAAGTTCTACATTCTCGATCTCAAGCCCGAGAAGTCGTTCATCAAGTACTGCGTCGACCAGGGCCTCACCGTGTTCGTGATCTCCTGGGTCAATCCGGACAGGAGCCTCGCCGACAAGAGCTTCGCCGACTACATGAAGCTCGGCCCGCTCACCGCGATGGACGTGATCGAGAAGACCACCGGCGAGATGAAGGTGCACACCATCGGCTATTGCGTTGGCGGCACCCTGCTCGCCTCGACGCTGGCATGGCTCGCCGAGCGTCGCCGCCAGCGCGTCACCTCGGCGACGTTCCTGACCACCCAGGTTGATTTCACCCATGCCGGCGATCTGATGGTGTTCGTCGACGAGGGCCAGATCTCGGCGCTGGAGCGCGACATGCAGTCGACCGGCGTGCTCGAAGGTGCGCGGATGGCGATGGCCTTCAACATGCTGCGGTCGAACGATCTGATCTGGTCCTACGTCGTCAGCAACTATCTCAAGGGCCAGCCGCCGTCGGCGTTCGATCTGTTGCACTGGAATTCCGATGCGACCCGGATGCCCGCGGCCAACCACTCCTACTATCTGCGCAACTGCTATCTCGACAACAAGCTGTCGGCCGGCACCATGGTGCTCGACGGCACGCCGCTCGACCTCGCCAAGGTCAAGGTGCCGATCTACAACCTCGCCACCCGCGAGGACCACATCGCGCCGGCCGAGTCCGTGCTGTACGGCTCGCAATTCTTCGGCGGCCCGGTGAAATACGTCCTGTCCGGCTCCGGCCACATCGCCGGCGTGATCAACCCGCCCGCGGCGAACAAATATCAGTACTGGACCAACGAAAACATCCGGGTCGGCTCGGTCGCCGAATGGCTGAAGGGCGCGCAGGAGCACAAGGGCTCGTGGTGGCCGGACTGGCGCGAATGGGTCGGCAGCTTCGACCCCGAGCAGGTCCCCGCCCGCGCCATGGGCAACGAAACCTATCAGCCGATCGAGGACGCGCCGGGAAGCTACGTCAAGGTTCGGTCGTAGCTTCTTCGCCTCGTAGCCTCTTCGCCTCGTCGCCTCTGCGTCATCGCGAGCGCTGCGAGAGAGCGCCTCAGGTCCCGGACACCCAGGCCAGCACCAGCGCGAAGCCGGCGAGGCCCACGGTGACATGGGTGCCGAGCAGGACGTTGGCCGCGACCGGGGAGCGTCGCGCCAGCGCGGCGATGAAGCCGGAAAATGCCGAGACCGCGAACAGCCCGGCGGCGATCTTGCCGAACGAGACGCTGCCGGTCGGCGCTGCGCCGTCCGGTGTGCCGTGCAGCAGCATCACCAGCGTCTCCAGCCCGCCGAAGCCGAGCAGCAGATGCAGCGCCACCAGCCCCTGCCGGCGCTCGCCGCGCATGAACAGCAGCAGCAGATACAGGCCGAGCGCGGTCGCGGCGCTGAGGATCACCAGAACGGGAGTTGACGTCATTCAGCCTCCGCATGCCGCACGACGCAGCCTGCGGATTAAAGCAGGAGGCGGATAGTTCGTAAATCCGCCTGAAGGCTGGGTCAGGAGGGGGCGCGACCAAAATTTCGTCATGGCCGGGCTCGTCCCGGCCATCCACGCCTTTGTTGCGGCTTCCGCTGCAAGACGTGGATGCCCGGCACAAGGCCGGGCATGACGAGTTGAAACGAACGTGCCTATTTCATTGGCCGCATTTTCGGCCAGGCTCTCAGGATGACGCCTGCCTCTGCGCCGTCACGTGCAGGATGACGGCCGGCTTGTCGTCGTAGCCGACGTCCTGGTTGGCCTCGATCGTCAGCGACGCCCACGCGCCGGCCTCGGCGTAGCGTTCGCGCAGCCAGTCTTCCGACGGATAATTGTAGTAGCGCGCGAGCTTGTCGCGGCCCTCGCCTTCGCCGGCCTTGTAGCTCGCATAGAACAACCCGCCGGGCTTCAGCGCCCGCCGGACTCGCGCCAGCACATCACCGAGCTGGTCGCGCGGCACGTGCAGCAGGCAGGCATTGGCCCAGACGGCGTCATACAGCGCCTCGGCGTCGAGTTGGTGGAACAGCAGCGTCTCGACCGGGCGGCCGAGTTTGAGCGCGGCCTGCGCGGCCATCTGCGGCGAGCCGTCGGTCGGGCGGACGTCGAAGCCCTGCGCTATCATATGCGCGCTGTCGGCGCCTGCGCCGCAGCCGAGTTCGAGGATCGACGCGCCTTGCGGCAGCGTGTCGAGAAACTGGTTCAGCCGCACATGGCGGTGCTTGCTCCACGCCGCGTAGTCCGCGGCGTTGCCCTGATAGAAGGCGAGCGTATCGGGATCGAAGGCGTCGGACATGGCGGTGACTAGTCCAGACCCGGCGTTTCCGGCAGCCCCAGCATCAGCCGCATGTTCTGCACCGCGGCGCCCGAGGCGCCCTTGCCGAGATTGTCGAGCCGCGCCACCAGCACCGCCTGGCGATGCGCGTCGCTGCCGAACACGCAGAGTTCGAGCCTGTTGGTCTCGTTCAGGGCCTCCGGCTCGATCCGGCCGTCGCTGATCGGCGCACTGTCGCGGGGCAACACCGACACGTAAGCACTGCCGGCATAGCGCGCCTCCAGCGCCGCCTGCAGATCCGCCACCGCCGGCTTGCCCGGCAGCGTATCGAGATGCAGCGGCACCGACACCAGCATGCCCTGCCGGAAATTGCCGACCGACGGGATGAAGATCGGCCGCCGCGTCAGCCGCGCATAGAGCTGCGTCTCGGCGAGATGCTTGTGCGCAAAGCCGAGGCCGTAGAGTTCGAACGCCGGCGCGGTGCCGGCCTCATAGGCCGCGATCATCGCCTTGCCGCCGCCGGAATAGCCGCTGACCGCGTTGATCGACACCGGATGGTCCGCCGGCAGCAGGCCGGCGTCGACCAGCGGCCGCAGCAGCGCGACCCCGCCGGTCGGATAGCAGCCCGGATTGGAGACTTTTCGCGCGGCGCGGATCTTGTCGGCCTGGTCGGGCGCCAGCTCGGCGAAGCCATAGGCCCAGTCCGGCGCGACGCGAAACGCGGTCGAGGCGTCGAGCACTTTCGGCGCATCGCTGCCCATGCCGTCGATCGTCGCCACGGTTTCTTTCGCCGCATCGTCCGGCAGGCACAGGATGACGAGATCGACCTCGGCCATCAGCGCGCGCTTGGCGGCGACATCCTTGCGCTTGTCGTCGGCGATGTCCTTGACGATGACCTGGCCATGCCGGGCCAGCCGCTCGCGGATGCCGAGCCCGGTGGTGCCGGCGGCGCCGTCGATGAACACGGCCGGCTTACCGGTCTTGCTCGTGGAAGCCTTGTTGGCCGTGTCGGTCAGGGTCATCTCGGTTTCCTTCACTCTGCGGGCGCGAACGCCGTCGCGTGCTCTATGTAGTCCAACTGCGGCCGCAGCGCGATCATCTGCGCGGCGATCTCTTGCGCGGCCGGATCGCCCTGCCGCGCCAGCGCACTCGCCACCGCGACGTGATCGGCATCGGATTTGTGCTGGTTCAGCTTGAAGCTGCCCTCGACCAGATCCACCCGCATCATCACGCCGACGATCGCCTTCTTCATCGCGCTGCGTCGTCCGGCCGTCATCTTCGCCGCCGTCCACGGCCGCTTCGGCGCGAGCGTGGTTTCGAAGATGGCGCTGACCTCGTCAAGATGCCCGTCGAGCTCGGCCTCCGACATCACCGCCGCCGGCCCGCTCAGATGCACGCTCTGATACAGCCAGGTCGGCACCTGATCCGGCGACGCGTACCAGTCCGCCGACACATAGGCCCCCGGCCCGGTCACCGCCATCAGCCACGGCGTGCGGCTGTCGGCGAGCGCCGCCAGCGCATTGCCGCGCGCGACGTGAAACGACAGCAGCGGCGTGCCGTTGCTGGAATAATTCAGCGAGAACGGCAGCGGCGACGCGACCGGCTTGCGGCCGTCATGGGCGCAGGCGAGACCGAAGCCGCGCGCCGCCGCAAAGGCAAGGCATTGCGACCGGTCGGGCTTGAAGGGTGGCGGCACATACATGGCAGGCTCCTGTGTCGGGACGGAGCCGCCGGGATCAGTTCGCGTGTGGAAGGGGGAAGAAGATCGACCTGCCGCGGACCGAAACCGGCGGCAGGGGCAACGCTGTCAATCGCGAACAGCCGCTCCCACCGCGCAAATGCGGCGGCGGTAGGCTTTGGCGATGGTCACGGCGCTGATCATGCCGGCGTTGATAGTTGCAGAAACTGATACCGTCAAGCCGCGATGCCGCTCCGCAACACTGCTCTGACAAATCGGCGGCAGCGCCCGTCATGCTTGCAAATCGACCGTCTGCATTGTATTTCCCGCGCACTGGTCGGCAGTTCACCAAGGCGTCGCTGTCCCGCAAGGGAAGCTAAACCTGCCAATTTCCTGATCGGCAGACACTTGTCCCGTGCCGCGTCGTAAGCCAGCGACCATCGACTTTTTCGTTCGGCACGATCGAGGATAAGTCATGACCAGAACCGTTTTCCCCTTCGCCGCGCCCGATGTCTCGACGCTGGCGCGTGCGCTCCATCGCGAACTCGACGCCCAGGACCGCAAGCTCGGCCACGTCCAGCTCCTGAACCTGCTGACGCGCGCCGCGGGCTATCGCAACTTCCAGCATTTCCGCGCCCAGTTCGATGCAGCCGACCAGTTGCAGCGGCAGCCCGAACCGGAGCCGGTGGCCGACCTGCAGAAGGTCGTCCGCGTCGCGCGCTATTTCGACCGCGCAGGCGGGCTGACGCGCTGGCCGAAAAAGGCCAGCCACCGCCTGCTGTGCCTGTGGGTGCTGTGGTCGCGGGTGCCCGCCGGCCAGGAGATGAGCGAGAAGCCGTTCAACGAACTGCTCGCCGCGCATCACGGCTTCGGCGACCACGCGCTGCTGCGCCGCGAGTTGTGCGATCGCGGCCTGATGACCCGGACGCGCGACGGCCGGGTCTATCGCCGGATCGAACAGAAGCCGCCGCCCGAAGCCGTAGCCCTGATCCGCGCCCTCGCGCCAAGGCGCGCGGTGATCAGTGCAACGCCGGATGTATCAAGATGAACTCGCCCCCCGCACGGCCCGCCCCCTCTCCCGCTTGCGGGAGAGGGCTGGGGTGAGGGCGACGCGAGTCGCTGACTCTCGGCTTCGTCGAAACGCCCCCTCACCCGTCCGGCGTCGCTACGCTACGCCGGACGACCTCTCCCCACGCGCGGGAGAGGTTCCTTCCCGTCATTGCGAGGAGCGAAGCGACGAAGCAATCCAGAATCCTGTGCTCGGCGCACTGGATTGCTTCGCTTCGCTCGCAATGACGATATCAGCGCGCCTCCGACAGCCCTCAGATCACCGGGCTCCACGGCGCCGGCACCAGACGGTAGCCGCTGCCGTCTTTCTGGACGTAGCCGTTGGCCGGGAACGGATAGTGGAAGCCCTGCACCCGCATCTTCTCGGCCACCAGCATGTCGTAGACCTTGCGGCGGGTGGTCTCGGCCATCGCCGGGTCCTGGTCGAACATCAGGTGCCAGCCCGGATTGGCGACGAACAGCGCCGGCAAATTGGTGATGTCGGACTGGATGAACACCTTGTCAGCGCCGGACGACAGCACGAACGAGGTGTGCCCCGGGGTGTGGCCGGTCGCCTCCACCGCCATCAGGCCCGGCGCGACATCCTTGCCCCAGTCGTACGGCGTGACCTTCTTGTTCAGCCCGGCCTCGAACACCCGGCGCGCGTTCTTGAACACGCCCTGCATCCGCTCGCCACTGGCGCGGCTCATCTCGCCGTCGTCCATGAAATACTTCCACTCCGCCGCCGGCACCAGCACCTCGGCGTTGGGGAACGCCGGCTGGTTGTCGGCGCCGAGCAGGCCGTTGATGTGGTCGCCGTGGAAATGCGAGATCACCACGATGTCGACCGCCTTGGCGTCGAGCCCGGCCGCCGCCATGTTGCCAGCGAACTGCCCGACATTGCCCTTGCTCGAGGCGAACGCGCCGGGGCCGTTGCCGGTGTCGACGACCACCAGCTTGCCGCCGGTGTTGATCACCAGCGGGGCGAAATTGATCGAGATCTTGTCCTTGGGCAGGAAGGCGGCTTCGAGCGCCTTGTTGACCTCGTCCTTCTTGGCGTTGAGCACGAAGCTGTCGCCGAGCGGAAAGGTGTTCACGCCGTCGGAGATCACGTTCACCTGCGCGTCGCCGACCTTGTAGCGGTAGAAGCTCGGCGCCTGCTTGTCGGCGAGCGGTGCGGCGGCCTCGGCGGGTGCGCTGCGCAGCAACGGCGATACGGCGAGTGCGGCGGCGGCAGTCAGGGCGTGACGGCGGGTCAGGTCCATGGCGTGTCCTCGATCGGGTTGGTTCGAGCCTGCGGCAGTCTACGCCGCCGGCGGTGACTTGTTGACGTCATGACGACAGTTTGATCGCGTGCCTCGGTGAAGCCAACACCGCCGGCTGCGCCCTATTCCCGCCGGCGCGTCAAATCGACCGCATGATCCAGTTCGCGCCGATCGACAACGCGTCGCCGAACAGCAGCAGCACCGCCGACCACACCAGCGCCGACAGCACATTGGCGATCTGGAACTGCCAATACGGCATCTCGAAGATGCCGGCCGCGAGCGGCACCGAGGCGCGCAGCGGCCCGAAGAAGCGGCCGATGAAGATGCTCGGCACCCCCCATTTCTGCACGAAGTCCTCGCCGCGCAGCAGCAGCCCCGGGAACTTCGACAGCGGCCAGATCTGCGCGACGCGGTCCTTGTAGCGATAGCCGAACCAGTACGACAGCCAGTCGCCCAGCGAGGCGCCGAGCGCGGCGCCGAGCCACACCGGCCAGAAACTGATGCCGCTGGCGCCGACCAGCGCGCCGATCGCCACCAGGGCGCCCCAGGCCGGCACCACCAGCGAGATGAAGGCGAGCGATTCCCCGAACGCCAGCACCAGCACCACCGGCGCGGCCCAGGCCTGGTGCTCGCGCACGAAATCGATGAGGCCGCGAAATGCTTCTTCCATTGTCCCTTCCGACCTGCGGGCGACCCGCCGGCGGTTCATCCTGCTGTCGCATAGCACGGTCCCCCGCCCGGTCGACAAGCGCCGCCCCCCGTGACGGATTGCCCGGGGCCGGCCGCGACATGGTTCTGGACCCGTGGCCGGCGGTTTGCACCTCACACAGCCGCGACTGCTCCGGAACAGCGGTATCATGCAACTGATGGCGCAGGCGGCGCCCTTCCCATATCCCCGGCTCCGGCCTATATGCCCGTTCCAGCGGGCAGCCGGCCGCCGGCCTGCCGGCGTCACCATCCACAGCGCTTCCATGGCATAGTTGAGCCTAGCGATTCGCCCGGCGCGCGCCGCCGGCAGCAGCACCCACGATCTCCGGACCGACTTCAGGACAGCTTCAAGACTCATGGCCAAGGCATTGAAGGCGAGCAGCAAATCGAAAACGCCCGGCGACCTGTTCGGGGCCGCGCCGAAATCCGGCGCGTCGCGCCCGGCCGCCAAGCCGACCGGCGGCGCCGAGGCCGGCTACACCGCCGCCGACATCGAAGTGCTGGAAGGGCTGGAGCCGGTGCGCCGCCGCCCCGGCATGTATATCGGCGGCACCGACGAGAAGGCGCTGCATCACCTGTTCGCCGAAGTGATCGACAACTCGATGGACGAGGCGCTGGCCGGCCACGCCACCTTCATCGAGGTCGAGCTCGGCGCCGACGGCTTCCTCACCGTCTCCGATAACGGCCGCGGCATTCCGGTTGATCCGCATCCGAAATTTCCGAAAAAGTCGGCGCTCGAAGTGATCATGTGCACGCTGCACGCCGGCGGCAAATTCGACAGCAAGGTGTACGAGACCTCCGGCGGCCTGCATGGCGTCGGCGTCAGCGTCGTCAATGCGTTGTCGTCGCTGCTTGAAGTGGAGGTCGCGCGCGGCCAGCAGCTCTACCGCATGGTGTTCGCGCGCGGCATCCCGCAGGGCAAGCTCGAGAGCCTCGGCAAGATCAACAACCGCCGCGGCACCCGCGTCCGCTTCAAGCCCGACGCCGACATCTTCGGCGCCAAGGCGGCGTTCAAGCCGCAGCGGCTGTTCAAGATGGCGCGCTCGAAGGCCTATCTGTTCGGCGGCGTCGAGATCCGCTGGAAGTGCGATCCCGAATTGCTGAAGGGCCTCGAGGACGTGCCTGCCGAGGACACCTTCCACTTCCCCGGCGGCCTGAAGGACTATCTCGGCGCGGCGATCCACGCCGACACGCTGGTGCATCCGGATATCTTCTCCGGCAAGTCCGGCCGCAACGGCGCCCACGGCGCCTGCGAATGGGCGGTCGCCTGGACCGCGGACGCCGACGGCTTCCTGTCGTCCTACTGCAACACCGTGCCGACGCCCGACGGCGGCACCCACGAATCCGGCATGCGCTCCGCCCTGCTGCGCGGCCTGAAGGATCACGCCGAGCGCGTCGGCCAGGGCAAGCGCGCCTCCTCGATCACCTCCGAAGACGTCATGGTCGGCGCCGCGGTGATGCTCTCGGTGTTCGTGCGCGAGCCCGAGTTCCAGGGCCAGACCAAGGACCGCCTCGCCACCGCCGAGGCGCAGCGCATCGTCGAACAGGCGATCAAGGACCCGTTCGACCATTGGCTGTCCGGCAACCCGGTGCAGGCCAACAAGCTCCTGGACTTCGTCGTCGAGCGCGCCGAGGAGCGGCTGCGCCGCCGCCAGGAAAAGGAAATCTCGCGCAAGACCGCGGTGAAGAAGCTGCGGCTGCCCGGCAAGCTCGCCGACTGCACCAACACCGCGGCCGAAGGCTCGGAGCTGTTCATCGTCGAGGGCGACTCGGCCGGCGGCAGCGCCAAGCAGGCGCGCGACCGCAAGACCCAGGCCGTCCTGCCGTTACGCGGCAAGATCCTCAACGTCGCGTCGGCGACCAAGGACAAGGTGGTGGCGAACGCCCAGCTCTCCGACCTGATGCAGGCGATCGGCTGCGGCACCGGCGTGAACTACCGCGAGGAAGATCTGCGCTACGCCCGCATCATCATCATGACCGACGCCGACGTCGACGGCGCGCATATCGCCTCGCTGCTGATCACCTTCTTCTATCGGCAGATGCCGAAGCTGATCGACGAGGGCCACCTCTATCTCGCGGTGCCGCCGCTGTATCGCCTCACCCACGGCGCCAAGACCGTCTACGCCCGCGACGACGCCCACAAGGACGAGCTGTTGAAGAAGGAATTCAACGCCAACGCCAAGGTCGATGTCGGCCGCTTCAAAGGCCTCGGCGAGATGATGCCCGCCCAGCTCAAGGAAACCACGATGGATCCCGCCAGGCGCACGCTGCTGCGCGTGGTCCTGCTCGCCGACGACCGCGACGGCACCGCCGATTCCGTCGAGCGCCTGATGGGCACCAAGGCAGAGGCCCGCTTCGCCTTCATCAGCGACAAGGCGGAATTCGCGAGCGAGGATCTGCTGGACGTGTGAGGCTTACCGCGCGAGCAACCGCATTCGAAACAGACGAGAAAGGCACGGAATTCCCCATGCGCACACTGTTCCTCGTCATCGGCATCATCGCCCTGTTGATGGGCCTGGTCTGGACCGGCCAGGGCGCCGGCCTGATCCAATGGCCGGAACAGAGCTTCATGATCAATCAGTCGCAATGGATGTGGTACGGCGCTTCCACCGCGTTCGGCGGATTCCTGCTGATCATGATCTCGCGCAAGGTGTGACGCTCCGGCCGTAGGGTGGCGCTGAGCGCAGCGAAGCCCACGCGACACGAGCGATCTCGCCGGATCACGCGTGGGCACGGCGCTCCGCGCCTTATGCCCACCCTACGTCCGATTGATCGAAGCGATACGATCCTTGCCAGATGCACTGCCCCTCATCCTGAGGAGCCCGGCGAAGCCGGGCGTCTCGAAGGATGGGGCGACGCAGTGCCGGCGGCGCATGGTTCGAGACGGCGCTGCGCGCCTCCTCACCATGAGGTTGTAGCTGTGGTGAGCGTCCCGGAACGCCAATGCTGATTCCAGCGAAGGCAGAACGGCTCTTCCAACCCCCGTCCGGCGTTGCCGGGTCAAGCCCCGTATGACGGACACGCCTCACCTTCTGAACGTCTTGATCTCCGACACCGAGCCGTCGCGATAGGTCAGTTCGACCGACACCGACTTCACGCCCGGCGCCAGTTTCAGATAGGGCGTGGCGCTGCTCGGGATCGCGACCGGGTCGCGCATGTCGCAGGCCGGCAGCTTCAGCGCCTTGTCGGGCACCGCGCTGTCGATGCCGATCCGCACCTCGCGGATCGCGCAGCGATACGACATCAGATGCGTGTAGTAGACCAGCAGTCCGTTGTAGTCGCGGAACGACAGCCAGCTCGTCGCGGTCATGTCGAGGATCTTGCGCTGGTCGCGCAGCAAGGCGGCCTCCGGCTCGAACCGGATCGGAAACGGCCCTTGCGTCTCGCCGAGCGCATCGACATAGCGCACCTCGATGGTCGCGGCCGCGGCGTCGGCCGGCAATTGGATCGACGGATTCGGCATCCGCTTGCGGGTGCGCGGATCGAGCGTGTCCATGAAGCCGGTCTCGCGGAATTCGCCGCTGTCGCCGAGCCGCCAGGAAATGCCGAGCGTCGGATCGGCGATCGAGAACACCACGGTCCAGCCGCCATTGTGGCGCGAGAAGCTGGCGATCGGCGCGTTGAGACTTTCCGAGGTCGGCGGCTTCAGCGGCGCCACCGGCGGCAGCGCGGCGACCTTCTGCGACGGCTCGGCGGACGCCACCGGCGCGGCCGCGGCTGCGCCGGGCTTCGCCGCGCCGTTCAGAAACACGTCGTCGACCATCTGGTCGAAATACACCGGCACCTGCCGATGCCCGACGGTGTCGGCCATCTCGCTGACCGCGCGGCGCGTCCGCTGCGCGACCTGCACCAGATTCTCGCCGGGGTCGAGCAACTGCTTGGCGAACACCCGGGTGAACACCGAATTCGGATCGGCGTCGGTGTCGGACAGCCGGTCGAGCGCGGTCTGCCGCGGCCCGGCGGAGAAGATCGAGAACACGCCCTCGGGCAGCGTGGTCATCGGCGCCAGCCCGCCGCGGCCACTCAGCGCGCGGACTCCGCGGCGCTCGAACGGATTGTTGCGGCAGGCGTCGAACACCAGGATCGCGGTGCGCGCGCCGCGATTCTGCAGCCGCTCGACGATGCGGTCGGCGAGCACAGAAGCGTCGCGGACCAGTTCCTCCTGGCCTTGCGTCGCCGCCGGCACGTCGGTCGGCAGCAGGTAGTTCTGCCCGGAAATCTCGAAGCCGTGGCCGGCATAGAAGAAGAACGCGGTGTCGCCGGGCTCGATGATATTGTCGAACGCCAGCAGGCTCTGGCTGAACGCGGTGCGATTCTGATTCTCCGCGATCATCACTTCGAAACCGAGCGTGCGCAGCGCGTCGCCCATGGTGCGGGCGTCGTTGACCGCCTTCTGCAGCTTCGGTACGTTGCGATAATCGTTGTTGCCGACCACCAGCGCGACGCGTTTGGCGGCCTCGGCCGGCACGCTGCAGATCAGCACCGCGGCGATCACCCCGATCGCCGATATCCCCCGCCGCATCAGCGATCGCATTCAAAACGTCCCAGACAGACCGACGGCCGGATCGCGCCGCCTGCGCCATAGTCGGTCAGAACCCGAGCATGGTTCAACCGATTTCGGCGGGGGGTGGCGGCGGCGATCCGGCCTGGGGGTGGCGCGGACCTTGGGGGAGGTCCGCGCCGCGTCCGCGCTCACGCAGCGCGGACGGTCTCGAGGAACTTGCCGACTTCGAGCTTGAGGCGGTTGCTGTCGTTGGCGAGCGATTGCGCCGCCGACAACACCTGGCCCGACGCCGAGCCGGTCTCGCTGGCGCCGCGCTGGACGTCGATCACGCTCGACGACACCTGCTGGGTGCCCTGCGCCGCCTGCTGCACGTTGCGCGAGATCTCCTGCGTCGCGGCGCCCTGCTCTTCCACCGCCGATGCGATCGTCGAGGCGATCTCGGACATCTTCGAAATCGTCGCGCCGATCTCGCGGATCGCCGACACCGACTGATCGGTCGCGGCCTGGATGCCGCTGATCTGCTGGCTGATCTCGCCGGTGGCCTTCGCGGTCTGCTCGGCCAGCGCCTTCACTTCCGAGGCGACCACCGCGAAGCCGCGGCCGGCATCGCCGGCGCGCGCCGCCTCGATCGTGGCGTTGAGCGCCAGCAGATTGGTCTGGCCGGCGATGGTGTTGATCAGGTCGACGACGTCGCCGATCCGCGCCGCAGCGGCGGATAGTTCGCCGACGCGCTCGTTGGTCGTCTGCGCCTGCCCCACGGCTTCCTGGGCGATGCGTGCGGACTCCTGCACCTGGCGGCTGATCTCGGTGACCGAGGACGCCATCTCTTCGGTCGCGGACGCCACCGACTGCACATTGGCGGACGCCTGCTCGGAGGCTGCTGCGACCGTCGTCGTCACTTCCTGCGCGTGCCGCGCGTTCGAGGTCAGCGTCGTCGCCGACGCTTCCAGTTCGGTCGAGGCCGACGACACCGTCTGGATCACCTCGCCGACCGCGGCCTCGAAGTCGTGCGCGAGCCTCGCCATGTCCTGCTTGCGCTGCGCGGCGAGCTTGCGGTCCTGATCCGCCTTGGCCGCGGCGTCCTGCTTCGCCTTGTCGTCGAGCATCACCTTGATGCCTTCGACCGCGTTGGCGGTCTGCCCGATCTCGTCGCGACGCCCGGTGCCGGAGATCACGACGGTCTCGCCGCGGGCCATCGCCTGCAGATCGCCGACGAGGCGCCCGATCGGACGCGCAATGCCGAACTGCACGATCGCGAAGGCCAGCGCCAGCACCGCAAGGAAGGCGCCTCCGATCATCAACACGGTGAGACGGATGGCGCTCGCGACGTCGGCGGAAATGGTCTGCTGACGCGCATGGATGTCCTTGTCGATACGGGCTGTGATTGCGGACTGGGCCACACGCAAGGCTTGGTTGTCGTCGCCCATGCTTTTCGCCAGCTTCACGGCCGCTTCTTTCTGATTGGCCATGGCCGCCTTCTCGACGAGCACGTATTTGGCCACGACGACGTCCTCGAACTGCCGCACGATGCGGTCGAAATCCGCCGCATAGGTGGGAAGCCCCTTCTTGGCCTCGGCGATGTAGTCGGTGAATTCTCTCTGCGCCGCCGCGGCCTCCTGACTGACCTTCTGCAATTCGGCCTGATCAGTTTCCGCAATCACCCGCCAGGACAGCCGACCGAGATTGAAGACGCGCGCATTGGCCCGGATGTTGGCCTTCATGCTCTGCACATCCCCGTCCAGCATCTCGGCATAAAGCCGCTCGATCTCGCCCATTTTCGCCGCGGCGAACCAGACGCCGCCGGCGACCACGATGCTCAGCAGCAGGAAGCACGCGGCGATCTTGTAGAATATCTTGACGTTGGAGAGATTCATTTCCCGTACCTCGATTGCCGTTCCGACATCTCGCGCCGCCAGGCGCATGCTTGCGTGTGTCGTCCACATCCGGAAACCGTTCCGCAGCGAGACTTCGCGCGCCTCCTGTGCGGGGCGCCGAGCTCGGAACGAGATTCCGAGCTGCAGTCTTTTTGCAGGTCAGCTCACCGCTACATGCACGACAGTCGTTATCTATCGGAAGACCGCTAAATGCCGGTAAGTACAAATTCGGTCATTCAGGACAGACGGAAAAAGAACCGGTCGAGATCGCTCCACGAGTAGGCATGCGCGCGGGTTCGGCGTAGTTGATCACGCCATGAGCGTCGAGTTGTTGGATGACGAGCCGGAGCTGCTGCGGGACTTCTCAATTCTGCGAAGCCAGGACCCGATTGAAGCGCGCAATGTGATGCGGCGTTACGGCGTCGAAGTGATCGCCCCCGACAGCGAAGGCTTCTTCGTGCGGACCAATCTCGCTGAGCTTCCGCATGTGGGACTCTACTTCGCCGGAAACGCGACTCCGACTAAAGTCTTAGTCCCCGAACGTTCGGTCGCTCTGGTGCACGTCTGTCTGCACGGCCACGCACGATTGACCAGTGGCTCGCATCGCCTCGAATTCACCGAAGGCGCCGCGTTTGTGTGCTCGCCGGGTCGCCGCGTGCAGCTCGATCTGAGTGAGAACTTTCGACAACTCGTTCTGCGGATTCCCCAGCAGACGCTCGAGCGCACGATGGCGTCGCTGATCGGCTTCACGCCGCATCGGCAGATCGTCTTCGAACCCGCGATCGCGAACAACGATCCCCGCTATCTCGGTTTTCGCGACCTGCTGAAGCTGCTCGCGAGCCGGCTCGACCCGGCGTTTTCGGCCTGGCCGAAGAAGCTCCTGCTGCAGCTCGAGCAGGCCTGCATCACCTCGCTGCTGTGCTGCAGCCGGCACAATCTCGTTCACTTGCTGGATGTCCCCGACCGCGAGTCGACGCCGTCCTGGCTGTTGCGGGCCGAACATTACGCCGAGACCCGCTGCGAATCCGACATCACCGCCGACGATCTGGCGGCCGCCGCGGGAGTCAGCGTCTCGACGCTGACGCGCGCGTTCATCAAACATCGCGGCCATTCGCCGGCCGCTCTGATCAAGCGGGTCCGACTGTCGCGCGCCAAGCAACTGATCGAGACGGGTGCGGCGACCACCGTGGTCGGCGTCGCGCTGCGCTGCGGCTTCGCCAATCCGAGCCGCTTCGCCAAGGATTATCGCGAAGCGTTCGGCGAGTCGCCGACGGAGACGCTGCGGCGACGACGCCCGCAGGGCTGACGCGCCTTTGCCCGGACCGCGCGCCTGTCTGCTGTTCGCGTTGCGCCGTCGCCGTCGCCGATGGTGCGGCGGCGTGCGGTGCGGCTGGGCAAGGAGAAAGCGGCGGCCGGGTCGTTGACAGCACGGCCGTGGTGGATTGACCTGCGGACGCGACACGTCGATTCAACCCGACGGTTTGCTACGACACCGGACAAGGCCAGGGAGGACTTCTGTGAAGAAAATGCTGACGCTCATCGCGCTGACTTTGCTGACTGCCGTGATGATTTCCGAGGCGGCTTTTGCCGACAGGTGCGGACCGGGCAAGCGCTACTATAACGGCCGCTGCGTCTGATCAGCCCGGCACGATTGGTTTGAAAGGCCCGCGGTGCGGGTCTTTTTTTCGAGTCCTCTGATCGTCCAAAATCCGCAGGTCTTCCGCGCGCGGATCCGACCTGAAACGCTGGCGCGCGGCACCGCTGCGCCGGGATTGTCGCGAGGCGTTCCGGGAGCAGCGGCCACGGCGCCCGCAAGCCCGACGCGCGGTCGCTCCGGCCAAGGCGCCCGCCGGCTGCCCAAAAACCCGCCAGAACCGCCGTTTCGTTAAGTGTTTCGAGCGGTTTCATCCGCCGCTGCATTGACTTTGGCCGATTCAGGCCTATGTTCCGGCCTTGAAGCGGCCCGGTATCGAAACGCGATGCCCGTTGTGCCGTCTGTCTGCGATCAGACTTCCCCGTGCAACTATGCGTGCCGCTCCGGGGTTGGGCGCGACAGCCTATTTCCAGAATCAAGGCGGCGGTTTCGACCAATGGCGTGATCCCGAACTCCGAAGTTTCGGTCCGGGTCAGGTTGCGCCGACAACAGAGGCTCAATGTCCTTTTCCAATCTCGGCCTTTCAGACAAGGTCCTCTCCGCTGTCGCGGCAAGCGGTTACACGACCCCCACTCCGATCCAGGAACAGGCGATCCCCCACGTGCTCGCCCGGCGAGACGTCCTCGGCATCGCCCAGACCGGCACCGGCAAGACCGCGGCCTTCGTGCTGCCGATGCTGACGATGCTGGAAAAGGGCCGCGCCCGCGCGCGGATGCCGCGAACCCTGATCCTCGAGCCGACCCGCGAACTCGCCGCCCAGGTCAAGGAACAGTTCGACAAATACGGCGCCGGGCAAAAGCTCAACGTCGCTTTGCTGATCGGCGGCGTCTCGTTCGGCGATCAGGATCTCAAACTGACCCGCGGCGTCGACGTGCTGATCGCCACGCCCGGCCGCCTGCTCGACCACACCGAACGCGGCGGCCTGCTGCTCACCGGCGTCGAGATGCTGATCATCGACGAAGCCGACCGCATGCTCGACATGGGCTTCATTCCGGACATCGAACGGGTCTGCAAGCTGGTGCCGTTCACCCGCCAGACGCTGTTCTTCACCGCGACGATGCCGCCGGAAATCCGCCGCGTCACCGAGACCTTCCTGCACAATCCCGAAAAGATCGAAGTCAGCAAGCCGGCGTCGACCGCCGTGACGGTGGCGCAGTCGCAGGTCCCCTGCGGTCGCGAGCCGCACGAGAAGCGCGAGACGCTGCGCCGCCTGATCCGCGCCGCCACCGATCTGCAGAACGCGATCATCTTCTGCAACCGCAAGCGCGAAGTGGCATTGCTGGCGAAATCGTTGCAGAAGCACGGCTTCAGCGTCGGCGCGCTGCACGGCGACATGGACCAGAGCGCGCGCACCGCAGCCCTCGAAGCCTTCCGCAAGGGCGAATTGCCGATCCTGGTGGCCTCCGACGTCGCCGCACGCGGCCTCGATATTCCGGAAGTCAGCCACGTCTTCAATTTCGACGTGCCGCATCATCCCGACGACTACGTCCACCGCGTCGGCCGCACCGGCCGCGCCGGCCGGCTCGGCACCGCGATCTCGATCGTCGCGCCGTCCGACCAGAAATCGATCGCCGCGATCGAAAAGCTGATCGGCAAGGAGATTCCCCGCGTCGACGCCGGCCCGGCCGGCGACGCCGACGAGGAGCAGACCGAACGCACCGAGCGGCCCGCGCGGTCGTCGCGGCGCTCGTCCGAATCGCGCAGCCGCGAGCCGCGTGGCGAAGACCGTCCGGCCCGCGAATCGCGCGGTCCCCGCCGCGAAGGACGTGGTGAAGGACGCGGCGAAGCGCGTGGTGAAGCGCGCCCTGCCCGCGAGCCGCGTGAGGCCCGTGCGCCGGCGCCGGTCGAAGCCCGCGAGGTTCGCGAGCCCCGTGAACCGCGCGAGAGCCGTGAACCGCGCGAGGCCCGCAAGCCGCGCCGCGAACCGCGCAACGCTCCGATCGCGCCCGCCGCCGCTGCACCGGCCGCCCATGCTTCGTTCGGGTCGGCGCCGCCGGCGCGGGACCTGTCGTCCGAGCCGGGCGACCACTCGCATCTGCCCGCCTTCCTTCTGCGTCCTGTGCGCGCACGGGGCTGACGCGAGGGCGATCGGCACCGGAAATTTACCGGGCATTCACCCTCGCGACGTAGCTTTGCAACCCATGATGGAGGGTTGGGGGCGATCCCCGACGACGGGGGATCTGGCCGCCATGCAGAATGATCACGAGCGCACGTTGGCCTATGCCGAGCTCGCGCTGAACCAGATCCGGGCGCTCCGGCACGGAGCGATGCCGCGCAACTACGAGATCTGGTACGTCTACGCCACAGGCTACAATGCGGAGCTGAACAAGGCGATCAACGACGCGCTGGCGGAGCAAGGCCGGCTGTCGGACTCCGACCTCGAGCAGTTGTACGACTGCTATCTGTCGCACGGCCGCACCCACGAGCGCATCGACCGGATCGGCGCGCGCGTCGTCAGCGAGATCGACGACATGATGTCGCTGCTGGGCGACGCGCTCGGCACCACCGCCACCTTCGGAGACAATCTGAAGGGCGCCAGCCAGAAGCTGTCGCTCACCACCGATCACGAGCAGATCAAGGCGATCGTCGAGCGGCTGGTGGCATCGACCCGCGAGATGCAGGAAGCCAACACCGCCCTCGAAGAGCGGCTGTCGACCTCGCGGCAGGAAATCACCAATCTGCAGGCCAGCCTGGAGGCGATCAGCGCCGAGAGCCTGACCGATCCCCTGACCGGCCTCGGCAACCGCAAGCATTTCGATCGCGTCGTCAACGAAGCGGTGCGCAGCGCCGCCGTGAGCCGGCTGCCGTTGTCGCTGCTGATGATGGATATCGATCACTTCAAATCGTTCAACGACAATTACGGCCACCTCACCGGCGATCAGGTGCTGCGGCTGGTCGGGATGACGTTGAAGCAGAACATCAAGACCAAGGACATTCCGGCGCGCTACGGCGGCGAGGAATTCGCCGTGGTGCTGCAGAACACGCCGTTGCGCCAGGCGCTGGTCGTCGCCGACGACATCCGCCGCACCGTGATGTCGAAGGAATTGAAGAAGAAGTCGACCGGCGAGATTCTCGGCCGGGTGACGCTGTCGGCCGGCGTCTCGACGCTGAAGCCGGACGACGACGCCTACGCCCTGATCGAACGCGCCGACGCCTGCCTGTATTCGGCCAAGCGCAACGGCCGCAACCGGGTGATCTGCGAGACCGATCCGGAATTCCGCCAGGTCGAAACCGCCAAGGTGGCGTAGTCACACGGCGCGAACGATCGACGCGTCGACCATCAACGCGTCACAGGACTTTGTTTAGTCGACTTGCGTTTCGGCTTCGGGACGACCTTTTTCTTCGCACGCTTCGCTGCGCGCGGCTTCAGGGCCTTCGCCCGCTCGGCCGCCGCAAGCGCCTCCCGCGACCACTGTGCGAGTTCGTCCGGCTCGTCGAGCAGCCGGTCCGGCAGTCGCCAGTACGAGGCGACGGTGACGGTCCGCAGGCGGGTCGTGTAAGCGAAAGGCTTCGAGCCCTCTTCCTGGTATTTGGAGATCGTCGCCGCATCGGCGCGCAGATAGAGCGTGCCCTGAATCACCAGCGCGAAGGTGATGCCGTCGGCGGAAATGCCGAAACCGGAGAACATCCGCCGGATCGTCACCGGCCCGAACGGCGCGAACAAATCGGCGAGATAGTCACGATCCATCGGCGGGCCCAGCCTCTTCCGGGGATGAGCATAGTCATCTCCGCACAGCTTCGCCACCGTGTCCCGGGCGCGGCGCAGCGCAAAGCGCTGCTCCGCAGAACCGGGACCCCGGTTACTCGAGCGGCGGCCAGAAAAGCCGCGGCGAGCGCAAGAAACAGAAAGCCGGGACCCGGATCTGCAGCGCGCCACGCCGCGGAGAGCGGCGCGCTGCGCCGCGTCCGGGGCACCGGCTGCGGACTACTTCTTCACCGGCGCATAGAACGTGCCGTCGATCTCGGCGATATCGCCCTGATCGAGCGCCGGCACCTGCAGCACGGTGCGCGGCGGGTACGGGCCGTCGCCCCAGATGTCCTTCTGCACCTTGTTGACCACCGGCCGATATTTCGCGACGTCGGTGACGAACACGGTGAGCCGCACGGCATCGTGCCTGGTTGCGCCGGCGGCTTCGGCCGCGGCGAGCATGTTGTCGAACATCCGCCGCACCCGCGCCTCGTCGCCCTCGACCATCTTTCCGGTGGCGCGGTCGGTGCCGCGCATCCCGCCGATGAACACGAAATCGCCGGCGCGGGCGCCCATGCTCCAGGTGCCGCTCGGCGTGATCGTCTTGTCGGTCGGGGCGATGATCTGCACGGCGGACTTGTCCTGCGCCGGTGCGATGCCCGGCAAGGCCATGGTGCCGGCAGCGGCGATCAGCAGCGCGCGGAGCGGACGGTTCATGCGGTTCTCTCCTTGGGGTCGGGTTCGGACGAGATGATCTGCCGCCGGCGCCAGAACGGCGCGTCGGCGAAGCGCTGCTCCGAGGCGTACATCGCGTTCTGGGCCGCGAACTGATGCGCGACGCCCTGCAGATAGTCGCGCTCATAGGCTGCGCCGGCGTCGGCATCGCCCCTGGCCAGGCCGAGCGCCGCCCCCGCCGCCTGGGTGCCGCTCCACAGCGCGGTGGCGAGGCCGTTGGCGCCGATCGGATCGAGTGCCGCGGCGGCATCGCCGGCCCGCACGATGCGGCCCTCGACGAGACGGCCGACGGTGATCGACGCGGCCGGCGCGATCGCCGGCGGCGTCTCCGCCGCGGACGCCTCCAGCCCGAGGCTCGCGAGCCGCGGCGCGATCGCGCGGGTGCCGGCTGCGAGGCCGGCCCAGCGCACGCCGTCCTGCGCGACGCCGGTTGGGACGAGATCGCTGTCGGTGAACAGGCCGAGCATCATCCGCCGGCCGGGCAGCGGCGACATGTACCACCAGCCGAGTTCCACCGCTTCGACCAGCGTCGCCGCCACGGTCTCGGCATCGTCGGGCAGATCGAGCACGCGCCACGCCGCGATCAGGCGGTCGAGCCGCCGGCGCTGCGCGGCCTCCCCGGACGACAGCGCCGCGCGTCCGGTGCAGTCGATCACCGCGGGCGCCGAGATCACGGCCCGATCGGCGAGCGTCAGTTCGACACAAGCAGGCCGGTGCGCGATCGCGGTCACGCTGGTCCGCGCCTGCTCGAGGTCGTGCGCGAACAGAGCCGTCCGCATCAGCCGTTCGAACTGGGCGCGATCCAGATGATAGCCGAGCCCCTCGTGGTCCGGCGCCTTGCGCAGCGTGGCGTCGCCCCAGACCGAGAACCGGCCGTCGCCGGGCAACGTACTGTCGGCGTCGAGCAGGTGCGGCCATTGCAGCGCTTCGAGCAATGTCAGCGCTTTCGGCGACAGCGTTTCGCCGCGGTTCGGCACCGCTGAATCGGGGGCGATCAGGATCGGACGGTGGCCCGCCAGGACGAGCCGCCGGGCGGCGGCCAATCCCGCCACGCCGGCGCCGATGATGGCAATGCGGTCCATCCGCTTAGCGCTGCGGGTTCGGCTCGACGATGTCCATCGAGCCGCGCTGCACCTCGACGAACACCTGCTCCGGCACGCCGGCCAGCCCCTTCGGCCCGGGCCGCTTCACCACCACGCCCATCCGCGTCCACAGCTCGATCATCCGCCGCAGGCCGTCGGTGTAGCCGGCCTCGACATGCAGGCCGATGCCGGCCGCGCCGCGCGCCCACGGCACGCGCGTGTGATAGAACCGCAGCCGCTCCTCTGCGGAGAGATCGGTGCGCATCATCTGCTTGTAGAACGCCTCGGGCAGCACATCGACCGGCAGCAGCGCCGGCCACCACACCGGCGTCGGGAAGCCCGACGCGGTCAGCACCGCCTGGCAACTGAACGCGTCGCCCTGCCATGGCACGCCCATCCAGCGCGTCAGATCGCCCGGCGCCTGCGGGCCGATCGGCGCGCCCTGATCCGGCTTGTCCGGATTGCCGGCGAAGACGTTGACCGGATTGAGCTGCAGCCCGAGATCCTGATTGAGCGATCTGCGGTTCGACAGCGCGATCCGGAACGGCAATCTGGTCTCGTCGGGGCCGCGATACAGCGCCTTGTGGCGGATCGGCCAGGTGATCTCGACGCCGGGATGAAACGCGCCGCCGGAGCAGGCGTCGAGCGCCGCGCGCGTCATCGCTTCGGGCCGCAGTTCGACCGGCAGATCGTCGAGCGTCTTCACCGCATCCGCGGCGGCGTTGGCGTAGTCCGCCTCGAACTTGCCGTCGGCCCACAGCTCCAGCACGCGATATTGCGTCGGCGTCAGCGCCAGCCACGAATGCCGGCTGTCCGGATAGTTGACGCCGTCGCCGAGCATGATCGGCACCGCATAGGCGCGCTGATCCTCGCCGCCCGGCCTGCGGAAGATGTCGAACACCTTCTTGCGCGCCGCCCTGGTATCAGCAGTCGGCTTGGCCAGCGTTTCGATGATCGCGGGGTCGGACAGGTCGCCGACGTCGTGCCACGCCGCGCCCAGGAACGACGCCGCCGCGACCCATTGCATCGCGCCGGCGCGGCGCAGGATCGGCAGCACGTCGCGGCGGAACGAGACCTTGTCGGCCGGCGCCTGCAATTGGCCGGAGGCGATCATCGCCTCGCGCGCGGCATCGTACAGCGTCACGATCGGTTCGAGCTGCGGCGCGAATTTCGGCCCGCAGCACACGACCCACGCCGGTTCGCAGTCGACGCTCGCGCCGTCGATGCTGACGCTGGCCTTGACCCAGCCGTCGGCCCAGTCGTCGTGCCAGCCGTCATTGTTGGTGAAGTCGCGCACCGGATTCTGCGGCAGCGAGGAGCGCGACACGCCGTCGGCGGCGAACACCAGCAGGCGGCCCTTGTCGTCGGTGCGCAGATGGCCGAGCGGCACGTCGAGCGTCTGCCAGAACCGGCCCTTCATGCGATAATTGTCGTCGCCGCCCGCGCCGTTCACCGAGGCGCCGGAAATCGCCACCGCGCCGGGATCGATGCACAGCATCGCCTCGCGCTTGTCGAGCGCGATGAAGGCGTTGCGCTGCGCGCCCGGCACGCCCGGTGCGGCTGCGCCCTGATCCATCGCGTTGACGAAGCCGTACCAGGAGGCCTTGGTGTTGGCGACGTGCACGCTCCACTTCGCCTGCGTAGCGTCGATCTCGCGGACCACGCGGCCCTGATCGTCGTAGCCGAACAGCCGGAAGCGCTGCACCTGCTTCTTGATGCGGCCGCGCGGATCCTTGAAACCGCCGTCGGGCTCGGACAAAAGGCCGGGGACTTCGGGGGCGAGAAACCAATCGTCGGCATTGCCGACGCGCGAGAAGCCGATCGCCGGGAAGACCGCGACCTTGGCGATTTTGGCGCCCTGCGGCGCCGGCTGTTGCGCGTGCAGCGACGAGATCGCCGCCTTGCCGAGGATCGGCCCGCCAAGGCCCAGCGCCGCGGCGCCCAACAGAAAATCCCGACGCTTCATACCGAAGCTCTCCCCTGCAAATAATACCTGCAAGGTCTTCGCAACTGGAACTTAAAGCCGGATTAATGCCGCTGCAGCACTGGAGCGAAGCGATCGTTTTTCGATGTTTTCTATCGAGGCCCGGCGTCGAACGCCGGGCGAGGCTGCCGGGCTACGCTCAGCCGTCGATCTTGGCCGGCTGCAATTCGACCGACTCGCCGCAGCCGCAGGCCGAGATCTGGTTCGGATTGTTGAACACGAACTGCGCCTGCATCCTGTCGGCCTTGTAGTCCATCTCGGTGCCGAGCAGGAACAGCACGGCCTTGGGGTCGATCAGGATCTTGACGCCCTTGTCCTCGATCACCTCGTCGCTCGCCTTCAGATCGTGGGCGTATTCGACGGTGTAGGACTGGCCGGCGCAGCCGCCGTTCTTGATGCCGACGCGCAGTCCGACGATCTCGCTGTCGGCGCGCGACATCAGGTCCTTGACGCGGGTCGCGGCAGCGTCGGTCAGGCGCATCACCTGCGGGCGCGGCCGGCGAGCGGGCTTTTCGGTGTTGGAAAGCTGTGTCATCTCCGACATGTGTTCACGTCCTCGTGGCGGTTCAAGGCCGCCCGTGTGTGACATTGTTCTTCTCAGTCAGTCCCGTCATTGCGAGCACCCGGATCGGCGCTCCGCGCCGGCCGGGCACAGGCTCCGCGAAGCAATCCAGGGGCGGCACACGCGCGGCACTGGATTGCTTCGTCGCTCCGCTCCTCGCAATGACGGCCAATCGTCTCACCACATATTCAGCACGAGCCGCGCCTCGTCGCTCATCCGCTCCGGCGTCCACGGCGGCTCCCAGACGATCGCGACGTTGACCACGCCGACGCCCGGCACGGTGGCGACCGCGTTCTCGACCATGGTCGGCAGTTCCGCCGCCGCCGGGCAGTTCGGCGTCGTCAGCGTCATGTCGACGTCGACGGTGCGGTCGTCCTTGATCTCGACCTTGTAGATCAGGCCGAGTTCGTAGATGTCGGCCGGGATTTCCGGGTCGAACACCGTCTTCAGCGCCGCGACGATCTCGGTGCCGAGCCGCTCGGTCTCCTCGGGCGGCAGCGCCGAGACGGTCTGCATATTGGCCTTGGCTTCGATCGTATCGGTCATGCGAACAGGTCCCGCGCCTTGATCAGCGCATTAGCGAGTTGGTCGACTTCCTCACGGGTATTATACATGCCGAACGACGCTCGGCACGTCGCCGTGACCTGGAACCGTTCCAGCAACGGCATCACGCAATGGGTTCCCGCCCGCACCGCGATGCCCTGGCGGTCGATCACGGTGGCGATGTCGTGCGGGTGAGCGCCCTTCATCTCGAACGAAATCACCGGCCCCTTGCCCTTGGCGGCGCCGATGATGCGCAGCGAGTTGATCTCGCGCAGCCGCTGTTCCGCATACGTCAAAAGATCGTGTTCGTGCGCGGCGATGCGCTCCTTGCCGATCGAATTGACGTAGTCGATCGCCGCCCCGAGCCCGACCGCCTCGACGATCGCCGGCGTGCCGGCCTCGAACCGGTGCGGCGGGTCGCCATACGTCACCCAGTCCTGCGCCACTTCGCGAATCATCTCGCCACCGCCGTTGTAGGGCCGCATCTTGGCGAGCACATCGTACTTGCCGTACAGCACGCCGATCCCGGTCGGGCCGTACAGCTTGTGGCCGGTCATGATGTAGAAATCGCAGTCGATGTCCTGGACGTCGATCGACAGATGCACAGCGCCCTGGCTGCCGTCGACCAGCACCGGAATGCCGCGGTCGTGCGCCAGCTTCACTACCTCTTTGACCGGAACGATGGTGCCGAGCGCGTTCGACATCTGCGTGATCGCGACCAGCTTGGTCTTGGGCCCCAGCAGCTTCTCGAATTCGTCGATCAGGAAATTGCCGTCGTCGTCGACCGGCGCCCATTTGAGAACAGCACCCTGACGTTCGCGCAAAAAGTGCCACGGCACGATGTTGGAATGGTGCTCCATGATCGAGAGCACGATCTCGTCGCCCTCGCCGATATTCGGCGCGCCGAACGACGACGCCACCATGTTGATCGCCTCGGTGGCGTTGCGGGTGAAGATGATCTCTTCCGGCCGCTTGGCATTGAGGAACTGCTGCACCCGGCTGCGGCCGCCCTCATAGGCTTCGGTCGCCGCGTTGGCGAGATAATGCAGGCCGCGATGCACGTTGGCGTATTCGCTCTCATACGCCTTGGTCATCCGCTCCAGCACCATTCGCGGCTTCTGCGCCGAGGCGGCGTTGTCGAGATACACCAGATCCTTGCCGTAGACCTTCAGCGCCAGCGCCGGAAAATCCTCGCGGACTTTGGCGACGTCGTAGGATCCGTTTGAAACCGCGGGATGTGCCATGTCAGGCCTTCCAACTCGAGAGCGATCGCAGCAGTGCCGCATCCACTCCCTCTCCCCGCGCGCGGGGAGAGGGCTGGGGTGAGGGGGCGTCTCCGCGAGGCCGAGACTCGGCGAGACGCCCCCTCACCCGGATCATCGCTACGCGAAGATCCGACCTCTCCCCGCGCGCGGGGAGAGGTGAAGTGCGTGCTCGCTTCTGGCTCCGGGACGCCGACTGCATGATTGTCCGCCCTACCCCCGCGCCGCCAGCCAGCGCTCGGCGGCGCCGATCGCGAGTTCGCGCAGATTGTCGTCGGCGATCGCCTCGATCGCCTCGCCGACGAAGGCCTGGATCAGCAGCGCCTCGGCCTCCTTCTCGGCGAGACCGCGCGCGCGCAGATAGAACAGCAACTGATCGTCGAGCGCGCCGATCGCGGCGCCGTGGCCGCAGGTGACGTCGTCGGCGAAGATCTCGAGCTCCGGCTTGTTGTCGGCCTCGGCCTCGTCGGACAGCAGCAGCGCCCGCGTCATCATCTTGGCGTCGGTCTTTTGCGCCGGCTGGCGCACGTTGATGCGGCCCTGGAACACCGAGTGCCCGCGATCGTCGGCCACCGCGCGAAAGCCTTCGCGGCTGACGCAATGCGGCACGTCGTGATTCATCACCAGCGTGGTGTCGGCGTGCTGCTTGCCGTTCAAGAGATTGACGCCGTTGGTTTCGACATGCGCGTGCTCGCCGGCGATCGTCACGGTCGACGAATAGCGGCTGACCAGCGCGCCGGTCGCGATTCCGACGACGTTGTAGTGTGCATGCGCGCCGACGCGCACTTCGGCCGCGGCGATGTTGAACGCCTCGCGCGAATCTTCGATCAGCCGGACGTGATCCAGCCGCGCGCCGTCGCCGATCGCGATCACCGCCGCGTCGTGCACCTGATAGACGCCCGCGCCTTCTCCGGCGACGTAGCTCTCGACCACGGTCGCGGCGGCATCCTTGCCGAGCGAGACCAGCGTGCGCGTGAACATCGCCGATGCTGCTCCGCCCGAGGCGATGTGCAGGATGTGCAGCGGCCGCGCAGGCTTGGCGCCGTCGGCGACATCGATCACCACACCGTCGGTCATCAGCGCGGTGTTCAGCGCCGTCATCGGGTTGGAATTGTCGAGCGACAGCAGCCGGTCGTCGCCGGCGTCGAGCGCATCGCGCAGGCTGCGGATCGACAGCCCCGGCTCCAGCGCCGCAAGATCCGACAGGCTGGTCGCCAGCGCGCCGTCGACCAGCACCAGCCGGCGGACGCCCTCGATCGCGTGCAGCTTCACCGCCGCCTCGGCCCGCGCCAGCGCCGCGGCGTCGGGCGCAGGCGCCACCGGCAGCACCTCGCGCATCAGCGCGCGCAGATCGGTGTACTTCCAGTCCTCGATCCGGCGATGCGGCAGGCCGGTGCGCTGGAACGCGTCAAGGGCCTCGCGGCGGGCGTCCGCGACCTTGCCGGCCTCCGGCTGGCGCGCGGCGACGCTCGCTAAATTCGCGCCCGCCATGTCCATCTTGTCGGTCTTCGCCACTGCGATATTCATCTTGATCCGTCCGATCCGCCTTAGGCCGCAGCGTCCTGATATTGCGCGTAGCCATTGGCTTCGAGTTCGAGCGCCAGTTCCTTGCCGCCGCTCTTCACCACCCTGCCGCGCGACATCACGTGGACGTGGTCGGGTACGATGTAGTCCAGGAGCCGCTGATAATGGGTGATCACCACCATCGCGCGGTCCGGCGTGCGCAGCGCGTTGACGCCTTCGGAGGCGATGCGCAGCGCGTCGATGTCGAGGCCCGAGTCCATTTCGTCGAGGATGCACAGGCTCGGCTGGAACAACGCCATCTGCAGCACTTCGTTGCGCTTCTTCTCGCCGCCGGAGAAGCCGACATTGACGCCGCGCTTCAGCATCTCCTGCGGAATGCCGAGCGAGCTTGCGACCTCGCGGACGCGCTTGAGGAAATCCGGCGTCGACAGTTCGACTTCGCCGCGCGACTTGCGCTGCGCGTTCAGCGCGGTGCGCAGGAACGTCATCGTCGCCACGCCGGGAATTTCGACCGGATACTGAAACGCCAGAAACACGCCCTTGGCGGCGCGCTCGTCCGGCGCCATCGCCAGCAGGTCCTCGCCCTTGAACAGGATCTCGCCGCCGGTGACTTCGTAGCCCGGCTTGCCGGCGATCACGTGGGAGAGCGTCGACTTGCCGGAGCCGTTCGGCCCCATGATCGCGTGCACCTCGCCGGCATTCACGCTGAGCGTCAGCCCATGCAGAATTTCGCGCTCGGCGACGCGGACCTGGAGATTTTTGACTTCGAGCAGTGCGGACATTGCCAGCCTTCCTGTGTGGCCCTCGTCCTGAGGAGCGCGCCTCGCGCGCGTCTCGAAGGACGAGTTGATATGACTTTATCGTTGCCATCCTTCGAGACGGCCGCTTCGCGACCTCCTCAGGATGAGGGCTTCCGGATTATCCGACCGAGCCTTCGAGGCTGATCGAGATCAGCTTCTGGGCCTCCACCGCGAACTCCATCGGCAGTTGCTGCAGCACGTCCTTGACGAAGCCGTTGACCACGAGGCCGACCGCTTCTTCCTGCGACAGCCCACGCTGCACGCAGTAGAACAGCACGTCCTCGGAGATCTTCGACGTCGTCGCTTCGTGCTCGAACAGCGCCGAGGCGTTCTTGGCCTCGATATACGGCACGGTGTGCGCGCCGCACTGGTCGCCGATCAGCAGCGAGTCGCAGGCGGTGAAGTTGCGCGCGCCCTTGGCCTTGCGGTGCGCGGTGACGAGGCCGCGATAGGTGTTCTGCGAGCGGCCGGCCGCGATGCCCTTGGAGATGATCCGGCTCGTGGTGTTGTTGCCGAGATGGATCATCTTGGTGCCCGAGTCGACCTGCTGATAGCCGTTCGAGATCGCGATCGAATAGAATTCGCCACGCGAATTGTCGCCGCGCAGAATGCAGCTCGGATATTTCCAGGTGATCGCCGAACCGGTCTCGACCTGGGTCCAGGAGATCTTGGAATTGTTGCCGCGGCAGTCGCCACGCTTGGTGACGAAGTTGTAGATGCCGCCCTTGCCTTCCGAATTGCCCGGATACCAGTTCTGCACCGTCGAGTACTTGATCTCGGCGTCGTCGTGCGTGATCAGTTCGACCACGGCGGCGTGCAGCTGGTTCTCGTCGCGCTGCGGCGCGGTGCAGCCTTCGAGATACGAGACGTAGGAGCCCTTATCGGCGATGATCAGCGTGCGCTCGAACTGGCCAGTGTTGCGCTCGTTGATGCGGAAATAGGTCGACAGCTCCATCGGACAGCGCACGCCCGGCGGCACGTAGACGAACGAGCCGTCGGAGAACACCGCAGAGTTCAACGTGGCGTAGTAATTGTCCGAGGTCGGCACCACGGTGCCGAGATATTTCTTCACCAGGTCCGGATGCTCTTTGATCGCTTCGGAGATCGGCATGAAGATCACGCCGGCCTTCTTCAGCTCGGCCTGGAACGTGGTCGCCACCGAGACCGAATCGAACACCGCATCGACCGCGATCTTGCGGCTCGGCGTGTTCGGCTCGCCCGGCCGCGGCTCGACGCCTTCCAGCAGCGCGACTTCACGCAGCGGAATGCCGAGCTTCTCGTAGGTCTTCAGGATCTCGGGATCGATCTCGTCGAGCGAGCCGATCGTCTTCTTCGGCTTCGGCGCCGAATAGTAATACAGATCCTGGAAATCGATCTTGGGATAGTCCACCCGCGCCCAGGTCGGCTCGGTCATGGTCAGCCAGCGACGATAGGCCTCGAGCCGCCACTGCAGCATCCAGTCCGGCTCGTTCTTCTTCGCTGAGATGAAGCGGACGATGTCTTCCGACAGCCCCTTGGGAGCCTTGTCGGATTCGATCAGCGTCTCGAATCCATATCGATATTGATCGACGTCGATCTGGCGAACCCGATCGACGGTCTCTTGGACGGCAGCCATTTAAACCTCCGCTCGCGGTTTCAAGGACCGCGGTGGATCTGCTGGAACATGCTTACACGATCCGGCGCGGGATGAAACCCTCTTAGAACCGTTCAAGCTCTGTTTCATGATCCCTTTTAGTTAGGTTGCCCGCAAGCTTTCGCCAAGCCTTCAGGCATCGATCAATGTCGGATTCGCTACTCGACCAGCCAAGACTGAGCCGTATCGCCGACTGAGCAAGTTCCGGACCAAAGCCCATTGCCTCCAAGACGTGTGACGGCCGGACCTTTCCCGACGAACACGCCGACCCGGACGACACCGCGATCCCGGCGAGGTCGAAGCCGATCACCGCGGTCTCGGCGCGGAGTCCCGGCACCGCGACCAGCGTCGTGTTCGGCAGCCGCGGCACGGATTCGGCGATGATCACGCTGCCTTGGGTTTGCCTCAGGTTTGCCTCGAGCCGATTCCGCAGTTTTTCGACCCGCGGCATGTCCGTCGCCATCGCTGGAATCGCCGCGGCGACGGCTGCGCCGAAGCCCGCAATACCGGCGATATTCTCTGTCCCCGCACGCCGCCCCAGCTCCTGCCCGCCACCGCGCAGCAGCGGCTCCAGCCCCTGCAGATGGCTTGCGAGGACGAGCGCTCCGACCCCTGTCGGCCCGCCCAGCTTGTGTCCCGACACGGATATCAGATCCGCGCCTAAATCGTTGATGTCCAACGGGATCTTGCCCAGCGCCTGAATCGCATCGACATGCAGCAGGCCATCCGCGGCATGGACGATTTCGGCAATATCATGAATGGGTTGCAGCGCGCCGGTCTCGTTGTTGGCGAGCATCACCGAGACCAGCGCAGGGCGCGCGCCCGCCATCAGGCTCCGGAGGTGATCCAGATCGACAACGCCTTCACCTGTTACCTGAACGGTCTCGACGCGCGCGTGCGGAAACCGCCCGCCGGCCAGCACCGAGGCATGCTCGATCGCCGAAACGACAAGGTGTTCAATCGCCTGGGAGCCGACGCGAAGACCGGGCGTGAGCGCCAGCATGTTGGCTTCGGTACCTCCTGACGTAAATACTACATTGCGCACCTCGGCGCCGACCGCCGCCGCGACCGCCGCACGCGCCTGCTCGAGCAGCCCCCGCGCGGCGCGCCCCTCGGCGTGAATTGAGGACGGATTGCCGGCCGTCTCCAGCGCCGCTGCGATCGCCGCCCTGGCCTCCGGCCGCAAAGGCGTCGTCGCATTCCAGTCGAGATAAGCGCGGTCGGCCTTCAGCAATTCCCTGTCCTTCTGTAACAGCCTGAGACGGTTCCATTTTCGGGAACCTGCGAGCGTGGGATCGGATCCGGCGCGTGGCGATGTTCAATATGCTTGCAATTGGCCCTGCGCTCCATGCTAGAACGCAGCTCCCCGTTCATCCCGCCGTTGCCTGATCTGCCGGACGGCGGCCAACGGTCGTTTTGGCAGGGCCCGCGCGCGCCCGACGCGCCAGGCCCATCCCAATCTACCAAGGATCGCTGATGCCTGAAGTCATTTTCACCGGTCCCGCAGGCCGCCTCGAAGGCCGCTACCACCCGGCCAAGCAGAAGAACGCGCCGATCGCGATGGTGTTGCACCCGCATCCGCAGTTCCGCGGCAGCATGAACCACCCGATCGTCTATCAGGTCTATTACGCCTTCGTGGCGCGCGGATTTTCGGTGCTGCGGTTCAATTTCCGCGGCGTCGGCCGCAGCCAGGGCTCGTTCGACCACGGCACCGGCGAATTGTCCGATGCCGCTTCGGCGCTCGACTGGGCGCAGACCATCAACCCCGAAGCCCGCGCCTGCTGGGTCGCCGGCTTCTCGTTCGGCGCCTGGATCGGCATGCAGCTGCTGATGCGCCGGCCCGAGGTCGAGGGCTTCATCTCGATCGCGCCCGAGCCGAACCGCTACGATTTCTCGTTCCTGGCGCCCTGCCCGTCGTCCGGCCTGATCGTGCACGGCGAGAAGGACATCGTGGCCCCCGCCAAGGACGTCAACACGTTGGTCGAAAAGCTGAAAACCCAAAAGGGCATCGTCATCGACCAGCAGACCATCCCCGGCGCCAACCACTTCTTCGAAGACAAGATGGAGCCGCTGATGGAGACGGTGACGTCCTATCTCGACATGCGGCTCGCCAACGTCCGGTAACATCTGCTCCGTCATTGCGAGCGCAGCGAAGCAATCGAAAGCTCGGTGCACCGGACTGGATTGCTTCGTCGCTCCGCTCCTCGCAATGACGGATTGGCCTCACGGCCGCGCCAGCAGCCCGCCTGTCATCGGGAACGCCACCCCGGTGGTCGCCGGATAGCTGAGCGGCAGGCCCTTCAGCCCGCGCGCGGCGAGGAAGCCGAACGCCTGCGCCTCCATCGCATCGGCCGACCAGCCCAGCGCATCGGCGCTCTCGACCTGCGCCGGCGCCAACCGCTCCCGCAGCATCCGCATCATCGTCAGATTGCGCGCGCCGCCGCCGGTGACCACGAAGCTTTGCGGCGGCTTCGGCAGCAGCGGCACGATCCGCGCGATCGCCCCGGCTGTGAACGCCGTCAGCGTCGCCGCGCCATCGGCGGCCGACCAGTCCCGCAGCGGCAGCGACGCGAAGTCGTTGCGGTCCAGCGATTTCGGCGGCGGCTGGACGAGGAACGGATGCTGCAGGGCTTCGGCAAGCCAGCCGCTGTCCGCAGCGCCCTGCGCCGCGAGCCGCCCCTCGCAGTCGAACGGCTTTCCGATCGTGCGGAATACGAAATCATCGAGCAGCGCATTGCCCGGACCGGTATCGCAGGCGATCAGCGTCTGGTCGCCGTCGATATAGGTGATGTTGGAAACGCCGCCGATATTGACCACCATGATCGGCCCCTCGCGGCCGAGCGATCGCGCCAGCGCGCGATGATACACCGGCACGAACGGCGCGCCCTGGCCGCCTGCGGCGACGTCGGCTGCGCGGAAATCATGCATCACCGGAATCCGGATCGCCTTCGCCAGCGCCAGCGCGTCGCCGATCTGCACCGTCAACTTCGCCGCGGGTCGATGCAGCACCGTCTGGCCATGGAATCCGACGATGTCGACGGCGCCGGCGGCGATCCGGTGGTGCGCCATAAAGGCCGCGACCGCCTCGGCGTGCGCGATCGTCACCACGCGCTCGGCCTCGGCGAGGATGCCCGGCCGCGCGTCGCGCCGGTCGAGATGCGGGGCCTCGGCCAGAGCCTGACGCAGCAGCCCGCGCTCGGTCTCGGTGTAGGCCCGATAGCCGGAGGGTCCCAGCGCCGACACTTGCCGGCCGTCGGTCTTGATCAAGGCGACGTCGACGCCGTCGAGCGAGGTCCCGCTCATCAATCCGATCGCCGTCATCATCATGGCATCGCGCCTTTCGGGCCGCTGCGGAACGTCCAACTTGTGTCAAACACGCAGTTCTTATAATGCCACACGGTAACGCGATCGAAAGCCCTCACGTGCATTCCGCGCAGCCGATCTGCGCGATGCGTGAAATAACAGTGATCAGAGATCGATAAAGATGACCGCATTTAAGTCCGATTTTATGAATGTGCTCCAGAGCAGGGGCTTCGTTCATCAGATGTCCGACCCGGATTCGCTGGACGCGCTTGCGGCGCGCGGCGCGGTCGTCGCTTATGTCGGCTACGACTGCACAGCGCCGTCGCTGCATGTCGGTCATCTCTTGTCGATCATGATGCTGCATTGGCTGCAGGTCACCGGCAACAAGCCGATCGCGCTGATGGGCGGCGGCACCACGCGCGTCGGCGATCCGTCGGGGCGCGACGAAACCCGCAAGATCCTGACCTACGAGCAGATCGACGCCAACAAGGAGTCGATCAAGGGCACGTTCTCGAAGTTCATCAAGTTCGGCGACGGCGCCAGCGACGCGCTGATGGCCGACAATGCCGAGTGGCTGACCAAGCTCAACTACATCGAGATGCTGCGCGACATCGGCCGCCACTTCTCGATCAACCGCATGCTGACGATGGATTCGGTGCGGATGCGGCTCGAGCGCGAGCAGGAGCTGTCGTTCATCGAATTCAACTACATGATCCTGCAGTCCTACGACTACGTCGAACTGGCGCGGCGCTACGGCTGCAATCTGCAGATGGGCGGCTCCGACCAGTGGGGCAACATCGTCACCGGCGTCGACCTCGGCCGCCGCATGGGCACGCATCAGCTCCACGCGCTGACCTGCCCGCTGCTGACGACATCGTCCGGCGCCAAGATGGGCAAGACCGCCGCCGGCGCCGTCTGGCTCAACGGCGACATGCTGTCGCCCTACGATTACTGGCAGTACTGGCGCAACACCGAGGACGCCGATGTCGGCCGCTTCCTCAAGCTGTTCACGCTGCTGCCGATGGACGAGATCGAGCGGCTGGCGAAGTTGCAGGGCGCCGAGATCAACGACGCGAAGAAGGTGCTCGCCACCGAGGCGACCGCGCTGATGCACGGCCGTGAGACGGCGGAGAAGGCGGAAGCGACGGCGCGGACGACGTTCGAACAGGGCGGCACCGCGCAGGATCTGCCGAGCATCGACGTCACCCGCGCCGAGCTCGACGCCGGCATCGGCGTGCTGGCTGCATTCGCCGAGAAGGCCGGCCTCGTCGCCTCCAACGGCGAAGCGCGGCGGCAGATCAAGGCCGGCGGGCTGCGGGTCAACGACGTCCTCGTGACCGACGAGAAGATGGCGCTGACTGCGGCCGATCTCACTGCCGAGGGCGTGATCAAACTGTCGATGGGTAAGAAGAAGCACGTCCTGCTCAAGCCCGCATAGCCCCATTCGCCGCGAGCGCTGTTCTTTGCAGCGGAAACGCGCTCCATGGAGCCAACGTTTCTCGGGAAGGACCGCACCTTGGACCAGCGCGCATCGCAGCGGACCGGCCTCGTCGTGCTCGGCGTGTGTTTCGTGCTGTCGCTGCTCGGCCGCGGCCTGGGCGAGAGCTTCACCGTCTTCCTGCTGCCGATCTCGCAATCCTTCGGCTGGGACCGCGCCGAGGTGGTGTCGATCTATTCGCTGACAGCGCTGTGCAGCGGCCTCGCCTCGCCCTTCGTAGGCCGGCTGTTCGACCGCTCCGGCCCCCGCGTGGTCTACATGCTGGGTCTGCTGCTGCTCGGCGGCGCCTTCCTCGGCGCGGCCATCGCCCAGCAACTCTGGCAATTGCAGATCGCCGTCGGCCTGTGTGTCGGCCTCGGCATCGCGCTGACCGGCACCGTGCCGAACTCGATCCTGCTCGGCCGCTGGTTCGGGGCGCGGCTGCCCACCGCGATGGCCGTGGTGTATTCCGCGACCGGCGCCGGCGTTCTGTTGCTGCTGCCGATCGCGCAGGTGCTGATCGAACGCTCCGGCTGGCGCGGCGCCTACGAGATGCTCGGCGCGGCGATGCTCCTGCTGCTGGTGCCGCTGCTGATGCTGCCATGGCGGCGCTATGCCGCCGGAGCTCCCCGCGCGATGCGAGCAGCGACGCTCGACGCGCCGGACGACGGCTGGACGCTGCGCGCGGCGATGCGCCACCACGCCTTCTGGGCGCTGTTCGCGACGTTCTTCTTCACCGCGATCGGGATGTATGCGATCGCCGCGCAGGTCGTCGCCTATCTGGTCGATGCCGGCTTTCCGCCGTTGCAGGCGGCGACCGCCTGGGGGTTCTCCGGCGTGGTGCTGGTGATCGGCATGCTCGGCGTGAGCTGGCTCGACGGCGTGATCGGCCGTCGGCCGTCGATCCTGTTCAGCTATGCGGTCTCGATCGCCGGCATCGTGATGCTGTGGCTGCTGAAATCCTATCCCAACTACGTCCTGCTGACCGGCTTCGTCGTCTGCTTCGGCAGCATGATCGGATCGCGCGGCCCACTGATTACGGCGACCGCGATGAAGCTGTTTCGTGGCAGGCACGTCGGCCTGATCTACGGCACGATCGCGATCGGCAGCGGGCTCGGATCGGCGATCGGCTCATGGTGCGGCGGCCTGATCCACGATCTCAGCAACAGCTACGATCCGGTGATCGGCTTCGCGCTGGTCAGCGTGCTGATCGGCATGATTCCGTTTCTGGTTGTGCCGGCGCTGCGGGAGCGACAATAAGCGCTCGCTACTGCTACGCAGTGGCAGACATCGGTCATGATTTCGCAATCGCTGGCGTGGCATAGACCCGGCATTGGCGGCACACGCGCTCCCGTGATCAGCAAAATGTGTTCGGCGGATTTGCGCTCGATCACATCGCCCAAGCCACGAAGCCGGGCACCGTCTCCCGGTGAGCTGCTGATCCCCTGGGCTGCTCGCGCCGCGCTTTCGTTTCGGAGACATCATGACCACAACAACTCTCGACACCACCGAAAAACGCCCCAGTGAATACGGCTCCCTCGCCGTCACCCTTCACTGGGTGATCTTCTTTGCCGTGATCGCTCTGTTCGCCTCCATGAACTACGCGCAAGGGCTGGAAAAAGCCGATCCGCTGCGCGGTACGCTGTACAATTGGCACAAGGCGATCGGCACCGTGGTGCTGGGCCTCGCCGTGCTGCGCCTTCTGTGGATCAAGGTCCACGGCGCGCCGGATCTGGTGCCGTCGCCGCGCGTTACCGAGGTGATCGCCCGGATCAGCCACGGCCTGCTGTATCTGCTGCTGATCGCCCTGCCCGCCACCGGCGTCGGCATGACGCTGTTCTCCGGCCGCGGTATCGATCTGCTCGGCATCCCGCCGCTGCTCGAAGCCAACAAGGCGGTGGCCGGCGCGCTGCACGCGGCCCACGGACCGCTGTTCCTGGCGACGGTGATCGTGGTCTTCATCCACGTCGTCGGCGCGCTGTGGCATCAATACGGCCGCCATGACTCCACGCTCGGCCGCATGGTGCCGTGGCTGCGGACCAAAGAATAAGCGCCCGGCGCGAAATTTTCGATCAGTTCGGCGGCGTCGGGAAATCGGCGCCGCTGTTCTGTCGGCCGGTGTTGAACTCGAAGATCTTGCGCAACACGCCCGGCGCCATCGCCGAGATCGGATTGATCCGCAGCACCGGCTGACCGGGCGTCCCCACGACCTCGTAGGTCACGCCGATCAGGCCCTCGTTGCTGCCGCCGCCGAGGAACAGGCCGACGATCGGGATCTGCCCGAACATGTTGTTCAAACCGTACATCGGCACGAAGGTGCCGCTCATCCGGACCTGGTTGGCCGGATAGTCGATCGAGCCCTCGATGGTCGCGCCGATGGTCGGCCCCTTCACCACGCCGTCGCGCACCGAGAGCTGGCCGTTCTCGCGGGTGAACTCGGCACGCAGCCGTGAGAACGCCAGCCCCGCCGAGGTGCCGCCGGGCGCGCCGGCGGCGGCGCGTTCGAGGGCGGCTTCGCCCTTGACGGTGAAGTCGCGGACGTTGATGAGCCCTTCCTTCGGGCGGGGCTCGGCAGTCGGCGGCTCGACCGCGAGCGCGAGCTGGCCGCCATACATTTTCGAGTAGGTGTCGGAGAAGCGCAGGAATGCGCCGGCGTCGTTGGTCTCGAGGTAGATCACCTCGCGGCCGCGGTTCTTGCCGCGCAATTCGGCGGTGATCGGCGTATCGCGACCGAGCTTGCCGCTCAGCGTGAAGGTGCGGAACGCACCGTTGCGCCGGATCAATTTGACATCGACGCTGCGCAGCGCCTCGCCGAAGTAGCCCGCGACAGCGCCGAGCTTGAGATCGAAGTCGAAATCGATGCTCTTGGCCTTGGCCTTGGGTTCGGCCTGGGTGCCCGACAGCGCCGACTTGATGAAGCCGCGGCCGTCGAACACGTCGCCGCGGATCACCACCTTCAGCACCCCGTCCTGACCGCGCTCGGCTCTCAGCGTGGACTTGTCGCCTTCGGACGGCGAATACACCGGGAAGTTCGCGTTGATCAGGTCGCCGTCATCATCGACTTCCAGCGAGCCCTTGATCAGCGTGCCGCTGCCCTCGATCTGAATGTCCTCGAACCGGATCGCTTGCGGCTTCTGTATCACGTTGAACGTTGCGCGGCTCGTCTTGCCCGACGGCTTGGTCCAGCCGGGCAGGATGTTGTCGAGCTTCAGGGCGGTGAGGTCCGCGTCGATACCGAACTTGGTCTCCTGCTCGCCGTCGCCGATCTTGCCGACCAGCTTCACCGGCACGGCCCCGGAGACGGCGCTGCCGAGATCGAGCCCCAGCTTGGCGCGGCTGGCGTCATCGAGCGTCGACTGCAGCCGGACATCGGCCTCACCCTCGGCCGGCTTGCGATAGTCGAGCGTCGCAGGCTGGCCGTTGATCTTGACGTCGCCCTTGACCTGATAGCCCTGATTGTTGGCGATCACCTTCAGCGTATTCGCCTCGAGCTTCTGTCCCATCACCAGCTTGTCGGCGGAGAAACCGGTGACGTCGGCATTGATCGAATAGGTGGTGTCGGCCTTGGTCAGCTCGCGCTGGATCGGCATGCCGAGCATGATCTGCGCATTGACGGCGCCCTTGCTGGTGTTCGGATCCATCGGCACGTTGCTGACGTCGCTGAGACGGCCCGACGACAGCACTTCGGCGACGGCCGGCACCGGAGCGTCGAGCTTGAATTTGATCCGCGACGGCGACGGCTTCGGCGCCATGTCCGGCACCTCGAACAGGATATCCGACAGCGCGATCTTCCGACCGCTCTGCGTCTCTGAATTGGCCTGCGCGATCGCGACCGCAGCGGTGCGACCGGTCACGCGGACGCGCATGTCGGCGTCGCGCACCCACGGCATGCCATCGACCGGGTGGATCGTCGCGCCGGTGCCGACAATGTTGACCAGCAGTCCCTCGTCCGGGATCGGCGGCCCACGCCGGGACAGGTTTTTCACCGGCGAATTGACGGCGATGTCGATGCTCTGGATCGAGCCCTTGTCGATCCGCTCGTTGACCCATTCCCGCACTTCCGGGACGACCAGGATCGGCCACATCCGCTTCAGCGCCGAGACCGACATCGGCGTGCCGGCCAGTCCGAGCTGCAGCCGCGGCTCGCCGCTGTAGTCGATACTGCCGGAGCCGGCGACGCCGATCTCGCCATTGTTGACGTCGGCCTGGGTCAGCAGCACACGGCGATTGTCGGTGTCGAAGCTGAGCCGAACGGCGATGCTGTTGAAAATCAGCGGCGCCTCACCCTGCGCGCCGGGCAGCACGATGGTCCCGCCGGACAAGGCGAGCCGCCAATCGGGCGTGCTGCCGTTGGGCGGTTCGAGCGCCGCCAACAGCGTGACGCGATTGGCGCCGGCGATGATCTTGAACGGCGCCATCAGCACGCGACGGTTGGCGTCCCATTCGAAGTTGAATTCCGCCTGATCGATCGCCATCGGATAGTCGGGCGTGTCGTAATCGATCACGGTGCCGGCGCCGGCGACCAGCTTGCCGCGGAAATAGGTCGGCAGACCATCGCGGCCGAGTTCGCCCTTGAGGTCGCCGGTCAATGGGAAGTCGGCGCCATAGGTCAGGTTCTTCAGCCGCAGCGCCAGCAGGATATTGCGCGTCGGCACCTGATTGGCATGCAGTTCCACGGCACGAACGCCATCCAGCGCCGGCCCGACCTCGACCCGCAGCGACCACGGCTTGCCCCCGCCCTCGCCGAAGCTCAGCGCGACACCGCCGCGGCTGGGGCGGCGCAGGCTCAGGCTGATGTTCTCGAACGTCCAGCGATTGCCGCGCTGCTGGTCGTCGACGACGAGATTGCCGTTCTTCAGGCCGATCTCGTTGAGGTTCTGGCCATCGAGCCCGGTCAGGCTCAGGCTGTCGAGCCAATCCAGCCCGGCGAGCAGGCTCTTCGTCGCGTCGTCGGTGGCGGTTGCCGCGGGCGAGCCCGGCTGCGCCGGCGACACTGCGCCGCCTTGTCCGGGCGCCGTAGCGGCAACGGGCGGCTGGCCCGGGAGCGTGAACTCCTGCGGCTTGCGGGTCGAGGCGACGCCTGTCGCGATCGGCCGCTCGGTGTCGCCCGTCGACACCGTCACTTGACCATCAGGCGTGATCCGGATCGCCAGTTCGGCGTCGACCAGGCGCAGGCTCTCCGCACGCAGCTTGCCGATCAGCAACGCCCGGCCGGACAGCCGGACTTCCGCTTTCGGCGCAGTGGCGACGACGACGTGGTCGCGGTCGCGCACCACGATATCGCGGATCCGGACCGCGACACGGATCCGTCCGACCCGCTCGATCTGGGTGCCGCCTACCTCGACGGTGTTACCATTGCCGATGTTCTCTGCAATCGCATCGGCGAGCCAAGGCGTCGCCATGTCGAGATTGATCGGTCCGGCACCCAGCCGCAGCCACAGACCGCCAAAACCGGCCGCCAGTACGACGCCGACCACCAGAACGGCAATCGAGATCCGCCGCAACCAAGGTGCGCCGGATAACCGGTGCTGCCAGCGCCGCATCGAATCGTCGACCCGGTGAAAGCCGAGATTCCGCCGAGCCAGCAACTTACGGGCGCGATGGCGTCCAGCCTCGTCGTGCTCCGGATCCCAGCCGCTATCCTGCCAGCATTCGGCGCCGTGGTCATCGCGGGAGGGATGCGGCCCGGAAGCGTTTTGCGATGGGTCGCTGGCCATGGCCTCTCGGTGCGCGCGCTCTGTCGCAGGCTGATCGCCGAGGGAGGTTTTTGCGCCGACGCGCAGGATACGCTCCTGTGGCGGCATTTCTGCCAAATCCTCGGTTGAACTCTTGAATCGCCAGCCGGCGGGCCGACGCAACAATCGGATGGTCTGGACGCCGAATCCTTGCAACCATATCCCGAGGCCAGCGGATTTGCCCAGCAGCGGCAGCGCCGCAGCGATCTCCGGAGCGTCTTGTTTGACCTGTCGAAAGCGACGAAAGGAAGGCGTATGTCCAAGCAAACGCGCAAGAATCCCTCGAAATCCGAAGCGATGAAGAAGCCCGCGACGAAATCTGCGGCCGCCGTCAACAAGTCTGCAGCGACGCCATCAGCGAGCAAAGCCGCTGCCAAGGCAAAGCCGGCGGGCGCGGCCAAAGCCAAAGCGACCGGCAAGACATCTACCGCAAAGTCCGCAGCATCTGCCGCCGCCGGTCCCGCCGAGGGCGCCAAGGCGCCGGTTTTCAGCCTGCCTCGCGACGGCGGCGAAACCGTCACGCTGGCAAGCTTTTCCGGAAAGAAGCTCGTGCTCTTCTTCTACCCGCGGGCGAACACGCCGGGCTGCACCAAGGAAGCGATCGACTTCACCCGGCTGAAGCAGGCCTTCGACGATTGCGGCACGGCGGTTGTCGGCGTCTCGGCGGATTCGGTGAAGGCGCAGGATTCCTTCCGCGACAAGCACGGCCTGGCGACGCCGCTATTGTCCGATCCCACCCATGCGATGCTCGCGGCCTACGGCGCCTGGGGCGAAAAATCGTTATACGGCCGAAAGTTCGAAGGGATTATTCGCAGCACGGTTCTGATCGGCCGCGACGGCAAGATCGCGCGGGTGTGGCGCAATGTGAAGGTGGACGGCCATGCCGACCAAGTCCTCGCCGCCGCGCAATTGCTGTGATTCCATTTTCCGAAAATTAACCATGAGGGGGTCAAATCTGCCCGCGCGTTGAGCCGACGAACCGTATCCGTCCGGCGCGGGAGTATCGATGTCCTACCGTTCCGGTCACCCTTCCGAACACCAGCAACACCACGCTCCGCATCACGGTCGCCAGGCGCCGTACCGGGCGCACCGCCCGCCGCCGGGGCCTCAGCCCCGGATCGCAGCGGAGGCCTCGAGCTACACTTTCGCCCATGCCGGCCGGCAGGTGCGGATCGGGCCCGTGCTGTTCTGGATCGTGGTCGGAACCATCGTCCTGCTCGGCTGCTGGTCGGCGGCCACCGCGACCTATTTCGCATTTCGCGACGACGTCCTGACCCGGCTGATCGCCCGCCAGGCGGAGATGCAATACGCCTATGAGGACCGCATCGCCGAGCTGCGCGCCAAGGTCGATCGCACCACCAGCCGGCAATTGCTGGATCAGGAACAGTTCGACCAGAAGCTCGACCAGGTGATGCGCCGGCAGACCATGCTGGAGTCGCGCACCAGTGCGATGAGCACCCTGCCCGACGTCGCCGTCACCGGCAGCATCAAGAGCTCGCGGACGCCGACGACCGACAGCGCGCCAGCCGGCCCTCTGAAGCCGTCGCCGATCAACGACACCGTGATCTTCGTTGCCCCGCCGGATCGCGAAGCGCGGCTGGAATCACGCTCCCCCGCAGCCGCGCCGGCGCTGCCGACGACGCAATACGCCAAGGCCCAGGGTCTCGACACCGCGCTGACGAAACTCGAGCAATCGCTCGACCTGGTCGAGAAGCGGCAGATCGCGACGCTCGGCTCGGTCGAGGAGAGCTTCGAGTCGCGCGCTCGCCGGATGCGCGGCGTGCTGGCCGATCTCGGGCTAGACGCCCGTGGGCTGGAAGCCGCGGCTCCGCGCGCCGGCGTCGGCGGACCGTTCGTGCCGCTGAAGCCGCCATCCAGCAACGCCAGCGCATTCGACCGACAGCTCTACCGGATCAATCTCAGCCGCACCCAGCTCGACCGCCTCAATCGCGCGCTGGCTCTGGTGCCCTATCGCAAGCCGGTGGTCGGTGAGGTCGAGCTGTCATCCGGTTTCGGCGTCCGCACCGACCCGTTTCTCGGCCGCCCGGCGATGCACACCGGCCTCGATTTCCGCGGCAGCTCCGGCGACCCGGTCCGCGCCACGGCGGTCGGCAAGGTCGTGAACGCCGGCTGGCAGGGCGGCTACGGCCAGATGGTCGAGATCAACCACGGCAACGGCCTGTCGACCCGCTACGGACATCTGTCCAAGATCATCGCCAAGGTCGGCCAGAGCGTCCAGATCGGCCAGGTGATCGGCGAAATCGGCTCCACCGGCCGCTCCACCGGCCCGCATCTGCACTACGAAACGCGGATTGATGGGGAAGCGGTGGATCCGCAGAAGTTTCTCCGGGCGGGGGTGCGGCTGGCGGGGGCGGGGTAATCCCAAGGCTCGACGCAACTACTAGAGAATTGAGACATGAGATACGCTAAAGCTAGCGATACTCACTCCGCCCTTTCGTATCTTCCCGATTTCCGGGGAGTTTCATCACAGGAAGATATTGAAGACCGGTTCTACGCTTCCGCGAAGATGATTATGCAGAGTTACAAACTAGTACGACAGGGAAGTTGTTGGGACATATCCGCGCTTGAGCTCTACCTCTACCATCCAGCGATTTGGTGCGATCCTTCGACCCACGCAACACGCTTCAGCAACGATCAGCAACTTGATTGGGGCACTTGGTACGTCCATCGCAATACCTCTCCAGCTCCGAACCGATCTGGCTTAGATATAACGGCCGGCTTTCCATCAGAGAGAATATCCGCTGGATTGCTAGTTGCGGCACTTGGCGAGAAAGACGGCTCGGCTACCGCGCTCAAGGCAATCGTCCGATTTGACCGCCCTTACTCTTTTGTTCGACGCGACAGGTGGTCCGCCGACGAGAAAAAAACGTTATGTGAAATAAATCACGAGAGTATTGAAGTTGGAATATTGAGGCTTTGTGAGAGAGAAACGGCGCAGGAAACGCCGCTCTTCATCGGTCCGCGGAAGCGCTTAGGAAAGTCCGTCCCAGAAAAATTTAGGAATGCTCACCTTCGAATGGCGACGCGCCGCTGGCCAACGAGTCCCAACATGGTTTCGTTCTCGCCAAGAGGCTAATCCTCCTCGATACTGCCCGGCCCCGAGCCGAACGCCCTCTGTGCGAGCGTCGCGGCCATGAATTCGTCGAGGACGCCGGCGGTTATCGGAGGTCTGCACGCTGGTGCGCAGGTCCTTCGCCATCTTGATACGGCTGCGGCACGTAGGAGCGGGTCTGGTGGTCCCGGCCGATGTCGTTATTGCGGCTTCAGCTCGACCTCATACAGCCGGACGCGAAGCACAGCGCCGCGATCGCGGCTCGAAGAAAAACGATGGTGAAAGGCGGCAGCTCTTTCAGAGCCACGCCCACGAAAAAGAACGATGCTCCCCACAGGATCGACAGCGCGATCAGCAGCGCCCAATCCCGTGGATGAATAGGATGAATTCCTGACGCCATGATCGCACCTCGCGACGCCAGTCATCTTGCAGAGAGTGTCGCGCCGCCACCCGAATTCCGAAAGCCGGCCGCACACAGCCGTTCAAAGGCGCGGTGCCTGGAGTCACTCCCGCGGGCGTGGCTTCAAGACGACCTCGACGATCTTTGCCTCGTCGTCGTCGGGCGCGGCATCGGTGGCGCGCGCATAACTGGCGAGCGCTGCAAGCGACAGCGGTAGCTCCAATCGCAGCGCTTTCGCCAATTCGATCGCGTAGCGTGCGTCTTTGTGCCGGAGCGCCGCAGTAAAGGTGGCGTTGGTGAAGTCGCGGTCGATCATCCGCGGGGCCTGCCGCAGCACCTGCGGACTGGCAACGACACTGCCCGCGATCGCTTCACGCACCAGGGCCATGTCGAGGCCGGCCTGCTCGGCCATCGCAATGCCTTCGGCGATGCCGGCGATCTGGATCGCGCCCATCAGATTGTTGATCAGCTTGTAGACAGTGCCGGCCCCGACCGGTCCGAAATGCCGGATCGTCCGGCCAAGCGGCGCAAGATATGGGCGCGCCGCGTCGAGATCGCTCGGCTCGGCGCCAATCAGCAAGGTGAGTTCGCCGCGTGCGGCAGCGTCGGGCAGGCCCGTAACGGGACAATCGATGTAGATCAACCCACGCGCGCGCAGCGCCGCGGCGAGTTCGAGCGCATGTTGATGCGAGACGGTCGAACATTCGATCGCGACTGCACCAACCTTCGCCGTCGTCGCGACACCATCGGCCCCAAGCCAGACGGCTTGCGACGCCTCATCGTCGGCGACCATGGTCACGATCGCATCGGCAGCGTGTGCGGCCTCGGCCGGCGTCGCAGCGCGGCGCGCGCCGCGGCTGATCAGAGCGTCGGCTTTCGCCGGATTGCGATTCCATACCGCGACCTCGAAGCCGGCGTCGAGCATCCGGCCGGCCATGCCATGGCCCATCTTGCCGAGACCGATGAAGCCGACCTTTGCGGGAGCGCCCACGCTTAGTCGACGTCCTCGACCGCCCCCGGCCCCGTGCCGAACGCGCGCTGCGCCAGGGTCGCGGCCATGAATTCGTCGAGGTCGCCGTCGAGCACGCCGGCGGTGTCGGAGGTCTGCACGCCGGTGCGCAGGTCCTTGACCATCTGATAGGGCTGCAGCACGTAGGAGCGGATCTGGTGGCCCCAGCCGATTTCGGTCTTGGCGGCCTGATCGGCGGCGGCCTGCTCCTCGCGCTTCTTCAGCTCGATCTCGTAAAGCCGGGCGCGCAGCATGTCCCACGCCTGGGCGCGGTTCTTGTGCTGCGAGCGGCCGGCCTGACAGACCACCGCGACGCCGCTCGGGATGTGGGTCAGGCGCACCGCGGATTCGGTCTTGTTGACGTGTTGGCCGCCGGCGCCGCCGGACCGCATGGTGTCGACGCGGACGTCGGATTCGGCGATGTCGATCTTGATCGAATTGTCGATCACCGGGAAGATCTGCACCGACGAGAACGAGGTGTGCCGGCGGGCATTTGAATCGAACGGCGAGATCCGCACCAGCCGGTGGACGCCGGCTTCGGTCTTCAGCCAGCCATAGGCGTTGTGGCCGGAAATCTGGATCGTCGCCGATTTGATGCCGGCTTCTTCGCCCTCGGATTCTTCGAGATATTCGACCTTGAAGCCGTGCTTCTCGGCCCAGCGGGTGTACATCCGCAGCAGCATCGAGGCCCAGTCCTGGCTCTCGGTGCCGCCGGCGCCGGCGTGGACTTCGAGATAGGTGTCGAAGCGGTCGGCCTCACCCGACAGCAGCGCTTCCAGCTCGCGCCGCGCCACTTCCTTCTTCAGCGCCTTGAGCGCCGCCTCGGCTTCGCGGACGACGCCCTCGTCGCCCTCGGCCTCGCCGAGTTCGATCATCTCGACGTTGTCGGTCAGCTCACGCTCGACCTTGCCGATGCCGGTCAGCGAATCCTCCAGCGAGGTTCGCTCCTGCATCAGCTTCTGGGCCTTCTGCGGATCGTTCCAGAGGTCGGGATCCTCGGCGAGCTTGTTCAGCTCCGCGAGTCGGACGGTCGACTGGTCGACGTCAAAGATGCCTCCTCAGCAGCCCGACTGACTGCTTGATCTCTTCGACGAGGCGTTCGGTTTCTGCGCGCATGGAATCTCTGCTGGGCGGCGGCCCCCGAAAGGTGGCCGCAAAACTGTGAGACGCGATTTAGCGGGCGACGCGGCAAAGCGCAATCGCCCCGATCAAGCGGCCCGTCAGTAAAGGCCGCCCGTCCCCGGTCGCATGAAGCCGCGATCGTCCGGCGGCGGGGCCTGCTGCTGGCGGCCGTCGGCGTCGGCGACGCCGATCACAGAATAATTGTCCGGCGGCGCGGTGCCCGGCTTGAACGCCTCGAGGATGGTGCGGCCGCCATCGCCCGGACCTGCGCGCATCCCGCTCTTGGCGTCGACGCGGACCAGCTTGATGCCCGCCGGCACGCGGAACGGCACCGCCGGCTTGTCGGCGAGCGCGAGCTTGAAGAAGTCCTTGGCGACGGGCGCGGCGAGATGGCCGCCGGTAGCGCCGCGGCCGAGATTGCGCGGCTTGTCGTAGCCGAAATAGATCCCGACCACGAGGTCCGGCGAGAAGCCGATGAACCAGGCGTCCTTTTCGTCGTTGGTGGTGCCGGTCTTGCCGGCGATCGGCTTGCCGACCTCGCGCACCACCGTGGCGGTGCCGGCCTGCACGACGCCCTCCATCATCGACGTGATCTGATAGGCGGTCATCGGATCGAGCACCTGCTCCCGGCGATCGACCAGTTGCGGCTCGGGCTGGTTCTTCCATCCCTCCGGCGCGTCGCAGCCGCGGCATTCGCGGGCGTCGTGCTTGAAGATGGTGCGGCCGTAGCGATCCTGGATGCGGTCGATCAGCGTGGCCTTCACCCGCCGTCCGCCGTTGGCGAACATCGAATAGGCGGTGACCATCCGCATCACCGTGGTCTCGCCGGCGCCGAGCGCATAGGACAGATAGTTCGGCAGTTCGTCATAGACGCCGAACCGCTTGGCGTATTCGCCGATCAGCGGCATGCCGACGTCCTGCGCCAACCGCACCGTCACGGTGTTGAGCGAGCGTTGCAGCGCGTTGCGCAGCGTGACCGGACCGTAATATTTGCCGGTCGAGTAGTTCTCGGGCCGCCACACGCCGGCACCCTGCCCCTGGTCGATTTCGATCGGCGCGTCGATCACCACGGTGGACGGCGTATAGCCGTTGTCCATCGCCGCCGAATACACCAGCGGCTTGAACGACGAGCCGGGCTGCCGATAGGCCTGCGTCGCCCGGTTGAACTGACTCTGGTCGAACGAAAAGCCGCCGACCATCGCCAGCACGCGCCCGGTCCACGGATCCATCGCCACCATCGCGCCCGACACTTCGGGGATCTGTCGCAGCCGATACTGCCCTTCGACAGGCTTGCCTTCCTTGTCGAGCATCGGATCGGCGTAGATGACGTCGCCGGCCGACAGCACCTGCGACACCGACCCCGGCGTCCGGCCGCGCTGCGGGCCGGTCGCGGCTTTGGCCCATTTGACGCCGTCGAGCGCGATCAACCCGGTCTCGCGCTTCTTCGACACCGCGCCGCCGAGCTCGCGGCCGGGCTGAAAGCCGATCCGCGCCGACTGGTCGGAGGTCTCGAGCACCACGGCCATTCGCCACGGCGAGATGTCGGACAGCGACTTGACCTCGGCGAGCTTCACACCCCAGTCGCCGCTGATATCCAGCTTCGAAACCGGTCCTCGCCAGCCCTGCGCTTCGTCGAATTTGACGAGGCCGGCGGTCATCGTCTTGCGCGCCTCGACCTGCAGTTTCGGATCGAGCGAGGTGCGAACCGACAGGCCGCCTTCGTACAGCTTCTTCTCGCCGTAGCGCTCCAGGATATCGCGGCGGACCTCCTCGGCGAAATACTCGCCGGCGAAAGTGTGCGCGCCAGTGCCGCGGCTGGTGACGGTCAGCGGCTCCTTGCGCGCCTTGTCGGCGTCGGCCTGCTTGGTCCAGCCGTTTTCCACCAGGCGGTCGATGACGTAGTTGCGGCGCTCGACCGCTCGGTCGTGGTTGCGGATCGGATGCAGCGCCGCGGGGGCTTTCGGCAGCGCCGCCAGATAGGCCGCTTCCGACAGGGTCAGTTCGTTGACCGATTTGTCGAAATACACCAGCGATGCGGCGGCGACGCCGTAAGCGCCGAGCCCGAGATAGATCTCGTTGAGATACAGTTCGAGAATACGGTCCTTGGAATAGGCCCGCTCGATCCGCATCGCCAGCAAGGCTTCCTTGATCTTGCGGGTGAACGACACTTCGTTGGTGAGCAGGAAGTTCTTGGCGACCTGCTGGGTGATCGTCGACGCACCCTGAGGCCGCCGGTTGGACCCGATGTTCTGCGCGTAAAGGATCGCGGCGCGCGCCATGCCCTGATAGTCGATGCCGCCGTGCTCGTAGAAATTCTTGTCTTCGGCCGCGAGGAAAGCGTTGATCACCAGCTTCGGCACAGCCTGAATCGGCAGATACAGCCGGCGCTCCTTCGAATACTCGCCGAGCAGCGAGCCGTCCGTCGCATGGACGCGCGTCATCACCGGCGGCTCATAATCCTGGAGCTGAGAATAATCGGGCAAGTCCTTGGAGAAGTGCCAGATCATCCCGGCCGCGGCGGCAACGCCGACCAGGAACACGATCGTCCCGGCCGCAAACAGAAAGCCGAAAAACCGCAGCAGCAAGCGCATCAGTTGAGTTCCGTTTCACCGAGGACCGCCGGACGCGGCGAATTTCCCTTGGACGAGATTGGCATTGTACGCAACCGGCATCGCCGCCGGGGCCGGCCTCAATTCCGGACCGAAAACGTAACCGCACTGCGGTCTTATAGAACTTCCGCTGTGGCCAAACTAGGGCCCGGTCGGGCCGAACGACGGGGTCAGTTCGGCCTGCCGGCCGAGACGAGCCGCTTGGCGAAAAACGAATCGATCGCCTGAGAGACCGCGCCGACCGTCTTGGTGCGCCACTGCTCGGAGACCAGTTGCTTGAGGTCGCCTTTGTTCGAAACGTAGCCCAGTTCGATCAGCACCGACGGCACGTCGGGCGCCTTCAGAACCCGGAAGCCGGCGGATTTGAGGGGATTCTTGTGCAGCCGGGTCGCGCTCTTCATTTCCCGCATCAACGTCCGGGCGAACCTGTTCGAGAACGTCTTGGTCTCGCGCTGCGCGAGATCGATCAGGATGTCGGCGACCTCGGTAGGCTCCTCGGTCAGGTCGACGCCGCCGATCGCGTCGGCCCTGTTTTCGGCGTCCGCCAGCCGCTGCGCCTCTGCGTCCGAGGCCCGGTCGGACAATGTGTAGATGGTGGCGCCCTGGGCGTCGCCCTCGCCGCGCGGCAGAGCGTCGGCGTGAATCGACACGAACAGCGCGGCGGACTGGGCGCGGGCGATCTTCACCCGGTCGTTGAGCGGGATGAAGGTGTCGTCGGCGCGGGTCAACACCACGCGATACTTGCCGCCTTTTTCCATCTGGTCGCGCAGCGCCAGCGCGAATTCCAGCACCAGCGTCTTCTCGGCGACGCCGCTGGCGGATTGAGTGCCGTTGTCGATCCCGCCATGTCCGGGATCCAGGACGACGACCGGCCGCGGGTCGTCCCCCTTGGCCGCATCGGCCCCGGCCGCTTCAGTTTTGGCGGCAGCGGCCCCGACAGGCACCGCTGAGGTGGCATCGGCCATGCTGACCGAGGGGCGCAGTTCCGGGGCCTTCCCGGCGCCCAGCGACTCGACGAAGGCTGTGCGATCGACCGAATCGAGTTCGACCACCAGCCGCGCCGGCTGGCCGTTGGCCGCGTCGAGCATGTCGGCCCTGGCGATCTTCGCCGGCCCCGCCAATTCGAGCACGATCCGCGATCCGCCCGGCATCACCAGACCGTAGCGAAATGCCTTGATCAGGCCGCGGCTTGCGCCATTGGCGCCCGACGGCAGACGGAAATTGATCTGCGGCAGGTCGATCACGACGCGATAGGGATCCGCCAGCGTGAACGCGCGCACGGGAACCTTGCTGTCGAAATCGACGATGAAGCGGGTCTGTTTGTCGTCACCTGCAAGACGGGCGTCGGAGGCGATCGGGAAGCCGCTCGGGACCGGCACGGCGGCGTTTTGAGCCAAAGGGGCGTTCCCAGCTTCGACAGCGCCGCCTCGGGAGGGGACTGCGCACATCCATGCTGCAGCGCACGCAAAAGCTGCGCTGAACAAAACAAAATGATTTGCGCGCCCCTGCAACGAATCCCGGCCCCTGTCCGCTGGTCCTTTTACTGCATTAGAACCGCGTGGTTAATCGCCGCTTAAGCAATGCGATTCGAATTAGATGCAGTGTTGCCGGGCAGCGACGCTCTCCTTGCAAGCGAGAGCCAATCCACGTATGTATCTGGTGCTGACGGTCTAATCTTCCGGTTGTGTCGCGTTCAGCCTTTCGGCGCAGCGTGGAATCCCTCGACAATGAGCAGCGGGATTTTGCGTTTTTTCCGTCCCCTCCGAGTCAGCGCAGTGCGCGGCCAGGCAGGTGCGTCGGTTCGGCCCGAGCGGCGTCCGGTCCCCGGGCCTCTATCCTACCAGGGACGGTCCAGACTCTTCATGACCGACCAGTCCGGCCTTCCGGCCGGATGATTCGTGCCGGTGAGCGCTTCGGCGCGAGACCGGTCCTTCAGCAAGAAGACACGGCGGATGCTTTGCCGCCACTCGTTCAGACGGGCCGACGCTTGATGCGCCATATTGCGATGCCGAACCGGACCCACGCAAAGGCCGCGCCGCCGCGAAGCAACAGCTTCGCCACGCGCAATGCCTCGGGTTCAATGCCGGCACGGCGCGGTGAAGTGCGTTTCGGCCTTCCCCTCACCCCCGAATCAGGTGGACCGTCGCGTTATCCGACCGCGCCTTTTGCGCTGGCCGTCTCGCGCGCTTTCCGCCGCCAAGAGTTCAAAAATGCCCAACAAGATGCTGATCGACGCCACCCACCCGGAAGAGACCCGGGTGGTCGTGGTCCGCGGCAACCGCGTCGAAGAATTTGATTTCGAGACCGCCCAGCGCAAACAACTGCGCGGCAACATCTACCTCGCCAAAGTCACACGGGTCGAACCGTCGCTGCAGGCCGCCTTCATCGAATATGGCGGCAACCGGCACGGTTTCCTCGCCTTCAGCGAAATCCATCCGGACTACTACCAGATCCCGGTCGCCGACCGTCAGGCCCTGATCGAGGCCGACGAGCGTGCGCATCGCGAGGCCGAAGAAGAGAGCGAGCAGCGCTCGACGCGTCGCCGGTCGCGGCACCGCAGCCATCGCCGCCGCGGCAATGGCGAGCGGGTCACGAGCGAGATCGTCGAGGCTTCGGCTGACGTCGCGGCCGAGCCGCACGATCAATCCGCCGACCACGCAGACATCAACCACACGGACGATGGACACGAGCAAGCCGACCACGAACGGCTGATGCACGAGTTCCCGGCGCACGACGCCGGCGATGCGGCACAGGTGACGTCGGACGAATCCGAAGGCCATGACGGTCACCACGATGCCGACCGCCGGGAGCATCAGGGCGATTCGGGCGAGCACCACGACGAGCCGGCCGTTGCACCGAGTATCGTCGCGAGCGAACAGCCCGCCCTGCCCGACTTCGCAACCGGCGCGGCGCCGATCGCGCCGGAAGCCGAGGCGCACGATCCCGAGGACAATAGCGGCTACGCCGAAGACGCGCCGTTCCCGATCGCCGAAGCCGCCGAGCAGGAACACGGCGATGATGCCGGCGACGATCTGACCGACGCCGAGCACGACATGGATTCCGAGGAAGACTCGGATTCCGAAGCGGACGACGACGAAGACGACGAGTCCGAGGAAGACATCGTCGAATCCGTCGGCGGCGACGATGTGCTGGAAGAGGTTCCCGAGCGCGCCTTCCGGCCGCGCCGGCAGTACAAGATTCAGGAAGTCATCAAGCGCCGCCAGGTGATGCTGGTGCAGGTCGTCAAGGAAGAGCGCGGCAACAAGGGCGCGGCGCTGACGACGTATCTGTCGCTCGCCGGCCGCTACGCCGTGCTGATGCCGAACACCGCGCGCGGCGGCGGCATCAGCCGCAAGATCACCTCGGCGCAGGATCGCTCCCGCCTGAAGGAAGTGGTGCAGGATCTCGACGTGCCGGAGGGCATGGGCATCATTCTGCGCACCGCGGGCGCCTCGCGCACCAAGCCCGAGATCAAGCGCGACTTCGAATATCTGATCCGGATGTGGGAGACGGTCCGCGACGTCACGCTGAAATCGCAGGCGCCGACGCTGGTCTACGAGGAAGGCTCGCTGATCAAGCGCTCGCTGCGCGATCTCTACAACAAGGAGATCGACGAAATCCAGGTGGCCGGCGAGCCCGGCTATCAGGAAGCGCGCGATTTCATGCACATGCTGATGCCGAGCAACGTGCGCGCGGTGAAGCTGTATCGCGACGGCCAGCCACTGTTCTCGCGGATGGGGGTGGAGAGCCAGCTCGACGCGATGTTCTCGCCGACCGTGCAACTGCGGTCCGGCGGCTACATCGTCATCAACCAGACCGAGGCGCTGGTCTCGATCGACGTCAATTCCGGTCGATCGACCCGCGAACACCATATCGAGGACACCGCGCTCAAGACCAATCTCGAGGCTGCCGAGGAAGTCGCCCGGCAGTTGCGTCTGCGCGACCTCGCCGGTCTGATCGTCATCGACTTCATCGACATGGACGAGAAGCGCAACAACCGTGCGGTCGAGCGCAAGCTCAGCGATTGCCTGCGGCAGGATCGCGCCCGCATCCAGGTCGGCCGGATCTCGCATTTCGGCCTGCTCGAAATGTCGCGCCAGCGCATCCGCGCCAGTGTGCTGGAAAGCTCGACCGAGCCCTGCCCGCATTGCGGCGGCTCCGGCCACGTTCGGTCGGTCTCGTCGGTGGCGCTGCAATTGCTGCGCGGCCTCGAAGAAATCCTGATGAAGGGCGCGACCCACAATCTGATCGTGCGCACCCGCGCCGATGTCGCGCTCTATGTCCTCAACCAGAAGCGCGGTCACCTGCGCGACCTCGAAACCGGCTTCAAGGTGACCTTGTCGGTGATGGCCGACCCGACCGTCACCGGACAGCAGTCGTTCGTGATCGATCGCGGCGAGCAGGTCCACACGTTGGAATCCGCCAAGGCGCTGCTCGCAGCGCAGGTCGCGGCTTACCCGGTGCAGGCCGAAGAGCCGTATGAAGACGACGAGGGCTACGAGTTCGAGGCCGAGATCGAAACCGACGAGACTGTCGGCCTGACCGACGAGCAAGCCGGCGACAGCGCCGAGGGCGAAGGCGAAGGCGACGCCCGCAAGCGCAAGCGCCGCCGTCGTCGCCGGCCGCGCACCGGCGAGGCCCGTGAAGCGGGCGCGCCACGCGAGGATGGCGATGCTGTCCTGATTCCCGAGGCTGTGGAGACCGTTTCCGAGGACGACGGCGAAGACGGTGACGATAGCGCCGACAGCGCTGAAGGAGACGGCGAAGCCCGAGCCGATCAGGCGAACGGCGAACGTCGTCCGCGTCGCCGTGGCCGCCGCGGCGGTCGGCGCCGGCGTGGCGCTCCCGAGGGAGGTCTCGAAGACGGCGCCTCCGGCTCGATCGTCGACGATCTTGGAGAGTTGGAAACGTCGGAGGCCGCCGAGGCTGCAGCCGACATGGACGGCGGTGGATCGGACGGACGCTTGCTCGGCAAGCGGCACGAGCCTGACATCGAAGACGATGAGACCGCCGAGCCGGTCGCGGCTGCGTCGTCGCCCGCCATCAGCGAGCCGGAAGAACGCGCTGAGCCGGCGCATCTGGTGCAGAGCGAGTCGACTGACTCGGCTCCTGCCCAGGAGTCCACTCCGTCAGCTCAGGACGATGCCGCGGCCGAGCGGGCTGCCGCACGTCGTCGGTCCACGGTGCGCGAAAAAGTGAACTTCGGCTCGTCGGAGCCGAAGCCGGAGGTTTCGACGCCGCTGGCGATCGAGCCGGCCGCGCAACAGCCCGAACAGGCGCAGCACGTGCCGGAGCCGCAGGCCGCGGTCGAGCCGGCCTCCGAAGCCCCTCGTCGCGCCGGATGGTGGTCGCGCCGCTTCGGCGGCGGCAACTGACCAGCCGCAAGTAATCTGACAAAAAACCGCCCGGTCAAAAGCCGGGCGGTTTTCGTTTCAGGGACCGGTCGGCTGATCAGCCGGTGGTGATTGCGGTCTCGACGTCGGACGGGTCGATGGTCTTGTTGAGGTTGGCGTGCAGCCGGTCGTGATCGAGTTCGCCCTCCCACCACGACACGAACACCGTGGCGATGCCGTTGCCGGTGATGTTGGTGAGCGCCCGCACCTCGCTCATGAATTTGTCGATCGAGAACACGATCGCCATGCCCGGCACCAGGGCCGGATTCACCGCCGCAAGCGTCCCCGCCAACGTCACGAACCCCGCGCCGGTGACTCCGCTCGCGCCCTTCGACGTCAGCATCGCGACCAGCAGAATGGTGAGTTGTTCGGTGAACGACAGCTCGATGCCGAGCGCCTGCGCGATGAACAGCGTCGCCAGCGTCATGTAGATGTTGGTGCCGTCGAGGTTGAACGAGTAGCCGGTCGGCACCACCAGACCCACCACCGATTTCGAGCAGCCGAGCCGCTCGAGCTTTTCCATCAGCTGCGGCAGCGCGCTCTCGGACGACGAGGTGCCGAGCACGATCAGCAGCTCGTCCTTGATGTAGCCGAGGAACTTGAAGATGTTGAAGCCGACGAATTTGGCGATCAGCCCCAGCACGACGAACACGAACAGCGCCGCGGTCGTGTAGAACAGCGCGACCAGGCCGATCAGATTGCCGAGTGCGGCCGGGCCGTATTTGCCGATGGTGAAGGCCATCGCACCGAACGCCCCGATCGGCGCCGCCTTCATCACGATCGCGATCACGCCGAACACTGCATGCGCGGTGTCGTCGATCACGTCGCGCAGCCGATGCCCGCGCTCGCCGAGCGCCATCAGGGCGAAGCCGAACAGGATCGCGAACAACAACACCTGCAGGATGTCGCCCTTCGCGAACGCTCCGACGACACTCTCCGGAATGATATTCAGGAAGAAATCGACGGCGTGCATGTGGCTGGCCTGGTCCACATATTTCGCGACTGCCCCGGCGTCTGGCTTGGTGGCCAGCCCGTGCCCGACCGGCACCAGATTGCCGACGATGAGACCGAGGATCAGCGCGAATGACGAGACCACTTCGAAATACACCAGCGCCTTGATGCCGACCCGGCCGACCTTGCGGGCGTCCTGGATATGCGAGATGCCGGAGACGACGGTGCAGAAGATGATCGGCGCGATCACCATCTTGATCAGTTTGACGAAACCGTCACCCAGCGCCTTGATCCATGGATTGGTCGCCAGATGCGGCGACAGCCAACCGACCAGCACGCCGAGCGCGATCGCAATCAGCACCTGGATATAGAGCACCTTGTACCAGGGCTTCGCGCTGGCTTGATGCGACGTTACTGGAACGCCGACATCGGTCATCGTCGACATGGCATCACTCCACTGGTCTCGATGTGCCTGTCTTGATGACGTCGGGACGACCACAGGCAGACCGGTCGGCCAAATCGATTCGGAATTGAACGGAAGCGTGCCGGATCACCCTCGCCGGCCGTCGAACAGCCGCCGGATCACGGGCAGCATCGCCGCGCCGAGCGCGTTCTTGAGCAGCGCTCCGGCGAGGAACGGCACCACGCCGACCGACCACGCTTTCGCGGCGCCGAGATGCAGGCCGTAAGCGAGCCAACCGAAGCCGAGCATGAGGATCGCGAGGTGACCCAACGCCATTGCCACGAACAGCCTCGGCACCGAGCGATCCCAGCCGCGTTCGGCGAACCAGCCGACGACGAAGGCGGCGACGACGAATCCCGCCAGATACCCGGCTGTCGGCCCCGTCAACGGCGCAAGTCCGCCGATCGGCCCGGCGAACACCGGCAGGCCGAGCGCCCCCACCGCCAGATAGGCCAGCACCGTCGCGCCGCCCAACCGCGCCCCATAGGCAGCGCCGATCAGCAGGACAACCAGTGTCTGCAGCGTCATCGGCACCAGCGGCAACGCCAGGTTGAACTTCGCCGAGACCGTCAGGAGCACGCAGCCGACGCAGATCAGGGCGATCGCCCGGAGGATTTCGACGGAAACGCCCGCGCGCTGCGGCCACAGCATCGCGGCAAGCGCGATGTGCCGCCCGGAGGACGGTGGCGCGGACGAACCGATCTGCAACGGATTTCTCCAGGAAGGAATTATTCGCGGGTGCCTATAGCGACGAAATGCCGCTGAGATCAAGCCTCGAATCTGCATCCCTCCGTCACGTGGCCGGGATGTTCACCCCAGCCAGGCGGTGATGCGGCGCACCGCCTCGCGCATGTCGTCCGCCGAGCGGGCGTAGGAGAACCGGACGAAATTCTTGCCCCGGACCGGATCGAAATCGGTTCCGGGGGTCGCCGCCACATGGGCTTCGGCCAGCATCCGCTTGGTGAAGTCGAAGCTGTCCGCGGTGAATTTCGAGACGTCGGCATAGAGGTAGAACGCGCCGTCGGCCGGCAGGAAATCGGCCAGCCCGGCTTGCGGCAAACCTGTGATCAGGATCTTGCGGTTTTCCTCGTAGCCGCGCTTCACCGCTTCCATCTCGTCGCGGCCGTCGAACGCCGCCTCTGCCGCGATCTGCGACAGCGTCGGCACCGAGATCGCCAGATTCTGCTGCAGCCGCTCGACCGGCCGCACCAGCGGCTCGGGCAGCACCATCCAGCCGACACGCCAGCCGGTCATGCAGAAGTACTTCGAGAACGAATTGATCACGACGGCGTTCGGCGACAGCTCGGCCGCGGTCACCGCCGGGAACGCGTAGTCGAGGCCGTGATAGATCTCGTCGGAAATGAACCGGATGCCCTCGCTCTCGGCGACCGCGATCAATTCGGTCAACGCCGCACGCGTCATCATCGTGCCGGTCGGATTGGCGGGACTGCCGACCAGCACGCCCTTCAGCGGCGCCTTGCGGTGCGCGGCGAGCAGCGCCTCCCCGGTCAGCGCATGTCGCGTCTCGCTATGCGTCTCGATCGGCACCGGCACGCAGCCGAGCGCGGTGAGGATGTGGCGATACGGCGGATAGCCGGGCACGGTCACCGCGACCCGATCGCCGGGTTCGAACAGCGCCAGGAACGACAGGATGAAAGCGCCGGAGGACCCGGTGGTGACGACGATGCGATCGGGATCGACCTCGGTGGCATAGACCTCGCGATAGTGCCGCGCGATCCGCGCGCGCAGCGACGGAATGCCGAGCGCCGAGGTGTAGTCGATGCGGCCCTGTTCCAGCGCCTGATGCGCGGCGGCGAGCGCCGTGCGTGGTGCGGACGCCCATGGCTGGCCGACCTCCATGTGAATCACGTGACCGCCCGCGGCCTCGATCCGCTCCGCGGCCGCCATCACATCCATCACCATGAAGGGCGGTACATCGCTCCGCGCGGACGCCGTCAACAATTGACGCGCCGCCGCTGTCTTGGTCGCATCGCGCATTGAAATCTGCTATCTCCCGCGCGGTTCGGTTCGGCGAAACCCGGCGGACGTCGCGCTGCTGCCGTATTGCTGGGCTGATCAGGGGATATCCGTTATTCGAACCTCGGCCAATGCCCAAAGTGATGGTTGAAGCTCTGCTTGAAGAACTGCGCCGGAAGACCCGTTCGCAGGCGTCGCGGCTGGTGGCGATTGCGACCGCCGCGGCGCTGGCGCTCGCCCCGGTTCCCGGCCTTGCGCAAGCCCCGCAGCAGAAGGGGCCGCCGCTGCTGCGCGACACCGAGATCGAGAATCTGCTGCGCGACTATACGCGGCCGATCCTGCGCGTCGCGGGCCTCGAAAAGCAGAACATCCGGGTCGCCATCATCAACGATCCGAATTTCAACGCCTTCGTCGCCGACGGCCGCCGCATCTTCGTCAATTACGGCGCGCTGATGCAGTCGCAGACGCCGAACCAATTGATCGGCGTGCTGGCGCACGAGACCGGCCATCTCGCTGGCGGTCATCTGTCCAAGCTGCGCACCCAACTCGCGCAGGCGCAGACGCAGATGATCGTCGCGATGCTGCTCGGCGTCGGCGCGATGGTGGCGGGCTCCAAGGCCGGCCCGAACAGCGGCGCCGGCAATATCGGCGCGGCAGCGATCTCGGCGCCTCAAGAAATGATCCGGCGCAATCTGCTGTCGTATCAGCGCCAGCAGGAAGAGAACGCCGACAAGGCCGCGGTGAAATTTCTCGACGCCACCGGCCAGTCCGCGAAGGGCATGTACGAGACCTTCCGCCGCTTCACCGACGAGAGCCTGTTCGCCGCGCGCGGGGCCGATCCCTATGCGCAGTCGCATCCGATGCCGGCCGAACGCGTCCGCGCACTGGAAGAACTCGCGCGCTCCAGCGCCAATTGGGACAAGAAGGACGATCCCGGGCTGCAGCTCCGCCACGATATGATGCGGGCCAAGACCTCCGGCTTCATGGAGCGTCCCGACACCGTTAACCGGCGCTATCCGCCGTCGAACACCAGCCTCCCCGCACGCTACGCCCGCGCCATCTCGACTTATCTGCACGGCGATCCGCGCTCGGCGCTGGCCCAGATCGACGGCCTGATCCAGAGCGAGCCGAACAACCCCTATTTCTACGAGCTGCGCGGCCAGGCGTTGCTCGAAGGCGGCCGGCCGCAGGAAGCGATCGCGCCGCTGCGCAAGGCGTTGTCGCTCAGCCGCGGCGCGCCCCTGATCGAAATGCTGCTCGGCCAGGCGCTGGTCGCCTCCGGCAACAAGAGTACCACCGACGAGGCGATCCGGATTCTGCGCGCCGCCTTGTCGCGCGAGGCCGAAGCGCCGCTCGGCTATAGCCAGCTCGCGATGGCCTATGGCCGCAAGGGCGACTACGCCGAGGCCGATCTCGCCTCGGCCCAGGCGGCGTTCCTGCGCGGCGACAACAAGACCGCGCGCGAACTGGCGTCCCGCGCCAAAACCCGCTTCCCGGTCGGCTCGCCGGGCTGGGTCAAGGCGGACGATATCGTCGAAGCGAAACCAACATCCAAATAGCGTACTGCGTGTGATCGCCGATCACACGCGTATCGGCCGCAGACGGGGGCAGTCTGGCAAATACATCGCGGCGACAGAGTGTCTCGATGTTTGCCATGCCGCGCCCTCGCGCCTAGAGTCGCGCGGCTACCAGAAGAGGGAGAGACATCCATGATGAAATCGAGACCGCAAGACGGCGGCACCGCACGCAGGCTGATCACGCGCGCGTTGGCCGGCGTCATGCTGCTGACGATGTACGGCTTCGGCATGATCGCAACCACGGGCTTGGCGATGACGGCGAGCGTAACGCCGGCCTACGCACAGCGCGGCCGTGGACGCGGTGGTGGACGTGGACGCGGACGTGGCTGGGGCGGCGGCGGCAATGCCGGCGCGGCGATCGGACTCGGCATCGGCGCCGCCATCATCGGCGGCGCGATCGCTGCGAGCGCCGCGGAAGACGCCCGCCGCCGCGATGCGATCGGCTACTGCTCACAGCGCTACCGCTCGTTCAACCCGGCGACCATGACCTATATCGGCAACGACGGCCGGGCTCGCCCCTGCCCGTAGTCGAAATGCGTGGTTGATCTGCGTTGAAAGCACTGACCACGGTGCGCGATCATTCGCTATAATGAAGTGGTGATCGCGCACCGCCCCGCCCCGCCTCGACACGGCTCGAGCCGTTCCCGCTTTCACGGTGCCACAAAGCGTCACTACAGTCGGGCTGTCCCGCGCCGCGCGCGGGCTTGCTCATTTCCTAGGCACACAGGAGTTCAATCGATGTCTCTCCATATCGGCGACACCGCGCCCGATTTCACCGCCGACACCACCAAGGGTCGGATCTCGCTGCACGATTGGGCCGCCGATTCCTGGGTCTTCTTCTTCAGCCATCCCGCCGATTTTACCCCCGTCTGCACCACCGAAATGGGCAAGACGTCGAAGCTGTCGCAGCAATTCGCTGCGCGCAACGTCAAGCCGCTCGGGCTTTCGACCGACACGGTGTCGGAGCATCTGAAGTGGATCGACGACGTCAACGATACGCAACAGACCGATCTGCAGTTTCCGATCGTCGCGGATGCCGACCTCACGGTGGCGCGGCTCTACGACATGATCCATCCCAACCAGAGCGAAACCGCAGCGGTGCGTTCGGTGTTCATCATCGACCCGAACAAGAAGATCCGGCTGACCATGACCTACCCGATGAATGTCGGCCGGAATTTCGACGAGATCCTGCGGGTGATCGATGCGCTGCAACTTGCGGACAAGTATCGCGTCGCCACCCCTGCGGACTGGCGGGCCGGCGACAAGGTGATCATCCCGCTGTCGCTGCAGGGCGAAGACGCCGTGAAGGCGTTTCCCCAGGGCTGGGACGCGCCGCGTCCCTATCTGCGCCTGACCACCGTCAAGTAGCCCACGGCGTCACACAGTCAGACGGTGCCGGCGGTCGCGACGACGAACGCCGGCGCCGGCCCCGATCGCTACGGCCGCCGCCGCTTCGCGGCAGGCGGGTTTTGGTGCGCCCGACCGGAACGTGTTCACAAATTGCGCGTAATTGGGCGGGAAAAGCGCTATGAAGCGCACGAATCCGTGCGCCATACGTATCCGATTGTCCGTCTGAAGGGATTGCCCATGCTGTCGTTCCGCCGCTTTGCCGCCGCCCTGCTCGCGCTCGTTTTGATCGGCGCGCCAGTTGCCGCCGCGGCGCAGAAATTCTCCGACGAGCAGCGCAGCCAGATCGAACAGATCATCAAGGACTATCTGGTGTCGCACCCGGAGGTCCTGGAAGAGGCATCCGACGAACTGAGCAAGCGCCAGGCCAATGCCGCCGCCGAGAAGCATCAGGCCGCGATCAAGGACAACGCCCAGGCGATCTTCAATTCGCCCCGCGGCGTGACGCTCGGCAACAAGGACGGCGACGTCACCTTCGTCGAGTTCTTCGATTACAATTGCGGTTACTGCAAGCGCGCGATGACCGACATGCTCACGCTGATGAAGGAAGACCCGAAGCTCAAGATCGTGCTGAAGGAGTTTCCGGTGCTCGGCCCGCCCTCGGTCGAAGCGGCGCAGGTGGCGATCGCGGTGCGCATGCAGGCGCCCGACGGCAAGAAGTATCTCGACTTCCACCAGAAGCTGATGGGCGGCCGCGGCCAGGCCGACAAGGCGCGCGCGATGGCCGCCGCCAAGGACGCCGGCTTCGACATGGCCCGGCTCGAGAAGGACATGGCGAGCCCGGAAGTGCGCGCCACCATTGAAGAGAGCTTCAGGCTCGCGGAAGCGATGGGGATGAACGGCACGCCGAGCTACGTGATCGGCAAGCAGGTGGTGGTCGGCGCGGTCGGCCTCGACACGCTGCGCCAGAAGGTGGCGCTCGCCCGCTGCGGCAAGGAGCAGTGCTGAGCTCTGCGGACGTCACCCCTCATCGGGCTTCCCGGGGAGATCGGCAGCAAGGCCGCCGCCCCGTGGCGGCCTCGATGGCGCGATGGACCGCGCTCGTCGAGCCGCCGGCTACGGACGGCAGTCGGTTTCAGCGACGTGAACGCGGTCGGCGTGGAGCGACCATTCGTTCAGCCGCTCCATCTGACAGAATTTCTGTTTGGCGATCTCGGTGGCGTCGCGGCTGTTCGCCGCCTCGACCTCCAGGGAGCTCTGGCAAATCTCGGCCTGGCGGCCGTTCTCGCCGAGGATGTCCTTCATAAATCGCACGATGTAGCGGGCCATAGTGCCTCCCGTTGAACGTCTTCGCGATGCAAGCAGCATGCCTGAGATCAGGCGCGTCGAACCGCGGGCGTTTGCTCGGGCGGTCCGGCCTCGTGCGCGTCCGCGTCAGCGGAGGCACCCATCTTTGAAATCAAACCTACGCCTCCAGTTTCCGAATTGCCAAACCAAAACCGCGGCATTCCGCGCTCCAGAAATTCGGCAGCGACGCCGGACCGTTTTTTGAAGGAGCAAGGTCTCCACAGAACGGGCTTTCGCGACGCTGGTTCCACGCGGATGTCGCGGGTCTCGCTTGCGCCCTCGCAAGGCGCACCGCATCGCAAGGAACGCCGATTGCGTTTTCCTGTGCGCCGATCGCCCGCAGAGATTGTCCGGCTCATCATCCGCTGCAAACGGATCGCAAGCATTTGCTGAAACTTGCCTTGCCATGCTCGTCCAAAGCATCAGCCGATTCAGGCGTCGCTGGAACGTGTTCAGGCTTCCCCTCAGCCGTGAGGTTACCTATAACGCCGGACAATCAAGTGAATTTTGCCTGGACCCGGTGCTGCAGCGCCGGATTTCGGCCCGACGGCGCGCCCGCCGGAGAGCTTCGCTGACATTGCCGGAAATTCGGATGCCGCAAACGATTTACGTGCTCAATGGCCCGAACCTGAATCTGCTCGGGACCCGGGAGCCGGAGATTTACGGCCACGCAACGCTGGCCGACGTCGAAAGGCTGTGCATCGAGACCGCGGCCGGCTGCGGCCTTTCGGCCGTCTGCCGGCAGTCCAACCACGAGGGCGAACTGATCGACTGGATACATCAGGCGCGCTCCGAGCAGGCCGTCGGGATCGTGCTGAACGCCGGGGGCTATACCCACACGTCGGTGGCGCTGCATGACGCGCTGGTCGGGGTGCAGATCCCGGCCGTGGAAGTCCACGTTTCCAACGTTTTTGCGCGCGACAGCTTCCGCCACCATTCCTTCATCGCGAAGGCCGCCTTTGCCAGCCTGTGCGGCTTCGGCATCGACGGCTACCGGCTGGCCATCCTTGGTCTCGCCGCGAAAATCGGCGCCAACGCCTGACCCGAGGCCTGACCCGCCCCATTCACTCAAGACATCTGGATCGAAACATGGCCCGCCAGCCTGACACCAAGACCGCCGCGAAACCCAACGACGACAAGGCGACCGACGACAGCACGCTGATCCGCGAACTCGCACTGCTGCTCGACGAGACCAATCTCACCGAGATCGAGATCGAGCGCGCCGGGCTCCGCGTCCGCGTCGCCCGCAACGTCAGCATCGCGGCCTCGGTGCCGATGGGCTATGCCCCGGCGCCCGCCGCAGGAGGCGCGATCACCGCAATCGAGACCGCGGTGATCGACATCGCCAAGCATCCCGGCGTGGTGCCCTCGCCGATGGTCGGCACGGTGTATTGGGCGCCGGAGCCCGGCGCCAAGCCGTTCATCGAGGTCGGCTCCCGGGTGTCCGCCGGCGAGACGCTGTTCATCATCGAGGCGATGAAGACGATGAACCAGATCCCGTCGCCACGGGCCGGCACCGTCACCCAGATCCTCGTCGAAGACGGCCAGCCGGTCGAGTTCGGCGAGCCGCTGGTGGTGGTTGAGTAAGAGCGACCAGGGAGTTTCCGACTAGCGAATTGAACGGCGCCCCGGTCGTCTTCCCATTCGCTACTCGCACCTCGCCTTCGCCCCTTTGGCCCTTACAGCTCGGTAGTCCGATGTTCGACAAGATCCTCATAGCCAATCGCGGCGAGATCGCCTTGCGGGTTCTGCGCGCATGCAAGGAACTCGGCATCGCCACCGTCGCGGTGCATTCGACCGCTGACGCCGACGCGATGCACGTCCGCCTCGCCGATGAAAGCGTCTGCATCGGCCCGCCGCCGTCGAAGGACAGCTATCTCAACATACCCTCGCTGCTCGCGGCCTGCGAAATCACCGGCGCCGACGCGGTGCATCCCGGATACGGCTTCCTGTCCGAGAATGCGCGCTTCGCCGAGATTCTCGCCGACCACAATCTGCAATTCATCGGCCCGAAGGCCGAGCACATCCGCCTGATGGGCGACAAGATCGAGGCCAAGAAAACCGCCAAGCGGCTCGGCATCCCCGTGGTCCCGGGCTCGGACGGCGCGGTCGGCCCGGACGACGACGCGATGACGATCGCCAAGGAGATCGGCTTCCCGGTGCTGGTCAAGGCCGCCGCCGGCGGCGGCGGCCGCGGCATGAAGGTCGCGCACACCGCCGAAGATCTGTCGATGGCGATCTCCACCGCCGGCAACGAGGCCAAGGCCGCCTTCGGCGACGCCTCGGTCTATCTGGAGAAGTATCTGCAGAAGCCGCGCCACATCGAAATCCAGATCCTGGGTGACGGCCGCGGCGGCGCGATCCATCTCGGCGAGCGCGACTGCTCGCTGCAGCGCCGGCACCAGAAGGTGTGGGAGGAAAGCCCCTCCCCGGTGATCAGCGCGGAAGCGCGCGCCCGGATCGGCGGCATCTGCGCCAAGGCGATGCAGGACATGAACTATGTCGGCGTCGGCACGATCGAATTCCTCTACGAGGACGGCGAGTTCTACTTCATCGAAATGAACACCCGGATCCAGGTCGAGCATCCGGTCACCGAGATGATCACCGGCATCGACCTCGTACTGGAGCAGATCCGGATCGCCGCCGGCGGCGACCTGCCGGTGGCGCAGGACGAGATCGTGCTCAACGGCCACGCCATCGAGTGCCGGATCAACGCCGAGAATCCGGTCAATTTCCGCCCGTCGCCCGGCAAGATCGCGCGCTACCACCCGCCCGGCGGGCTCGGCGTCCGGATCGATTCCGCTGTGTTCCAGGGCTACACCATCCCGCCATATTACGACTCGCTGGTCGGCAAGCTGATCGTGCACGGCAAAACCCGCGGCGAATGCCTGATGCGGCTGCGGCGCGCGCTGGACGAGATGGTGGTCGACGGCATCGAAACCACGCTGCCGCTGTTCCGGGCGCTGGTGCGCGAGCCCGGGATCATCGACGGGGATTATCACATCCACTGGCTGGAGCAGTATCTCGCGGGCGGCGCGCTCGAGGGCCGCTAGAAATTTCCCGAACCGGGGAACCGTTCTCCGAGTTCGGCGTTGGGCTGGTTGCAGATTGGGCCGCCTCGCGGGGAATGTTCTTGTTTTGTATTAGAATGACGGAGACCGCGCGGTGACGCCGGAATCCACGCGGCGACGCGCTTTCATCCAGATTTCCCTGCTGTCGCTCTCCTTCGCCGTCCTGGTTCTCATCAGCTTGGCGTCGGTGTTTCTGCTGCAGAAGGCCCGCAAGGACGGCGCCTCGGTGGCGCACACCCTGGAGGTCGAGAACCAGATTTCGCTCGCCCAGTTGCAGATGCGCCGTGCCGAAAGTTCGGAGCGCGGTTTTCTGCTGACGGGGCGGCCCGAATTCGTCGAGGAGTTCGAGAATTCGTCGGGTCGGGTCGTGCCTATGCTGCGGCGCCTGCAGCTACTGGTGGCCGACAATCCGGTTCAGCGCCCCCTGATCGAGCGGAGCATCGCACTCGCGCAGGCCAGGATCGACAAGTTCAAGCAACTGATCTCGCTCGCCCAGCTCGACCGCGCCGAAGAGGCCCGGAGATTGGTGCAGGACGACAGCGGCCGCGAGGCCATGAACCAGTTCGCCAGCTTCATGGCCGCGATGCGGGCCGAGGAGAACAGGCTGTTCGTGATGCGGACCGCGGCGGCCGATCGCAGCCAGTCGCTGACGTCGATCGTCACGACCGCCGGCTCCGGCCTGGTGCTGGTGCTCGCCGGGCTCTCGATCTTCCTGGTGCGGCGATCCGCGCGCGCCCGCGACGAAGCCGAAGCTCTGCTGCGCGAGAACAATCTGAACCTCGAAAGCACGGTTTCCGAGCGCACCACCGACCTGCGCGAGGCCAACGAGGAGATCCAGCGCTTCGCCTATATCGTGAGCCACGATCTGCGCTCGCCACTGGTCAACATCATGGGCTTCACCAGCGAACTCGAAGAGCTGCGCAGTGACATCTTCCGCCGCATCGCCACACTGAGCCGGGAAGTCGCCGACAAACAGATGCCGGAAAAGGCCGACAGCGACGGTGAGCCGGAACTGGAGCCGGCCGACCAGCAGCTCTCGGAGGATTTCACCGAGGCGCTCGCCTTCATCAAGTCGTCGATCGGCAAGATGGACCGGCTGATCAGCGCGATCCTCAACCTCACGCGCGAAGGCCGCCGCCAGTTCCAGCCCGTTCCGATCGACACCAGGGAGTTGATCGAGAACATCGTCTCGACGATGGCTCATCAAGCCGCCGAGGCGAACGCCGAAATCCGCATCGAGCCGTTGCCGGAGATCGTCAGCGACCGGCTCGCGCTCGAGCAGATTTTCTCCAACCTTATCGACAATGCGCTGAAATATCTCAAGAACGGGGTTCCCGGCGACATCCGTGTGCGCGGCCGCCAGAAACTCGGCTTCGCGATCTTCGAAATCGTCGACAACGGGCGGGGGATCGATCCCAAGGACCATCAGAGAATCTTTGATCTTTTCCGCCGTGCCGGTACACAGGACAGGCCCGGCCAAGGGATCGGGCTCGCCCACGTTCGCGCGCTCGTTCGCCGGCTGGGCGGAACCATGTCGGTGTCCTCGACGCTCGGCGAGGGCTCCACCTTCATTATCACGTTGCCGATGAAATGGACTGCGGCGACCAATCGGGAATCCCGCTCATGAGCAATCCAGTCACCATCATCATGATCGAGGACGACGAGGGCCACGCGCGCCTGATCGAGCGCAATATCCGCCGCTCCGGCGTCAACAACGAGATCATTCCGTTCACCTCCGGTACAGCGGCACTGAACTACCTGTTCGGTCCCGACGGGTCCGGCGTCGAACACCAGAATCGAGCCCTGCTGGTTCTGCTCGATCTCAATCTGCCCGACACCAGCGGCATCGACATTCTGCGGCGCGTCAAGGAAAACGATCATCTCAAATGCACGCCGGTCGTGGTGCTGACGACCACCGACGACGCGCAGGAAATCAAGCGTTGCTACGAACTCGGCTGCAACGTCTACATCACCAAGCCGGTGAACTACGAGAGCTTCGCCAACGCGATACGTCAGCTCGGCCTGTTCTTTTCCGTGATCCAGGTTCCTCAAACCGAGGCTCCATGACTCCTTCTTCGCCGACCCTGCTGTATATCGACGACGACGAGGCGCTCGGGCGCCTGGTCAGCCGTGGCCTGAAGCGGCAGGGCTTCTGCGTCGAGCACGTCCTGAGCGGCGAAGCCGGGCTGGCGCGGTTGCGTCAAGGCGGCATCGACGTGGTGGCGCTGGATCAATACATGCCCGGCCTCGACGGGCTGGAAACGCTCGAGCAGATCCAGAACATTCCGGATGCGCCGCCGGTCGTGTTCGTCACTGCATCACAGGATTCCAGCATCGCGGTGACCGCGCTGAAAGCCGGCGCCGCGGACTATCTGGTGAAGGACACCCAGGGCGACTTCGTCCCCCTGCTCCAGGTCGCCGCCGACCAGGCGCTGCGCCAGGCCGTCATCCGCAAGGCGCGCGACGACGCCGAAGCCGAAGTCCGCGCCTCGCGCGACCGCTACGCTGCGCTGGCCGCGGAGCGCGAGATGCTGCTGCGCGAGGTCAACCACCGCGTCGGCAATTCGCTGCAGATCATCGCGTCGCTGCTGCATCTGCAGGCCTCCTCCAGCAAGGAGAGCGAGGTCAAGGCGGCGCTGACCAACGCGATGGGGCGCGTCGCCGCGGTGGCGCAGGTGCACCGTCGGCTGTACACCTCGCACGATCTCAAAAGCGTGATGCTGAACCAGTATCTCGAAGCGCTGCTCGAGGATTTGCGTCGCTCGGCTGAAGGCAACCGGATGTCGCGTCTGACGCTGGAGGCGGAGGCGGTCGAGATCGATCCCGACCGCGCGGTCGCGATCGGCATCGTCGTCAACGAACTGGTGATGAACGCGGTGAAGTACGCCTATCCGGAAGGAAAGGGCCCGATCCACGTCATTCTGAAGGCCCAGGGCGACGATCTCGAACTCGCGATCTCCGATGACGGCGTCGGCCTTGCGGTCAAGGCCAATCCGCACTCGACCGGCATGGGCCAGCGCATCGTCAATGCCATGGCGACCAAGCTCGACGCCAGCGTCGAGCGCGACCCGGCACATTCCGGCACCCGGATGGTGCTACGTTTCCGCCGCACCAAGAGCCCGGCGGCGGCACCGGCACCGGCCCCAGCGACTGCCTGACGCGTCGATACGTAATCCCAGCCTTGTGCCGACCAGCCGCGCCTTGCTACGGAAAGCCACGCGAAAGGCTGCCATGCCTCGTAGCAAGCTCCAGATCAGACACCGGCGACATCTCGCGAGTAACCCACATGCTTCCCTGGACCAGATTGGCCACCGCACCGATCCCAGGCGGCGACGAACTCCGGCTGATGCAACGTGGCGCTGAGTTCTCGATCCGGCTGGGCGCCAACGAGCTGATGAACAGCCGGCTCGGCGGCTCCGAGGAAGCGCTGGCGACCCTTGCCTGCAAGAAGCTGGACGGCCGACGCCAGCCGCGGGTTCTGATTGGCGGTCTCGGCATGGGCTTCACGTTGCGTGCTGCGCTGGCGGTGTTCGGAAACGACGCCGCCATCGAGGTCGCCGAGCTCGTGCCTGAGGTGATCGACTGGGGCCGCGGCCCAATGGCAGAGCTGTTCGGCGATTGCCTGGACGACCCGCGCGTCAGCATCGTCGCGCGCGATGTCGGCGAACTGATCCACGCGGCCGCAAACGGTTACGACGCGATTCTGCTCGACGTCGACAACGGCCCCCAAGGGCTCTCCCGGAAATCGAACGACCGCCTGTACGATGCCGCCGGCCTAGCCGCCGCCCACGCCGCCTTGCGCGATGGCGGCGTCTTGGCGCTGTGGTCGTCGGGGCCGGACGACGACTTCACCCGACGGCTGCGGCGGACGAACTTCGCCGTTAACGAAGTGCCGGTGCGAGCGGTCGGCAAGCGCAACGGGTCTCGGCACTGGATCTGGCTCGCCGTGCGGAGCTGACCGACAGGTCGATCGCCACGTTGCGGGTCGACGCCTGGGTCCCGTTCCGATCCGCTGAACCTGCAGCCGCGCGAGGTCGCCCGATCGCATGAGCCCTGCTATGCTGTGCACATGGCCTCCCGCGACTCCGCCGCCTCCGAGATCACCCCCGAAGTGCTGCTGCGCGCTTACGCCTGCGGCATCTTTCCGATGGCCGAGAGCGTCGACGACCCGACGCTGTTCTGGGTCGAGCCGGAACTGCGCGGCATCATCCCGCTCGGCGGCTTTCGCGTCGCCTCACGCCTCGCGCGCACGGTGCGGTCGGACGCCTTCACCGTCACGGTCAATCGCGACTTCAAGGGCGTGATCGACGGCTGCGCCGCCCCGCAGCCCGGCCGCGACGACACCTGGATCAACCGCCGGATCCGCGAGCTGTATATCGGCCTGCACGGCATCGGCCATTGTCACAGTGTCGAGGTGTGGCAGGATGGCAATCTCGCCGGCGGGCTGTACGGCGTCAGCCTCGGACGCGCCTTCTTCGGCGAGAGCATGTTTCACCGCACCCGCGACGCCTCGAAGGTGGCGCTGGTGCATCTCGTTGCGCGGCTGCTTGCCGGCGGCTACGAGTTGCTCGATACTCAGTTCGTGACGGATCATCTGCGCAGCTTCGGCGCGATCGAAGTCCCCCGGCAGCGCTATCGCTCGCTGCTCGACGACGCACTGCAAGGCATCGCCGCATTCGATGCGCTGCCTCTCGATCAGCCTGTGACGGGGGCCAAAGCGCTCGAGATCATTGCGGCCCACTGAAGCCCGGTGACCGCCGATCAACGCTGCGGCAGGCGCGACTACTGCCGGAATGCCGGAAACGGCGGCGGCGGGGCCTGCTGGGTTTGACGCGGCGGCTGCCTGCGACGCTGTTGCGGCGGCGCGGCTGCGGGCTTCGGCGCATCCGGCTGGGCATTGACCACGGTCGTCTCGGGGTTCTTACAATCGGTCAGCCAGATATCGTAGATCGGATGCTCGACTGCGTGCAGACCGGGACTGGCCGCGAACATCCAGCCGGAGAAGATCCGCTTCACCTCGCCCTGCAACGTGATCTCGTCGACCTCGACGAAGGCGTCGGTGTTGGCGGCCTCGGTCGAGGGCCGCGTGTAGCAGGCGTCAGTCTTCACCCGCAGCGCGCCGAACTGCACGGTCTCGCCGATGTCGGCGTCGAAGCTGATGGTGCGGCCGGTGATCTTGTCGAGCCCGGTGAAACTGGCTTTCTTGTTGACGATCTTCTGCGCCGGCGGCTCGGTGACGATTTCGTCGCCGGGCTGCAGCGTCGCCGGCGTCGGGGGCGCGCCGCGCGGCTGGCGCTGGCCGGGCGGCAGGCCCGGCAGCGGATTGGCGCCCGGCGGCGCGGTGGCGATGCCGTTGTCGGGCTGTCCCGGCGGAACATTGGCGGTCGCCGGCGGCGACTGCGGAATGATCGTGGTGCCGGGCGGCGGCGGCAGCGGCTGCGACTGCACCGGACCGGGCAGCGCCGAACCTTGCGGCGGCCGGGTCGGCGCCGGCAGCACGCGGCCCTGCGGCGGCAGGTCCGGAACCTCTTCCTCGTCGTCCATCTGCGGAGCGCCACGCGGGATCGCACCGGGCGGACGCGGCGCCGGGTCGGAGAAGATATTGCCGATCTGCGCCTGCGCCGGCGGCGCGAGCGTGATCAACGGGGCGGCGATCAGCGCCGCAAGACCGACAAAACAGAGGCTTCGGGACATTCCGCGCGGCTTCAATGACGAATCAGGCTTGCGACATTCTACAGCTTCGGCCGCTTGCATCGGTCCCGGTTAACACGCCGAATACGGCGGGGGAAGGGCGACTGCCGGCGGCCTGTCGGCTGGCCATCCGCCGCCGCACCTGAAATAATCGGCACAGGCGCAAGCGCGGGATCAACCCGACGCCGCCACCATTCCGGATCGAACCGGAAGGAACCGGGGAGACGACGGGCATGACCGACCGAATTCGGCTGGACGGCAGGGTGGCGCTGGTCACCGGCGCCGCAGGGGTGATCGGCCGCGCGACCATCCAGCTTCTCGCCGAACGCGGCGCCCGCATCGTCGCGATCGACCGCGATCAGAACGCACTCGACCAGGCGGTCGCCACCCTTCCCGCCTCGGCGCAACCGCTCGCGCTCACCGCCGACGTCACCCAGGAAGATCAAGTCGCGGCCTATGTGCGCACTGCGGTCGAACGCTGCGGCCGGATCGACGTGTTCTACAACAATGCCGGCATCGAGGGCGATATCGCGCCGATCGTGCGCACATCGCTCGACGCCTTCCGCCGCGTGCTCGACGTCAACGTCGTCGGCGTGTTCCTCGGCATGAAGCATGTCCTGCCGGTGATGCTGCAGCAGGGGTCCGGCAGCATCATCAACACCGCCTCGATCGCCGGACTGATCGGCTCCAACGACATCGTCGCCTACACCGCCAGCAAACACGCGGTGATCGGAATGACCAAGACGGCGGCGCTGGAATGCGGCGACAGCGGCGTGCGCGTCAATTGCGTCTGCCCCGGACTGATCGACAGCCGGATGCTGAGCGCGATCGTCGAAGGCCGCAATCCAGGCCCGACGCCGGTGCCGAACGACAAGGTCGTCGACCGGATTCCGGCCCGCCGGCTCGGCACTGCCGCCGAGGTCGCCTCCGTGGTGGCGTTTCTCGCCTCCGAGGAGGCGAACTACGTGTCGGGCGCGGCCTACACCGTCGACGGCGGCCGCACCGCGAGCTGATCGTTCTCTCTCACCAGGTCCAGCAAAACCATGCCAGCAAAACTCGATCCCGATGCCGCCGCTGTCTACAAGGCGTTCCAGGACGCGGGCCGTCCCGCCTACGAAGATCTCACCGCCGACGAAGCGCGCGCGTACTACGACGCTGCCCGACTCGTCAGTAATCCCGACCCGCGCGAACTCGCCTCGATCCAGTCGATCGTGATCCCGGGACCCGCAGGCGACATCCCTGCCCGCGTCTACACCCCGAAGACGCTGCGTCAGGACAACGGACTGGCGCCGGCGCTGGTGTTCTTTCACGGCGGCGGCTGGGTGATCGGCAATCTCGACACCCATGACGTCGTCTGCCGCGCGATCGCCGACGAAGGCCAACTGATCGTCATCTCGGTCGACTACCGCCTCGCTCCCGAGCATAAATTCCCCGCCGCGGTAGAGGATGCGATAGCGGCGACCCAATGGGTCGCCGACAATGCGCGCAAGCTCGGCATCGACCCCGAACGCATCAGCGTGGGCGGCGACAGCGCCGGCGGCAATCTGTCGGCGGTGGTGACGATCCACGCCCGCGACCATGGCGGGCCGATGCTCGCCGGCCAGGTGCTGATCTATCCGGCGACCGACTTTTCGATGAGTCATCCGTCGCACAGCGAACCGGAGACCAGCATCCTGCTGACGCATTCCGTGATCAGATGGTTTCGCGATCACTATCTCGGCGGCGCGCAGGCCGAACACGACTGGCGCGCCTCGCCGGCCCGCGTCGAAACGCTGGCCGGTCTGCCGCCGGCCTTCGTGATGACCGCCGGCGCCGATCCGCTGCGCGACGAAGGCGACGAATACGCACGACGCCTGGCGGATGCGGGCGTGCCGGTGACGCATCGCGCCTATCCCGGCCAGTTCCACGGCTTCTTCACGATGGGCAAGCTGCTGCAGAAGGCCAACGTCGCGGTCACCGAGATCGGCGACTGGCTGAAGGCGCTGTAGCCGGCGCGGATTGACCGACGTCAACGTCGCCGCGCGCCGAACCGGCGAGGTTGGCCCTCCGCAATCAGAGGGCCGCCGACGCGCGGCGCAACGGCTTTCGATGACCGACATTCCAAGAACCCGCTGGGGCGGCCTCGCCGACGGCAAGGCTGCGGCCACCGGCTTTTTCCGCGTCGAACAGATCGACGGCGTATGGTGGTTCGTCGACCCCGACGGCGGCCGCTTCCTGTCGAAGGGCGTGACCGCGGTGAATTTCGACCACGACAACGTCAAGGGCACCGAGCGCCATCCCTATCGCGAGGCATGCCTGCACAAATATGGCAGCCGCGACGCCTGGCGCAGCGCCGTTGCCGATCGCCTGCACCGCTGGGGCTTCAACACGCTGGGCGCGTGGTCGGAGCCGGAGCTCGCATCCGCGGGCCACGCCCCGCTCGCCTCCGCCGCCGGCGTGGTCTATCTCGCCACCGCCTACAGCGACGGCCGCGGCTGGCCGCAATCCGATCCGTTCGCTCCCGCCTTCGAGACGTTCGCGCAGCAGCGCGCCCGCGAGATCTGCGCGCCGCGGCGCGACGACCAGAGCGTGCTCGGCTGGTTCATCGACAACGAACTGCAATGGGGCCCGGACTGGCGCGGCGAGAACGAACTGCTGCCGGTGATCCTGCGCGACGGCGTGGCGCCGCATTCGCGCAAGGTCGCCGTCGAGCTGTTGCGCAGCCGCTACGGCAGCATCGCCGACTTCAACGCGGTGTGGGGCAGCTCGGTATCATCGTGGGACGCGGTGGCGACCGAGCCGATCGCGGCCCCACCCTTCACCCGCAATTTCTTCACCCACGATCATGCCCAGGAGCGTGACCCGCTGCGCGGGCGTTACTTCGCCGATTGCGATGCCTTCGCCGGCTTGCTCGCAGAACGCTACATGGCCGTCAGCGCCGCGGCGATCCGCGCTGCGGCACCACACCATCTCGTGCTCGGCAGCCGCTTCGCCTACGCGCCGCAGCCGCAAGTGATTGCTGCGGCCGGCCGGCATTGCGACGTCATCAGCATCAATTGCTACGACGCCCTGCCCGACGCAGTGATCGACGCCTATGCCGGATGCGGCCGGCCTTGCCTGATCGGCGAGTTCTCGTTCCGCGGCGACGACGCCGGGTTGCCGAACACGCAAGGCGCCGGCCCGCGCGTCGAGACGCAAGCCGATCGCTCCGCTGGTTTCGCGCGCTATGTCGGTGCGGCGCTGCGCCATCCGAACCTGATCGGCTATCACTGGTTCCTGCACGCCGATCAGCCGGCCGAGGGGCGCTGGGATGGCGAAAACTCCAACTACGGCGTCGTCAGCATCGACGACGAGGTCTACGCCGAACTGACCGAGGCGATGCGGGTGGTCAATGACGACGCCGAGTGGCTGCACGCCGGCGCCGCCGCGGCGCGCCGCCACGTCGCGACCCAGCCGGCGGCCTGATCACGCCGCCCGGGCCGCACGGCGCAGAGCCTGTGGCGGCTGGCCGAAGGCGCGGATGAAGGCGCGGCGCATCCGCTCCGGATCGCCGAAGCCGGTCGCGAGCGCGACCTGCTCGATCGCTTCGCCCGACGCTTGCACGCGGCTCTTGGCGACTTCAATCCGCAGCCGCTCCACCGCTTTCGCCGGCGTCGACCCGGTCTCGGCGATGAAAGCGCGGGTGAAGTGCCGCGTGCTCATGCCGGCCTGCTCGGCGAGCCGCTCGACGGTGAGGTGTTCGCCGAGATGCTCGCGCACCCAGCCGAGCAAGGATGCGAACCGTCCGGATGGCGCCTGCAATTCCAGCAGCGACGAGAATTGCGACTGCCCGCCGGCGCGGCGCTGGGCCAGCACGAGCTGCCGCGCGGTGTCGCGCGCGATCGCATCGCCATGCTGCTCGGCGATGATCGCCAGCGCCAGATCGATGCCGGCGCTGATCCCGGCCGAGGTCCAGACCTCGCCGTCGCGGACGAAGATGCGGTCGGGCTCGAGCCGCACCCGCGGATAGCGCTCGAGGAAATCACGCGTGCGGCTCCAATGCGTCGTGGCGCGCCGGCCGTCGAGCAGGCCGGCCTCCGCGAGCAAGTACGCGCCGGAACAGACGCTGGCGATGCGACAGCCGCGCGCCGCCGCGGCGCGCAGGAACCCCAGCGTCCGGGAGCAGCCGGCGGCGGCGCGCACCCCGTCGCCTCCTGCGATGATCAGCGTCCGCATCGCGCGATCGTGCCGCAATCCGTGCGCCAGCATCTCGACTCCGGATGAACTACGCACTGCACCGGGCGTCGCGGCGATGATCCTGATCGGCTCACCGCTGCGCGCGTAGCGGCCGGCGATCTCGAACGCGGCGATCGGACCGGCGGCGTCCAGCAACTGGAAGTCAGGGTAGATCAACACACCGATCATCGCACGCTCCAGCCGTCGTCCGAGATACGCATTGGTCCGAGATACGCATTGTCTGAAATCGAGGGATATCCGCCATTTCGGACATCAGACCACCATGTCAGGATCGCCTCGTCAAGTGCAGCTCACGCATGAAGGAGATTCCCATGGCCCAGTTGCAGATCGGAATGTTGCTGTTCCCCAACCTCACCCAGCTCGACCTCACCGGGCCGTTGCAAGTGTTCTCGCGCTTACCGGATACGACAGTGCATCTGGTGGCGAAGACGCCGGAGCCGGTGCCGAGCGACACCCCGTTGTCGCTGCCGCCGACGACGACCTTCGCCGACTGTCCGCAGTTCGACGTGATTTGCGTGCCCGGCGGCGGCGGCACGGACGATCTCGTCAATGACGAGGAAACGCTGATCTTCCTGCGCAAGCAGGCGGAGGGCGCACGATACCTGACCTCGGTCTGCACCGGATCGCTGGTGCTCGGAGCCGCGGGCCTGCTGCGCGGCTATCGCGCCACGACGCATTGGACGGCGATCGACGATCTCGCTGCTTTCGGCGCAATTCCGGATCGCAGCCGCGTCTGCATCGACCGCAACCGCATCACCGGCGGCGGCATCACCGCCGGAATCGATTTCGCGCTGACGCTCGCGGCGCTGCTCGCCGACCGCACCACAGCAGAGTCGATTCAACTGATGCTGGAATACAACCCCGCGCCGCCGTTCAATGCCGGCTCGCCGGAAACGGCCCCGGCCGAGGTTCTGAAGATGATGAAAGAGCGCATGCAAGGCGCACGGCAGCGCCGAGTCGACGCGATCGCCCGCGCCGCGGCCCGCCTCAATGCGGATGCGGAACCTGCGGCCTGAGCCGCCGCGGGATCAGTTGCCCGGCGTCCAGGGCTGATAGTCGCCGGTCGCCTTCGGCCGGCGGCCGGCGGACAGCGTCGAGCCGGACGGACGATACGCCATCGGCGTTCCGGTCAGATTCGGCTGGTGCGGCTTCATCCATTCGTGCGGCTGATAGGTCTCTTCGGTCGGCGGCACGTCGACGATATGATGCAGCCAGCCGTGCCACTCCGGCGGCACCCGCGTCGACTCGGCATAACCATTGTAAAGCACCCAGCGCCGCTCGAAGCCGAGCGTCGGATCGATCTTGCCGCCCTTGGTCCGAAAGTAGCGGTTTCCACCCTCGTCGGTCCCGACCAGCTCGCCGAACCGCCACGTCCACAACTGGGTGCCGAACGTAAAACCGTTCCACCAGGTAAAAATCCGCAGCAAAAACAGTTTCATGGGACGCATCCATCGGCAGCGACAGTGTCCCCTGATGCCACTGGCGACGGAGAATGTCCAGCCGTTGCGACTGGTTTCGAACATCGGGATTCAGCGGTTCCGCAAAATGAACGCAATCCGTTCACGACCGATACACGCGAATGTTGCGAAGCTCCGGCCCGGTCCGGGGAACAGACAGGAACGACGACGGCTTCAGCGTGTTGTGTTCCCGAACGTGTTTCAGACGATTTCCGATTGATGGAGTCCAAGATGTTGAATTTCAAGACGTTGACCGCTGTGGCCGCGCTCGTGATCGCGATGCCGCTGGCGACCGCTGACCTCAGCTTCGCCCAAGGCAGCATCGGCGGTGGTGGGGCCGCCGGCGGTGGCGGAGGCGGAGGCGGCGCTTCGATGGGCGGTGGCGGCGGCAGCATCGGTGGCGGTGGCAGCATCGGTCGCGGCGGTGGTGGCGGCGGTCCCGCGATCGGTGGCGGCGGTCCCCGGATGGGCGGCGGAGGTCCCGCGATCGGCAGTGGTCCGCGCATGGGCGGCGGCAGCGTTGGAATCGGCGCCGGCCCGCGCGGGCCGGGATTTGCCGGCGGCGGTCCCCGTGGCCCCCGCTATCACGGTGGCGGTCATCGCGGCCCCCGCTTTTCGGGTGGCGGCTATCGCGGCGGATATTACGGCGGCGGCTTCTGGCCGGGCGCGTATGCAGGCGCCTTCGTCGGCGGCTCGTCCTACTACTACAACGACCCTTATGGCTACGGCTACTACGACGAACCCTCCGTGGTCGTCGTTCCAGGCGAGGACCGCGACGACGCTTATTGCTCGCGGCGCTTCAAATCTTACGACCCGGCCTCGGGCACCTATCTGGGCTACGACGGCAAGCGTCACGCCTGCCCGTAAGCAACAGGTCGCAACCAAGCTATTCGAACGGCGCCCATCCGGGCGCCGTTTTCGTTTTGGTCAGGAACGCAGCGCCAATCCGACGCTGCCCAGTGTCACGGTCAGCGCGATCACCTCGCGCAGCCCCAGTGGCTCGTGCAGCATCGCAGCCGACGCCAGCACGCCGACCACCGGCACCAGCAGCGTGCCGATCGAAGCCGTCGCGGCCGGCAAGCGCTCGAGCGCCGCGAACCAGCAAACGTAGCAGACGCAGAACTGCACCAGCGTCATATAGACCATCGACGCCCAGCCGATCGTCGACAGCGCCGCGAAATGCGGGTCCTCCAACGCGAGCCCGGCAACCGCGACCGGAATGCAGCCGAGCCCGATCTGCCAGGCGGCGAGCGACAGCGGCGGCAGCGCCAGAGGGAAATGCTTCGTCAGCACGGTGCCGGATGCAACGCAGACCGCGCCGGCGACCGCGAACAGGATACCGGGCAGCTTGTCGAGACTGGCGTCGAAGCCGCCGCCGCCGATCAGCACGGTGATGCCGCCGAGCGCGACCAGCAAGGCGCCTGCCCGGGTCGCCGACAATCGCTCGCCCAGCACAGGCCATGCCAGCACCGCGACCCACAACGGAATCGAAATGCCGAGTACCGCCGCGTCGCTTGCGCGCAGCCACAACAGCGCGAGCCCCATGCAGGCGACCCATCCGCCGATCGTCAGCAGCGACACCAGGATCAGTCGCGACCATAGGACGCGCGGCACCGTCATCGTCTGCCCACGCCACACGGCGATCGACGCCAGCGCCAGGGCGCCGACGATCCCCGCCAGCCCCCGCGAGGACAGCGGCGGCAGTTCGGTCAGCAGTTGCTTCATGATCGGGAAATTCAGGCCCCAGCCGATCGAGGCGACGCCGAGAAACGCGAGCCCGAGCGGCGAAATCCGGCCGCGCGCAGCCGCGTCTTGAACCGTCGTCATGTTGGCGTTGCCCCCGGCGTGCTTTTCCCGCCACGATGACCGAAATCCAGCGGCGCGGCCATCCTGAATGTTGCGCGGAGCAAGGCGGGCTATTTCGTCGCGGCGCAGGGCGGATCGCGCCGCCTGAAGGCTTTCGCCCTGTTTTCGCCGCTGTATTCGGGTGCAAGCGGCGAGAAGCGTACGTTTTAGGACGCCGGACCGGCTTCACTTGGCCGGCCGATGCTGACAGAATCGCGCGAATCGCCCGCTCACCGGGGACAGTGATTGCATAGCAACCAACCCATCAGACGCGTGACCCACATCGCCGCCCTGTTGCGCGCGTCGACGGCGACGCTGGCGTTGAGCATCGGGATCAGCGGGTTTTCGATCGAGGCCCAATCAGCACCCAAGAACGTCCCGCTGCCCAAGCCGCGACCGATCTCGCGCAGCATCGTGCCGAAGACGACCCCGGCGACAGTCGCGTCCGTTCCCCGGCCCTCGGCGACGCTCGCGACCGCAGCACCCACGGCGCCCTCGATCGATCCCGCGCGGCCGCATGCGGCAGCGCCGATGGTGACGCGCAAGCCGGCGACGCGTTCGGCGGTGGCCGCGACGGCGCAGACATCGCAGGCCGACGCCAACGCGCTCGAAAACGTCATCGAGCAGGTCCGCAAACGCAAGGCCGCCGATGCGACGCAGATCGCCGACACGATCTCCGATCCGCTGGCCCGCAAGCTGGCCGAATGGATCATCCTGCGCGCCGAATACAACGGCGCCAGCGTCGAGCGTTACCGCGCCTTCGTCCGCGCCAATCCGAGCTGGCCGTCGCAGACATTCTTCCGGCGCCGCGCCGAAGCCGCGCTGTGGGACGACAACCGCAACGACGACGCGGTACTGGCCTATTTCGACAACGAAAGGCCGCTGTCCGCAAAGGGCAAGCTGGCGCTGGCGCGCGCGGCGCTGGCGCGCGGCGACCGTCGCACGGCGGAACAGCTCGTACGCGACGCCTGGCGCAATGACTCGATGTCGGGGGCGCTCGAAACCGCCGCGATGGAAATGTTCGGCGCGCTGATCACACCCGGTGATCACAAGGCGCGGATGGACGCGTTCCTCTACGGCAACGACAACGATCCCGGCCTGCGCGCCGCGAAACGGCTGGGCGCTGCACAATTCGCGCTGGCGAAGGCCCGTCTCGCGGTCGACAACAAATCCGCACAGGGCAGAGCTTTGCTCGACGCGGTGCCTTCAGATCTGCACAGCGATCCCGGCTACATGTTCGCCAGGATCCAGACGCTGCGCCGCGACGAAAAGATCGCCGAGGCCGGACGCCTGATGCTGACCGTCCCGCGCGACCCTAACCGGCTGTACAATCTCGATGAATGGTGGATCGAGCGGCGGCTGCTGGCGCGCAAGCTGATCGATATCGGCGATTATCGGCTGGCCTATCTGGTGGCCCGCAATGCCGCGACGCCGACGCGCGAAGTCTACAAGACCGAGCAGGAATTCACCGCCGGCTGGATCGCGCTGCGCTTCCTCAAGGATCCGGCGACCGCCGCGCAGCATTTCGCCCGGATCGGCACCGACACCACCAATCCGACCGCGCTGGCGCGCGCCGGCTATTGGCAGGGCCGCGCCGCGGAGGCGATGGGCCGCACGCAGGAGGCCCGCGCCGCCTACTCGGCTGCGGCCGCTCAATCGACCAGCTACTACGGACAACTGGCCCGCGCCAAGCTCGGCCTGCCGCATCTCGATCTGAACGGCACGCCGTCGAGCCATGGACGCGGCGTCGAGCGCCTCGAGGTCGTGCGCGCGGTGCAACTGCTCTACGCGATCGGCGAAGGCGACGTGGCGATTCCGATCTTCGCCGATGTCGGCGAAAACGGCGACACCGACGCCCTGCTCGGCCTGTCCGAACTCGCGGCCCGCAACAACGATGCGCGCGCGATGCTGCTGGTCGGCAAGGCGGCGCTCAACCGCGGCCTGCCGTTCGATCACTACGCCTATCCGATGGTGGGCATTCCGCAGTTCAAGCAGTTCGGCCCGGAGGTCGAGCGCAGCATCGTCTACGCGATCGCGCGCCAGGAAAGCGGTTTCAATCCGGCCGTGGTTTCGCCGGCGCAGGCCTATGGGCTGATGCAGGTGACGCCCAACGCCGCGAAATATGTCTGTCGCCGTCACGGCTGCACCTACGACGCGGGGCGCCTGAAGGGCGATTCGGTCTACAACGCCGCGCTCGGCGCGGCCGAGTTGGGCGGACTGATCGACGATTACCGCGGCTCCTACATCATGACCTTCGCCGGCTACAATGCCGGCCGCGGCAGTGTCCGCAAATGGGTCGAGCGTTACGGCGACCCGCGCGACCCCAAGGTCGACGCGGTCGACTGGGTCGAACTGATTCCGTTCTCCGAAACCCGCAACTACGTGCAGCGCATCATGGAGAACCTGCAGGTCTATCGCGCGCGATTCGGCGGCGGCAGTCGCCTGCAGATCGACGCCGACCTGCGCCGCGGCGCCGCGGCGGTCGAGTAGCGCCGCCGCCGGGAGCAGCACGACGCGGCCCGGTTGATCTCTCGACGAGCGCCTTCACGCCTCGAGCTTCTTGAACGGTCGGTCGCACCGAAGCCCCGGACGACGAGCAGCAGAGAACCGACTGCGCTTGCGATCCAGTCATTGAAGCGCGGCTGCGGCGAGCGCGTCTCATCGATTGATTGAAGCGGTAGGGCTCTTGCTGGATGCACTGCACCCTCATCCGAGGAGCCCGGCGAAGCCGGGCGTCCCGAAGGATGGGGCGACGCCATGATGGCTGGCGGCGCATGGTTCGAGACGGCGCTTCGCGCCTCCTCACCATGAGGTTGTGCCTGCGGCGAGTATCTCCGAACTCCAGCTCTGATTTCCATCGGAGACAGAACGGCTCTCGCTGCCACAACGAAAAACCCCGGCGGTTGCCCGCCGGGGTTTCGTGACACGTTCCTTGTGGAACGATCAGGTCAGGATCAGAACACGCGCTGAACGCGGAGGTTGCCGCTCCAGGTGCCGAGGTCCTTGAGCTCGTAGTTCGCGGCCGGCTTGGTCGCGCCCGGAGCCAGGGCCACCAGACCCGAATGGCTCTGGTCGAGGTAGGTGTACATCACTTCGCCCGAGAAGGTCAGGTTCTTGACCGGGGTCCAGCGGGTGACGGTGCCGATCTGAGCGATGCGGAAGTCCGGGTTACAGGTGAACCCGACAGCCGTGGCGCAGATCTGGGCAGTCGCCGTGCCGTTGTAGTCGATCGAGGTGTACGAACCGAACAGCGAGGTCGACCAGAAGGGGCTCCAGTTGTGGTTGAACGCACCACGGACGCCCCAGGCCTGGGTCTTGGTGATGCCCGAGCCGTTGATGTTGTTGGTGCCCGAGAAGACGCCATCCGCAGCGCCCGCCAGAGCAAGGCTCTGGTAGCCGACGCCGGAGTTGCCGTACATCGCGAACGAGGTCGGGCTCACGCCGCCGAGCACGTAACGGGTCGCACCGTCAGCATAGGTCGCCGTGAAGTTGATGCTGTCGCCGGGGCCGGTCGGCAGGTTCTTGAGCGAAATCGCGCCCTGCACAGCGTAGCCCCAAGTGTCGCTCGGATGACCCGAGGTCTCGAGGGCAGGCGTGTAGTAGCTGGCGCGAACCTGGTGGGCCGCGGCCGACACCTGGAACAGGCCCCAGGCCTGGTCGACGCGGATCTTACCGACGATGTCGGGGATCTGCGTGCCGGCATAGGAGTTGGTGCCGAACACGCCCGAGGCGAAGCCGGCGTTGGTCAGGCCCGAGGTGTTGTACAGCGCCGACTGCAGATAGGACGACTGGTCTTCGAGCGAGATCGAGCCCGACACGCCGTTGCCGAATTCCGCGGTGTAGGCGACCTGGTTGATGCCGGTGACGTCGTCGTAGCCGCCGATCAGGAACGAGGTGTTGTTGCCCGGATAGCCGGTCCAGGGCGTGTCGAACTGCGACACGGCCTTACCGAAGGTGAAGCCGGCGAACTGGATGAAGGCATAGTAGACGCCGAGCGAACCGGCGGCGACGCCGTCACCCGTGGTCCAGTTGAAGGTCGCATCGAAGTAGGTGCGAACCACGCCGTATTCAGTCGCGGTGCGGGTGTCGATGTTGATGTCCTGGCGCGAACGGAAGATGGTGTTGTTCGCGAGGCGGTTCTTCTGGCCGGCGTTGCCGTTCCAGGCCGGGGCGTTATAGGCGGCCCCACCGTACATCGTGGCGTCGGCGCGCAGATAGCCGCCGAGCTTGATGCAGGTGTCGGTGCCCGGGATGTAGTAGAAGCCGGCGCCGTAGATCGAGCAAACCTTCACGTACTCGACCGCTTTGGCCTTCAACGGAAGATCGGCCGCCTGCGCGCCGCTCATGGCGACGAGAGCCGCCGCGGAGCCAAGGAAAAGGCTCTTAACCATGTTCATGTAAACCTCCAAGTTTGCTCTCTAGGGAAGGTTCCTGACCGCAGAATGCTCAAAGCACCCGCAGGGTGGTCCCCTTGTCCCAATCAAACCCGCCTAGCCGCTTCGCGCCTTCGGACACACCCGCTGAACGCGAGGGACTTAAGCGAACCACCTAATCCGGGACGACCTCGGGATGCCCCCCTCCGTCGCAGTCACGAGAATTACCTAAGCGTGATGCACACGCAACAAAGGAACGCCCCAGAAGCGCTTGAGTCTCGCCCTTTTCGGGGGGGTGTTGCACAAATAACACTCACGTTCAGGCTCCGGAACTCTCGCAAATTATTGATTTTAAATGACATTTCCGATTCTTCGCGAGAGGCGTCTACCGCTCTGCAACATCACCCGGCCACAGTCGCCTAACCCGCTGCTGCGAGCACGCGGGCCGGTTTCGCCGGTCAAAGCAGGTATTTCTGAGAATCGAATCCTCTTTTGGGCGAATCTCCCGACTCCGCCTGGCCGGGATCCCGCCCCGACGCTCCAGCAATTCGCTGAAACGGAACCGCCGCTTTTGCCGGCGACCTGGCGCCCCCCGGTTCGGTCCCGTCCTGAAGTCGCGGTTATCAAGCGTCGAATCCCGCTTGCGGGTCGCGAGCGTGTCGGGCATATCGGGCCAGCCGGAGACGTGGCCGAGTGGCTGAAGGCGGCGGTTTGCTAAACCGTTATAGGGTTGTAAAGCCCTATCGAGGGTTCGAATCCCTCCGTCTCCGCCATCAAATGTCTGTTTTTATTCGATAAAATTCCACCTGACGAGCGGGTCGCGGCGCCGCACGCCCGGGCCGCCGAGAATGGGCGCCGCTTTCCGCCGCGCCCCTGATTCTCAGCGGGGACGAGGCGCCTCCGCGTCGATCGCGCGCGGACGCCCCAGATACGCGACCGTTTCCGGCCGCTCCTTCAGCCACCCTCCCCACCGATTGAAGATCTTCGCCATGCGCTCGGGCTCGACGCCGAGTTGCTGCATCGCGACGCCGCCGTTCACCGATTCGCGATACTCGCTGATCAGGCCGTCGCGGATGACGAAGCGGCTCATGCCGTCGATCACGACGAACCGGCCATTGAACTGCGGCACCAGCGAGGTGAAGCTCGACAGCGACCAGGCGTAGCCCATCGTGCCGTCGAACACCGGATCGAACATCTCCCAGCGATAGTCGTCGCCGGCGTCGCGCCGGAACAGTTCGACCAGCATGTGGGCGATTTCCTTGCGGCCGCGATGCACGCCGTAGATGTAGTCGTAATAGACGCCGTCTTCGGCGAAACAGCGCGCGAAGCGATCGCCGTCGGCGGCCTCTGCTGCGAGCGTGAACTCCGTGAGCAGGCGCCGAAAGTCGTCGAGAGTCATGCCGGTCTCCGTGTGGGCGTGCGTCGCGGGCATCGTATCGGCGAAATGCGCTGCGCGACACTATCGGTCGCCGAGACGGGCCTCAGAACTGTCCGTTCAGAACGCCCCGGCCAATGTCAGCCGGACGGCCAACGGCTCGGCCGGATGAACGTGGCGGTCGCCGGCGCCGCCGAGCGGCTCGCCCGGAAGTCGCGAGAGATAGTAATATTCGATCTGGTTGGTGCTGGCGTTGAACAGGTTGAGCACGTCGAGCTGAAACCGCAATCCGTTGTCGAAGCGATAGCCCGCGCGGGCGTTGAAGATCAGCGACGCCAGCGAGCGTTCGCTGCCGTCTTCAATCAGCGGCCGGGAACCGAAATAGCGGCCCTTCAGCGCGCCGAACCAGCCGGCCTCGCGCCCGAACGTCAGACCTGCGCTCGCCACCCAGGCCGGCGCGCCGGGAATGAGATCGCCGGCCGGATCGACATCGGTGAAGCGTGCCCGCGTGTAGGCGACGTCGAGGTCGAAGCCGAGCCACGGCAGCGGCCGATACTGGCTGCTCCACTCGACGCCGACGCGGCGGCTCGGCCGGCTCGCCTCGGTGGTGCCGGCGTCGCCGACGAACAGCAGTTCGGAATCGAAGTCGAGCACGAACACCGCAAGCGACGTGGTCAGTCCCGGGATCGACCGATTGCGCAAGCCGAGTTCCGCCCCCTTGGAGCGCACCAGCAGCGGCACGCGGTCGGCCGGCGTGGTCTTGTCGGTCGGATTAACCGTGATGGTCGCGCCGCGAATGTCGTTGCTGTGCAATCCAGTTCCGGCATTGCCGAACAACTCGGTCGAAACCCACGGGCCGAGCACGATGCCGATCGTGGGGCTGGTCATCGTCGCCGACGCCGAGCCGGAATTCGCCGGCGTATCGCTGACGACGCGGCCACCGACATAATCTTCGCGCAGCCCCGCTGTGGTGCGCAGCCAGTCGGTCCAGCGCACCGTGGTGTCGGTCCACAGTCCCAGCGACCGTTCGGCGACGTCGTCGGCGCGCACCGTCGACAGCCAGTCGCGCTGCATCGTCTTGCCGAGGCCGAGGCTGATACTGTCGGCGCGGCCCTGCAATCCGATGCGGGTCTCCACCGGCAGCCCGGCGAAGCGGTAATCGAAGCGCTGGGTGCCGTTCAGCCCGACCACGGTGCGGCGGTCGTACTGGTTGAATTGATCGCCATTGACCGGATCGTCGAGATAGTAAGTGAAGTTGTTGTAGAGCTGCATCGACGAGCGGATCACATAGGCGTTCAGATCGGTCTGTCCGATATCGCTCGAGCGCGCGAACCGACCGGACAGGCTGAAGCGGCTGGAATTGCCGCCGTTGGTCGGATCGAGCGAGCCGTAGCGGCCGATCACGCCCTGATCGATCGCGCGCTGCGCCACCTGATCTGTCGAGGTCCAGCGATTGGCATAGGCCATGCCGGTCAGCGAGAAGCCGTCCGTCACCGTGCCCTGGCTGTAGCGCAGCACGCCGTTGAGCTTGCGGACGTTGTCGGGCACGTCCCAGGGGCCATTATAGGTGTTGGCCTCGAACGCGGCGAGCACCGTCCCCTCGCCTGCTTTGGTCGAGCCCGCGCCGAGCAGCCGGCGATAGCCGAAGCTGCCCAGCGTCACCTCTGCGAGGTTGTTCGGCATCGCGCGCAAGTAATCGATACTCACCGCGCCGGCTGAACCGAAATCGCCGACATCGGCGAAGTAAGGTCCCTTGCGCAGCGTCAGCGCGCCGATCAGCTCGGGGATCAGAAAGTTGATGTCGGCGTAGCCCTGGCCGTGGCCGTGGGTCGGCATATTGACCGGCATGCCGTCGACGCTGATCGCAAGATCGGTGCCGTGGTCGAGATTGAAGCCGCGCAGGAAATACTGATTGGCCTTGCCCTCGCCGGAGTGCTGGGTGACCACCAGCCCGGGCACCGCTTCGAGCACCTCACCGACCCGCGAAACCGGCATCGCGTTGATGTCGACGCCGCTGATCACTTGTGCGCTCGCGGACTGGTCCTGCGGGGCGCTGAGCGGCGTCGGCCCGGCGCTGACCGGCGGCGCGGCCTCTGCGGCCGAGGCTCCAGCCGGGCCAGGGCGCGCCGGATGCGTTGTAGCCCGGCGCGCCGGGCGCCGGACCAGACTGCGCGACCCGCGCGATGGCGCGTCGATCGCGATCTGCGGCAAGGTCTCCATCCGCGACCGCGGGGTCTCCTCCTGCGCCGGAGCAGATGCCACGCCGGTGCCGAAAATGACGCAGCAGACCGCTACGCCTCGTCGAGCCTCCCGCCGGACATCAATACCAAGCACGCTCGCCCCCGTCGCATCTTGCCTGGTTGCAAGACGCGCGCGCTCAAGATCTGCTATCGCAGGCGGCCCCCGGCAGATCGCCCGAACCGGTAACGTGGCACGGGCAGTATGATAATGTCAATAAAACTGCATACCAAAACGAGGCCTGCGATGCACCGCGTCACCGTCACGTTGGACGACGATCTGATGAAGAAGCTCGACGCCATCATCGCGGCGCGCGGTTATCAGAACCGCTCGGAAGCGATCCGCGACCTGGCGCGGATCGGCATTCAGCAGACCACCTCGGAGGACAACGGCGAGAACTGCGTCGGTGCGATGGTCTACACCTACGATCATTCCAAGCGCGATCTTCCGCGCAAGCTGACGCAGAGCTTCCACAATCACCACGAGCTGTCGCGCGCGACCATGCACGTGCATCTCGACCACGACCAATGCCTCGAAGTCACCATCCTCGACGGCAAGGCGAGCGAGATCCAGCATTTCGCGGATCACATCTTTTCGGAACGCGGGGTGCGCTACGGTCGGCTGGTGACGATCCCGGCCGCGGTGGGCGACGGGCACGACTAACGCGCGCTACGGGCCAAGCGCTCGACCAATGAGCCGCCGCCTCTGCAAGGACGATCATACTGGCGGACGATCGCGCGACCGCAGGACAACCGCCGGCTACAAGTCGAGTGCATTAGCAAAGCCGTAAACCTCCGGTGGTAGACAGCCGCATATTCACCGAATTAGAGATTTCCATGACGAATTATCTCAAGGGCTTTTACGCGGCTGAGTTTGAAACGGCGCGGAAGAAAGCGCACGGAGTCGTGCTGCTGCAGGACGGTCAAATCCGCGGCGGCGATTCCACATTCGCGTATATCGGATCGTACACCCAGGAAGGCTTAACGGTGTCGGGCAGCGTCCGCGGCTTCCGGCACGCCAACGCCAACCACCCCGACCACGTCTCGGTGTTCGGCATCGATCCCGTCGAGGTCGTGTTCGACGGCGTCGCCAAGGACGGCTACGTTTCGATCGAAGGTGTCGCGCGCGAGACGCCTAGCCTGTCGCTACGCGGCCTTCTCACCCGGATCGGCGACTAACCCCGCCGAGGGCCTCGCTCTGCGGGACAGCCTGAAATCAACTCGGCGGCTTCAGCTCCGGCGACGACAACCATCCCTGGACATCGACCGCGGTATCGAGTTCGCGCGCCTGTTTGATAAGAAGCTGGCGTTCGGCATTCGCCGCCAAGCCGGCCTGTTGTCGCAACTGCTCTGCCTGCTCGGTCATGCGCTGACCAAGCGGCTGCGGATCGAGGGGCGGTCGTGGATTCATCAGACTATCTCCCTGTCCTTCAGAACCGCGGGAGCGCAACGCGCGATCACATCACCGATGGAGACCAATGCCTCGCAGTGATGATGAACAATATGGGTCGCACACCCCACATTGCCAGTGACAATAATGTGCAAACAGTGCGTCAATCCGCTCCATCCTTGAACGGCGACCGACGCATCGAGACGACGGCGGGACAAGCGACATTGTTCCGCAGGCGGCGAACGGATTAGGTATTTCCGTGTGAGATCCGATCGACTGATCGCGTTGCATTCAGCACCTCGTAACGCTGTCGTACGGCATCGCCGCCGCCCATCCGGAGTTCCAACTACTTCTTAACGCCCGTCGCCGAAGCTCGGCTGCGAGGGCAAAACAACGACCCTTGCATTCGAGACAAAACAAGTGGGAAGGCAGTCATGGCAACGTTCGCAAATATGTCGCACGAGCTCGACAATCACGGAGCCCTGTATCGTGGCCTCTGCAGTTTTCTCGCACAGTTCGTCGAACTGCTCGAGATCGATCGTCGCTGAGCATTGTCACTAAACGGTCGCCGTCGCGTCCGATCGATCGATCGATCGATCGAGACGATCAGGAAGGCCTCGCGCGATGCGAGGCCTTTCCGATTTCAGGCGTCACATTCACGGCCGGCTATGGCGAGCAGACGCGGCACCTGATCGCGGATCGTTGCCGTGACATGGCGATCAAGCCGATCCAGCCAGCGCTTCGGAATCTCCGCCGGCCCATAGGTCGCGCCCGCGAGCATGGCCGCGAGGGCGCCGGTGGTGTCGGCGTCGCCGCCGTGGTTGACGGTGGCGATCACGCAGTCCGCAAACGTCGTCGTGTTGAAGTAGTAATGCAGCACGGTCTGCATCGTATCGACGACGTAGGCCGACGACTGGCCGCGAAACGGATCGAACTTGAAACTCCGATGGGTGTCGACCAGTTCGTCGGCGATCGCGCGGGCCGCCGCCCGCCCCTCGCCCGCGAGCAACGCCTGCAGCATCCGCACCAGCGCCAGCGCAGCGCCGTCGGACAGCGGATGGTGATGCGTGATGTGGCCCTGCGCCACGGTCCAGGCCTCCACCTCCGCCGGCCGGCCGAAGGTCGCCAGCGCCAGCGGCAGTATCCGCATCGCCGCGCCATTGCCGGCGTCGCCTTCGAAATACGGCCCTTCGACGGTGCCGCTGGTGATGTAGCGGCGGATGCCACGGCGGCAGGTGCTGCCGACATCGACCGGGCCAGTTTTGAGCCAGGCGGCGAACTCCTCACAGACGTCGCGCACGTCGAGGCCTCCGCACCGGATCAGCGAGCGGCCGAGCGCCAGCGCCATGTCGGTGTCGTCGGTCACCTGCCCGGGCTTCAGCCGCAGCCAGCCGCCGCCGACGATCTCTTTGTGCACGCCGTGGCGCTCGACGATCTCCGACGGCGTCATGAATTCGACGGTGGCGCCGAGCGCATCGCCGATCGCGAAGCCGAGATAGGCCGCCAGCGCCCGCTCCTCGATGTCCGGCCCGGTCATTGCGATCCTCAGAAATAGCTCGCGGTGACGCGATAGGCGCCACCGATCACCAGATACTCGCCCTCGCCTTTCAGGGGATGCGCGGCGAGCAGCCGATTGAAGAACACAATCTTGGGCACCGGCACCCGAACGGTCAGGATGGTGTCGCCGAAACAGTCGGCGACGCTGCGGTCCGACGAGAACGACGTCAGATTGTTCAGCCGCATCACGACGTGGCGCTTGTCGATGCGCTGCAGGATCTGATGCTCGTCGAACGCGTTGACGCCGCGATACAGCGTGACGTGGGTGCTGCCGGCGGCGGAGAAATGCGCCAGCGCCCATTGGCAGAATTCGAACAGCAGGTCGAGCTGGACGTAGATCGCGTTGTTGTGAAAGCGGCTCGACATCTTCTCTTCGACATAGGTCGTCCATGGCGGGCTCGCGATCCGCCGGATCGGGTCCTTGTGAAACGTCGGAAAGATGCCGAACCGGCTTTCGACCCAGCCTTTCAGCACCGCGCCTTCCGGCCCGTTGCTGTCGAAGCCCCAGCCCTTGATCAGGTCGAGGAACGACGAGCGAAAACGGCTGCGGCCGTCCGCCCTGCGCACCCGCTGCTCCGCATCGATGCCGAACAGGGCGGCCATGTAGCAGGAGAACGCCTCCCCGGCATCGGCGAGATCCGCCGCCTGGCCGAGCATCTCGAACAGGCTCGGATTCATCTCGCGCACGCCGGCGATATGCAGCGGCACCGGCTGGTCGTTGAACGCGACATCGGTGAGATATCCCATCGGCACGCCGACGAGGTTGGTGGAATGGCCGATGCCCCCTGCTGAGGTCAATGGTGCCGGCTCTGCCGCTTGCGCCCGGGAGCGCTTCAACGAAATCACGCCCCTCGTCTAGCGGAGCCCGCCGGCGCTGCCTATGCGCATCTCGACTAACCGTCGCGCGCCGCGGCCGCGGCTTCGCCAGGTCAGCGCGCCCGCGCCAGCGTCTCCGACGGCAATTCGCCGTGCTTCTGGCGATAATCGTGGGCGAAATGGCCGAGATTGCTGAAGCCGCAGGCAAACGCGACCGAAGTGACCGAGCGCGACGGATCGCCCTGCAGCAGCATCTCGCGGGCCTTGTTGAGCCGTATCGTCTTGGCGAACGCCATCGGCGAATAGCCGCGGTGCTTCTGAAACGACTTGAACAGGCTGCGGACGCCGACATTGGTCACGGCCGCGAGATCGTTGATGGTGATCGCCCTGTTCCACGACGCCGCGATGAATTCCTCGGCGACGCGGACGTAGTCCGGCGCGCTGTCCGGTGCGTTGCGATCGAGCTGATCGCTGAAATTGTGCCGCGCAACGCTCAGCAACGACACCATCAGCGTTTGCTCGAGTTCGCGCAGCATCAGCGGAGGCAGCGGCTGCGCCGGATCGACATGCCGGGCGAGAAACAGGCCGAAATCGCGCAGCGCCAGCGCGCCGCAATCGCCGCTCCGCACCGTCGGCGCGAATACCAACCGACCGCGCGGCTTGACGCCCAGCATCGCTTCGAGCGTCGCCATCAGTTTCTCGTTGGAAAACCGGACCACCAGCTGCTCGTAGCCGGCGCCGTATTCGAGCCGCGACGGCGCGCCGGACGACGACACGCACCAGCACTCGCTGTCGACCTCGACGCTCGAGCCGCCCGATGTCGTTCGGCCGTTGCCGCGCAACGCGATCTGCAGCCGGGCGAAGTCGGTTTCGGAGAACTCGGCGACGGCCCGCGAGGCGTAGCGGCAGAAACCGAAAGCGGTCACGTCGAGCTTGACGAAGCTGCCGAACCCTTCGAAGCCTTCAGCCTCCGCGGAGAAGGTCTGCGCGCCATAGAAATTGATCAGCGCATGGCGCATTTCCTCGGTGTCCGTGGTGTGGACGACCGGGGTCCGGTTCAGCGGATAGTCAAGGGCAATGGCGCTCGCGGAAGCGTCGGGCATGCGGTGAGGGCTCCGTCCAGGACCTGTTTTCGCCCGGTTTTTCGATCCAGGCCTCGCGGCAAGCCTAGATGTGCGACACAGGTCCCACCGCTCAATACCGAACAAGTTCACTCAATCAACGCGCTTATGACAAATTTACATCAAAACTGATGCAATAATGCCTCATCTCGTGAGTGCGGCGCCGGAGACGCGGCCCCTGCGACACAGATCGAAGCCGAGGGGTGGGCCGACGGGTTCTCGATTGTGGCCCCGCGGCCACCGCCAAGCCGCAGGCGTCGCCGGAGCGCCGCATGACCCTTCCCCAGACCGATGCCCTTTGCTAAGCCGCTGTCGTTCCAGCCTGGAAGGGTGGCCGAGTGGTTTAAGGCACCGGTCTTGAAAACCGGCGTGCCCGCAAGGGTACCGTGGGTTCGAATCCCACCCCTTCCGCCATAACCGTTGATTGTATTTTGCAAAATCTGTTGACGGGCGAACGCTGGTTTTACAACCATAAAGCGAAAGTGGGTTTCAACCTGCAACAATGCTGCATCAAGTTTTCTTGTTGCAGATGGTCGCTGGGCGCCGACTTCGCAGCGATGCGCCGCTCGCTCTCGAATCGTTGGCCGCCGGCCCAACCGGCTAGTCCGCCCGACCTTGCCCTTCACACTCCTGAATGACGTTCACGACGCTCTGGAAGCGGCACCCCGCTGCGGCTACGGATTCCGACCTGCGCCTTGGCAAGCGGGGGCCCCGAGGAACTGTCGGTCGGCTAATTGCCAGGCTCGATGCCGTCTACTCATCCCGAGTTGACGGATCGACAACGCCGTTTCACCAGCCTGCTCGGGTCCGAAAGCGTATTTCGAACGACGCTGAATGTCGACGACGTCACCATTGTCGCCGCCTGTGGGAGGGCTCCATCCTCCGGCTATCAAGCTCTTAAGCTACCCACGATACTACGAGAACAGATCAGGACGGTCACTGGACAATCAGTAAGTCGCCCGACCTCCCGACAAGTCGAACACCGCCCCCGTGCTGAACGAGCATTCTTCACTCGCCAGCCAACAGATCAGCGAGGTGGCCTCTTCCAGAGTGCCGAATCGTTGAAGCGGGATTTTAGACAGCATGAATCGGATGTGCTGCTGGGACATTTGATCGAACAGCGGGGTCCTGATCGCAGCCGGCGCGATGCAGTTGACGCGCACCTCGGTGCCAGCCATTTCCTTGCCGAGCGATTTGGTGAGAGCGATCACGGCGGCTTTGGATGCGCTGTATGCGGAAGCGTTAGGGTTGCCCTCCTTCCCCGCCACCGAAGCGACGTTGACGACTCGCCCATAGCCGTTGTGCTCCATGGCACGGACTGCAGCGCGATTGCAGTAGAAAGTGCCGTTGATGTTGATATCCAGCACCTTCCTCCAATCGTCTCCTGCGTAATCCTTCACAGCCGCATTCGGCCCGGTAATACCAGCGCTGGCGACCAGGATATCCAAGCGCCCCCCCAACGCCTCAAGGCTCCTTTGAAGCGCCGCATCGACCGCTTCTTCGACCGAGACATCGACTGGCTGCGCGTCCACCGCGCGCGTCGCCGTCGCAGCAGCATCGAGGGCCACGGCATTCAAGTCCCAAATTGACACGAGCGCTCCTTCTGCCGAGAGGCGGCGCGCCACGTCTCGGCCGATGCCCGACGCAGCGCCCGTTACGACAGCCGTGCGTCCTGCGAACCGTCCTGTAAAAACGCTCACTGCCACCCCGCTTATGCAAATCGTGCCGATACGGTCCCAAGACCCGTGATGGTCGCTTCAAACGTTTCTCCGGCACCGACAGGGACCATTGGCCCAAGCGCCCCTGAAAGGACGATGTCGCCGGCCCGCAGGGGGCGCTTGCGGCGCGCCAGTTCGCTGGCGAGCCAGACCATCGCATTCAGCGGATTACCCAGACAGGCGGCGCCGCTCCCTTGCGACACGGTCTCCTCTCCTCGCGTCATCCGCATCTGCAGAGCGCGAAGATCCAAGCCGTCTAGCCGACGCACCGGACCACCCAGAACGAACAGGCCCGACGACGCGTTATCGGCGACTGTATCGACGATACCAATGTCCCAATTCGTGATGCGGCTGCCGACAATCTCGAACGCCGGCATCGCATAGGCGACCGCGCGAACGATATCTGCAACCGTCGGAGTCTCGAGAACGACATCCCGATCGAGAACAAAAGCCACTTCCGCTTCAATTTTCGGCTGCAGCACACGTCCCGCTGCGACTGGCTCGTCTTCGGCCACGATCATGTCAGCGAACAGCATGCCGAAATCGGGCCGGTCGACTCCCAACTGCTTCTGCACCGCACGCGACGTCAGCCCGATTTTGCTGCCGACGACACGCCGCCCTTCTTTCTCCCATAAGGCCGTATTCCGCTGTTGAATGGAATACGCGGCATCGACGTCGAGATCGGGCAGCTCGGACCGAATCGGGGCAACTGGCGTCCCTCCATAGGCTGCCCGGATCCGATCGGCCATCTCGCCGATGTCTGCCTGCATCTTCATTGTGAAGTCCCTCCTGCGTTGTCGATACTTGAAAAGCTGCGATATCGGCTGATCCACGCCTCTTACGAGGACGCCGAACCCTCGATGACGAAATGCTCACGGTCGCCCGCGGATCTTGTGCAATCCGCGGGCGACCTGCGACGCGACGAACGGCCGGACGCGCGATGACAGGCGTCCGACGCTTGTGGCTACGAGGCGATGTTATTCAAGTCGATCTTGTCTCCGTGCGGCATCCAGTTCGCGCCATCGAACTTTGTGATCTGGATGTTGTGGATTGCCCGATAATCCGTCGAAGAATTCCCGACCTTGATTCCATCGAGGAACAATGGAGGCTGCTCATCGCGCAGCGAGGTCGCCTGCTTCAGCAGGTTCTCACGCGTGAGCTCGTTGCCGCAACGGCGCAACACCTGCTCGATCATATAGGCATTGTTGTATCCGGGGGTCGCGGTGGTGTCGTCGAGCGTCGCCTTCGGCATGTACCTCTTCATGAAGTCGACAAAGGCCCGAATTCGAGGCTTGTCCCGATAGCTGGGATCGGTCGCGATCGCCTCCCACGAGGCAGAGACAAGCCCTTTGGCATTGTCCAGCCCGGCGGGCGCGAGCGTCCCCCCGACCGAACTGCAATTCGAATTCACGACATGAAGCGGCTTCCAGCCGAGTGCCGCGACCTTCCGGATGCCCTGCGCGGCGAACTTCGAGTAAGTGAGCTGCACGAACACGTCGGCTCCCACCGCCTTGCAGTCGGCGACTTGGTTGTCGATCGAGGGTTCGGAGATCTCGTGACTGACCTCCTTGACGATCTGGTTGGCTTTGGCTCCAAGGCCTTTCTTGAATCCGCGCAGAAAGTCTTTGCCGAGGTCGTCGTTGAGATACTGAATGGCGATCTTCGCGTCCGGCCTCTCTTTGATGACATAAGCGCCGAGGGCCGCTCCCTGGGCGACGTAGAGCGGATAGAACGGGATGATCCAGGGATATTCCTTGGGATCGTTGAAGCGCTCGGCGCCGGATGTAAGAAAGAGGTTCGGCACCTTCTTGCCGTTGAGATACTTCTGAACAGCGGCATTGGTGGCGGTTCCGAGGAATCCGGCAATCGCGAAGACTTCATCGGACTCGACAAGCTTGCGGGTTTGCTCCACCGCCTTCGGCGGCGAGAACGCGTTGTCCAGCGAGATCAGATTGATCTTGCGGCCATTGATGCCGCCGTTGTCGTTGATCATCTGGAAGTACGCGGTCTGCGCCTGGCCATAGATGCCGTAGCTCGACGCCGGTCCGCTATACGGCGAGGTGGTGCCGAGCTTGATCTCGGTATCGGTGACGCCGGGACTGTACTTGGACGCTGCGCGGGCTCGCGAGCCGTTCAGCGCCAAGGCAGTCGCGCCCAAGCCGGCAATCGCGGTTCGTCGTGAGATGGCCTTCATGTTCGTTTCTCCCTCATGTTGTTTTCGTTGCACGTTCGGAGCGCAATCATTCCGTCTCGTTTCCTGCCGCATTGAGCTGATCTAACCGAACGAGGCAGACACCTTTCCGAAGCCTGACACGCAGGCTTCGTAGTCGTCGTTGGACGTACGGGCGGCGGGCAACCGCCAGTCGCCGGTACGCCGGCGGCCACCGCCAAATCGGGGCCGGAATGCCGCTGAGCTACGGACGGCATCAGCTCGATGTTGCGAGGCCGGCTACCACCAAGTGCCGGCGAGGCCCCAGCCTCGTGCGGTCACGCCGCGATGCTCACGTCACCGCCGCCCTCATGGGCGGTCCAGGAAGTCGGCAACCAGGGCATTGAACTCGTCCGCCTTCTCCCACTGCGCCCAGTGGCCGCACTTCGGGTAGACGTGGAGTTGTGCGTTGGGGATCGTCTTCAGCAGAATGAAGCTGGAGTCGAACGGCACCACACGATCTTCGCGGCCCCAGACGATCAGCGTCCGGTGCTTCAGCGATGCCAGATCCTCCCGCCAGATATCGAGGCCGGGGCGCTTGAAGATGTCGATGATGTCGGAGCGCGTCGCGGCTTCGAGACGCTCCTTCATCAACGGTTCGGTGATGGTCGACTGATCGTACACCAGCAGTTCGAGCACGGCCTTGAGTTTCGCCATGCTCGGACCGTCGCCGGCGTTGAAGCGCGCCATCCGCATCAGGCCTTCGGTCGGCATCGGCGAGAACATCGCCTGACTCCCGCCGGTCCCCATCAGCACCAGCCTGTTGACCCGTTCCGGCGCCCGCAGCGCGACCATCAGGGACGTGCCGCCGCCGAGCGAATTGCCCACGAAGCTGGCCTTGTCGACGCCGATCGCATCCATGAAGGCGCGGGTGAAATCACCCAGCACCTCGTAGATCGCGCCGTCCTTCAGCTTACCCTCGGTGTGACCATAGCCGGGAAGATCGAACACGATGACGCGCCGCTTCGCCGACAGCGCCTCGATGTTCTTGCGATAATTGCTGAGCCCCGACGCGCCGGGGCCGCCGCCGTGAATCAGGATCGTCGCCTCGCCTTGTCCGACGTCGTAGTAACGCGTGCGGGCACCCAGCACCTCGACCTGCTTGTCCTTGAACTCCAACTTCCGTCTCCTTTTGGTTATCGTTGATCGACGCTCACGGCGCCCTGGAGGTAGGCGTCGCGCAGTTTTCGCTTGAGCAACTTTCCGCTCGCCTCGCGCGGCAACGCATCGAGCATCAGAAAGCGCTTCGGGATTTTGAACCGCGCTATATGGCGCTGGAGAAAGGCGGCCGCCGTCGCCGGCGTGATCTGCCCATCGTCATCGGACTCGACAGCCGCGACCAAGCATTCGCCGAACTCCTCGTCCGGCACGCCGAACACCGCGCAGTCGCGCACGCCGGGGCAGTTGACGAGCACGCTCTCGATTTCGGCCGGATAGATGTTGACGCCGCCGGAGATCACCATGTCGCGCTTGCGGTCGCAGATGAACAAGTAACCGTCGGCGTCGAGATAGCCGACGTCCCCGCAGGTCACGAGCCCGTCCCGATCGATCTCCCGACGCTGGTCGGCGCGATTGTGATAGGTGAAGTCGGAATAGGCCTCGGTGCGGAGATAGATCTCGCCGATCTCGCCGACCCCGAGCACGCGGCCCTGCTCGTCGTAGATTCGGACCGTGGTGCCGGACATCGCGCGCCCCACCGTGCCGGGATGCGCCAGCCATTCCTCGGAGTCGCAGCCGATCGCGGGCCCGGTTTCGGTGGCGCCATAGGTCTCGTGAATGACCGGCCCCCACCATGCGATCATCTGCCGCTTCACCTCCGGCGGACAGGCCGCGCCGGTGTGGGTCACCCATTTGATCGACGACACGTCGTAGCGGCACCGCGCCTCCTCGCAGAGGCGGAGTAGGCGCACGAACATCGTCGGCACCATCGTCAGATGCGTGATGCGATGCTGCGCGATGGTGCGCAACAGTTCTTCGGGATCGAAGCCGTGCTGCAGCACGGTCAGCACGGCGTGCTGGAACGCCTGCCGAGCGAACGCCCCAGGCGAGGCGTGATAGAGCGGGCCGCACACGAACGCGCGCATCCCGGGCGCGATGCCGTAGATCTGCCGGAGCAGCGCGGCGTTCTGCGCTACCTGCTCGGCCGTCATCGGTTGACGCCGCACGCCTTTCGGCCGGCCGGTGGTGCCGGACGTGTAGATCATCGTGCCGCGCGGCGCGCGGGCCGGCGCGTCCCAGGCCGGGAAGCCATCGCGAAACGCCGCCCAGCATCGCCAGCGCCACGTGCCGGTGTCGGCAGTCGCGTCCCGCCCCGGGTCCGGCAGAGCGAAAGTCGCGACCGCATCGGGGATCACCGAACCGACATTATCCAGCAGGCTGCGATGGCCGATCAGCGCGATGGGGCAGCAATCGGAGAGGATGTAGCGGATTTCCTCCGCGCTCGAATGCCAGTTCAGCGGCACCACATAGGCGCCGAGCAGCGCCGCGGCATGCAGCAACTCGAAATACACCGGATCATTCTGCAGCAGCAGCGCGACCGCATCGCCTTCGCGAACACCGGCATCGGCCAGCGCCGAGGCCGCTCGCGTCCCGCACTCGATCAGTACCGATCGCGCGATCTGGTGATCGCCGAGGATGACGACCGGCTCGGCGGTGCTCATTCGAGGCATATCGTCACCTCGCCGGCAACCGATGGCAGGCGAACGCTGTGCAGGGCCTCAAATTGAGCGTCGGTGAGCGCCACCGAGGCCGTGAAGGTCAGAGGGTCCATGTGCCCGTCGAGCACGTCCGGGTACATCCAGTGGACCGTCGCGACTGTCCCGGCCTCCGACAGCAGGTCGATACACAGCGGCGCCCCGGCGGAGGAGCCGCGCCCGCTGTGATAGCCGTCGCCGATACAATAGACCTCGAATGAGAAACTGCCGGACGGCCGACGCTGGACTGCGATCTCGATGTCGAGCAGCCCGAAGGCGACGTCCTTCGAGCCTCCCTCACAATAGAAATACACATACGGAATGCGTGCGTAGCGGCAGTCGCCGAGGCTGGCGTCGATCGGCACCTGAGCATCCGAGCGGCCGGGCGTGCGCGGCGGGATCGGACCGAACAGGGCCAGTTGCGGAATTGAGCGACAGGCGACCATGGGTTCATGCCTCTCCAGTGGCGACGGAAGCGCGATCACTTGGTTCATGCGGCCTGTCCTGATGATGCGGGCGCCCGAGGAGCGCGAAGGCATTGCGACGCAGCGCGTCGGGATTGTCCGGCAGCGCTTCGCGCACGAAGCGGCCGGGCTGTTTCTGCTCGATGGCGAACGGATAGTCGGAGCCGACGACGATGCGGTCGGGACCGACGACAGCTTGGAGAAACTGTAGCGACGCCGGATCGTAGAGAACGGAATCGTAGAAGAACCACCGCGCCGCGTCCGACGGCCGTCGCGGCATCCGCGTGCGCATATCGCCGCCGAGTGACCAGCCGTGATCCATCCGCGGCAGAATCCACGGCAGCGCACCGCCGCCATGGCTGAGCATCACCCGCAGCGCCGGATATTTGCCCGGCACATCCGCGGCGAGTAGCGACGCCGCCGCGAGCGCGGTCTCCAGCGGGAACGCCGTCGTTGCGGCGAACTCCGGCCCTGCGGCAATCCGTTCCAGACCCGCGGGGTGAAGCGCATGGATCATGATGGTGAGGCCGAGCGCCTCGGCGGCTTCGTACAGCGGGTGCAAAGTTTCCGAGCCGAGCGCGACGCCGTCGATATGGGTGCCGATCTCGATGCCGCCGAGGCCCAGCGCTTTCAGGCGCTCGAGTTGCCGCACTGCACGCGGAACGTCTTGCGCACACACCATGCCGAGGCCGGCGAAGCGTTTCCGCGACGACGCGATCATTTCGGCGATCTGCTCATTGATGAGATCGGCGAGATATTCGGCGTCCGCCGGCGGCAGCCAGTGCGACAGTAATTCCGGCATCGGCGACAGCACCTGCATCGCGATGCCGTCCTGCTCCATATCACTCAGGCGCTTTGCAACGTTCCACGAGCGCTGATCGAGCTTGCGAAATACCTTGCCAGCAATGACGACGGCGCCTTTGTCTCCGGTGATTTCGACGCTGGGCCACCGACGATCGCGCGCAGAATCCGGCGGAAGTCGCGCAGGCACGACATGCGTATGGGCATCGACCACGCTCAAGGCGCGCCTCCCCTGTTTCATCCCGATCTTATCTTCGCCGATGCAGCACCCTCTTGCGGCATCCCCATCGACGAATTTGCTTTACAAACAGGAATGATTGTTTTTAGTTTGCGTGTCAAGAGCATTAGCAAGAAGCGCTGATAGCAGCGCCGCGACGCTTCGGAGGAAGTCAGGGTGGATCTTCTTGAATCACGCATCGTCATCGTCGGCGCGGGCCAGGCCGGCGCGCGCGCGGCCGAGGCGTTGCGCGCCGCAGGCCATCGCGGTTCGGTCACGCTGATCGGCGACGAATCCCATCCGCCCTATGAGCGCCCGCAACTATCGAAAAAGATGCTGATCGATCAGCAGGCTGCGGCGACACTGATTCGGCCCGCGCAGGAATGGTCCGATCTCGGCATTACGCTCCGGACCGGATCGCGCGCCGAGACGATCGATCTCGATCGGCGCAGGCTCGGCCTGTGCGACGGCGGCGAACTCGACTTCGATCGCCTGCTGATCGCGACCGGCACGCGGCCGCGACGCCTTGCCGCGCTCGAGACGGCACCGGTCCCCGTGCACTATCTCCGCGGCATCGATGATGCGCTGACGCTGCGCCGGCGCCTGGTTGCGGGCGCGCAGATCGTGCTGATCGGCGGCGGCGTGATCGGCCTCGAAGTCGCGGCCGCCGCCCTGCTGTGCGGCTGCAACGTCACCATCCTCGAACGTTCCGATCGGCTGCTGCCGCAGATCGGTTCGAACGCGCTGAGTCTGTTCGCGCACGAGATGTTCGCCCTGCGCGGCGCAACGATCCTCTGCAACGTCGAACTTGGTGCGATGCACCAGGCCGGGCTGACGTTGGCCGATGGCCGCGTCGTTCCGGCGGACGTCATCGTCGTCGGCATCGGGGTCGCGCCCGCCGGCGAATTGGCCGGGCAGATCGGCCTCGCCGTCGATCAGGGCATTCGCGTCGATGCCAGCGGCGCGACCGAGCGCGACGGCATCTACGCGGCCGGCGACGTCGCCGAGCAATGGAGTTGCTGGCACGGCCGGTGGACGAGATTCGAGAACTGGGCCAATGCGCAGAACCAGGCGATCGCCACCGCGCGGGCGATGGCGGGCCTCGACAGCCGCTACGAAGCCCCGCCGTGGTTCTGGTCCGATCAGTTCGACACCAACATCCAGGTCGTCGGCCATCCGGGCGGCGCCGAGGAAATCGTCCGCGGCGATCCCGCGACGTCGCGCTTCAGCGCGATCAGCGTGCAGAACGGTGAAGTCGTCGGAGCGATCAGCGTCAATTCGGCCAAGGACATGGCGATGCTGCGCCGCATCGTCGCGTCACGAAAGACGGTCGACCCCGGAGCGCTCGCCAATCCGGCTTTCGATTTGAAACGCGCCCTCGCCTGAGAAGGGGCGCCTGAAGGAGGAAACCATGCACCATCACAGCGACGACCCGGCGATTCTGATCGACCAGGGCCAGAAGACCTTCAAGGTCGCCCGAAAGAACTTCACCGATCCGGAGATCTTTCGTGCCGAGAAGGACCGTATTTTCGAACGCTGCTGGCTGTATCTCGGTCACGCTTCCGAGCTGCCGAAGCCGGGCGACTTCATCAGCCGCACCGTGGCCGGCCGCAGCATCCTCCTGAGCCGCGACAGCAAGGGCACGCTGCGCGCCCTCCTCAACACCTGCCCGCATCGCGGCGCGCAGGTCTGCCGCGAGCGCAAGGGCAACGCCAAGTCGTTCCAGTGCTTCTATCACGGCTGGGTTTTCGGCGCCGACGGCAAGCTGCGCAGCCAGCCGGGCGAAGAATCCTACGCGGCCGACTTCAAGGAACGCGACTCCTCGAACATGCAGCCGGTGCCGAGGTTCGAGATCTATCGCGACTTCTGCTTCGTCGCCTTCGACAAGAACATCGTTCCGCTGGTCGATTACCTCGCCGGCGCGAAGGAATATCTCGACATCGTGTGCGATCAGACCGACGCGGGACTGTCGATCATCAGCGGCACGCAGGAATATTCCATCCGGGCGAACTGGAAGCTGCTGACCGAGAACAGCATCGACGGCTACCATGCGCTCACGACGCATGCGAGCTACTTCGATTATCTGATGAACACCACCGACGGCCTGTCCGGTGGCATGGGCGGCGGTTACGGCTACGACCTCGGCAACGGCCACGCCGTGCTGGAATACGCCGCACCGTGGGGACGGCCGGTGGCGCAATGGATCCCCGCCTGGGGCGAGGAAGGCAAGCGCGAGATCGAGCGGCTGCACCAGAGCCTCACCGAGCGCCACGGCCGCGATCGCGCGGACCGCATCGCGCTGAAGAACCGAAATCTGTTCATCTTCCCCAACCTCGTCGTCAACGACATCATGGCGTTGACGGTGCGCACCTATTTCCCGCTGGCGCCGGACTACATGCTGATCAACGCCTGGGCGCTCGGACCGAACAGCGAGTCCGCATGGGCGCGCAAATTCCGGCTGAACAATTTCCTCGAATTCCTCGGCCCCGGCGGCTTCGCCACGCCGGACGACGCCGAAGCGCTCGAGCATTGTCAGCGCGGCTTCAACAACGCCAAGGAAGCGCAATGGAACGACATCTCGAAGGGCATGGGCAAGGATCGCCCGTCCCACAACGATGAACTTCAGATGCGGGCATTCTGGACACGCTGGAACGCGATGATGTTCCCGGAGCCGGTGCCGAATCTCAAGGGCGTGGCGGCGTGAGGGAGGAAGCGATGCAGACGATCGAGCGAAGCGCCGTCGAGGACTTCCTGTTTCATGAAGCCGATCTGCTCGACCAGTGGCGGCTACCGGAATGGTTGGAGCTGTTCACCGACGACGCGACCTACGAAGTGCCGTGCACCGATCTGCCGCCGGACGCCTTGTCCGACGTGAACCTGTTCTACATCGCCGACGACCGTTTCCGGCTCGGCGAGCGTGTCAAGCGGCTGATGAAGCGGACCGCGCACGCCGAATTCCCGCATTCCAAGACCAGCCGTCTGATCGGCAACGTCAGGATTTGCGAGAGCGGCGAAGACGGCCTGCGGGTGAGCGCCAAGTTCCAGACCTATCGCACCAAGGACGGCACCACCGACGTTTATTTCGGCACGGCCAACTATCGGCTCCGGGTCAACGACGGCGAACTGCGGATCCGGGACAAGCGCTGCGTGCTGGCCGGCGACGGCTTGCGTCCGAGCGGCCGCATCTCCATCGTGCTCTGAGCGGACCGATGATGAATCGCTTCTCAGACCAGGTGGTGATCGTGACCGGCGCGGCCAGCGGGATCGGCGCGGTGATCGCCCGGCACTTCGCCGAGCAGGGCGCGCAACTGGTGCTCTCCGACATCGACGAGCCGCGCCTCTCGGCCAGTGCCGAGGCGCTCGTCTCGGCAGGCCACGGCAAGCCGATGCTCCATGTCGGCGACCTTTCGCGCGAGGACGTCGCCGGCCGGCTGATCGGGGACACGGTCAAGCTGCACGGAACCATCGACGTGCTCGTCAACAATGCCGGGGGCGGCATCATCAAGCCGTTCCTCGACCATACGCCCGACACGCTGCGGACGACGATCGACCGCAATCTATGGACGGCGCTGTGGTGTACGTGGCACGCCGTGCCGGTGATGAAGGCCAAGGGCTACGGCCGCATCGTCAACATCGGCGCCGATTCGGTGCGGAACGGGCTGTGGGACCACGCCGCCTACAATGCGGCGAAGGGCGGGGTTCATGCGATGGCGACCGGGCTGGGGCGCGAATTCGCCACCAGCGGGATCACCGTCAACGTCGTCGCGCCCTGCATCGTCAACACGCCGCAAGTCCAGCAGGCGTCCGAAAAGGCACCGCACCTCATCCAGAAGTTCATCGACGTGGTTCCGATGCAGCGGCCCGGCGAGATGGACGAAGTCGCATCGATGGTGACGTATCTCGCTTCGAAAGAGGCGTCGTTCGTCACCGGGCAGGTCATCAGTGTCAACGGCGGCAGTACGATGCTATGAGCACGATCGCACCAACCGAAGTCCGGGTCGGGACTGTCTCGGACTTTCCCTCGGGCGAGATCCGGGCGGCCACCCTGCCCGACGGAACCACCGTCGCCGTCTACAATGTCGACGGGCAACTCTACGCGACGGCCGATCTATGCAGCCACGGCGAAGCCTCGCTCTCCGAGGAAGGCATCCTGACCGGCAAGACCGTGGAATGCCCCTGGCATTTCGGGACGTTCGACGTCACCGACGGTCGGGCCACCGGGATGCCGTGCACCATTCCGCTGAAAACGTTCACCGTCAAAATTGTCGATGAGAATGTCTATGTCGAATTCTGACAAACCGCGACCGACCCGGGCACGATCCACCTCTGGGCTGCCCGCTTCGCCGTCGCGGCAGAAGCTGCAATCCAGGCGAAACAGCTCGACCGAGCCGACCTACGCGCCGCGCCGGACACAGGCGGAACGCAGTGAAACCACCCGGACCCAACTGATCGACGCCGCCATCAAGCTGGTCCGCGCCAACGGCCTGAGCGGGCTGCGCACCGTCGAAGTCGCGGAGCTCGCCGGCGTGTCGCGCGGCGCCTTGATGCATCATTTCAAGAGCAAGCACGATCTCACCGTGGCCGTGATCCGCCACGTCAACGACATCTCGCGCAGCGAGAGCGCACGGCGTGCGACGATCGCCAAGCGCTCCGATCAGGATCCGATCGAAGGCATCATCCACGACGCCCACGACTTCTATTTCGGCGATTACTTCTTCATCGAGCTCGCCATCGCGATGAGCGCCGATTCCGAGTCGCGCGTGCTCAAGCGCGAGACGTTACGGACCTCCCGCACCAGCCGTTTCTCGGTGGAGGCGGCGTGGCTCGAAGCGCTGATGGCGACCGGCATTTCCAAACAGGTCGCCAGCGACGTGCTCGCGCTCACGCTCAGCGTCGTCCGCGGCTTCTCCGTCCGCATGCTGATCGAACGCGACCCGGACCAGTTCGCACACCTGCTGAAGGTCTGGCGCAACATCATCCGCCACTATCTCGACAGCATGCCGACCGATCGGCCAATCAAGCGTGGTTCAAAATGACATCCGTACCGGCAGGCGAAAATCTGGAGCTGCAGCTCTGCTACGTCCGGCTGGGGCTGCAGGAGCCCGGCGCGGCGGCGACATTCGTCACTGACATTCTCGGCCTGCAAGCGGTGCCGAACGATCTCGGCGAGCACCTGTTCCGATCCGACGAGCGCGCGCATACGCTCTGCCTCACCGACCAAAGTGAACCGCCTGCGATCGGCATCGAGCTGCTCGCGGAGGTCGATCTCGACGCCATCGGCACGAGGATTCGCGAGGCCGGGTTTGACGCGCGGACCGCGACCGACGAGGAGTGCCGTCGGCGCAACGTCCGTCACGCGCTTTTGGTGCGGGACGCCAGCGGCAATGCGATCGATCTCGTCGTCCGGCCCGCGCGCAGCGGCAGGCGCTACTTCCCAAGCCGCGACGCCGGCGTGATCGGCCTGCAAGGCATCGGGCTGCGCAGCCGGAACGTGAGCGAAGACCTCAAGCTGTGGACGGCGATCCTCGGCGCTCGCGTCAGCGACTGGGTCGGCGACGTCGCCTATCTGGCGATCGATGAGAAACATCATCGCATCGGGCTCTACCCGTCGGATCGCGCCGGGCTGGTCTATGTCAGCTTCGCGGTGGAGAGCCTCGATGCCATCATGCAGAACAATTATTTCGCGCAGGAGCGCCAGATCAAGATCCTGCACGGTCCCGGGCGCGAGCCGGCCTCGGGCCAGATGTTCCTGCGCTTCGCCGGCCCCGAGGGCCACGTGTTCTCCTACGGCTACGGCATGAGCGACATCGGCGCCAAGCATCGCTGCCGGCAATTTTCCCCCGTGCCGTCGTCTCTCTGCGAATGGGGAAGCGATTGCTCAGAAATACCCGAATTGCAACGAGCCGTCGGCTGATCCGGGAAAGGACTGCACCATGATCGAACTGAAAGACGTCGCCTACGCCCGGCTCGGCACTTCCAATCTCGAAGAAGCCGAGACGTTCGCAACCACCTGTCTCGGCCTGCAGGTCGCGGAACGGTCGTCCAAGGCGCTGTATCTACGCTCCGACGATCGCGCCCACACGCTGTGCTACTTCGAGGGCGATCCGGCCGAGCAGACGCTCGGCTTCGAAATCGAGGACGAAGACGAATTGTCGGCCGCCGCCACCACGCTGGAAGCGCTCGGTCATCCCGTCCACGTTGGCACCGCCAGCGAATGCGCCGCCCGCAAGGTGAAGGCCTATGTCGGCTTCAAGGATCCGACCGGCAACAGCATCGAGCTGGCGGTGCGGCCGCAGCGCTCCGGCCGGCGCTATTTCCCGACGCGGGATGCCGGCATCACCGGCTTCAGCCATGTCGGGCTCAATTCGACCAACCCGCTGCGCGACGAGGCGTTCTGGACCAAGGTCTGCAATGCGCGGGTGAGTGACCGGATCGGCGATATCGCGCTGATGCGGGTCAACGCGATCCACCACACCGTCGCCCTGGCGCCGGCGCTCGGACCGGGCATTCAGCACATCAATCACCAGGTGCAAAGCAACGACGACGTGCTGCGGTCGTTCTATCATCTGTCGGAGCAGCGCGTTCCAATCGTATTCGGCCCTGGCCGGCATCCGACATCCGGCGCACGCTTCCTGTATTTCCAGGGACCGGACGGCATGGTGTTCGAATATTCGGTCGGCGTCGACGAGATCGAGGACGAAGCCAGCCATCGCCCGCGCCAATTCGGGTTCGAGCCTTCCAGCCTCTGCATGTGGGGATCGAAATCTCAACGGATGGCACGTTGATAGCCTGACGAGAGGTTCCTCCGGGCGGCGTTCGCGCCGTCACGAATCCTGGGTTCGTCGCGCGGAGCCGCCCCCGAAGACGCCCGCAGCCGCGCCAATGATGAACATCTCGACCGCAATGATTGCCAGCAAAGCCCTTCTCGGCGCGATGATGGCACGTGAACGCACCGGGCCGGGACAGACGGTCGAGCAGTTCGACACGGTGCTGATAACCGGCTACACCAGCATCATGCGGCCGGCAGCAGCTATTTGTTCGAGTACTTCCTCAGTTCCAGGCGGGCGATTTGGTTGCGGTGGACTTCGTCCGGACCATCGGCCAGGCGTAGCAGCCGCGCCGTCGCATAAGCGGCGGTGAGGCCGAAATCATTGCTCGTGCCACCGCCACCGTGGGCCTGGATCGCCCAGTCGATGACCTGGCAGGCCATGTTCGGCACCGCGACCTTGATCATTGCGATCTCGGTCTTGGCGACCTTGTTGCCGACCGTGTCCATCGCATGGGCCGCATTGAGCGTGAGCAGACGGGCCTGCTCGATCATGATGCGTGATTCCGCGATACGCTCCTGCGTCACAGTCTGTTCCGAAACAGGCTTGCCGAATGCCACCCGGCTGGCTGCGCGTCGGCACATCTTTTCGAGCGTTCGCTCGGCAAGCCCGATCAGTCGCATACAGTGGTGAATACGCCCCGGCCCGAGCCGCCCCTGGGCGATTTCGAACCCGCGCCCTTCCCCGAGCAGAATATTCGACGCCGGGACACGAACGTCACGAAACACCACTTCGGATGCACGATCCGGAACGCCGTAGAAGCCGAATACCGGAATTGAACGAAGCACCTCCACGCCCGGCGTATCCATCGGCACCAGGATCATCGATTGCTGCTGATGCCGGTTCGGATTGTCCGGATCGGTCTTGCCCATGAAGATGCAGATCTTGCAGCGCGGGTCGGTGGCATTGGTGGTGTACCATTTGCGTCCGTTGATGACGTAGCTGTCGCCATCGCGCGCGATACGGCTCTCGATATTGGTGGCATCGCTGGACGCAACCGCGGGCTCGGTCATGGCGAAGCAGGATCGGATTTCACCGGCCAGCAAAGGCTTCAGCCAACGCTCCTGATGCTCGGCGGTCCCGTAGCGCGCCAGCACTTCCATATTTCCGGTGTCGGGAGCCGAGCAATTGAAGACTTCGGGCGCGAGATGCGAGCGACCCATCACTTCGCAAAGGCTGGCATATTCGAGATTGGTAAGGCCCGCGCCATGTTCGCTGTCGGGCAGAAATAGATTCCAGAGACCCTGTTCGCGCGCGAGTGGCTTGAGCTCCTCGACTGTCGGATAGACCTTCCAGGGACCGAGTTCTTCAGCCTCCTTGTAGAAGCGTTCCTCGTTCGGATAGATGTAACGGTCCATGAAGGATAACAGGCGGTGCTTGACGACGGCAACGCGCTCGGATTCTGGATAGAGCATGGGGTCTCGCAAGTGAGATTGTTGGAATAGTAACCGCGCGGTCCCGTTTAATGGATCGCGGCGTACATGATCTTTTCTTCCGTCGCTTCAGACGCGGGCATTTCCTCGACGATACGTCCGCCGCGGGCCACAAGAATCCGATCCGACAGAGCCAACACTTCCGGCAGATACGAGGATATCACCACCACCGCCTTGCCGCTCTTGGCGAGATCCCGGATCGACGCATGAATCTGCGGGATCGCGCCGACGTCGACACCGCGGGTCGGCTCGTCGAAGATCACCAATGAGGGCTCCTGCGCCAGCGACTTCGCAACCACCACCTTCTGCTGGTTGCCACCGGAATATTCGATGATCTTCAGACTGCGCTTGAGCGCCGAGATCGACAGCGCCTTGACCCACCGATCGGCGACCTGCTTACGCTTCCTGAGCGAATAGAACAGGCTGCGTCCCTTGGGCGAGGCGAGATAGCCGAGATAGATGTTGTCGTCGGCCGTCATGGTTTCGAAGAAGCCATCGAGCTTACGGTCCTCGGTGATGTAGACGATACCGTCGCGGATCGCCTGGCGCGGCACGCGATAGCGGATCGGCTTGTCGTTCAGATATACTAGTCCGCCGCGGAGGAAGTTGCGTTTGCGGGCCCCACAGATGATGTGCGCAATCTCGGTTCGGCCCGATCCGACGAGGCCCGCGATGCCGACGACCTCCCCCTCATAGACCGAGAACGACATGTTCTTGACGACGTTACCCATGGTGACGTTCTCGACCGCCAACACGCGCTTGCGCTTGGCAGGCTCCGCATCGTGCACCGGTGGAAGCGCTGCATCTCCGGCGATTTCGGCAGCCGCATAGTGGCTCGTCGCGACATCGCGGCCGACCATCATGCGCACGATCTTCGGCCGGTCGAGCTCGTTCGCGGGACCTGTATGCACCAGCTTGCCGTCGCGCAGGATCGTGATCCGATCGGCAATCTTCAGCGCTTCTTCCAACGCATGCGAGATGAAGATGACGCCGACGCCCTTTGCGCGCAGGCTGTTGAGCAGGTGGAACAGATGTTGGATCTCTTCCGGAGTAAGGCTGGCGGTCGGTTCGTCGAAGATGATGACGCGCGCATTGTGGCGGACCGCACGGGCGATCTCCACCATCTGCCGCTTCGCCGTGCCGAGCGTTTCCACCAGCGCCAGTGGATCGACGTTGAAATTCAGGGCCTGCTGTGACTGCTGCGCGGCGATGTTGATCTTGCGGTAGATCGTGAACCAGCTCTCCATTCCGAGCTCGAGGTTCTGCGCAACAGTCATCGACGGAACCAGACTGGTTTCCTGGTAAACCATGGCGACACCTTGCGCCAACGCTTCGCCGGGCGACGAGAACGACACCTTCTCTCCGCCGAGAAGGTAGTCGCCGGACGTCAGCTTGATGGCGCCGGCGATGGCTTTGCACAAGGTCGACTTGCCCGCGCCGTTCTCGCCCAGCAACGCATGGATCTCACCGGGGCGCAGCGTAAAGTCGACCTTGTCGATCGCGTGGACACCGCTGTAGACCTTGCTTCCTGCTGTGATCTGCAGCACCGGAGCGATTTCGATCATGGTCATGGCGTCCTCCTACTCGGACACAGGGCCGGTGGGCAATTTGATCAGCTTGCCGTGCCCCTTCGACACGGCGAAGACGTGCCCCGCAGGATCGACCAGCACAGCCGTGATCCCGTGAACCTCTCCCGACGTTCGGCTGTGATAGCTCTCGCGCGCCGCGCCGTCCGGTCCGATGCGAGCGACGAGCCCGTAAGAACGCGGCGGCGCCCACGGCTTCTGAATGCCGAGTTTCTTGATACGGCCGATCTGCATCGCCTCGCGATAGTCGGCGGCGCCTCCGAGCCGCGGGCCGATCCATAGATGCGGCTCGACGGCTTCCAGCATACGCGTGCGAAACGCGTCCTCGCGCAACACGAACTCCATCAATTGCGTGCGCAAGCCGAAGAACGCGAGCCAGTAATCGCCCCGGGAGCCGCGCGAGATCCGGCACGGATAGCCGGCGAAGTTTTTCACCAGGGCGCGCGGAGTTCCGCCGTCGAGAGCCAGGGCGCTCAGCCGATGCTCCCAGGCCTCTGTCACCAGCAGGCTGCGACCGTCATGCGAGATGACGAGGCCTGCGGGCCAGTCGAGACCATCTGCAAGGACACGCGCCTCCGACAGATTTGCGTCGCAGGCGATGATCCGGCCGGACGGCGGTCGCTTTTCGAGAAGGTCCCGATGCCATTCGGAGGCGGGATTGTGACGCGAACCGTCGGCGATATAGATCCGACCATCGTCTCCGATCGCCAACGCCGTCGGACATCTCAACTGCTCACCCGCCACACCCGTCAGCCGCGCGACGATTGCTCCATCAGCATCGAGAGACACGACGCCCTGCCCCGACAAAGCGGCGACCAGCCCGGATGTCGCGGACCATGCCAGAGCGCCGACCTCGGCGTCGAACACCGCGAAAGTCCGGCGTTCGATATAATCAGGACCGCGGCACGCCAGAATTGTCCGACCGCTCGACACATACAAAATGCCGCGCGCATCGAGCGCGAGCGCGTCCGGTGCCTCGATGGGTTCACCGAGAACAGACGCGCGATCGAGGCGCTCGTTCGGCGAGAGGTTTCCGTCCAACACCGGGATCGCGTGCACGTCGCGATTCGGGAAGAAGATCCGGTCGATGATGTCACGCGCCAGAGACATGCTTCGCCTTCGCTGTAGTGATCGGACGCACGTTGCTTGGTGCGACGCCGGAATTGTTTTGGCCATTCGACGACCAGTAGGACTTCCACCCGGTCCAGTTCACGTCGCCGTTCGGCAGCTTGACGCGCCCGATCCGGTTGTTCTCGAGCCCGCCGATGTAGAGATAGCCCTTGTGTTCGCGCATCGAGGTGATTGTCGGATGAGAACGCCCGCCCGGATCCCACCAGGATTCCAGGACGCGACCGGTGTCGTCGAACTTGATCACGCAGCCGTTGTTGATGCCGGGACACATCCACTCGTCCGGCGGAATCTGCTTCACCATCCGCGTGCGGAACGCGGGGTCCGCCATCGCGAGGTCGTATACCGGTGATCGAAGCCCCACGAAGGCGAGCCAATAGGTCCCGTCTGAGGCGCGGTTCACATTGTCCGGATACCCCGGGAGATTGTCGACCAGCAGCTCGAGCTGGCCGGCCTTCTCGCCGGCAATCCAGTATCTGTAGATCCGGCAAAGCCAAGTCGAGACCCACAACACCGATCGCCCGTCGTGAGACACGCATACGCCGTTCGGGAAGGCCAGATTGGACAGGACGGTGCTGGTCTTACCCGTCGCCGGATCGTGGCAGACGATGCGGCCATTGCCCCGCCCCTCGAAGCCGTCCAGTGCCCAATCCGAAAGATCGTAGCGCGTGGTCGCATCGCTGAAATAGATCTTGCCGTCAGGCGCGACGTCGAGATCGTCGGCAAGCCACAGCCGCGAGTCGTCCTTGAAGCGATACCAAGTCCGGTTGGTCTCGTCGGTGACCTTGAAGACGGTGCGGTCGGGCTTCACGCCGTAGACGCCCATGCCGGCCACGCAGACGAGAATGTTCTTGTCGCGGTCGAGCGCCATGCCGAGCGGACGTCCGCCGATGCGGGCGAACTCCTCGCGCACCTCGTAGTCCGGGGCGAGAAACCGAATGATCGAGCCGTTGCGATTCACCGTGTAGAGATGATCGTGCTCGTCGAGGATGATGTCTTCGGGCCCCTCGATCTTGTCAAGCGCGATCGCCTCGGCATTCTTCAGCCGATCGTTCTCGGCGAAGACCGTGCCGCTGTCACGCGCGATCGAGGCCGGGGGTTCGAATTCCACCAGCGACGGCGTGACGTAGATCTTCTGCAGCAGCTTGCCCTTGTTCTTCACGAACTTGACGTTGAAGGCCACGGCCGCGAGCAGGATCGCGCCGATGATCGCGGTGGTCAGGCTGCCGTGCGTGCCGAGCTGCACCAGGCCGTTGATCAGCAGGAAGATGATGGCGGCGCCCATCAGCGCCCGGCTGATGGTGCCGCGTCCGCCGGACAGGCTGATGCCGCCGAGCACCGCAGCGGCGAGCGCGTTGACTTCCCAGCCGACGCCGGTGTCGGTGCCGGCGCTGTTCTGCCGGGCGGCGTAGAGAATGCCCGCCAGCGACGCCATCATGCCGGACAGCACATAGGCCATGAACAGCGACCACTTCACATCGATGCCGGCGTGGCGTGCCGCTTTGCGGCTGGAGCCCACCGCCATGATGTGAACGCCGGAACGAATTCGCGTCAGATAGAAGTGCGCGACGATGCCGACGACGAGCAGGCAGACCATGTTGATCGGGATCCCGAACAGGAAGCCTCCGCCGAGATAATCCCACGCCGCGTTGTCCGAGGACGCGCCGGCCAGTTCGACGGCGTATTGCCCCGTGATCTTGTTGTAGGCCGCGCGCAGGATGATCAGCACCACCATCGTGGTGAGGAACGGCCGCGTCTTCGCATAGGCGATCAGTCCACCGTTGATCGCGCCGATCAACGCCCCCCACCCCATCACGGCGACGATCGTGAGCGGCAGCGGCCACTCCAGGACCATCAGGAAATACAGCGTCAGGAAATCCGCCATCGCGAAGACGGCGCCGACCGAGAGATCGAGCCCGCCGGAGAGAATGGAAACGGCCATCGCCATCGCCACGAAGCCCTGCTCCGGAAAACTGCGCATCAATTGCTGAAGCTGAGGGATCGACGTGTAGCCGGGGATCATCACGATGAACGCGACGAACACCACCAGCAGCAGCGTGAACGGAACGATCGGTTCCATCCAGCGCTTTTCCAGGAGCTCACCGAGCAGCAGCTGGGGCGAAAGGCGATACCACAGACGTCGAAGGGACTTCATGAGCGACGGACTTTCGGACAGCGGATGCCGCTCCACAGCGGAACGGCATCCGTGATGTCGGGACAAAGCTGAGAGAACCGGCTATTCCTTCGGGACGACGAAGCAATACTGACGGTCGTCCTTGCTGGAGACCCAATAATTCGTCGTGTAGTAGGCGAGCTGGGTCGTTCCGGCGGGTCGGTTGTCCTGCAGCAGGGTCAGGACCGCGTTGGCGATCGCTTCGCCTTGCGTGTCGGCGCGGTAGGACAGGTTCTTGGTGAACAGGCCCTGATCGACCATGTCGCAATCCGCCGGCTGGCCATCGCTTGCGACGAAGATCTTCACCTCGCCCTTCTTGCCGGCGTTCTTCACGACCTGCGCCGCACCCACCGTCTGAGGACCCCAGACGCTGAAGATCCCGCACAGGTCCGGGTTCTGCTGCAGCACATTGGTGGTGATGTCGGATGCCTTGTTGGCGTCCCAATTGGTCGGCTGCGAGGAGACGATCTTGATCGACGGATCGGTCTTGAACACTTCCATCGCCGCCTTGACCATGTCGAGCGAATAGGCCGCCGTCGCTTCGCCTTGCAGGATCGATATCTTGCCCGATCCCTTGCCGCCGCCGCAGGCCTTGATCACTTCGCCGGCCAGCATACGGCCGAGCTTCGGCACGTCGGCGCCGACATAAGCGTCGGTGAGTTGGTTCGACGCCATGTTGACCTGGATCACCTTGATGCCGGCGTCCATCGCCCGCTTCAGCTCGCGCGCCAGCAGAGTCGTCGTCGGATTCTGCACGATCAGCACATCCGGCTTTTCGTTGATGAGCGACGACACCGCCTGCAGCTGCACGTCCGACTTCATGTTCGGATCGCGCGTCACCATCTTGATCCCGTAGTCGTCGAAGTGGGCTTTCATCACGCGGGTCCACTCGCCCTCGAGAACGCCCATCCATACCGGCACCCAGGCGACGGTCTTGCCCTTCACGGCTTTCTCGAATTTCTGAAGCAGTTCGGCGCGCGGATCGGCGGCCATCGCCTGGCTTCCACCGACCATCAACGCGGTCGTAGCCAGCGCAAGAAGGATGCGGCGACGACGCCCGTGCTCTCTGCCTTTGTGGATCATGGTCTTCCTCCCGGTGTTTGAAGTCTTTTTGTTGGATCGGGCGTATCAGTCGCCCTGTTTGGCGGTTTCTTCGTCGCGCGGATGAATGTAGCTGTCGAGAATGATCGCGAGCAGCAGCACCCCGCCCTTGATGATGTCCTGGGTCTGGATATCGAGATTCATGATCGTCATGGCGTTCAGCAGAACGCCGATCAGAAGCGTACCGGCGATCACGCTGAGGACGTTGCCACGGCCGCCGACGAGGCTGACGCCGCCCAGCACCACAACCAGAATGACGTCGAAGATCATCGTGGATTCGACGACCTGGAGATGCATCAGGGACGTCGATCCCACCATGATGATGCCGCCGATGTAGCCAATGGTCGCCGACAGCGCATATTCGATCATGGTGAGCGGACGCGTCGCGATGCCGGACATCCGCGCGGCCTGCGCATTGTCGCCATGGGCGTAGATGAACCGTCCGATCACCGTGCGCGACAGGAACAGGTGCAGCAACAGCGCGCAGATTGCGAAGGCGATCAGCGGGACCGGCACGCCTCCCAGCACCGTACCGCCCAGCAGGAGCAGAAATTCGTGCCCCGGCTGCAGGAACACCTGGTAGTGCGGGACCACCAGCGCGCGGGTGAGCCCGAGCACCAGCAGACCGGATGCGAGCGTCGTGAACAGCGGCGGAATTTCGATCACGGAGACGAAATAGCCGTTCATGACGCCGATCATGATGGCGAGTACGAGACCGAAGACGATAGCTGCGGCCGGCGGCCATCCGCTGTTGATCAGGGTGACCGCGATCGCGCTCGAACAGGCCAGCGTTGCGATTTGTGACAGATCGATACCACGGCCAATCACGACGACGGCCATGCCGAGTGCCAGGATGCCGAGGATCGAGATGTTGCGGGCCAGGGTGAACAGATTGCCCAGCGTGACGAACCCCGGAAGCACGGCGCTCAGCACGACGAAGAGCGCGAGAGTCACGCCGAGAACGATCAACGACTGACTTGGCTTGAAAGGCGCACGACGACGTCCGCCGGCCAACGCTTCGCTGGACACGGTCCCCTCCTGGTCCTTCGGCCGAGCGCACGAACGATCAATCGCGCGACCAGCGTTTCCTCACGGGGCAGTTCGCCCTCTATGCCTGCAGCTTGCGCGCAGCCACTCTTGTTAGTTGCATATTATTTGTTATAACAAAAACATCACAAGGTTCCGAGCATGTCAATAACCATTCGCACGCCGTCGGACGATGACCTTCAGTCCCACCCCTTCGGGCGACCGATCTCGAAGGAGAGCGTGAGCCAGCAGGCCTATGCGGCGATCCGGGATTCCTTGATGCGGAGTCGTCTGAAGCCGGGGCAGAAGCTCGTCGCACGGCAAGTCGCGGATGAACTCGGCATCAGCGTGACGCCGGTTCGCGAGTCGCTGCTACGTCTCGCATCCGAACACGCGCTGACGATCGACGAGCGCGGGACGGTGATCGTGCCGCGGCTGACGCGCGCGCGCTGCATCGAAATCCGAGACCTTCGCCGCCTGATCGAGGGCGAAGGCGCCGCACGCGCCACGCAGCACGCCACGGAATCCGATGTGGCCGGTCTCGAAGCAATCCACGCCCGCTACACAGAAACCGAATCCGAAGGCGACTTTGCCAAGGCCCTCGTCGAGAACGAGAACTTCCACTTCGCCGTTTGCCGCTTGGCGCAAGCGCCTGCCCTGTTCCGGCTCGTCGAGAACCTCTGGATGCAGTTCGGACCGATTCTATCGGCCTTGTACGATAGCGCAAGCAGACCGTTCCACGACAGCAAGCACGCCCATCTCGCCGTCATCGAAGCGCTCAGGAGCCGCGACGCGGAGGCCGCCCGCCATGCGATGAGCGAGGATATTCTGATCGGCGGCGCCGCCTTGCTGGAAAAATTTTCGGACTGATCGCGATATCGGCTCGAGATTTGGCGGCGATGCCGATCATTTCAATTCTCAAGCGCAGCGACATTCGACTGATCGTCCACCACATCGTCACGTCGATCACGCCGGCGGTCGTTTCAACTTTGCCATGACGACGCAGGTGCGGCCCGGTGCCAATGACCTCGGGCACGGAACTGTCGATCGCGCGTCCCAGCCGCAACCCACCCCCTTGGCGAGTGAGATGTAACTGGTCGCGACCGACCGACGCCGGAATGCCGGCATCGATCAGTGCCCGGCCGGGACAGTTGCGATGAACTGACTGACCCAAATGTTGCTCAGCCTTCCCGCGCAATCCGCTCGAAAGTCCTCACTCACCAATTCCGAGAACAACCCGGCGACATCCGGCAGAGACTTGGAACGCCGTCGATGTTCACAAACCCTCACGGACGTAGATGGCTGACCTAAGGGTCCGAGATCAGGAAATTCTTTTCCAATGAAGAAGGGTGAAGGGAATTGTCCCGTCGGCATGATGCTCGAACTGCCCCACAACCTCTTCTCCGAAAGCGAACTCCTGCATCGGATCGCCAAGCAGATTTCCGATCATCCGTACGGCACCCGCTTGCGGCAATTCGACCAGCACGGCCAAATAAGGTCCATAGCCCGTCAGCGCTGTGTGCGATGGGTGCCAGACCCGCTCCCAACTGAAAATGCGACCACGCGGCTCGACTTCGACCCAGTCCGGGTCGAGAGCATGACAATGATGGCAGATCCATTCGGCACCGAACTGCCATGTCCGGCACTCCGCACAGCGCTGAACCAGTAAGCGGTTTTCGCGCAATCCGCCCCAATACGGCGCGGACAGCCCATCGGGCTCCGGGAGCGGGGTCGGCAAGCCGCTCGGCAGGTAGAACGGTGCGCGCTGGCTCACAGCGTCGCCTCAGATCCGAGCAGAAGACTGCTGGCAGGCGTCACCATCGGGCCGCCGATCACCAGGGCGACGTCGTTGCGCGGCGCCTGATTGACCGAGACCCCGCGCACCTGACGCACCGCTTCCAGCACCAGTTCGAAGCCGTGCATGTAGCACTCCGCGAGATTGCCGCCGCTGGTGTTGAGCGGAAGCCGGCCGGACGGCGCGATCAGGTTGTCGCGGGTCAGGAATTCGTTGGCCTGTTCGGGTGCGAAGAAGCCGTGCTCGGCGAGCGCCATCACGACGCCGCCGGTGAAATTCTCGTACGCCTGCACGACCCCGACGTCGGACGGTCCGACTTTCGCCATCCGATACAGCTCCGGCGCGACCGTGGCGAAGCCGGCGCTGGCGTAGTCCGGTGCATTGTGCGGGATCGCACCGGCGCGATGGCCCGATCCCGTCGCGGCGCCGAGCAGATAGACGGGCGCATGGCGCAGCTCGTGCGCGCGATCCGCGGCGACGAGCACCAGCGCCGCGGCGCCGTCATTCTCCATGCAGCAGTCATACAGGTGGAACGGTTCGACGATCCAGCGCGAGGCGTCGTATTTTGCGGCGTCGAGCGGCTTGCCGAACATCACCGCCCGCGGATTGGCCTGCGCATGATGATAGGACGCCAACGCGATCGCCCGCAGCGCATCCTGCGTAATGCCGTGGTCGTGCATGTAGCGGCGCATGCGCATCGCGAAGCGCTGCGGCGGGGCGAGCACGCCGTACGGCATCAGATAGGCCTTCTCGCCCGAGATCGTGGCGATGCCGTCGGCCTGTCCGAACCGGCCGTACTGGCCCTGCGCGAGCGCGCGAAACACCACGACGCAATCGGCGAGCCCGGCCGCGATCGCCGCCGCGGCATTGGCGACCGCCGCGCAACAACCGCCCCCGCCGCCGCCCCATTGCATCGTCGCGCTGCGGAGCCGATGCGTGCCGAGCGCCGCGGCGAGCCGCGACGCTTCATTGCGATCGTCGCTGTACGACGAGAACCCGTCGATCTCGCGCGGGTCGATGCCTGCGTCTGCACACGCGGCGAGGATCGCCTTCAGCGCCAACTTGAACTCGGCATCCGGCGAGCCGCCGTGCCGGAAATACTCGGTTTCCCCGATGCCGACGATCGCGATCCGACCGCGCAGCGTCCGCGCCGTCACACCTTGGCGTCCTTCGCCGATCCGGCGGCGGCGCCGAACGCACCGGTCGCGGCGAGGCCGGCCAATCGCGCGTCGTCGTAACCGAGCAGCTCGCGCAGCACGTCGCCGGTATGCTGTCCGACCGCCGGCGCGGCGACCGGATCGGCGAGCGGCGTGCCCGAATAGCGGATCGGAGAATTGACATTCGGCACCCAGCCGACGGCGTCGTGCCTGATCCGCGTGACGATGCCGCGCTCCCGCGCCTCCGGCGAGCGGATCGCCTCCCCGACGCTGCGGAGCCGGCCGTGCGGCACACCGGCGGCACGCATCCGCGCCTGCCAATGCGACCACGGCTGCCGCGCGAACGCATCGCCAAGCAGCGCGAACAGTTCCGCGCGGCGACCGACCCGGGCGGGACCCGTGGCATAGATCGCGGCGCCGGCCAGATCCGGGCGATCGAGAACCTGGGTCATCAGGCGCTGAAAGATCTTGTCGTTGCCACAGTTGATGTAGAACGCGCAATCGCTCGCCTGGAACACGCCGGACGGGCAGGTATCCGGGCTGGTGTTGCCATTGCGCTGCGGATCGGCGCCGCTGAACAATTGCTGCATGCTGGCATAACCGGTCATCAGGACCGCCGTTTCGAACAGCGACACCTCGACCATCTGTCCCTGCCCGGTCCGCTCCCGCGCCATCAACGCCCCGAGGATGGCGTTGCTCGCCATCATCGCGGTGGAGATGTCCATCACCGGCGACAGTGCCCGGACGCCCTCGCGGTCGGCGTAGCCATTCATCGAGACGAAGCCGCTCTCGACCTGCGCGATCGGATCGAAGCCGAGCCGGTCGGCGAAGGCGCCGCTGCGTCCATAGGCCGACACCGAACAATAGATGATCTCCGGTCGCAGCGCGCGACAGGCTTCGTAGTCGAGGCCGAAGCGTTGCATCACGCCGGAGGAGAAATTCTCGACCACCACATCGGCGGTCGCGATCAACTCGCGCGCGACCGCGACGCCGTCCGGCAATTTGAGATCGAGCGCGACGCTACGCTTGTTGCGGTTGGTCCACAGGAACGGCGCGCCATGGGCGAGATCGGCGTTGATCGGCGGGTAGCGCCGCAGATCGTCACCGCGGCCGGGCGGCTCGATCTTGATCACGTCGGCACCCATGTCGGCCAGGATCGTAGTCGCGAACGGCCCCGCGATGAAATGCGAGAAGTCGATTACGCGGATGCCCTGAAGCGCCGTCGGCAAGGCGCGCGGACGCGGCGGATGCTCGGGAAATTCGGCTTCGATCTGATTCAACATCGGCCTCACCTGTCTGATTGGGACGGCGACGTGCGTCCTGGTCCGTCGTGCCGGTCGTTCGAGGATCGCGCTCGCGAGCGACCTGTTACACCTTCGAGAAGCCCGCGGCGGCCGTCGTCGCGGCCGTCACCGAGCCCTCGCCGGCGTTGTCCGAATACGGCCCCGACGCGTCGTTGAGCACGCCGATCTTCATCGCGCGCGCGGCCGCCCAAGTCGGCGTCGATGCCAGCGCGGCGGAGACAGAGAGAGCGAGGACTGACGATGTTGCTTTCACGTTGTTTCCACCCGGATTGTTTTTGTCGTTGCGGTCAGAGGTCGAGCACGAGCGTGTCGGATTTCGCGCCCGAGCAGCAGATCATGATGGTGCGGTTGGAGGCCCGTTCGTCCTCGCTCAGGAACTGGTCGCGGTGATCGGGCGCGCCGTCCAACACCCGCGTTTCGCAGGTGCCGCACAGCCCTTCGGAGCAGGCGTAATTGGCGGCGATTCCGGCGCCGAGCAGCGCGTCGAGGATCGTCTGTCCCGGCTGTACGGCAATTGTCTGGTTGCTGCGCGCCAGCCTGACGGTGAAGCCGCCAACGAGCGCGGGGGCCTCCTTCGGCTTGAAGTATTCGACGTGGACGTGGCCCGCCGGGCGGTCCGCTGTTGCGGCCTCGAAAGCGGCGAGCATCGGCAGCGGCCCGCAGCAGTACAGATGCGCATCGGCCGGCGCGGCGCGCACGATCGCGACCAGATCGAACGGCCGGCCGCCCCGCTCGTCGTCGAAATCGACGTGCAGGTTGAGGTGCCCGTCGGCGCGCAGCGCGTGCAACTCGTCGAGGAACGCGGCCGCGCCGCGCCTGCGCGCCGCGTAGAACAGCTCCCAGCCGCGTCCCAGGACCTCGAGCCGGCGGATCATCGACAGCAGCGGCGTCACGCCGATTCCGCCGGCAATCAGCACGCTGTGGCGCGCGTCTTCCCGCAGCGGAAAGTGATTGCGGGGCTGCGAGACGTTGATCAGGTCGCCGGCCTTCAACGTGTCGTGCACATAGCGCGAGCCGCCGCGGCTGTCCGCGTCCCGGTTCACCGCGACGACGTAGCGATGCCGCTCGGCCGGGTCGTTCACCAGCGAGTAGCTGCGGATCACACCGTTCGGCAAATGCAGGTCGATGTGGCTGCCGGCGGTGAACGGCGGAAGCTCCACGCCGGCTTGCCCGGTCAGTTCGTAGGAGTTGATGGTCTCGGCCTCGTAACAGATCCGCTTGACGCGCAGCGCGAGCAGGCCGTCGCCCGCCGCGCCGACGGCGGCCGATAAGGCGGACTCCCCCGGGGACGGGTTCATCTGACCGGATGCGAGAGCCAGCATGGCCGGGCCTCCCTCACAGTTCGTAGCCGAAATCGGCGCCCAGTTCCGCCCGCATGAAGGGAGCACCGACATCGACCCAAGAATCTTCGGGCGGCAGCCGCATCGACACCGCCCGCACCATGAACACGTCAGGATCGGTGACGCCCTTCGGTTTGGTGCCGTGATCGCGATAAGCACCGAGCGCTTCGAGGATGAAACGCCGGGTCATCGCGATGCCGGTGTCGCTGGAGCAGAGATTTTCCTTGGTGCGATCAAAAATCGGCGACACGCCGCTCTGGCACGCCCCGTCCTGCACCCAGAGCCCGGGAAGCCCGGAGAACCAAGTCGTCTGCTGCGCCTGGTAGTCGAACTGAAAGCCGTTCTGCGGGGTGTATTTGGTCCAGTAGCCCGCATAGGGGACGGTCGGCGGTTGCTGAACCAGCGCGTGGCGGCTGGCGTGGCCGCTCTCGCGGCCGTTGTGGCCTTCGGCGAAGATCTCGCGAGTCTTCGCCCGCAGCGGCTCTGAGGGATGATACGAGAACATGATGCACAGCGTGTTCTCGTCGTCGATCGGCACCCAAGCATGCCCGCTGAGATCGGGGAACGGCGACAGCGGCGGAACCAAGGTGTAGAATGGCAGCATGAACTGGTTGACGCGCCAATACAGCGTGTTGGCGTCGTAGTTGCGCCGCGCCGCGATGCTCATGCCGAAATCCTGCTTGACGCATTCGAAGGTTGGGCGCAGGTCGCGCTTCTGGATCCAGGCGCTGGTGGTGCCTTGTGAGTCGAGCCGGCCATGCAGCAGCGGCGCGTGCGCGGAATCGATTTCGCCCTCGACCGCCTGCAGCCAGTTGCATTCCTGGACTCGGATCGAGATATGCACCTGTTCCTTCGGAACCAGATTCCATTCGACGTTCGGCAGTTGCGGCGGCTCGCTCTGATCCGGCCCCATATAGGTCCAGATCATCCCGTTGCGTTCGCGACACGCATAGGCCTTGATCCGCACCCGATCCTTCAGGCGACTACGTACCGGCTCCGCCGGCATGTCGACCACCGCACCGCTGACGTCGAACTTCCAGCCATGGTAGACGCAGCGCAGGCCGCAATCTTCGTTGCGGGCGAACACCATCGGCGCGCCGCGGTGCGGACAGGCCTGATCCACCAGGCCGACGCGGCCCTCGGAGTCGCGAAACGCAACCAGATCCTCGCCGAGCAGGCGAACGCGCTTCGGCTGGCCGTCGCTGGTCAGATCGTCCGACGGCAGGAACGGGATCCAGTACAGCCGAAACAGATCGCCGAGCGGCGTGCCCTTGGCCACCCGCACCAACCGTTCGTTGTCTTCATGCGACAGCATGATCGTCCTCCATGGATATTCAGCCGCGCGCCACAGGCGCGCGTGGATTGTCAGCGAGTGCGGCGACGCGATCGGCGAGGCCGAGATCGCGTGCAGTCCACAGCGGGTCGGCCCCGGCCAGCGGCGGCCGCGGGACCGGCGGCTCGTGGCCGTCTTCGAGCAGGTCGAGGATGGTCTCGATCCGGCGCCGCTCCAGATCACGCAGCGCGTGTTCAACCACCGCGCCTTCGGCGACGCACCCGGGCAGCTCTGGATAGGTCAAGCGCACGAGCCACTGGCCCGGCGCGGCTTCGACAGCTTCGGCCTCGAGCAGATAGGGAACGGACAGGAATTCGCGCAGTTGCAAGCCGTCCTCCCTTGCCGGTCCTGTTCGTTGCAAACCAGCTTATATTACGTATGCGTATTACTAACACGGATGATATGCAAGAGCTGCGAGCGCGAGCCGACCGGCCTCCTGGGATTGTGATCGCTTGCCGCACCTGCTAACTGCTTGGGATCGACAGGATCGCAATCGGATCAACCACATAATGGCGGCTGAGAAGAAGACAACAAAGGCGCCGCAGGCCGCGGCGCTTGCGCGCGACTGGCAACTCGAAGGCGGAATCGGCTTTCTGATCCGGTTGCTCGATGCCCGTTACGACGTGCTGTATCAGGCGGTGACGCGGCAAAGCGAAATCACGCCGCGCCAGTTCGGCGTACTGATGGCGCTATACCAGCAAAGCCCCCTCACCCCATCGGTTCTGGCCGAACGCATCTGTTGCGACCGCAACACCCTGAGCGAGATGCTGAAGCGCATGACTGCGCGAAAACTGGTTGCCAAGGCGGTCAATGCCGAAGATCGGCGCTCCATCCAGGTCGAGATCACACCCACGGGCACAGAGGCCTTGCTCGGTGTGGTTCCGGCAGCGGCGGAGTTGCAGGAGCTCATGCTTGGGCCGCTCAGCAAGGACGACCGCGCCCATTTCCTCAAGTGCATGCTGACAATCGCCAAGGCTGGCTCGGCGGCAGGCCCTGCCGACCCTAGGAACCGATAGCGGGGGCCGACGTCGGCCAGAGCGGCGCATGTCGGTCCGCCGCAGAACGCCCCGGACGGTCTGCTGCGCAGATCGTTCGCCTCGGCGTGTTCCGAGCCCGGCCATGCGCCAGACAGGAAGCGGTACGCTCGCGGCGCTGCTCGACTAGTCCCCCAGGCGCATCGACGTCCGCAGCCTCATAAGGCCATTGAGAGAGGCGTCGCCGCCGCGCGAGAAGGGGCCAATCTGTACCAACGGCCGCGGTCGGCCCGAGACTCAATGAAGGCGGCCTGCGTCGGCAACGGTCCGCTTCCGGCTGCTTCGATCACCTAGACTAGCGTCTGGTGGCCGCGTCGGCTCGTCCCGTTGAGCATCGCACTGCAGCAGCGAAGCTGCAGGCGCGCACTTGCGACAGACGACTTCCCACCCGCATCGGCCTCCCAACAATGGCGCCTTGTCATCCCCTCGCCAAGCGGGTAGATTGGTCCAACCATTGATTTCACATATCAGCAAGGAGACCCGCCTTCCAATGAACTTCACTGAGGAGCAAGTCGCGTTTCGCGACAGCATTCGAAAGGTCGTCGCCAAGCACGTGGCTCCAATCGCGGCCGAGATCGACGAGACCGACCGCTTCCCCGAGGAACTCGTCAAGCTGTTCGGTGACATGGGGCTGATGCAGCTCTGGGTCCCGGAGCAATATGGCGGCCCGAACGGCAATCTCACGATGATGTGCATCGCACGCGAGGAGATCTCGAAGGTCTCACCGGCGTGCGCGTCGATCGCCGGCCTGAACACCATGTTCATCATGCCGCTGCTGCATTTCGGGTCAGAGGAGCAGCGCAAGCGGTTCCTTCCTATCGTCGCCGAAGGCGGGGTCGTCACCGCGATTGCGATCTCCGAGCCGCAGGCTGGCTCCGACGTCTCCGCGCTCTCGACCCGCGCGCGCAAGGACGGCGACAGCTACATCATCAACGGCCGAAAGCAGTGGTGCAGCTACGGCGTTGCGGCCGACTACATCGTTCTCATGGCGCGCACCAGCGACAGCCCCGGCTCGGACGGGATCAGCGCGTTCATCCTCGAGCCGAAGACGATGCCTGGCATCAGCTTCGGACGCCACGAACGCAAGATGGGATTCCGCGGCGCGCCGAACACGCCGATCTTCCTCGACAACGTCCGTGTGCCCGTCGAGAACCTCGTCGGTGAGGAAGGCAAAGGCTTCAAGGCCTCGATGCGAGCGCTCGACCTCAATCGCCCGACGATCGGCGCGCAATGCGTCGGGCTCGCCCAGGGAGCGTTCGAGGCCAGCCTCGCCTACGCCAAGGAACGCAAGCAATTCAAGAAGAGCATTTCCGAATTCCAGGGCGTCCAGTTCATGCTGGCCGACATGGCCATGCAGATCGAGGCCGCGCGAGCGCTGGTCTACGAATGCGCGCGTGCCGGCGACGCCGGCGACTGGAAGCGTCTGAACCTGCTTGCCAGCATGGCGAAGTGCTTCAGCAGCGACATGGCGATGAAGGTCACAACCGACGCCGTGCAGGTGTTCGGCGGCTATGGCTATACCATGGACTATCCGGTCGAACGAATGATGCGCGACGCCAAGCTGACGCAGATCTTCGAAGGCACCAACCAGATCCAGCGACTTGTGATCGCGCGTGAGCTACTTCGATAAGCAAAAGCCAAAAACGCGTGGGGAGGAAACCTTGCACCATCGAACGTTCCCGACTTCAAGTTCAATCGTCGCCGCCGCGATACTGTGCATCGTGCCCGCCCATGCGCAGAAAGCCCACGGGCCCGGTGTCAGCGACACCGAGATCAAGCTCGGCCAGTCGACGCCGCTCAGCGGCCCGGCCTCCGCGTTCGGCGCGGGGGCCGGCCGCGCCGTGGTCGGTTATTTCACGATGATCAACGAGCGTGGCGGCATCAACGGCCGCAAGATCAGCTTCACACAGCTTGACAATGCCTACAGTGCGCCGAAGGCAATCGAACAGTCGCGTAAGCTGGTCGACGACGTCGGCGTGCTGGCCGAGGTCGGCACCATCGGCACCGCCCCCAACGTCGCGGTTCAGAAGTTTCTCAACACAAAGAAAGTGCCGCAACTCTTCATCACCGCGGGCGGCCGGCGCTTCAATGATCCCAAGCAGTTTCCCTGGACCATTCCGCTCTATCCCGATTTCGAGACTGAAGGCCGGGTGATCGGAAAATACATCCTCGCCGCTAAGCCCGACGCTAAAATCGGCGTGCTCTATCAGAACGACGACTTCGGTAGGGACTATGTGAAGGGCCTGCGCGCCGGGCTCGGCGGAAAGGCGAACGCCGTCCTGATCACGGCCTCGTACGAGGTCACCGACCCCACGATCGACTCGCAGATCGTTCAATTGAAGGCGGCGGGCATCGACACGCTGATCGAACAATCCTCCGCCAAGGCGGCGGCGCAGTCGATCCGCAAGGTGCACGAGTTGGACTGGCATCCGCTGCACATTATCGGCGGATCGACCGCCTCCGTGGAGACGGTGCTTAAGCCAGCCGGACTCGCGGCCTCCCGCGGTGTCGTCACCACGCAATATCTGAAACAGCCAGGCGATCCCGCCTGGGCCGACGACGCCGAAGTCAAGGCCTACAAGGAATTCCTCAAGAAGTACGCTTCGTCGGTCAATCCCGACGATTATTCCGTGCTGGTGGCCTACACCAACGTCAACACTCTTGGCGCGGTGCTGAAGAGCTGCGGCGACGATCTGACGCGCGAAAACCTGGTGCGTCAGGCGACGTCACTGCACGGTCAGCGGATGCCGATGATGCTGCCAGGCCTCACGATCAGTATCACGCCGGAGGACTACACACCGTTCAAGACGCTTCGGATCGCCGTTTTCGATGGAAACAGCTGGACCCTGACCGGTGCCCCGATGACGGCTGACTGACAGAATGAAAAGACGGCGGGCCACATCTTCGGTGTAGCCCGCCGCGAGTTTCGCCTTCGCCTGTGTTTACATCCCACGATTCGGAGATGCCCCAGGGAGGAGCGAAGGCGGGGACCAATCAAAGGCTGATGTGGAAGCCGCCATTGACGCCAATATGCTGTCCGGTGGTGTATGACGACGCATCGGATAGCAGGAAGCAGACGGTTCGTACGACCTCTTCCGGGGTTGCCCATCTCGCAAGCGGGATCTGCGCCAGCATTCCTTCCCTGAATTTTTCCCCGCGCACGACCTCGGTCATTGGCGTCTCGACCACTCCGAAGCAGATCGAATTGGCGCGGATGTTGTACTTGCCCCACTCCCGCGCGGCCGTCATGGTGATTCCGAGCAGACCGGCCTTGGCGGCCGCATAGTTGATCTGGCCGATCGACCCTTTACGACCGGCGTCGGAGGAGATGTTGACGATGGCGCCGCCCGATGTGTCGCCGTCCTTGGCCCGCTGAACCAGATGGCGGCCCACTGCCTGCAGCCAGAGAAACGCGCCGGTCAGATGCACATCGACGACTTCCTGCCACTGATGCACACTCATCTTCTCGATCATCGCGGGCCGGATGATGCCGGCATTGTTCACAAGCCCATTCACCGTGCCGAATCTACCGACCGCCTCATCGACCGCCTCGGCGGCGAGCGCGGCGTCCGTGACGCTGCCGACCACTTTCATCACACGATCTTGCGGCAGGGCGGCGAGGACGGTCTCGAGCGCCGCGCCGTTGAGATCGACCGCCACGACATTCGCGCCGAGTTCAATCGCAAGTTCGGTCGTCGCCTTGCCGATCCCTTGTGCGGCGCCGGTGACGACGACCGTCCGGCCTTGCAGAGACACCATGTTCTTCGTCATTCTTGGATCCTCGTTTCCTCAGTTCATCGTGAAGTTCGTCATTGGCCTACCGGCCTTGCGGGATCAGATCGCTGCCCATCCGTGGCTCAGCACCAGCGCGTCGCGCTCGACCACCCGCGCCTGAAAGGCGATGCGTCTGCCGAGACGCCAGCATTCCAGCCTGATGGTATCGCCGGGAAACACGGGCGCGGACATCCGCGCGCGGATCGCCGTCAGCGCCCTGGGGTCTCCGTCGCAGAAGCTCTCGATCAGCCCGCGGCATGCGAAGCCATAGGTCGCCAATCCGTGCAGGATCGGCCGGGGAAAGCCGGCCTTGCTCGCGAAGTCAGGGTCGATGTGCAGCGGATTGAGATCGCCCGAGAGCCGATACAGCGCCGCCTGATCGGGCCTCGTCGGCATCGTCACGATTTGATCGGGGGAACGGCCGGGCACGGGCTCAGGTGCAGCGGCGGGCTCATCGCCGCCGCCGGCCCGCGCGAACCCACCGTCACCGCGCAAGAACAGAACCTGTTCGCAGGTCGCCACCAACGTGTCGGCGGCCTCGTCCCACAACTCCTTTTCGACATGCATGATGGCGCCCTTGCCCTCACCCTTGTCGACGAGCCGTGCGACGCGGCTCCTGCCCACCAGACTTCCGCTGGCAGGAAGCGGGGTGTGGATTTGCACGGACTGCTCGCCGTGCACCATCTTCCCGAAATTGATGCCGAGTTCCGCGTGGTCCCGCATCCACGCGCCGGGCGAGGCCAGCACGGTCGCCATCGTCGGCAGCGCCACCAGATCTTTTTCGTAGACCAAGCGCAGCTGCCGCTCGTCTTGCGGATTGCTTCCGCCGCCAGCGCCGAGTGCGTAGAGGATCGTATCCTTCGCCGTGTGGGCGTGGCGCACGTCCCCCGAGCGCCAGGCGAGAGTCTTCGCGTAGTCCACCATATTGACGTCGCTCCCCGGATCGATCCTCCACCGCGGATCGACTATTGGCCTTTGGTTGAACCAATGATATATGCGCTGCCCGTGATGGTCAACGATGCTTCACGCAGACGGCCCACCACGATCCGAACATCAGCTCGAGGACATGATGAGCATTCGACGCAAGGCCTGCATCGCAGGCGCCTATGAGCATCCGACCCGCAAAGCCCACGACAAAACCGTCGCCCAATTGCACGCCGAATGCGCGCGCGGCGCCCTCGAAGACGCCGGCCTGCGCCTCGAAGATGTCGACGGCTACTTCTGCGCGGGCGATGCGCCTGGCTTGGGCGCCAACAGCATGGCGGACTATCTCGGGCTTCGCCCGCGCCATGTCGATACCACCGACACCGGCGGATCGGCGTATCTGATCCACGTCTCACACGCTGCGCAGGCGATCGCTCTTGGCAAATGCGACGTGGCTCTGATCACGCTCGCCGGCCGGCCGCGCAGCGAAGGGTCGAGCGGCGTCGCGCCGAGGCTCGTCGGAGCCGGCACGCCGGACGTGCCCTGGGAAGCACCGTATGCGCCCGTCACCGTCAACATGTATGCACTCGCCGCGGCGCGGCACATGTATGAGTTCGGCACCACAAGCGAGCAACTCGCCTGGATCAAGGTGGCGGCCGCCACCCATGCGCAACACAACCCCAACGCGATGCTGCGTGACGTCGTGACGGTCGACGAGGTGCTCGCCTCGCCGATGATTTCCGACCCGCTGCACCGTCTCGATTGCTGCGTCGTCAGCGACGGCGGCGGCGCGCTGGTCGTCGTGCGTCCGGAGATCGCGCGGTCACTGAGGCGCGCCATCATCAACGTGCTCGGCGCCGGCGAAGCCATCAAGGGGCAGTTGAACGGTCAGGTCGACCTCACCTATTCGGGGGCCGCGTGGTCTGGCCCGCGCGCGTTCGAAGAGGCTGGCGTCAGGCCGTCCGACATCCAATACGCATCGATCTACGACAGCTTCACCATCACGGTACTGATGCAGCTCGAAGATCTCGGATTCTGTGACAAGGGCAAGGGCGGCCGTTTCGTCGCCGACGGAAATCTCATCTCGGGAGTCGGGAGGCTGCCGTTCAACACCGACGGCGGCGGCCTGTGCAACAACCATCCGGCCAACCGCGGCGGCATCACAAAGGTGATCGAGGCAGTCCGCCAATTGCGCGGCGAAGCCCATCCCGCGGTGCAGGTGCCGGACTGCAAAGTCGCGTTGGCCCAAGGTACCGGCGGCCTGCTCGGCTCCCGCCACGGCAGTGCCACCCTCATCATGGAGCGTGCGTGAGATGACAACGATGTACCAGGACCGAGCTCTCGGAGCAGCAGTTCACGACTCCGCCACCGAACCGTTCTTCGCCGCGACCGCCGCTGGCTCGCTGCAGGTCAAAGCCTGCGGCGGCTGCGGCAAGCTGCATTGGTATCCTCGACCGCTCTGCCCGTATTGCCTCGGCGACACCGACTGGCGATCCGTTTCGGGCAAAGGCGAGATCTACAGCGTCAGTGTCACCCGCCGCGCCGGCCCCATCCCCTATGCAATCGCCTATGTGCGCCTCGACGAGGGGATCACGATGCTGACCAATATTGTGGACTGCGATCTCGACGCGCTGAGGATCGGTCAGCGCGTGCATGTCGTTTTCAAGCCCGCCGATGACGGTGCGATGATTCCAATGTTCGCCCCCGATCAGGATTGAGGGTATCTCCCCTCAAATATGGCGCATCGGAAGAAAAGGCCGGGATCGCTCCCGGCCTTTTGCATTTCGGACCATTCAGGCCGGGGGCCGTCGACGATACGTCTTCGCGCTCCTCCAAGGCTTCAGGGCGTCAAAGCCCCAGCACCTGTTTGGCGATGATGTCGCGCTGGATCTCCGAGCTGCCCCCGAAGATCGTGTTTGCGCGACCGTTGAGGTGACGAGGCACGACGCTGAGCACCTCCGGGGAAACAAGCAGTTCTTCGTTGAGAGCCGCCAGCGGCCTGCGCCGTTCTTCGACCATCAGGTTCTGTCCCACGACATCGACGCCGACGCGCGAAATCGCCTGGTGAATCTCGCTGGCGCGCAACTTCAGCAACGACGACACCGGCCCAGGGTTCTCGCCTCGCTGCAGCGCAGATAGAACCTGCAATTCAGCGAACTCCAGCGTCTGCAGATCGAGCTCGATCTCCGACAACCTCATGGCGATTTCCGGATAGGCGATCGCCCGATGCGACAGGTCCGAGCCGGCCAGGTTCCGCACCTTCTCCAGCGCTGCGCGCAACTTCGGCGAGTTGACGCCCCCGCCCCGCTCGAACTCGAGCAGATACTTGCCGTAAGTCCACCCCCGCCCCTGCTCGCCGACCAGATTGCCCACCGGCACGCGGACGTCGTCGAAGAACACCTGATTGACATCGTGATCGCCGCTAATCATCAGGATCGGACGGATGGTGATCCCCGGCGAATCCATGTCGATCAACAGGAAGCTGATGCCATCCTGTTGTCGCGGCTCGTCGCTGGTGCGAACCAGCGCGAACATACGGTTGGCGAAGTGCGCGTGCGTGGTCCAGATTTTGGTACCACTTACGACGTAGTGGTCGCCGTCGCGTACGGCGCGCGTCTTCAACGATGCGAGATCGGAGCCGGAGCCGGGCTCCGAATAGCCCTGGCACCATCGATCCTCGCCGCTCAGAATGCGCGGCAGGTAGAAATTCTTCTGCGCTGGCGTTCCAAAGCGGATCAGCACCGGCCCGACCATCTTGATCCCCATCGGGGACAGCTGGGGTGCGCCGGCACGCGAGCATTCGGATTCGAAGATCCAGCGCTGGGTCGCCGTCCAGCCGGGACCGCCGTGCTCGGCCGGCCAACCCGGCGCGACCCAGCCGCGCTCGTTCAAGGCCGCCTGCCACGGCGCGACCAGGTCGGGGTCGGAGAAGAAGGAGACGCTGAGAGAGGTCGCCCGGCGCATTTCAGGAGAAAGACGCGCTGCAATGAACTCACGCACCTCGTCTCGAAATCGCAATTCGTCGGGGGTGAACGATAGTGACATGATGGACCTCATTCCGGACGGGATCGCGCGAGCAATTCGACGTGGCGGCGCAGATGATATTCGACGCTGCCGAACATCGCCTCGAACACCAGCAGACGTTTGAAGTAGATCCCGAGGTCGAGTTCGTCCGTCACGCCCATGGCGCCGTGCAGCTGAATCGCCTGTTCGGCGACGTTGCGCGCGCAGCGGCCGATCTTGACCTTGGCGCCGGAGGCGACGAGCGAGCGCTCGATGGCGACATCCTCGGCGTCGATCATCAACGCCGCGCGCGAGGCCATCGCTTTCGCCTCCTCGCATTGCACATACATATCGACCAGCCGGTGACGGATCACCTGGTTGGCCGAGAGCGGTCGGCCGAATTGCTTGCGCACTTTAGTGTACTCGAGCGTCGCTTCGAACATGCTCCGCATCAGGCCGGCCGCCTCGGCGCCGATCGCAGCGATCGCACGATCGATGGCTGCTTCGATCGCGGTCATTTCGTCTGCGCTGCTTCCGAGCCTCGCATCGGACGCGAGCACGACGTGATCGAACGTCAGATCGGCAACACGGCCTCCGCCGAGGCGCGGCGCATCCCGCAGCGTCAGGCCGACAGCGTCTTTGGGCATCACGAACAGCGCTATCCCGCCGCCCTCCGCATCAGGCAGCCGCGCCGACACGACGTGACTGTCGGCAGATCCGCCGTCCAGCACATTGGTCTTGTGGCCTTGCAGCATCCAGCCCGAACCGCTTCGCAGCGCGGCGGTTCGCACCGTCGAGAGGCCGGCTCGCGCGTCGGTCTCGTAATGGGCAAAAGACAGCAGCGTATGACCTTCGATGACCGGCTGCAGCAGTTCCGCTTGTTGCTCCGGCGTGCCGCACTTCGCAATCAACGCGCCGGCGAGCAGCACCGTGCCGAGGAACGGCTCGGTCGCGAGACCCCGGCCGAACTCCTCCATCAAAATCGCGACCTCGACCGATCCGCCGCCGACGCCTCCGACGTCCTCTGCGAACGGAAGCCCGAGCCAGCCGAGGTCCGCGAAGGCTTGCCAATTCGCGCGCTTGAAACCGCCCGGATCCTGCGCCGCCTGCCGCCGTCGCTGCTGATCGTAATGCTCTGTCACATACCGTTCGATGCTATGGCGCAGCATCTGCTGCGCTTCGCTTTGCGCCAAATCCATTCCAGGCTCCATTCCAGTCAGGCCGATTTCGGTTTCATTGCAGCGAGCGGAGCCGCGATCGGCTAATGAACGCTCCTGAAGCGGATCGGAAGCCGCTTCAGTCCGCCGACGAAGGACGTTTCGGTCCACGCCGGCTCGCCGGTTAGTTCGCTGGCCCGCGCGAGCTTTCCGATGCGCTCCTCGAGATGCCGGACCTGGCGCGGCTGAAACCAGGCGTGAGTGATCTCTTTGTACTTGGCCTGGCCGGGATTATCCATCTGGTTGATGGCGCGTACCAGCATCGGCCGCCCAGCCATCGCCTGCCGGATCTTGGCCTCGAAATCCAGCGACAGCAGCTTGGTGCGCGGCGCGTTGACGAAACGTTCGTGCTGGCGTTCGATCTCGATGACGTCCTGATGCCTGCTGATGGTCCAGAACGGACGAAAGCCGGACGGCTCGGTTCAGTGCACGGGATCCTCGCGGCGCAGCACCGAAAACAACGGGTGCGGCTTGTCGAGCGCTCCGCAGGTTTTATAGTCGACGATCGCCTGGTCCCAATCCGCGCCTTGCATCTACGTCCTCCCGCTTGTCGTCAGCTCATGCGCAACACCGGCTTCACCGTCGCGCCGCTCTCCATGTCTTCGATGGCCCGGTTAATCTGTTCGAACGGGTAGAAGCTGACGATCTGGTCGATCGGCAGCCGCCCCTGCCGGAAGAACTCGACGAGCTGCGGCAAGAACAACTGAGGAACAGCGTCGCCCTCGATCACTCCGCGCATCGTCAGGCCGCCCCCGACCAGCACGTTGGCTTCTGCAGCAAACCGCGTACCGCGCGGCGGCGCCGCCACCTGCGCCGACGAACCCCGCTGGCGTAGGCATGCAATCGAAGCCGTGACGACGTCGGGCACGCCGGTGGTGTCGAGCGAATGATCGACGCCGCGGCCGCGGCCGAGAGCTGCCACCGCTTTTGCGAGTTCAGGCGTCCGGCCATCGATCGTATGCGTCGCTCCGATCTCGCGCGCGAGGACGAGCCGATCGCCGCGAACATCGACAGCGATGATATTGCTGCAGCCCGCCAGCTTGGCAGCCATGATTGCGGCCATTCCGACGGCGCCGACCCCGAAGACGGCAATCGACGCGCCTGCCTTCGGCGAAAGAACATTCAGCACCGCGCCCGCCCCTGTCTGGATGCCGCAGCCGAACGGCGCCAACAGGTCGAGCGGCAGATCCTTGTCGATCTTGACGACGTTCCGGACCGTGGCGATCGCGTGGCTCGCGAAGGCGGACTGCGCGAAGAAGGAGGCGCCGAGTGCCGCGCCGCGATAGCGCAGCCCGGAGCCGAGGCGCCGCTGGCCGAACAGGTTGATCATCCCGAATTCGTCGCAATAGCCGGGGGCGCCAAGCCGGCACTCCTCGCAGCCGCCACAGGAGCCGAAGCTCATCAGCACATGGTCGCCTTCTGCAAGGCCGACCGTCTGGGCACCGACGCGTTCGATCACGCCTGCGCCTTCGTGGCCCAGCACCTTCGGTAGCGGCACAGGAATGTGCTGCAGCTTCACGGCGAGGTCGGTGTGGCAGATGCCACAGGCCACCACACGTACCAGCACCTCGTCCGGCGCCAGGTCGTCCGCCAGATCGCACTCGATCAGTTCGAACGGGCGCTCCGGCGCATGCGCCACGGCTACTGTAATCTTCATCTTTGCCTTGCCTCCCTGCATGCGTGACCGATCAGACGCCGGGACTGCGGCCTTTGCTGATGGCTGGTCAATGGAGTCGGTAGCGAATCGGCAGGCGCTTCGGTCCGTTGACGAACCACGAAACCGTCATCGCACCGCTCCCGTCGAATTCGACCGACGAGAGGCGTTGCAGCAGTTCTTCGAACAGAATGCGCATCTCGAGCTTGGCCAGATACTGCCCGAGGCACAGATGAGCGCCGTAGCCGAACGCAAGATGACGGTTCGGCGAACGATCGATCAGGAACGCGTCCGGGTCTTGGAAGACGGCTTCGTCGCGGTTGGCAGAGGCGTAACACAGCATCAGCCAGTCGCCGCGTCTGATGGGACGACCGGCAAGATCGGTGTCGTCCGCAGCCGTGCGCATGAAGTGCTTCACCGGCGTGGTCCAGCGGATCGCTTCATCGACGAAGCCGGGGATCAGCGCCGGATCGGCCTTCAGCTTGTCGAACTTTTCCGGATGCTCGCAAAGTGCCCACATCCCTCCCGCGCTCGAGGACGATGTGGTGTCGTGCCCGGCGGTCGCGATCGTCACGAAGTAGCTCAGCGCGTCTAGATCTGAGATCGGCGCCCCGTCGATGCAAGCATTGGCGATGATGCTGGCAAGGTCCTCGGTCGGGTTGGCGCGGCGGTCCGCGACGATCGCGGAGAAGAACTCGCCAAACTCAGCGATCACGTCCGACAGCGCGGTGACGCCGTCGGTCGCCCCTTTGCGCGCCGCGTCCGGATCCTTAACTCCGAAGAATTCCTGCGTCAGACGCAGCATCTTCGGTTCGTGCTCCGGGGCGACGCCCAGGATGCTCATGACCACGCGCAGCGGGAATCCGAGCGCGACCTCGGAGACGAAATCGCAGCGTCCGTCCGAAGCGACGAGGCGATCGGCATAGTTGCGCGCGATATCTCGGATCTTGCCCTCGATCCCGCGCAGATTGCCGGGCGTGAACCACTTCTGTGTCAGCGCGCGAAACTTCGGATGGTCGGGCGCATCCATCTGCACCAGGGTCCGAAGGAAGCCGTTGCCGCCCGTCGCCTCCGCGATCTTGGCTTCCGCCTTGCGGCTCAGCAGCGCCACCGCACGATCGCTGCTGCGGAAGAGCTTGGGCTGCTGACTGACCGTCTGCACGTCGGCATGACGCGTCACCACCCAGAACGGGCTGAAGCCCCGCGCCTCCGCCAACCCCAGCGGCTGATTGGCGCGCAGCCAGCGATAGGCGTCGAAGATGCGCCGATCGCCATAGGCGGTCGGATCGGTCAGCACCGTGGTGATCGTCTCGGGAATCGCATAGCTCGTGGCGCTCAACTCCGCTCTCCTCCCGACATGGCAGGCCCGTTGCGACGTTGCGCGGACCGCCCGTGCCCCACTCCCGGCGAGGCTATTTTCTTATTGGTTCAACCATTCGACTATAGCGCCGGGAGCCTGCCTTGCCAAGATCCCGCGCGATCGTGCACTTACTCGGCTGCCGCAGCGATCTCTTCGGTGCCACGCAGCACCCCACTGTTCCGCAGCTCCTCGATCGCCTGCGCGTTCAGCCCGAGCAGCGTGCTCAGCAACCGCGAGCCGTCTTCGCCGAGCGAAGGCACTTTGTTCCGGACGCGGGTAGCGCTGTGTCCGAAACGGAATGCCGCGTTCGGGATCCGCAGCGGTCCCGCTCCGTCGTCGATCTCCTCGAGCACACCGCGCTCTTGAATCGGCGGCAGCGCCATCGTCTCGCGGAGGGTACGGTATTGAGAACAGGGTACGCCGGCTATGGTCAGAGTCGCCTCGCAGTCGGCGGCCGTCCGCGTCAGCGCCCACTCGTCCAGGAGGCTCATCAGTTCGGACCAGTTATGTTCACGGTCGCTACTGGTGGCGAAGCGTGAATCGCCGATCCACTCCGGATGACCGACGCCGCGCGCCAGAGCCTCGAAATTGTTCTGGCTCACCGGCGCAACCAGCAGGAAACCGTCGCTCGCCTGCGTCGGCCGGTACAGCGGACGGCGACGCTCCGCCGGGAACTGCGCCTCCTGACACTCGTAGACCAGCATGCTGACCATTGCGTCGAGCAGGGACACGTCGACATGATCGCCCTGCCCGGTCTTCAGCACCCGGAACAGAGCAGCCTGGATCGCGCCGAACGCGGTCGAACCGCCCAGAACGTCGGCGATGAAGATGCCGTTTTTCAGCGGCCGATTGATATCGCCTTCCTGATAGTCGAGGTTGGCCATGTCGTAGCCCGACGTGGCGTGCAGCACAGGTGCATAGGCGCTCCGTCCCGACCACGAGCCTTCCTGGCCGAAACCCGAGATCGAGCAATACACCAGCTTCGGGTTGAGCATCGCCAGCTTATCGTAATCCAGCCCAAGGCGCTGCATCACGCCGGGCCGATAGTTCTCCACCAGGACATCGCAATGCGGAACCAACTCGTGAATCAGTTTTCGCGCTTCTGGCCGCTTGAGGTCCAACGCAATGCTGCTCTTGCCGGCGTTGAGCTGCGCGAAGTAAGCGCTCCGCCCATCCCGCAGTGGCGGCCGGAGACGAATGTGGTCGCCTTCCGGCGGCTCGACTTTGATGACCTCAGCGCCGAGGTCTGCCATCAGCCGCGTGCAATAGGGTCCGGACATCATGGCGGTGAAGTCCAGCACGCGGATGCCGTCGAGAATCCCCGGGCGAGCGGATCCGTTCGCTGTCGCCATGTCGCTACTCACTTCAGGTTCGTTTCAGACACGCCGAGCGCCGCGAGTCGACTGCCACCGATCTTATCGAGATAGCCGCTGTGCGCGACGCCGCGCACGTAGCGGTCGAGATAGCCAACGAAGGCATCGGTGCTCGCGCTGCTCTTTACGTATTCCTTCAGATGCGCGTCGTCCGCCCGATAGAGGGACGGCGACGTCGTTGGATGCGCGCCGAACGGCGCTTCGACGATCGCGTCCACCATGGCGCTCGGCAATTTGGTCAGATGGTTATTGCGCCGGATGGTGTCCGTGGAAACGATGCGGTCGACCGAGACGATCACCTTGCGCGACGCCTGCGCGATCATCGCGTCGAAGAACGGCGGCCCCAGGTGCTGGACGTTACCATGCTCATCCGCCTGTTGCGCATGCAACAGGCACACGTCCGGCTTGACCGCCGCGACCGCGAGCATCTTGCGTTCGCCGGGCTTGGACGGCAGCGGCCAATAGTGCTCTGGTGCATATTTGGGTAGATCAGTCCCCAGATCAGGGATAGGCATATAGGGGAGATCGCAGATGCCCGCTCGCAAACCGCCCGCGATCGCCGGGCCGTCCAGGTCGTAGACCTTCAGCGCGCCGCTTTCAGCCTGGCGGCGGAAATGCGGTGCGAGGCCGAATTGCTCGAAGCTGATGAAGACACAGACCGTCGAAGCGGCGCACCCTGCACCGATCAGCATGTCGGGCGCGATCGATCCTGGGGCGGGAATCAGATTCAGGTCGCGCGCGCCTTTGCGGATCAGCGCGCGAACCAGCGCCATCGGCTGTGAATTGAAGATCCAGCCGCCGAGCGCGACTTTGGCACCGTCTGGTATCTCTGCGACGGCCTCGTCGATTGATACGATCTTGCTCTTTGTCATGGGACTACAGCTTGCCTGTCGGTCTTATGGGAGGAGCCGCGCGCTCAGGGGAATTTTCGCCGAAGTTCACCGCGTCGGTCGACGTGGGTGCGCAGCAGATCGAGTTCGTGACCGGCCGGCATCACCGTCGTCGGCGGGACGTCCTCGACCACGAGGTCGAATGCCGTGTTGTCGCGAATTTGCTCGAGCGTCACACCCGGACTGATCGACTTCACGCGCATGGACTTGCTGACGGGCTCGAAATCAAACACGCCGAGCGGCGACAGGATCAACTTGGGACCGCCCGGCGGCAGCCCCATCCGCTCTCGCGAGTCGCCCCCTTCCATGTGGCCGGCGCCACACAGGAAATCGACGCGGGGCACGAAGGCGCTGCGGTCATGCCGGGTCAGGCACACATAGAAGCGCTTCGCGAGGCCACACAACGCGCTGATACCGACCGTTCCGGGTCCGCGCAATTTCGGCTTGCGCTGATCTCCGACCACCACAGTGTTGATGTTGCCGAACCGGTCGACCTGCAGCGCCGACAAGATGGCGAAGTCGAAGAAGTGAATTTTCCAGTCGATGAAGTCGATCATCACCGGAAGGTCCATCCAGGACTCCGCGGACTCGATGTTCTCGAAGTCGGCAGTCGAGAGCAGGTGATCACGGGTCGGATTGACCATTCCGCCGGGGCCGGAGATCCACCACAGCCGTGGCGCCTGCATGTGCCGAGCGAGATTACACGCCGCGAGTTGGATATCGGAATTGGTCCCGATGATGACCTTTTCACCGTCGACCATGTCGCGCGCGAGCAACACCGCCAGCGTCTCACCAAGAGATGGTTTCGAAGCCATTTACTGCCGACCTATTGGTTGAACCATTGGCATGGTATCGACGCTCGAAATCGATGTCAACGGCACGCCGCGCCGGCCGAGCGCACTTGCCCGGTCGGTTCGGTTCTGGACAATCGGCGGCAGAAACGGCGGCGTCGTAAGCCCGCAGGTGGCAGCCTTCCGCGTCGTGGGCGCTGAAAGATCGGCGCCTGCGAGCTATCGACGGGAGGCAGGCGGCGCGCGGCGGACGCGTGGCGCAGCCTTGGGAGTCGAGGCGCCCTCCCCGGCTTGTATGCGCGACATGTAGCTGCGCTGCAGCCGTTTCAGGCAGGCTTCCATCTCGGCCACCGCCGCGTCGGCATCACCGGCCGCGAAATGTTCCATGAAGCGGCGACGTGACGGCAAGACGAAGCTGTTATCGTAGTCGCCGATCCGCTGCACGAAATGCGTCAGCACGTCGAGCACGCCGTTCATGACGATGACCATGATCGGGTTGTCTGTCAGGCGCGCGAGCATCCGATGAAATTCGATGTGCCGCTCGGCGCGCCCGACGAAGTCGCCCTGCCGCCGGGCTTCTTGCGCCTCGTCGATATTGCGGTTGAGCATGTCGATGTCGGCGGCCGTTGCACGCCGGCACGCTTCGCGCACGACCACTGCTTCCAGCCAGATCCGGGCCTCGGTGAGTTGCGCCGGCAGGATCGAGCCGACGTGATCCATGTCCATGAGCCCCGTGGCGATCGCCTCGCCGCTGTGCTGGCTGATGAAGGCACCGCCGTGGGCGCCCTTCTGGAGACGAATCAGCCCGGCATGCTCGAGCGAACGCAGCGCCTCGCGCAGCGTGTTCCGCGACACCCCGAATTGCTCGGACAACGCCCGCTCCGACGGCAGGCGATTGCCGACCGCAAGCCTGCCGGTGGCCAGTTCGGTCCGGATCTGCGCGGCAATCTCGTCGAACGCCCGCGCCGAGCGGATTCGTTGGAACTGCGTGATCGGCGCAGCTTCGACTGGGGATTTGGCCGGCATCTGTGAAACACTCATTTCAATCGGAATTGGTTCGAAACCTCAACCATATATAGGCCAAACCGACGGACCCCGCCATAGAGCGCGAGTCATTGACCCCATCCTTCCGACAAAAGTAGAATGGTTGGACCAAATACGCGGGATGGGAGGGGTACAGGAATGGCGCATGAACTGCCGTCGGACGAGGATCGCCGGATCCTTCAGGAAGCCGTCCGCGGGTTTTTCGAGACGACAGTTGCGGAAGCCGGCGCGACGACTCGTGGCCTCTGGTCGAAGCTCGCCGCGCAGGGCCTGACACAGGTCGCCTCGTCTCCCGCCGACGGCGGCCTACGGGAAATCCTTCTCGTGCAACAGGAAGCCGGACGAGCGGCCTGCCGGGCGCCGCTCCTGGATGCCTCATTGATCAACCTGATGCAGCTTTCGGCCCGCAGCGAGGACCCAGCTCTGTCGGCTCTGCTTGACGAGCTCTACGCCGGCGATGCGGTCGTCGCCCTCGCGTTCGCCAGCTTCGACCATGATGTGAGTGCGGGCCGCGCGGAACTGCGAGGCGACCGCCTCGTTGCGGAACTGGGCTTCGTCGAAGCCGCCGACATCCTGACGCATCTGGCCGTGTTCGTGCCCGGCCCAGCACTGGTAATCGCCGGAATCGACAGCGGTGTCACCGTCGAGCCGACGCCGATAATGGGCAAGGCTGGCTGGTGGCGCGTGCGGATCGATTCGCCTGCACTTGTCCGCATCCGATTCACGCAAGCGGAGATCGACGATCTGCTCGCCGCCGCAGCGCTGTGCCAAACCGCGCGCGCGCTCGGTGCCGCCACGCGCGCATTCGAACAGGCGGTGGCGTACGCCCGTGAACGCCGGCAATTCGGCCGGCCGATCGGCAACTTTCAAGCGATCCAGCACAAACTGGCCAACTGCCATATCGCGCTCCGCGCGGCTGAACTTACACTCGCCAACGCCGCCGCTCAGCACGACCTCGGGATCGAACGATGGCGCTGGTTCGCAGCCGCCGCGCAAGCCACCGCTGCGAGCACCCTCCGCCGCATTTCGCTCGAGACCCAGCATGCATTCGGCGCGGTCGGCTACAGCGAGGAGCACGAGGCGCCGCGCCATTTCAGGCAAGTTCATCTCGGCGTGCTTCGCCACGGAGGCGAACGCCCGCCGGTTGAACAGCTCGCGTGCTACTTTCTCGATCAGGACGGCCCGGTGCAGTTTCCCGAATACGATCTCGGGCCAGCCGGAAATGCCTTCCGGGCGGAGGTGCGCGCTTGGCTGGGGGCATACTGGTCTGGCGAACGCCGCGCCCGGTACGAGCGACTTTCGTTTCGCGAGCGGGAGTACGATCGAGACTTCGCCAGGGCGCTCGGCGAGACCGGCTGGATCGGCCTGAACTGGCCGAAGGCGTTCGGCGGTCAGCAGCGTAGCGCGTTCGAGCAACTTGCCTTCATGGAGGAGATGGAGCGCGCCGAAGCCCCGCGGGCCGGCGCGCCGGTGCAAGCGGCGATGCTGCAGGTTTACGGAACGCCCGAACAGCAGCGACGCTATCTGCCGGAAATTTTGCGCGGCGAAGCCATCTACGGCATGGGCTACAGCGAACCGCAGGCCGGCTCCGATCTTGCCTCTCTGAAGACCCGCGCCGTGCGCGACGGAGATGGCTACGTCATCAACGGCCAGAAGATCTGGACCACGACCTATTGGGGCGAGTACATGCTGCTCGCGACCCGGACCGATCCTGCCGCGACGCCGCCTCACGCGGGCATCACGATGTTCATCGTTCCGATGAAGACGCCGGGCATCACCATCCGTCCTTCGGAAACTATGTACGGGGGTACGTTCGCCAACATCTTCTACGACGACGTTCGGGTGCCGGCGGAGAATCGGATCGGTGCAGAGGGTGACGGATGGAAAGTCCTCACCGGAGCCTTGGCGACTGAGCGCGGCTTCATTGGCGGCGGCATCGTGCTGAAGGTCGCGCACGCGTTCGAGCTTCTCTGCGCGCACATCCGCACCGCCGAGCGCTGCGGCCAACCGATGCGTTGCGATCCACTGATCCGCGCCAAGATCGGTGCGCTCGCAGCCGAGATCGAGGCGGGCCGCCGCATGATGGTGCACTGCGCGGAACTGGTCGACAGCGGCGAGACGCCGCCCGACGAAGCCGCGATCAGCAAGGTCTATTCTGGCGAGCTGATGGAACGCTTTGGCGAAACGGCCCTGGATCTGCTCGGGCTCGAGGCCCTTCTCAGTGAAGACAGTCCCGGCGCGGTTCTGCGCGGGCGTATCGAACAAAATCTCCGCCATTCGCTGATGTGGGTGATCAGCATCGGCACCAACGAGATCCAGCGCAGCCTGATCGCCCAGCGCGGCCTCGGGTTGCCGCGATAAATTCACCAAATGAGATGTGACACGGACCAGGCCGCCGCAACTCCCTCTGCCGCGATTCTCGCATTTCATCGCAGGGCCGTTGTGCACGCTCGTCCTCGCCGGCGTGGGGCCAACGTGATCAAGCTCGAGAACGCGGCGAGTGGCGAAGACTTCCGTCACTTCAGCCCCACCTCGGCGGCGAAGGCGAGCCGTGCCGACGATCCGCGCTTCGCCACCAATCCCGATCGGATGGCGCATCGCGAAGAACTCACGGCCATGATCGAAACAACCCTCGCGAAAGACACTCACGAACGATGGCGGGCCGGAATGCACACCACGGGCGTGCCAGCCCGCGACGTTCGGACCGTAGAAGACGCGTTCAACTCGGTCGAAACGGCCGAGCGCGTGCTCGCGTCGTCGATTCCGCATCGGCCCGCGGGCGAGTTCCCGAACGTCGGATCGCCACTCCACTTCAGAGATACGCCGGTGTGCCCCGATAGCGGCCCCGACTCTCAGCCAGCACACCAGCGAAGCGCTGCAGCGCGTCCTCGGCTACGGGCCGGGGCATGGCAGAGCTGAAGGCGGCCGATCAGCTCGCGGTCGATCGAACGGCTCGGCGCGTATAGATGTCGGCGTAGCTGTCGCGCAGGACGTTCTTCTGAACCTTGCCCATCGTATTGCGCGGCAGCTCGTCGACGACGAACACGCGTTTAGGCATCTTGAACTTGGCGAGCCGGCCGTCGAGTCCTGCAAGGATCACCGCCTCGTCGAGACTTGCGCCGGGCTTGCGCACCACGACGGCAGTCACTCCTTCGCCGAAATCCGGATGCGGCACGCCAATCACGGCGGATTCCACGACGCCCGGCATCGCGTCGATCTCCGCTTCGATCTCCTTCGGATAGACATTGAAGCCGCCCGAAATCACCAGATCCTTGCCGCGTCCGACGATCAGCACATAGCCGCGCTCGTCGATCCTGCCGAGATCGCCGGTGATGAAGAAGCCATCGGCACGGAATTCGGCCTTGGTCTTTTCGGGCATACGCCAGTAGCCCTTGAACACGTTCGGCCCCTTCACCTCGATCATGCCGATCTCGCCGCGCGACTTTTCCACACCAGTCTCGGGGTCGGTAACGCGCAGCACCACCTCCGGCAGCGGGAAGCCCACCGCGCCTGGCACGCGCTCTCCGTCATACGGGTTCGACGTGTTCATATTGGTCTCGGTCATGCCGTAGCGTTCGAGCACCGCGTGACCCGTACGCGACCGCCATGCGCGATGCGTCTCTGCGAGCAGCGGCGCTGAACCCGAGACGAACAATCGCATCCCTGCGGTGCTCTCGCGCGACAGTCCGGCATGTTGCAACAGCCGCGTGTAAAACGTCGGCACGCCCATCAGCACGGTAGCGCGCGCCATCATCGCCAAGACGAGATCCGGATCGAACTTCGGCAGAAAGATCATCGCGCCGCGAGCGAACAAAGTCACATTGGTGGCCACGAACAGCCCGTGGGTGTGGAACGTCGGCAGCGCGTGAATCAGCACGTCGTTGTCGGTGAAGCGCCAGTAATCCACCAGCGTCAGTGAATTGGACGCCAGATTGCCGTGGGTGAGCATAGCGCCCTTCGACCGGCCGGTCGTGCCGGAGGTGTAGAGGATGGCGGCGAGATCATCGGGCCCGCGCGGCACAGTGACGAAGCCGCTGTCGGCCGCGTCGGCGGCGTCAGTAAGCGTCCCGCGCCCCGTCGGGTCGAGCGTTTCGACCTTCGCGTTCACGCCGGCCGCGATCGCCGCGATGGCGTCCGCCCTCGCCGTCTCGCACACCACCAGCGACGGCTCGGCGTCGGCGATGAAATGCGCGAGTTCGTTCGGCGTGTAGGCCGTGTTGAGCGGCAGATACACCGCGCCGGCCCGCACCGTCGCCAGATACAGCACGATGTTGGCGACGGACTTGTCGACCTGAGCCGCCACGCGATCGCCGACCCTGACCCCGCGTTCGACCAGCACGTTCGCCATTCGTCCTGTCGACGCGATCAAATCCGCATAGCTGATGCGATATCCGTCGTGCGTCTCGATCGCGAGTCGATCGGAATCGTCCATGCCGGAAAACAACGACGAAAACAGATTTTGATCGAAGGTCTTGATCATTCGTCTAACACTCATCCAGATGGCGGCTTCGCGCCCATCGTCATGCCACACCTCGAATGGGGCCGCCGGGCATGGCGTCCCCCGCGACAACTCACGTTCGTCGATCAGATATTGCGTCCTGTCGCCTTCCAGAACGGCTCCTTCAGGCGGCGCTTGAAGATCTTGCCGCTCTCTTCGCGCGGCAACTTGGCGTGGAAGTCGATCCGCCGCGGGACCTTGTACTTGGCGATCCTCTGCGTGAGCTCGGCGCGAACCTGTGCGGCTGTGAGCTCCCATCCCGGCTCGAGCTCGATCGCCGCCGCGAGCGACTCACCAAACTCTTCGTCGGGGATGCCGAAGACCGCACAGTCGCGCACGCCCGGGCACTGGATCAGTGCGGACTCGATTTCCGCCGGATAGATGTTCACGCCCGCCGAGATCACCATGTCGGAGCGCCGATCGCAGAGATACAGGCGCTCGTCCTTGAGATAACCGACGTCCCCGACGCTGATCAGCCCATCGCGCTCCACCGACTTTCGCTTGTTGACGTCGTTGAGATAGACAATGTCCGACAGAGACTCCTGACGCACGAAAATCTCGCCGGTCTCGCCGGGGCCGACCGGCTTGCCGTCCTCGCCATACAGGGCAATGCGGGCGCCGGGGGTGAGCCTCCCGACGCTGCCGGGATGCGCCAGCCAGTCTTCCGGCGTGCTCAGCATCACCGCTCCGACTTCGGTGCCGCCGTAGGTCTCATAGATCACCGGCCCCCACCACGCCATCAGCGCTTTCTTGATCTCCGGCGCGCACGGCGCTCCTGTATGGATCACCCAACGCAGCGAGCTGACGTCGTAGCGGCGGCGTGTCTCTTCGGGCAATCGCATCAGCCGGACGAACATGGTCGGCACCATCACCGCGTGGGTGATCTTCTGCTGCGCGATGATCGCCAGCATTTCTTCCGGTTCGAATTTGGACTGGAAGGTGATCACGTCGGCCTGCGGAATGGCCTGACGCAGGCAGGCGTTCGGAGACGCGTGATAGAGAGGCCCACCGATCAGGACGCGCACGCCGGGAGAGATGCCGTAAACCGACCGCATCAACTCACCATAGGCCTTCGCCTGTTCGGGCGTCGCCGGCTGGCGCTTCACGCCTTTCGGGTGCCCGGTCGTGCCCGACGTGTAGATCAGCGTCGCGCGACTGCGCGGCGGCGCCCCGCTCCAAGGCTGAAATTGCGCCAGCCATTCCGGCCAGTTCCGGTCGGATGCGACCGGCGTTTCGGCGCCGGCCGGAACGTCGAACTGCCTCACGATCTCAGGTGGTGTCGGAACAGCGATCACCTCAATTCCCTGCAAGCTCTCCGCGAGGCCGTCGCGGGCCGCCGCCAGCAGGTCGGCATGCGCGATCAGCACCTTGGGCTTGGCATCCTTCAGGATGTAGGCGCATTCCTGCGCGCGGCCGTGCCAGTTGATCGGCACGCAATACGCACCGATCAGCGAGGCCGCGTGGGTCGCCTCGACGAAACTGAAATCGTTGCGCAGCAACAGCGCGATGGTGTCTCCCTCGGAGACTCCGATGGCATGAAATCCGCTGGCCGCGCGCGCGCCGTTTGCCAGCACTTCGTCACGCGGGAGAGCCGTTTGGTCGAGAAAGATCGTTGGCGCAGTCATGTATCCTCTGACGATGTACTAGTCGGTGCCACAGAAATACTCACCCGGCCCGTTCTCACCGCCGCCGGGCGTCCCCGCTGGGGACTACTGGGCGAGTTTGCAAGCCGGATTCGGCGTCTCCGACATCAACTCTTCGGGCTTGATCCGCCGGACAATCTTGAAATAGTCCCAGGGCCCCTTCGACTCGGCCGGCGACTTCACCTGCAACAGAAACATGTCGCGCATCACGCGGCCGTCGGCCCGAATCCTGGCTGACGGCGTCGTTAGATCCGAGATCGGCAATTCGTGCATCTTCTTCGCTACCTCGGGCCCGGATGTGGTGCCGGCGGCTTTGACAGCCTTCAGATAATGCGTGACCTCGCTGTAGACGCCCGCCTGCAACGCGGACGGCGGACGGCCCATCTTCTCGCTGAAGCGCTTGGAGAAATTGCGGGTGTTCTCGTCGGTGTCCCAGTAGAAGGCACTGGTGGTGTAGATGCCCCTCATTCGATCGAGCCCGAGGCTGTGCACATCCGACTCAAACAGCATCAAACCGGCGATCCGGATTCCTCTTTCCAGCAGGCCGAATTCGACGGCGTTCTCGATCAGCAAGACGCCGTCGTGGCCGGCGAATGACGAGGCGATTACGTCGGGCTTCGCATCCTGAGCAGCTAGCAGGAGCGATGCGTAGTCCGCGGTTCCGATCGCCGCGCGACGCGAACCAACCATCTCTCCGCCGATCTCTTTCACCGTTTCCGCAACGGCCTTTTCCATCTGGTGCCCGAATGAATAATCGGGGCCGACCGCGAACCAGCGCTTGGCCCCGGACTGCGCGACGCTGAGCACGGTGGCCCGCGGCAACACGGTGGTGTCGAACGTCCAGATGAACCCCGTCGGCGAGCAGGACTTGCCGAACAGATCGAGCGTCCCGGAGCCTGAGATCAACGCGATCTTGCCTTTGACGCGCGCCAGATTCTGAATTCCGAGCGCAATGGTCGACACCGGAATGTCGGCGATCGCCTCGACCTGCTCCTCGTCGTACCAACGTCGCGCGATGGTGAGGCCGACATCGGGTTTCAGCTGGTGATCGGCGGAGACGAGTTCGATCGGTCGTCCCAACACGGCGCCGCCGAAGTCCTTCACCGCCAGCTCGGCGGCGACCACGGAGCCCCGCCCCACGGTGTCGGCGATGACACCCGACATGTCCGTGAGCACGCCGATCTTCAACGGCTGCGCCGCCGCTCCACCGGCCCACAAATACAGGCCAAGAACGGCCACCGCCAATGCACGCGCCATGTCGCCTTCTCCCTATCGTCTTATTGGTTGTACCATTGATAATCTTTGTTCGGCGCCTCCGCAAGCCCGCGCGATGCACCTGGTCGATCGGCATCGATCGGTCCGGACCTGCCACGTCGGCCGATGCACGGCCGGTGTCCGCGTCGCATGATCGCCACGTCCTTCGCGCTGTTAGCAGACGCAGCATAGACGCCCTCGCCGCCACCGAGCGATCGAAGCGAACGATCCCGCCTCACAGCGCGATCCGCGCTTGGCTTGCCCGCTATCGGAGAGAGCTCTCGCGACGATGGCGTGCGGCGGGCGCGTTTCTGTGGTGTTGACGGCACCGGCGGCAGAGTCGGAAAGAATGACGGGACGCCTTGCGTAGCGACGCGCGGCGCCCAGATCCTCGCGCACGCGATGGCGCGATCACGCCTCCGCGCGGTTCTTCATGCGATACCTGATCGGCAGCCGCTTCGGACCGCTGACCAGATTGGCCTCGATCCACGCCGGCTCGCCCGACAGCTCGATCGAGTCCACCTGCGCGAGCAGTTCCTTGAACAGAGCTTTCAGCTCCATCCGTGCAAGGTTAAGTCCGAGGCACTGATGCACGCCGTGTCCGAAGGCGATATGACGGTTGGGTGCACGATCGATCCGAAATGCGAACGGATCGTCGAACACCTCCTCGTCGCGATTGCCGGAGGGAAAGCACAGCATCAACGAATCACCGGCGCGGATTCGCTTGCCGCGAAGCTGATAGTCCTGAGTCGCCGTGCGGAAGAAGTGCTTCACCGGCGAGGTCCAGCGCAGGATCTCTTCGACCGCGGAATTCAGCAGATCCGGCGACTCGCGCAGCCGACGGAGCTCCGCCGGATGCTCGATCAACGCATGCAGCCCACCGGCCATCACCGAGCTCGTCGTATCGTGGCCCGCCGTCGCGATCACTAGATAGTACGACAGGCTCTCGAAGACCCCGATCGACTTGCCGTCGACCGACGCATTGGCGATTACCGAGGCGAGATCGCCCTTCGGGTCCCGGCGACGCTCCTCCGCGATGGCGCCGAAGTAGCGAAAGAACTCCTGGGCCGCGACCTGGCGGTTCTGGATGTCATTGGTCCCTCCGGACAACTCCTTGTCCGACGAGCCCAGCAGCGCCTGCGTCAGCCTGAGCATCTTGACGTCGTCTTCGCGCGGAACGCCGAGGATCGTCATGATGACCCTCAGCGGGTACCAAAGCGCAACGTCATTGACGAAATCGCACCGGCCGCCGCGCTCGCCCATCAGGGCAACGAACTCCCGAGCGAGGCCTTCGATGTCGCGCTCGATCTTGCGCAGGTTCATCGGCATGAACCACGCCTGCGTAATACCGCGATAAGCGCGATGATCGGGCTCGTCCATGTTGACGAGCGTCCTGATGAGTTTGGCGTTGCCGGCGCGCGTTCGCCGGTCCTCCTCCTCGATCGGAATAAGACTAAGGCGCGGATCGTTGATGAATTTGTCGTTCTGGCGTTCGATTTCGAGGATGTCGCTATGCTTTGCGACCGTCCAGAACGGCCGATATCCGGTCGGCTCCGTCCAACGCACAGGGTCATTGCGCCGCAGGCCTGCGAAGACATCGTCGTATTTGCGCGGCGTCCCGTACGTGACAGGATCCACGACCACGTCATCGATCCGCTCGACCATCGTTTCCTCCAAGCGTCTGATTATTTTTGTGACTGTTTAGCACCGGCGCGAAAGGCAAACCTGCCTGGCGGTGCCGAGCACCTGACGCGGAGTGCCAAGTTCACCGAGCCGCGGCATTCCTACTCGCGGTCAAGGTCCATTGCCTGGGCGATTGGCCGTACCGCGCCCGGAACAGCCGGCTGAAATGCGTCGGGTCGACGAAGCCGACCGAATACGACACGCTGGTGATGCTCGCCCCCTCTGGTCGGTGTTGCAGCAATCGCGCAGCTCTCGCGAGGCGCGCTTCTTGAACAAGCCCCATCGGAGTCTGATTGATCTGGCGAAACAGCCGGTACAGCGAGCGGCGCGAGAGCCCGACCGATCGGCCGATATCGTCCGGGCTCAGATTGGGATTACTCAACTGAACCTCGATGGCCTGTCTCACCTGTTCGATTTTCGCAGCCACGAGCATCAAGGCACTTCGTTCGTTGGCGTCGGCGGCCAAACTCGCCTCGACGGCGTCCATCAACAGGATTTCCATCGAAGCTTGAACGCGCGAGCTCGGCCATTCCACGAATCCCAGGGCCTCGACGATCATGGCGAGTGCAACTCGGCTCTCGGGAGACCTCGCCAGGCGCATCCCTCCGATCTGAATGCGCGACCACCGTTCGCCATAGCGATGGGGAACCGCTAGCCCTATCGTTCGACTCGCATCCGGAATCAGGAACGAGGTCGGCAAGGACGCGTCAAAGATCGCCCATTCGCCGGCTCGGAGCTCCGTCGCCTGATCAGCCTGCTTTACGAATGCGCGGCCGTCGCGTTGCAGCAAAATGAAGCAGCTACTGGTCTCGAGCGGATCAATCGAAAGTCCGTACGTGTCATTGGTAGGCCCCAATCCGGACGCCGCGACGCAATTGTCGAGCAACAGTGTGTCGCCCAATCTCTCGAGGCGCCCCCAGAGAGAGAACGACTGTGCCCGTCGCGTGTAGCGGCTCCCGGCGAAATGCGGCGCGATCGCGGAGTGCCAATCCTCGGCCGACGTGAAGCGTCGGTGCGCTGCGGAAATCGGCGACATGCGATCGTAGCCCCTTCGGCTGCTTCGCGGCCATTCTATGAATGGTTGAACCTTTTGGTCAAGGATGGTATTGACGGGCCAAACAAGAACGGCGCCGGCATTGCGGACTACGCAGCTGATCGACCGACCGATGGGGAGAAACAAAGTGAGCGTTGTATTCCAGGGCCTCAAAGTCATTGATGCGGCGACGTTCGTGGCGGGCCCCGCCGCGGCTGTAATCCTCGCGGATTTCGGCGCGGACGTTATCAAGATTGAGCCCACCGGCACCGGCGATCCGCAGCGCCTCCTCGGGCTCCTGCCGAATCTACCTAAGGCGGATCACAACTACGCATGGAGCATCGCCGCGCGCAGCAAGCGGGGGATGGCGTTGAACCTGAAGACGGAAGCCGGCCGCGCGGTTTTGACGCAGCTCGTACGCACCGCCGACGTTTTCATTACCAATCAGTCGCCCGCCTCGCGGAAGCGACTGGAGATCACTTACGAACAGCTTTCGGCCCTCAATCCGCGGCTCGTCTACGCGGCGCTCACGGGCTACGGCGAGACCGGCGCGGACGCCGAGCGGCCAGGCTTCGACGCCAACGCGTTCTGGGCGCGGTCGGGCCTCGCCGATAATGTTCGCCCCGACGTTCGCAGCGCGCCGGCCGCCCCCACTCTCGGCATGGGCGACCAGCCGACCGCCGTCACGCTCTACGCCGCCATCGTCACGGCTTTGCTGCATCGCGAACGCAGCGGACGCGGCAGTTTCGTCACCAGCTCGTTGCTGGCCAACGGCGCGTGGGCCAACGCGGCGTCGATCCAGGCCGTGCTTTGCGGCGGTGAAATCCAGTATCGGCTGCCCCGGAACGAAACACGCAACGCGCTCACCTGCTTCTATCGATGCGCCGATGATCGCTGGTTCATGATCAGCCTGGTTCAAGAAGAGCGCGACTGGTCTCGGTTTTGCGAAGCCATGGGCGTGCCGGAGCTCATCGACGACTCTCGCTTCGCGACGCTGACGCCCAGGCGCGCCAACGCCTCACAGCTTGTCGCCATCCTCGACGACGTATTCGCCAGGAGCGACGCCGCTGAATGGCAGCGGATCTTTCAGGCGGCTGATATCACCGCTTCCGTCGTCGCGCGCGCCGGCGATCTCGTCGACGACGAGCAGATGCATCACGCCGGCGCGTTCGTGGCAGCCAGTTGGATTCCGGGCCAGGGCAAGACCATCGATAGTCCGTTCTGGATCTCTGGCGTGGCCAAGACCGCTCCGCGGCCGGCTCCCGAACCGGGACAGCATAGCCGAATGATCCTCGAAGAGCTCGGATACTCCGCGGACGACATCGCCCGGCTCAAGGAAGCGGGCGCTGTCGGCTGAGCCAAGGGCCCGTCGATCAATCCCTCACTGCAGATCTTTTCACTCATCCCGATCTCTCGAGCCGAAGGAAACTCCATGCCGAGGAAGCATCTGTCGCATGTCGTCGCCGGCGCCCTGGCCGCCGCTATCGCCGCAACCTCGCCCGCCGCCGCCGACAAGAAGTACGATCTTGGCGCGACCGATACCGAGATCAAGATCGGAAACATCGCGCCCTACAGCGGGCCGGCGTCGGCCTACGGCATCATCGGCCGCACCGCAGCGGCTTACTTCCGCAAGGTCAACGACGAGGGAGGCATCAACGGGCGCAAGATCAACTTCATCAGCTACGACGATGCCTTCAGCCCGCCGAAGGCCGTCGAGCAGGCGCGCAAGCTCGTCGAGAGCGACGAGGTCCTGTTCGTTTATCAGACTGTCGGCACCCCCTCGAACGCGGCGATTCAGAAATTTCTGAATGCCCGCAAGGTGCCGCAGCTCTTTGTCGCCAGCAACGCGACTCGCTGGGGCGATCCGCAACAGTTTCCGTGGACGATGGGCTGGCAGCCCAATTTTCAGAGCGAGGGCCGCGCCTACGCCAAGTACATCCTCAAGCACTATCCGAACAGCAAGATTGCCGTGCTCTGGCAGAACGACGATGGAGGAAAGGACCAGCTCAAGGGCTTGCGCGATGGCCTCGCCGACAAAGCCTCGATGATCGTCGCCGACGCCTCGTTCGAGTTGTCCGAGCCGACCATCGATGCCCACCTTGCCCGCCTGAAGAGCTCCCGCGCAGATATCTTCGTGGCCTGGAGCACGCCGAAGGCAAGCGCGCAGGCGATTCGTAAACTCGCCGAGCTCGACTGGAAGCCCATTTTCTTTCTGGGATCGGTCTCGAGTTCGGTCGCAAGCGTGCTTCGCCCGGCCGGGCTGGAGAACGCCAAGGGCATCATCTCGAACGCTTATCTGAAAGATCCTGCGGATCCGGCGTGGGGTGATGACCCTGAAATCAAGCACTGGAACGCGTTTATGGACAAGTATCTGCCCGACGGCGACAAGGCGGACCGAGTGAGCGTCTACGGCTACGCGGTGGCGGCGACTATGGTCGAGGTCCTCAAACGCTGCGGCGACGATCTCACGCGGGAGAACGTGATGCGGCAGGCGGCGACCATAAAGGACCTCACTGTTCCGATGCTGCTTCCCGGCATCAAGATCAACACGTCTTCACGAGATTATTTCCCCGTCGAGCAGATGCAACTCATACGTTTCGATGGCCAGCGCTGGCAACCCCTTGGCGAACTGGTCGACGCGGAAGTGGGAAGCAGCAACGCCAACTGAGCAGTGAACAGGCTGCACGGCATCCACGAGTTGGGCGATTATGCGATTTGGATTACAAGCCGGGAATCAGCGCTCACCGGTGCAGCGGACCGGCCAGGAATGCGAATTGGAGAGGGAACCACAATGAGAGCGGTCGTCGTCGAGAATTATACGGCCATCGATCAGATCGTGTTGAAGGACGTCCCGATTCCAGATCTCTCGCCAGGTTCGGTGCGGGTGCGCGTGCGCGCGGTCGGGATCGGCTTCGTCGACGGCCTCAAAGTCCAGGGCCTCTATCAGACCAAGGATCCGTTGCCGTTCATCCCAGGCACCGAATTCGCCGGCGAAGTGGAGGCGGTCGCGGACGGCGTGACCGGCTACGTGCCCGGCACACGGGTGATGGGAATGCTGCGCTCCGGAGCGCTCGCCGAATTTGTCGTCGTTCCACCCGAGGCCCTGCGCCGCCTTCCAGACGGCGTCTCCGCCGAGGCGGGCGCGTCGTTCCGAGCGAACTATCTCACCGCGCACTATTCGCTCACCGAACGAGCCAGTCTACGGGCCGGCGAGCAATTGCTCGTGCTCGGCGCGGCTGGCGGCGTCGGGACGGCGGCGATCCAGCTCGGCAAGATTCTCGACGCCCGCGTCATCGCCGCAGCGTCCACCGAGGAAAAGCGTCGCTTCGCCCTGGACCTCGGTGCCGATGCGGCCATCGACTACACGCGCGCGGATTGGCGCGACGAGCTCAAGACGCTCACCGACGGCCACGGCTGCGACGTGATCGTCGATCCGGTCGGCGGCCCGGTCTCGCTCGAGGCGTTCAGATCCATCGCCTGGAAAGGGCGCCACCTCGTGATCGGATTCGCGGCCGGCAGCATTCCCGCGCTTCCTTTCAACCTGCCGCTCCTGAAGGGCGCGCAGCTGATGGGCGTCGATCTCGCGCAGGTACCCCGGCGCGAGCCGGAGGCCTATCAGCGCGTCACAGGCGATCTGTTCCGGCTGCTGAGCGCGGGACAGCTGCAGCCGGCTGTCGGTCAGGTCTTCGACCTCACGGATTTCCGCGACGCCTTCAAGACGCTGTCGGGCCGCCAGGCGCTGGGTAAGGTAGTCGTGAGAGTCTGAGCATGGTCCCGCCAAAATCAGATGGGCAGCAGTACTTCGAAGATTATGCGGTGAGCCCAGCAGCGCCTACATCACCCTGAACAATTGATGTCGTCTTCGCACGAAACGCCGAGGATCTTCATTAGGACCGCAATGAGCACCCACGAAGCGCTGCGAACGCTAGTGAAGCAAACCAGTGAAAGGCCGATGAGGTCCCGCGATCCCTCGTCAAGGAGATCGTGCTGACCCCCGAAGACAATCGAGTTTAAATCGACCTCCGAGGCAGTCTCGCCGGATCACTGTTGTCCACAGCGTGAGACCGCTGCCCAAGCGGGTGATTGTTCGAGCAGCTCCCACGGCATTGCCTGTGCCCGGGTCGTCCACAGCAATCGATACAGACTCCACCGTCGGCAAAGGTCGGCGCGTTCACGCGCTGAGCGACGATTCCCATTCTCCCTATGGCGCATCAAAGTTGCGCCTTTCCGCCTCCGTCAGTTGCTGCCGTTGCGAGGGGGACAACACCCCGGAGCCGATCACCTGCACGGGGCTGGACGGATCCTGCATGCGATCAACGTCGCTGCGGCGATCGCGTCGGCGATTGCCGTCGCTGTCGTCAGGCGTGCCGCCGTCGCCACCGCCGCCATAGCCCAGGAATTCGACAATGATCACCGATGGGCGATCATTGTTCGTCTGCGCCGGCGCCGCTGTCTGCTGCGTGGCGGCGGTCGCGTTCGATGCCACCAAGCCGGCGCCGATGCTCGGCGGCTGCACGGTCGGTATCCCCGCTGCCGTTCCCTGCACCTGAATGTTGGCGGCGTTGACGATCTGCAGCGCGGCCAAGTTGATATTGCCGGAGACGCGGATGCCGGCTTCACCCGCGTCGATGGTGCCGAGCGGAGCGATCAGGTCGATGTCGCCGGCTGGTTTCTCCGGGATCGGCCTGAGCGTCGCGATGCCGGCGCCGGCGGATGGCACCTGCGGCGACAGCGTGACGTTGCCATAGATGTCGTAGACCCGCTTCGGCGGCGTGTAGACAACCGTGGTCTTCGAGCCGCGACCGGCGTTGATGTCGCCCGTCGCAGTCCAGGCGATGATGTTGCCGCCGAAGGTGGTCATGATGCGCGACAGGCCGAGCAGCACGCTGCCCTTGGCATAGACCTGGATGTCGCCGGATCCTTGCGTCACCAGGCCGGCCGTCGAAGGCGGCGCGACACCTTCGACACCGACCACAAGTCTGCCGCCCGGCGTCAACATCTGGATGTCGCCGCCGAACAGCGTCTGCACGCCGGAGCCGCCGAACATGGTGATGTCGCCCGATGCTGCTGCAGCATCCGGGAACAGCGCCGCGATTGCCGCGCGACCGCGCAGATAGCTACCATGGCGCGGGCTGGTGGCGTCGTTGTATTCGCGGCCACCGGCGGTCAGCTCGGCGAAATAGACCTTACGCAGGAATATGGCCTGTTGCTCGGACGTCAGATCGGCAAACTTCGCGCGGGCCTCGCCAACCGTCTTGGTGACCTCCTCTGGCGACAGTTTGGCAAACCTGGTGCCGACCTCCTCAACGTCTTTAGCGCTGAAGTTGCGATCTTGGAGCCAGGCGACCAACTCCTTCTCGTAGGTCTTGGCGACCTTGCCGGAGCCATCGAGCGGCGTCCCCTTCGGCAGCAGATTGGCCGGATCGAGATAGCGCAGCAGCGCCTGGTAGTCCGGCTCTGTCGCGCCGATCCCGGCCAGCATCGTGATGGAAGCGCCTGGACGCAGATCACCAGCGATCGGCTGACCGACCGACACGACGCCCGCTTTGTTGTCCATCTGGATATTGCGGCCTGCGGTGATCTGCAGTGTGCCGGGACCGGCAATATTGAAGCTGCTGTAGATGATGTCGTGCCCGGCCTGCACCAGCGACACGTCGGTCTCGTCGTTGTGCACGAACAGGTTGCCGGTCGAGGAGAAGTAGGTGTCGTATCCCGCCCCCAGCCCGTCCTCGGTGGTCCCGATCGCGGTGCCGCTGCCGACGATGTCGCGGCCGGCCATCATCCGCACCGGGCCTGCGCCCTGATACCAGACCTGCCCGGCCCGCGTCGGATCGTTGGCGGCGAAGGTCACGATGCGGCCGCTGCTGACGCCGACCAGATCGCCATTGACGGCGTAGAACCGCGCCGGATCGAGGGCGCCCCACTCCGCCGTCGCGGTGTTGGGCCCGAAGGCGAACAGCGGATAGATGCCCTGGCTCCACTCGGCCACATTTCCCATCGCCGACAGATTGCTGAATGCAGTGGTGCCGGTCTGATCGGTCACGGTGAAGGCCGGACGGACCGGCGTCGCCAGCGATCCCGCAGAGGCGCTGGTCCGCGCGACCGTGTAGCCGCCCGCATAGATCGATCCCGACGCCAGGAATTCGAGCTTGCTGTTGGCCGAGGGCGCCAGCAGCAGCGGCGCGTAAACGGCCGAGATCAGGGCGGAGCGATCGGAGATCGCATTGCCATAGTAGAAGCTGCCGCCGGCCGCGACGGCGGTGAGGATCGATGGATACATCATCGCCGAGTCGGTGGAGGGCAGTTGGGTCCCGAGGCTGATCGGCACCAGATCGCCGCCTGCAGAGAACAGGTTGATGGCGCTGTGGTCGGTCCATAGCGAGAACCAGGTTTTGCCGCCGGCCGCGCCGTCGCGCGCATAGGCTGGACCATAGGGTGCATCGATCATCGTGGTGACGCGGCCGGGATCGCTGGCGCCGGACACAACCAGGTCGCTGCCGCTGTTCAGCGTAAAGGTCGAATCGCCGGGTGCCAGCGCCAACCCGCCGAAGGCCAACGCCCGCGACGCATTGAATACGTCAAAGGCCCGGCTTTCGCGCGGCGACTGGTCGATCGACTGGACGCCATAGGTCGGGCTCACCATGCCCAGCGAGGCTGCGGCGATGCTGGTGTCGCCGCGCAAATTGGTGACGGTGCCGTTGAAGCTGGCGTCCTTGTACAGCGAGGCCGGGTTGAGCTTGCCGCCGACCCGCAGATCGAGGTCGCCGCCGCCGGTCAGCGTCAGGCTGCCATCGGCGCCGAGCCGGCCGGTGCTGCCGACGGCCAGCACGAGACCCTGGGTGCGCTGGTTGCTGATCTGATCCTGCGCGCTTACGCCATCCGATGCGACGACGTTGCTGCCCATCAGCGTGACGATACCGGCATTGCCGCCGACATCGACGCGGAGATCACCGCCGCCCAGCGTGCCGAAACCGGTGAATCCGACCAACGTGTCGGCCCGGCCATTCCGCGCGACGTAACTGCCGAAATTGATCCACCAGGCGGTGGCCTGATCGGCCCCGCCGCCGAGCGTCGTGCCGGTGCCCTGCCGCCACAGCCAGTTGCCGATGGAAGCACTGTTGTAACCGACATCGGTCGGATTGGGCCGACCAACGCCGCCCGTGTAGACTGGCAAGGTCATCAGATTGCCGGTCAGATCGCCGCCGGCCTTGATGGTGAGATTGCCGCCACCGGTCGGATACCAGGCGCGCGCCAGGCTGTCCGTCCCGCCGTCGACGAATTTATCGTAGCCTTTATTGGCGTCGCCAAGCACCGTGCCCGACGCGGTCTTGGCCCGCGGCAGATTGTAGGGATCGCTGGCGCTGGTCGTCGTGGACGACGTGCCGGCGGTGTAGACGCCGAACAGCGAGTTCATTTGCAGGCTGCGCGCCGAGAGCAGATCGAGATCGGCGGCACCGGTGCGGACCACGCTGAAGCGCGTGCTGCCGGGGAGCAAGTCGAACGTGTCCTTGGCCGTGTTCAGGCAGTAGGAGGGCGTGCCGGCGCACAGGGAATCGACGGTGAGGCCGGGGATCAAACTGTCCAGAAATTGGTCGGTGATCAGCGTGCCGGCGACGATGCCGGGGATTCCTTGAGACTCGAGGTCGTCGGCTGCGTACTGGGTCCAGGTAAAGACCGGCTTGACCGCGCACCAGCCGGGAAAATCGGTGCACATGCCGATATAGCCGATCGCGGCCTCGTCGACCGGCGCCCCCACAAAAATCGATGTGTTACTGGGATCGCCCCAGTTATCGACGCCTTCCTGCGTCCAGACCAGGGTGCCCCCCGGCTTGGACTTGCCGTAGAGGCCATAGTGATGGTCGGCCAATCGCAGATCACCATGGGCCGCATGCGGATCGGTCAGCCGGCTGTCCGCCGCCTTGGTGTCGGCGCCTGCGACCAGCCGCACCGACCACGACTGCGAACCTTCCGGCAGCATCTTGGCCAGCGCCCAGAGTTTGCCGGCGGCCCCGGGCCGCAAATCCACCGAGGTGGCGTTGTTTGGAAGTTTGATATCGGTCCCGGCCGGCAGCAAAGCGCCCAGCGGCAGCGCGAGATCGCCGTTCAGTATGCCCGGTATCGGCAGCGCGACACCCTTCGGCCAGATCAGCGCCGCCAGCGACGCGGAGTCCGGCAGCTTCATGCCCGCGTCGAACTTTGTGCCGGCCGGCAGCGTGACGGGCGCGCTGACGATCGAGCCGGCCGCAAACAGCAGGTTGCCGGACGCATCGCGCACATTGGCACTCAGCACAGTTCCTGCGGCCAGATTCATAGGCGTGCTCAATGAGCTCGCCGTCGGGATCACCGTGCCCGCACCGAAAGTCGCCGCTTGCATCGGCAGATCGAAATTCAACGCCTTGCCGCTGATGAATGTGGTGCCGGTGGCGAGCACCACGCCGGTGCGCGGAATGGTGATATCGCCGCCGGTGAACTCCTTGCCGGGCAGCAGCAGCCAGCCAGTGTCATCCTGCGTCGCCGGCGGCGTGGTGAAGCCGTCGCTGATGCTGCCATAGATATTGAGGTCGCCGCCGGCGCGCAGCGTCAGCGCGGCCGCTTCGCCAGATCCGTCTCCGGCGATGCCGGTGAACTGCGAATGCGGGTTGAGGCTGGCATAGCGGTAGCCGGACAAGTCGAGATCGCCCTGCACGACGAGATCGCCGTCCGCCGTCTTGCTGACCACCTCGACGCCCGGCCGCAGATGGAAGACGTCGCGATAGGTCGCATTGTTGAGCCCGGCGAGCTTGCCGTTGACCAGCGCGTCATTGACGCGCGCCGCATTGATGAAGTCGGTGCTCTCGTCGTGACGGTTTTTCAGCCAGGCCTGATCGATGTACTGATAGCGTCGACCATTGGCCGCAGGATCCGGCGCGTATGGCGCGTCGTCGTAGCTCCGCATCGCATTGACGGCGATCGAACGCGCGCCCTGGATGTTCGGCATGCCGCTGACATCGATATCGATGTCGCCATAAGCCACGGCATCGAGGTCGGTGACGTTGCCGCTGCTGCCGATCCGCGGCGCATTGAGCTCCAGCGTGCCACGGGCGCGACCGTCGTTCTGGCCCGCCGCCGAACCCACGGAAGCGCTGGTGCCGTGGCGCAGGTCGATGCGGGCGCCCTGCGCCAGCGTGAGCCGGCCGTTGCCCGAACTTAGTTCGACGATGGCCCGGTTCGGGCTGTCGATAATCTTGCCGTAGCTGTCGACGCGCAGCACCGTGCCGTGGGCATCGAGCACCGCCGATCCCGTCAGCGTCAGGCCGTTCTTCGCGGCAAGCCGAATGGTGCCGACGCTTTCGCCGCTGGCATCGATGGTGCCGGCCACCGTGAGCACGCCGTTGTCGAGCGAGACGTTGATCTCGTTGGCCTTAAGTTCGTTGCCGATGGTGAGGTCGCCCTGCTTGATCTGGAAGCTGCGCGCACCAAAGACGCCGCCGGCATTGAGCCGCGCATTGAGCGCGGCAAAATCGCCGAGAGTCTGCGCGCGCACAATGGCGCTGCCGGCGCGATACGGCACCAGCGTGCCGCCGGCGTCATAGCGCCCCTCGGTAGTGCCGAGGATCGCGCCCTGCAGATCGACCGTGCCCGCCGCGGCATCGAGCGCGATCGCGGTGAGGCTGCCGGCATTGTTGAAGCGCGCCGACAGGTCGATCACCGAGCCCGCCGCCTGGCGGATGTTGCCGTTGCTGCTGTCGAGCGTGACGTCGCCGCCCCAGCTGTATTTCCTGACATCGTTGAACACCACCTCGCGGCCGCTCATGTCGATCCGCGACGCCCCGGTCAGGGAAATGTCATTGGTCGCTTTCAGCGTCAGCTTGCCGCTCGGCAATACGATCGCGGTGTCGAGCGCGATGCTGTCGCCCTTCAACGTCAGCTGCGCGCCCAGCGTGTCGGTGGCGACCACGCCGGGCGTGCCCGCGCCGAGCAACCGCAGCGCGCCGCCTGCGGTAATGCTGTTGACCGAGCCGCCCTCGCCGGTCACCAAAGGCGCCGCGATGGTGAGGTTGCCGCCGCTATAGCTGTAGCCCTGGCCGGCGACATAAGCGCCGCGCGACTGATAGACCGACAGGTTGCCCTGCTGGTTGGCGCTGACGCGGTCGGTCGCCGACAGATTGACATTGGCGAAGCCGAGCGCCAGCCGGCCATCGACATCATTTCCGGTCGGGCGCGAATTGGCGCCGTAACCGAACACGATGCGCTCGGCATCGATGTTCAGCGTGCCGCTGCCGGTGCCCGCGCCCCCCGCGACCAGTTCGCCCGGCGCCAGCGTCGATCCGCGCCAGATGAAGTTGCCGGTGCGGATGGTGGCGACGTCGCCGGCATTGCCGGCGCCGTAGATAGCCGGCGTGCCCAGCACCAGATTGGCCAGCGTCGATTTGCCGGTCGCGGGATCGACGGTGTCCAGCGTGACGCTGCCGAAGATGTTGACGGCATTGGACGCCGACAGCGTCAGCGTCTCGAGCCCGGGCGCGCCGTAGCGGGTATCGCCGCGCAGCAGGCGGTCGAGCAGCGCCTGGTTCATCGACAGCCCGCTCGGCAGGATGTTGCGCGCCGCGGCGACGTTCAACACCGCGCTGTCGCCGAGATTGATCCGGCTCACCGACAGTGTGAGATTGCGGGTGCCGTAGGCCACGGTATCGTTCATCTGGAACTGGTTCGGCGTCACCAGCGCGATGGTGCCTTCGGAATAGATTTCGGTCTGACCGCTGCAATTGCCGCTGTCACAGACGCCGATGCGGACGCCGCTGGCCGTGACGGCATTCGCCGCAGCGCTGTTCGGCGCCAGAATGAGAATGCCGTTGGAGACCATCACCTGGTTTCCGGTGGCGGCATAGACATAGCCGTCGCGCGAATCGTAGGCCGCATCGCCCTTACCAATGGTGTTGATATGGGCGCCCTGCTCGATGACGATGCCGCTTCCGGTTCGAGTGTTGTTGCTGTTGGCCATCAGGAAGACTTCGGGCGCCGCCAGCAGCGAACCCGGACGCAGATAGATAAATTGCGTGGAGTCGGCGCTATCGACCAGCCGGCCGCCCTGCCCGTAAGTGATATACTGAATGCCGCCGACCACGATGCGCGACGCGCCGAGCGCATTGAGCATCGATGAATCGATCGACAATCCGGCAAAGCCGGCCGTTGCGGTGCCGCCTTCGGCCACGATCTCGATATCGGAGCCGCCGCCGGAATTCGTCGCGACCATCACGGCGCCGCCATAGCCGCCCCTGGCCGCATCGAACCGCGCCGTGCCGTTGAACCGCAGCGCATCGATCCCGGCGCCGGGATTGAGGTTCAGCAGCAGGCTGCGCGCATCGATCGGCAACATTGCCCGCGGCACGCCGCGCTTGACGGCATCGGCAACCACATAATTGGCGAAGCTGGTTTCGTTGTAGGTCGAATAGCTGCGCAGCACGGCGCCGGGCGTCACCACGATCTGGCTGGGGAGACTGTCTTTGATCGTCGTATTGGCAATGCCGAGCTGACCCGAGGCGAGATAGGAGCCGTTGCCGAGCGCATTGGCGCCGGCGACGACGACGCGCGATTGCTGCGCGCCGATCTCGATGCGGAACGCACCGGGCAACAGCGCATAGGTTGCGGGCATAAGCGTATAGGTGCCGGCCGGCAGCCCGGGCACGCTACCGTCCAGCGTGATCTGGCGCCCGAGGCGCGGATCGTTCGCGGCATTTTCGGACCCCACCGGGGCGTAGTTGCCCTTGAAGCCCGGCACGATCGCATAGACCGTATTGCCGGGCGCGCTGAATCTGTTGGCGGGATTGGCGTTGGCGAACGCCGTCGTCCGAATATCCACCGAGCCACCGCGTCCGGTGATGAAGCCCGCGCCGGTGAGATCGCCGCCGCCGGACAGATCCAGCACCGCGCCGGATTCGACCACCGCGCTCTGCCCGCCCAAAGCGATACCGACTGTCAGCCCGCCGCTGCTGCCCACGAAGCTCGCACCGCCGGCGCCGATCAGCGTCACATCCTTGCCGTTGTAGCTGTAGCTCAGACCATCGATGGTGCCGCCATAGGGCATCATCAGTCCGCGCCCGCTCACCGAGGTCAGACTGCCCGGCAGCAAGGTGACACGGGTGGACTTGTTGTTGTCATAGCCGCCCGCTCCGATCGTCAGCTTACCCAATGGCGCACGAACGACGCCGGCCTGCTCGACCACGGCCGCGGCCAGCGTCAGGTCGCCGAACACCGAATAGGGCACCGCCGGCGCCTCGGCCGAAATTGCCTCGATGCGCAGTGTCTGCGCGGGATCATAGCCGATCACGCCGTTCACGGTGTTTTGCCCGACCTGCACCTGCGCGACGGTGCCCGTCGTCGGATAGACCTGCGTCGCGCGCAAGGTGATGCTGCCGGGACTGAGCAGCGACGTGCTGATCAGACCGCCCATGGGCCGCACGCCCTGCACGAAGCGCAGATCGCCGTCGCTGTGCAGACGGGTCTTGCCGAAGCTCAGATTGACGGTGTCGCGAATGTCGATCAGTTGCGCGGCGACATCGAGCTGAACGTCGTAACGCGTCGGCGCCGCGGTGAAGACCGGCGTGCGCGATTTTTGGGGGTCCGGTTCCTTGTAGACGTAGTTGATCTGGCCGAGCCGGGCATAGGCGGCGGCCAGCGTGATCCGGGCATCCTGCGCGCTGCCGGTCACCGGCATCATCATATCGCTGTAGAGATTCAGGCTCTGCCCGACCCGCAGGCTGACATTGCCATCGAAGCCGATCGCGCTGCTCATCACCGACAGATTGTCGAAGCCGCCGCGCGCGACGGCATCAGCACCGAGCCGCCCGTAACCATAGGCCAGCGCCGAATCCGCCGCGCCGGCTTGAAGTCCGGCGCCCAGCACCGAGTCTCCCTGCCGATCGGCGAGGACGATCTGACGCAACGCCCGATAGGCCGGATCAGCAAGCGGCTGATTGACAGGATCATAGCTCTGCACCCGATATTCCGGCATCTGCAGCGCGACGTTGAGGCTGCCGCCCGCGGCCCCGGCACCGCCGGCGCGCGCCATCATGGTGCCGTCGAGGAACAGGCCGTTGTTGGAGACGAGCGAGATGCTGCCGCCATTGCTGGCGACATCGACGCTGCCGAGGCCGGCAACGTCCAGCGTCGCCGCCGTGCCCGACGCATCGAGCACCGCGCCCGCCCGCACCACGATGAAGTTGTTCGAAGCCGTCGCCTGCCCCAGCGCGGCGTCGATCTCGCCGCCGATCACGATGCTGCCGCCATTGCCGACCTGACCATAGCGTCGGCCGCGCGCGTCGAGCGCCACGACGGCCTGCGCCGCCACGTCGAGCCGGGCGCGCTCGCCGATCCAGATCGAGCGGCTGTTGGTGGTGGCGGCGATCTTGTCGGCTTCGCTCGCGATCAGATCGATAGTCTTGAGCGAGATGCTGCCGCCCGCGGCATGCAGTGTGCCGTCGACCGTCAGTTGGCCGGCACTGCTCAGCGCGATGGACTTGCCGGGATCGACACTGATCGCGGCGTTCTTGCCGACGGTGAGACCGACCGACGGCAGCTCGCTTGCCAGCAACTGGTTGTTGCCGGCCTGCAGTGTCAGGCTGGCCCCGCCGCGCTGCGTCAGTACGCCGGTCGGGCTGTTGGTCGTGTAGACCGGCGGCGTCCAGACTTCGAGGCCTGCCGCCGTTGAACCCGCAAGGCGATAGACCGGCATCGTGACATCCACGACCGCACCCTCGGCAACCGTCACGCCGCGGTTGCCGATGATCGTGTAGGACCCGAAGCCTTTGGAAAAGAAATTCGCAGCCAGCGCCAGGGCTCGGGCGGTGATGTCGGAGGCTGCACCGATCGCCACGCGATCGGTTTGAACGGTCAATCGGCCGCCACCGTTCATGCCATAGCCCCGAACGTCGCCGGCAAGGGTCACGTCTCCCCGCGAACCGACGCCATTCAGATTGGCCCTGAGCATGACAGAGCCGCCCCGGCCGCCCTGAATCTTGCCGTTCGGCAGCATTGCAGCGCCAGACGAAACGTCGATGAGCGCCGTCTCCTCGACCACCACATCCTGGGTCGATTGCAGCGAAACATTGCCGCCATCAAGACGGGCAAGCGCGCTCGGCTCGTATCCGGCGGCACCGAGACTTCGCACACCGCTCAGATCGAGCACCGAACCCGCGCGCACCGTGACGCTCGACGCGCCGTTCGATGTGAGGCTCACGGTGCCGAGGACCGAGGTGGAAAACACATTGGTGGCGCCGATCGAGCCGCCATGCGCAGTGACATCGGCTTTGATGTCGATCACCGCCGCCGTCATGTCGAGTGCGCCGCCATGGGCCAGCGTCAGATCCGCCGTGATCGCGATGGCACCGCGCGTGCCGATCTCGATACGTCCGAGCCCCTGATCGTTGAGGCGGCCCGCATCGAGCCAGACGGTGTTGGTGCGGGCTGCAGGCAGGGCATCAGCCGCACCAAGCCCCGCAGTGACGTCGGCGATATCCCCGATCCGGACGTCGCTGTTGTACAGATTGATTCGCCCGATCGCTGTGTATTGACCGGTCGTCAGCGTACCCGCGAGCGGCACGGCCTTCTGCGATTGCTTGTAGCCATCGACGAAGGCTGCCTCGCGCGCCGCGGTTTGGCGTGCACCGTCGACCACGTCGGCAATGATGTCCGCCTCGAACATTGCGGTCGGCGTCGACAGGATCAGGCGGCCGGCATCGCGACCGACGGTGTAGCCGTCCTCCCATTGCGCGGACCCGAAGCGGCCGCCAGCGTTGGCCCAGGTCTCGGTCAGCGCCGGCGCGATCTGGCCCTGAATGGTATGATAGCGAACGAAGCCGCCGCCGACGGCGACAAACTTCATGTCGGCCGGCGCATTGTCGAAGCTGTAGGTCCGACCATCGGTTCCGATCAGCTGGGTGGAATAGATATTACCACCGGCGTAGCTGACCGAGCCGCCGGAAATGTCGAAGCGTGCGCCTGCCTGCGCCACGACTTCCGGCGCCGCCAGCGTGACCGTGCCGCCGAGCGCTGTCCATTCGCCGATCTTGTGCGCGGTGTTCGAGAGATTGCCACCGACTTCGAGCAGGCCGCCCTTGGTATAGTAGCGATCGGCGGCATAGCCGCCGGTGCCGGCGGGAACCAGCACGAGATCGCGAATGTCGATCCAGACATCCTTGTTGATCAATGCACCGCTATCGCGGTTCACCGGCGAGTCCCTGAGCTCATTGCCCTGAACATTGACCAGCACCTGATTGGCCGACATTGGCAGCAGGACATCACGCGTGCCGGAGACGTCGATGCTCGCGCTCTGTTCGGCGAAGATGCGCTGGCCGGCGCTGGCGGCAACCTGACCGCCTTGCGCGATGGTCTGCGACCGGCTCTGGAAATTCACCACGCCGCCGGTGACGATTTCGATTCGTGATTGGTCCTGCCGGTCGGCCAGCAACGACAGGTTGTCGAACACGCCGGTCGCGCTGCTGGCACGCAGCAGATTGGCCTCCGCCGAAGAGGCGATCAGCGCATCGCGCTGGCTGTTGAGCGCAGTTTCGCTGCTCTCGAGCTCAGGCAGGATGGCAGTGACGCTGGTCGCGCCGAGCGTCACGCTGCCCTGGCGATCGGCCGCCGAATTGAGCAGGTGGATGGTGCCGCGGGTATTGACCGAACTGGTGGCAAGCAATACGCCGCTCTGGGTCAACGTCCGCCCGGCCAGCGTGATGTCGCCCTGCTGAGCGACGATCAATCCGCTGTTGCTGACACGACCGCTGCCGCTTGCCGCGCCGATGACCGGCGAAATCTCGATGCCGCGCGTCGTCGATGCCGCGTTGCCCTGGGTGCCGAAGCCGCGACGCAGGGTGAAACTGTCACCGGCCGCAAGCAAGGTCTGGCCCTTCGGCGTCGATATGCTGCCGGCATTCTCGACCTGCGAGCCGATCATCAGCACATAGCCGCCGCCCAACGTGACCGACGAGGGCGAAGGTGTGCCAATCGTGGCCCCACTCTCGACCACGACCTTGCCGCCGGCGGCAGTGAAGCTCGGCGTATAGGTCGAGCCGCTCAGCGTCGAATAGATGCCGTTGGTCAGGAACTGGCTGTCGGTAATGCCCGCGGTCGCGGCGATCAGCGAGCCGACATTGATCTGGCTGCCGCCGCCGAAAATGATGCCGCTCTGGTTGATCACATAGACCTGGCCGTCGGCCTTGATCTGGCCGAGGATCTGGCTCGGCGCGGTCGCCGACGTGACGCGGTTGAGCGCTACCCACGAACTATTGCCCTGCTGATCGAAGGTCAGCGTCGTCCGGGCTCCGACGTTGAAGCTGTTCCAGTTCAGGATCGCCTGCGCCGAGGTCTGGCGGATGCCGATTTGGGTCTGGCCCGACGCATCGACGCCCCGGGTCGGCGCATTGGCGCCGCGCCAACCCGCCGCTAGGTTCGGATCGAGACCGCCGGCCGTAAGGCCGTTCGGCACATTGACGGGCGCCGTCGCCGAAGTCTGGCTTGCCGCGGCCGCCGCCCGCGCCGCCGACTGCGCGGCCTGCATCGCCTGCAGCGCCTGCGTCGCCCGCGTCAGCGCACCCGCGCTCTGCCGTGCCGCCGCCGCCGCCTGCTGCGCCGCCAGCGTCGCGGCGTCGATCGTGACCATCGGCGCCGATTGTGCGGAGCCAAAGCTGCCGAGCGGACGCGCTGTCGCCACACCATTCGCCAGCAGCAAACTCACCGCGCTCACGGTGACCAGCAACGCGCCATGGCGCAACGCGCGGTGGTGCGGAGAAAGTTTGGGGGGGGCGGGCGCGTGATCTGGCATCGGACGCTCTTTCGATCGGTTCAATAGTATCTCTGCATCGAAGCGCGATGACGTGAACCAACCATTGGACGAGGCATCGGTCAGGGCCGCACGCGTTCTGATGAGGAGACGAACGCCGAGCGCCTCGGACCGCCAATAAAAATGGTGAAACATTTGTGACGCGCGACGGCACCCGATCAGCGATGTCGGATCAGGACGTCAGCTCAGGAAAACCACGCCGCCGGGCAGCGCCCTGACCTTCAGGCCAAACAAATGTGCCAGTTTCGGCACCACCTCGTCGATCCGGTCGAGCCGGAAGGTGGCGTCGAGCGGCAGGCGAGCGACGCGATCGCTGGTCAGCACGATGCGACCGCGGCGGTAACGATTGATCTCCGGGATCACCTGCGCCAGCGGCTGGTTCTCGAACACCAGCAGACCTTGGCGCCATGCTCCAACCACGCGGCCATCGGTCGCCGCGAGTACGCCGAGACCCTGCGCGCCGAAGCTGATGTGCTGCCCGGCCTTCAGCTCGGCCGTCTGCTGGCCGCACGCGACGATCAAGCCGCCTTCCAAACAGGTCACCGCGACATCCTGGCCGTCGCGGCGCAGATCGAACATCGCTTGCGTCGCACTGACGCGCCCGCTGCCGGCCACGATGACGAACGGCTGGCCCGGCGCTGTACCCACCTTTCCCGTCGTCACGGCAATCTCGCCGCTGACCAGGTTGAGACCCTGAACGTTCTCGCCGAGGTCCAGTGCCGTGAGGCTGGTCCGCGTATTCATCTCGACTGATACGTTGTCGGCAAAGTCGATCTGGCGGCGCTCTCCGATCTCGGTTCGGTAGTCGGCGTTGAGCTCCGACAAAGACGGCCAGAGTTCGAGCGGCGGGCGCACCGCGAGATAGGCTGCGCCGCCGACCGAGGCAGCGAGTGCGCCACCCATCCAGACCCGCCGTGTCATCAGGGTATTCGCAGGTTTTTGCGGATTCACGATATCGGCCTTGACGACGTTCTTGGCCGCCTGCCGCAACACGTCCCATTGCGCATTCGCAAGTGCGAATGCCCGGCGATGCGCCACGTTCTCGGCACGCCATCGTCCGAGCGCCTCGACATCGCTCCGACCTGCTTCACCCGAACGCAAGCGGATGACCCAGCGCCGCGCCGCGATCATCGGGTCTTCAGTCGGGTCGGGCACGTCAGAATTCGTCGTCATGGTTGCTATCCGTGGCGGGGTTCAACGCCCTGTCCATTGACAAGACGTCTCCCGAAGCACGAACCCGCCTCTTTACCGGCAATTTTTCGAAACGCTTGCTGCAATGCTCGAAGGCGTGGCTCATCTCGCGCTCGACCGAGCGAAGCGAAATACCAAACCGCTTTGCGATCTCCCGATAGGGCAGTTCCTCGATCAGCGCCGCCATAAAGACCGCGCGGCGCCGCTCCGGCAACTCGGCAAGGACCTTCTCCATCGCGGCCATTTCCGACTGCATCAGCACGATATGTTCGGGATCGAGCTGGTCGTCGTCGGAGTACAGCACGGCCTCGAAACTGGCCCTGTCGGACCAACGAACATCGGCTCGGTGGCGGTCCACCGCAACATTGAGCGCGATACGATAGAGATATGATTCCGGCCGCCGAACCACGGCGACTTCATGGATCTGGCCGAGCCGGATCCAGGTCTCGTGCAGCGCTTCGGCCGCGACGTCCGACGAACCGACGCGGCGCGCCAGCCGCCGCTTCAACTCGTCGTAGCGCGAAACCAGCAGCTTGCGCAGCACGTTGAGCCCATTATCGACCATGATGGAGGCTGCCAGCTACCGATTTGCGGCGCGGCGCGGAAGAACTCCTGCCGGGCAGCCCGTGATCGTGCCGGTGTAGCTGGGCGATACGATGACAGCAATCGGCTGCGCCAAAAGCGGCGGCGGCGATGTCCCGACGCTGATCCGCGATATCGCCGCATCGAGGGCGTCATCGCGTGCCCGATCGCCGGTGGTGTCGAGCCGTTTTGCCCGCGTCACCTCACCCGATGGCCCAACCCAGAGCTTGAGCGCCAGTCGATAGCGGCCTGGCAAAGTGCGCTCATCGGCGCAAAGGGCATGTTCGACGGCACGCTGAACATCCGCAAAGTAGCGCTGATCTTCCATCAGAGATGTTGGGGCCGGCGACATCGCGGCGAGTATGACGGTATCCCTGCCGAAATCCCGGGCGACGAGGTTCGAGCCGGCCAATAAGATCGACAAGGCCTCGTGCGGCGGCAACGAGCCTTTGAGATCCGGCGCACGATGGCCGGCCGCCGGCCGCGCATCGACCAACACCTCGATTCCAGTCGCCGCGCTGAAGGCATGAAGCGCTTTTGCCAGCGGCTGAGATGGAATATCGAAACTGACTGACTCTTCCGCTTGGCCAGATCCGGTTGCCAGGGACAGAGCGAACACCAGCGCCAGCGCGCGGCGAGGCCGAACGATCCAGGACGCAACGACTGGCGCATCCGGTGGCAATACTAATCCTCGCTCGCGCCTATTCCTCGGAATGCTGATGCAGTAGGCAGAAAATGTTACACTCGCGTGACGGCCATCAGCACGCGCTTTTCTTGTCGCTCTGGTTGCGCTCACCGAGATCGTTGAGCCGGCACAAAATACCCCGAACAGAACGCGGTGTTTTTAGTATCAGCCCACGGACCTCTATACGTTTCCATGTCGGCCTCTCTCGTTTGAGGGGATCAGGCGCACTCTCCAGAGTGAGTGCCGCCCGCACCCTGCAGCCAGTGCCACGATCGGCGGCGGAGGCGCGGTAGGCACGCCCGTGACCATTCCCTGCGCCGGAAGGTTGAAGGCGTTTGACCGGTGCCGCGATTGGAGTTGTAATCCGCGTTGTCGTAGAAGATGCTCTTTGGCGCCGGCGCTGTACTTGCTGAAACCAAGAGTGCTTTGACGGCCGCTCGCCGCTGCAGCGTCGTGCTGGCGCGCTCGCGATCGGCTCACCGACCGGTCGGACAAGCCACTCGATCCGATACCAGCTCACCGTCCACGCGGAGACGGGAAACTCACATTAGGGCGGAACGGCACGGCCGAGATGCCGAAGTTGCTTCCATACTGCTGCTGCACCGCCGGGATATTTACAGTTCCGACTTTGAGATCAGACGACTTCGCATCGATCGGGGGAATGTTCATCACCGGATTGACCTGATCGACGGTGCGCTTGAGCCGTTGGTTGAGGCAACCGAACGCCCGGTCGGAGCCTATCGGGACGTCGACGCAGCGCTGGGCGCCGCCCGGCCCGCCGGGGCCGCGTCCGACGTTCGAGAGATCGAGCGCAGGCGGTGCGGTGACCGGCGCCGTCGGCAGCAGCGGACTAGGTGGCGGGGTTTCGATCGTGACTGGCGGCAGCCTGTTCGGGCTCGGCGCCTGTGCGACGGCCGATGTCGAAGCGACCGCCAGCGCTGCCATGAGAGCGACCACAGCCGGCACGACAGCCTCTACCCGCCCCGCGCCGCCGCGCGATGTAATCAGGCAACATGTCGCTGTCATCGGCTTCACCTCCCGCTGCGAACCTGCACCACCAACGTATTCAGTCGCGCGTTCAACGCTGCGAGATCAACGCGTCCGACCGTGTTTCCGGCCAGACAACGACGACGGCAGCCGCCGTCGAACCCGGCTCCGCCGCCGCTTGGCGAACCGAAGCTTGCGACCGGGACCTGACCAGTCACCGGAAAGCCCAGCGCAGCGAGCTGGCCGCGCACCGCTACGCAATACTTGACCGAGAGGTGCGAGAATCGTGTCTCGCCGTGTCCCGCCCGATACTTCATTGTCGCCGTGCAGATATCGCCGCCGGCGAGCCGCCAGGCTCGCGCCAGATAGGTCACGCCATATCTGATGTTGGTTTCAGGCACTGCGAGTTCTGCGTTGCTGCCGAGGAAGCCGAGCATCCGGGCCGTCGACGGCATCACCTGCATCAGTCCGATCTCACCGGAGCCTCCGACAGCATCCGGATTGAAGCCGCTCTCGACCGCCATCACCGCTTCGGCAACCGCCGGTGCGAGACCGTGCCGCTCGGCCTCCCGGGCAATCAGCGCCCGAAACGCCGCCGGCGTATTGCTTGCCCTCGTCTGGCTCGAGGGCGCAGCGACCGAGGGCGTCAAACTGGGCGGCGGAGCTTCGGCAGCGGCGAGCCTTGCAGGCGCTGGTTCAGCGCCGACGTCGGACCGTGCAGCCTGCGCGTCGATTGCAGCCGACGGATTAGCCGGCTCGGCGCGCGCCAGACCGAAACCAATGAATGCCCAGAGCAACACAGCGCCGGCACACCGTCGCAGCAAGACCCGAGCCCCGTTCGAGCGCCAGTTCATCGCGACTGCTCCGTCGGCCGTGCCGCCAAGGTGAACTTCATCCGAAGCGGCTGCGGCATCTCGGGCGGCACTGTTTCGTCGACGCCCGCATCACCGATCGCCAGCATCAGATCGCGGCGATCTTCCGCGCTCGACGGACCCTCCAGTTCGGCGCGAGCGACAGCGCCATCCGAATGAACCCATACACGAACGATGACGGTCGGCGATGCGCCGCGCTCGGTGGCGAGGTTCTGCATCGACGTCTGCAAGCGCATCACGGCTTCGCTGTCGGAACTCAGGCACTGCTGAATCCGCTCCTGCAGCCGGCGGCCGAATTCGATCCAGACCGCCGGGACCTGGCGCGTTGAGCCAGGCTCCTTGATCTCGCCGCTCCCATCGGTCCCGGCACGGACACCGGTCGCTGCGGCGACCAGACCCATCGTCAGACCGAGCCATCGTACGATCTTGGATCGCCAGTGGACGCCGCGCCGCATCGCCTGCCCTCGAACGTCCATCGCAATTCCTCGGCCGCGCAGACCTATTGCACCGTCGCCGCGGCCACGTCGCCAGCCCCGGCAGCCGCCGCACCGGCGACTGACTCACCCGGCCGCACCTGTGGCAATGCAGCGATCTCCTCGCGCAGGAAGACGATCAGTTGCTGCACCAGATGATCCCAAATCTCGATCTGGGCGCGCAGATGATCCCGGCTGACTCCGCCGGCGAACAGCAGATCGAGCGACAGCGCGAGGAACGGCCCGCTCGCCTGCAATCGGCCGAACCGGCGCGACGCATTCCAGCGGTTGACCACGGCGAGCGGCAACTCTCCCTGTACCTGGATCACCGCGACCAGAGCGACGTCGGCAAGGCTCTGATCGTCTGGAAGGCGATTGCCGGGACGAATGTCGAAGGCGAGGCCGTTGGTGGCGGAACGCAGATAGGTGACGTTGGCTACCGGGTCGGACACGGTTTCGACGCGATAGCCGGCGGTTTGAAACAGTTCGCGCAGGCCGTCGACATCGAGCCTGCTGATGAGGTTGGCGGACATTGAGTACTCCGGTTCGAGGTGCCGCGACGCGGCGTCGGATGGTCGGCGGACGACGGTTAACGCGTCGCCGAGCTACGCTCGTTCAGCAAACCCGCCAACGCCAGTTCGTTGATCACGGGCGGTTGCTGCTTCAGCAGGTCGGCCAGATAGGCCCGGCGCAGCATCGTCGCGCGTTCGTTGCGGATCTGCTGGACCAGCCCGTCTCGGACCTCCGGCAAAGTGCGCGTATACGGCGCCTTGGTGTCGAGCACCCTGACGATGTGCCAGCCGTCGTCGAGCCTGATCGGATCGGACACGGCGTTCTTCGCCATCTCCATCACCTTTGCGCGGATCTCGGGCCTGATCTGGTTCTCCACCACCCAACCCAACGCGCCGCCATTGGCGTCACCAGCCTCGTTGGCGACGGCCGCAAAATCGCCCCCCGGCGCCTTCAGCTTGCGCTGAATGTCATCCACGCTTTTTCTAGCTTTGTCTTCGGTCGCCTTGTCGGCATCCTTCGGCAGCGCGATGAAGATCTGCGCCAGTTCGAACTGCCGCGGCATCAGGAATGCGGCGCGATTGGCCTCGTAGACCTTCTGTAGATCCTCGTCGCTGGGAAACTTCTCGGGCGGAGACGACACCGTCTGCAGATACAGCTCGACTGCCGCGCTCTCGCGCACACGGTCGAGCTTCTCGGCGATATTCGGCTGCTGATCCCACTTCTTCGCGGCGATCTCCTGCAACACGAGACGATTGGCCAGCATCATTCGCACCGCCTGGCTGAGCAGGCTGGGATCCTGACGCAGCGCCGCACGATCGCGCTCGCCGAGCGCGGCAACGTAGCCGCGGATCTCGTCTGTGGAGATATTCGTGCTGCCGACGCGGGCGATCACGTCGCCGCTCTTGCGCGCGTCGGCATCCTTGTCGACCGCCCTGGTGGTTTTCGACGCGACGCCTTGTGATTGCACGGCTTCCGCAGGCTGCTGCTTGGCCGCGCGCGGTGCGGCGTGAGGCTGTCGTTGCGCAGGCGCCGACGGCGTCGTCGCGGTCTGGGCGGCCGCGACCAACGGAACCAACGTCGCGACGCTGACCAGGGCTGTCCGCCGGATGCAATCGACGATCCTGTTACTCATGGGTTCACCTTCTGATCGAGAAACTTGTCGCCGGTCTCTTGGATGCTGTTCTGGATTTCGACACGTCGCAGTCCGAGTACCGGCTCCTGCGCGACAATTGTGTCACCGATGGTGACACTTTGATAACGCTGCAGAAGATCCTTGCCGGCGGCGACGAGCTGCTTGTTCTTGACGACGCAGCTCTTCGTCGACGCCTTGTAGGCATTGGCCTCGCCTTCGAACTTGGCGCGCGCCGCATCCTTGTCGCGCGCCACCGAGGCGGCCTCCTCGTACGCGACTTTCCATTTCTCCAGCGTTTCGTCGCGCTCCGAGAGCCGGCGATTGAACTCGTCGACGGCTTCCCGATATTGCTTCTTGGCCTCTCTCGTCTCCGCCTTGGCGGCTTCGGCCTGGGATTTCGCCGCGGCCTTTTCCCGCTCGGCGTCGGCGACCTTGGCCTGCAGCACGGCGCGTTGATCTTCGAGTTGGCGCGTTTGCAACGTCGCGGCGCGAAGCGCTTCGCGCAGCTTGTCGGCCTCGACCTCGGCGGACGCGCCGGTCGCCGAACAGGCCAGCACACCGATCGTGAGCATCAGGATCAGAGTCTTCATGATCAGAACTTCGCGTTGAGGTCGACGACCAACACGTCCACCGCGTACGGCAGACCGGCGATGCTGTTGGCGCTCAGCCAGCGCACGGAGCTCCAGACGTTGTCGCTGAGGCCGAGATTGGCGCCGAGGAAATAGCCCTTCAGGTTGGTTCCGCCGAGGCCGAAATCGGAGTCGGCGAAGGCGTCCAGAGTGGCGTCGGACTCCAGATATTTGTAACCGGCGTGAACGTTCCAATCGCCGAGGTGCTTGATCTCCCGGTTTCCGACGGTGACTCGCCCCATCCAGCCCTTGTCACCACCGTCGAACGCGCCGAGCGTCCGGTCCGGGGTCGGCCCGCGGTTGTTGTAGAAGTATCCGGCGACGTTGCCGGGAAGGCTCTTCATGCCCACGCCGTTGTTGACCAGCGAGCGATCGAACGCGGTGTTCCACACGAACTCGCCGTCGATGACGATATGGTAGGGATGGAATTCGCCGAGATCGAGCGATCCGCTCACCACCAGTGGCCGATACTTCTGCGCCAGTCCAAAGTACTGATACTGCAGCTCCGAGCCGAAATTGTTGAAGGCGAAGCCCGAGGCGAGGTTGCGCAGCGTCATATAGGTGTTGCCCTTCTGCGCGAACATCGGACGGGTCAGATCGGTGCTGCAGCCGTTGCTCGCGTTCGCCACGAAGCAGGTGTCCGAGGTCTGGCCCTGCACGTTCTGGAAGTCGTAGATCGCGGTCGCGAACCGGAATTCGCTGACCGGCGCGAAGCGCTGCGCGAAGCCGAGCTGAGCACCGAACAGCCATCTGTCGTGGCTCGGGAACTTCGACTGCTCGACCGGAAGATTGCTGCCGGCGTTGAAATCCGTGTTGAAGATCGGGAATGCGCCGGCGACGCCGAATACCGAGAAGTCCGGGGTGACCGAATATCGGCCCTGCGCCGCGACGCCATCGAACCCGAGTTCGCGATACCAGACGAGATCGGTCGGCGACCAGAACGGGTTGTCGAAACGACCCGCCGACAGCACCAGATCGCGGTCGAACGCTTCGTATTTCAGATAGCCGCGATCGAGCCACACCGAATATTTCGATAAATTCGAACCGCTGCCCCCCATCGTCTGGTTGGTGGAGACCGGTGAATTGCTTTCACCGGTCGCAATCCGCACCCCGGCATTGAAGCCGTAGGCCAGGTCGGCTTCCATACCGAGCCGGGCGCGCAGCCGGACTTGGTTGCGATTCTGCGTCGTGTTGTAGGTCGGCCAATTGTACGGATTAGTGGTGTCCGACAGGTCGTAGGGCGAACCGCTGTTGATGGCGTTGAAGTTGATCGCGTCGGCCTGTGCGTTGCCCTGCGGGAAGAAGCTGCCGTGATAGCGGCTGCGGAAGTCGCCGTAAAAGCGGATGCGCTGCGCCCATTCCGGATACATGCCCGGCGACGCCCAGTTCTCCTTTTGCGCCTTCGCCATCACTTCCTTCTTCAACTCGTCGCGGATCTGCCGCTTGACGATCTCGGGCACATAAGTGACGTGACGTGTGCCGGGCGGATTGGCGGCGGCGGCGGCTTCGCCGGCCACCTTGGCGGCTTCGTCCGCCTTGACGCGTGCATCCTTGGCGGCCTGCCGCGAAACGTAGGCCTCGGTGTCGGCCTGCTGGATCAGGCTGTCGGCCTCCTCCTGCGTCAGGAGCTTGCGCTTCACCATCAGGTTCAAGAGACCGACCGTGGCGTTCGGCGAGACCGGCTTGGCATCGGACACCCTGGGCCGCTTGGCCTCGGTCCTGTCGGCGGCACGATCCGCGCTTTGGCCGAAGGCCGGCGCCGCGGCCACGAGCGCCGCCAGCGAAACGGCGAGCAGATATGCGCGCCGGCGTGCGTTCGGATTGAAGTCAAACATCGTCCCCTGTCCTTCCACTCGTCGTCGTTGTTAGTTAGATCAGCTCGGACGACGCGCGGTCACGCGCGTCACCATCGGCATTGGCATGTCTTTGGGCGGAGGCTCGCGCAGCGTCAGGCTGCCGAGCACGTCGTCACGGATGATCCGGTCGAGTTCGGCGTCGCCTGTCGACGACACCAATTGCACGCGACTGATCTTGCCGGTGCTGTCCGCCCACAATCGGATCTGCACCTGCAGCACCGCTCGCTGCGTCCGCTGGTTCGCGCGCAACGCGCTTTCGATCTGCGACTGGACGATCGAGGCGTACCAGCCCCAGCGGCTTCCACCGCCTCCACCTCCGCCATACGGGCTGCCGCCCGGCTTTCCGCCGAGATTGAACAGGTCGCCGGGTCCGGTCGCCTTGGCGTCCAGCGCCAGAGGGCCGGGTGGTTCGTCGTTCTTGGCGTCCTTGACCGGTTCGTCCTGCGGCTTCTCGATCGCCTTCTCTTCCTTGAACTCCTGCTCCGCCATCTTTGGCTGCTCGACCATCGTCTGCTCGGGCGGAGGAGCCGGAGGCTGCGGAGGAGGAGGCGGCGGCACGTTGACGATGGTGATCTCGTGAACCTGACGGGGCGGCGGAAGATCGTCGCCGCTGAACAACCAGCGATAGCCGCCGCCGAAAAGCCCCGCGAGGATCACGACCGCGACGCCATACCTGATCGCAGATCGCCTGCCCGGCCCGCGCGCATCGCTCTCTGCGTCGTCCGACGGCGACCGCTGCCAGTCTTCCCCGAGCTTGCTCACGATGCGGCCTCACCGGATCGCGCGAGGTACCCCTGCTCCGCGCAGTACTGCAGCACGAACTTCACCAGCAGCGCGAAGTCACTCGTCTCCAGCGTCAGCCGAAACCGAACGGAATCGATCACGAGTTGGAAGCTGCCATCCTCGGCACGGTGCTCGACGTAAGCGTCACGATCGATCGACAGACTCCGACGCCGCCCGTTCAATAGCTTCAAACGGAAGGGATCCTCCTCCAGCTCCGCCGGAGCCATCCATTTGGCCAGCATGCCGGCCAGCCCGACGAGCCGCGCGTCGCCGCGGATCGGAAACTCCAACACCGCGGCGCCACCGGCTTCGTCGCGCTGCGGTGCTGAGACGGCGCCGATGCCGACCGCCGCCGCCTGCTGACGCCCGAAGCGGCGCAGCAGCGCGTCTCGCATCTGCACGAGCACGCCTTCCTGAACGACCGGGACGGGCCGGGGCGCGAGGGGAAACAATAGACGCTTCACGACATTGTCCCCGTCACTTCACGAGCGGCTTGGTTGCGAGACCGACCTGGCTGAGGCCGATCCGGCCCAGCAGATCGAGCACGTCCATCACGCTCTGGTACTGGGCCTGCGCGTCGCCACGCAGCACCACCGGGAATTCCGGAGTAAGCGCCTTCTGCTGCAGCAGGCGCTGCTCCAGTTCCGGCAGGGTGACGGGCATGGTGTCCAGGAAGATCTTGCCGTCGTTGCCGACGGTGATCGCCTTCGTCGTCTGCGTGGCCAGGCTGGGCGCCGCGGACGCTTTTGGCAGATTGACCTTCTGGCCCTGCACCGTGGCCGTCGTCATGATGATGAATATCACCAGCAGGACGTAGGCCAGGTCCAACATCGGCGTGATGTTGATGTCGTCATACGGCTTGGAGTCGTCTTGGACCTGCATCGTCTCACTCCGCCGCCTGGCCGCGCCGCAGCGGCGCCGGACGGTCGGAGGTGTAGAGTTCGGCGATCCGCGTCACCACGTCGTCGACGAACACCTGCACGTCGGCGGTGAGATTCTTGATCTGGGAGATCAGGTAGTTGTAGCCGAACAGCGCGGGGATCGCGACGCCGAGACCGGCCACGGTGGCGACCAGCGCTGCGGCGATGCCGGGTGCGATGGCGTTGACGTTGACGTCCCCCGAAGCCGCAATCGCCGCGAACGTGATCATCACGCCGACCACAGTGCCGAGCAGGCCGAGGAACGGGCCGCCGGAAATCGCGATGGTCAGCATCACCATCAGGCGGTTGAGGCGCTGCGTTTCACGAACCACACCGCCGTCGAGCGCGGCGCGGATCGCAGCGATCGAGCTCGACGACAGCACGGGAACGCCACCCTTGCCGGACCGGCGGCGGATTTCGTCGGCGGCGATATGGTAGATCCGGTACAACGACGAGGACCGCATCAGGGCCGCGTCCTTGTTGTCGAGCTTGCCCCCGAGGGTCGCGACCTGCTCCGGCGAACCGTGGCTCACCAACGTCAGATCGAAATCGACGCTGTTGTAGCAGGCCATGAAACGAGCGTTCGCCCGCGCCTGGCGCCGCAGATAGGAGGCCCGGTCGATCATCACCATCCAGCTGATCACCGCCATCACCATCAGGATGGCGATCACCACCCAGCCGTCGAGCGTCACCGACTTCAGGATCACGGCGAAATAGCCCGACAGCCAGCTTCCGGTCTCCTCGTCGACGCTGAACGTCACCAGCTTGCCTTTGTCGAGCCCCTGGCCGATCGCCGCAACACGAACGAAGCCGGCCGGACGCGACGCCTTGCTGATCTCGAGCTCGTCGATGTCGCCGGTGAACGCCGTCATCGCGACCGCCGCGGGAGCGGCCGCCACCGGAGCGGCGTCGGCAGGACTGCCGCCGGCGTCCGCTTCGCTTGGAGGATTGCTTCCGTCGGCCACCGGCGCCGGCGTTGAAGCCGGCGACGCTGTTGGAGCCGCGTTGGAGGGAATCGTGTCTCCACCGACGAAAGCAAGGGTGTTGAGCGCAGGAAGCGCCGCGTCGAGCACGGCATAGGCGTTGCCGTCGAGATACAGCGTGACCCGTCCGTTCCCGGCGACCACTGCGACGTGATGCCAGCTATTGAGAGCGATCGGAGACGCGGTCGCGCTACGCTGAACCGTGCCGCCGTTGGCGACCTCGACGAACGGGGCGCCGTTGTCGAAGCCGATCACCACCGCGTTGCCGCCGTCCCGCCGGCTGTAGAGCGCGGTGTTCGGTTGCGATGCCGCAGGCTTGACCCAGGCGGACCAGGTCCAGCCGCTGCTGCCTGCCAGCGCGAGCGCCGAGGAGGACGGCAAGGTGAGCGGCATGCGACCGTCGAGGCGCAAGCCCGTGCCGATCATCGCACCGTCGGCAGGCTGGCCAACGCTCTGTGCATTGTTGCCCCAGACGGTGGAATCCAGCGGAACGGTGCCGCGCTCGCCAAAATGATAGACGAGCTGAGTGTCGGCGTCGTAGGTGCCCTTCGAATCCGCCGCCGCGACCGCTTTCTTGTTGCCGTAGTAAAGCCAAAGCTCGGTCTTGGCACCCGGCTGCAAGTTCGGGACAGCAACCCAGACCAGGGCTTCGCCGAGCAGCGCGTCGAACTTCTCGATATGATACTTCAGCGGCGTCTTGTCGTCGCCGGCGACGAAGCGCAGATCGCCACCGTCTTCCTTGGTGGCATTGAAGCGGAAGTTGCCGGTGTGCAGCCGCACCAGGAGCGGCGTGGTTCCGATCGGATCGGTGATGTTGGCGCCTGCGGCGCTGGTGTCGATCGTGATCTTCTTGCGAAGCTGCCACTCGTCGTTCCACCACGCCTTGGCGGGGGTCGCGGTCAGCAGCAGGCCGCCGACCATCGCGAGCAGTCCTGCCCTTGTCAGGGCCTTGGCGCCGCGCGTCCACCGCCATCCGGCACCGCGCACGTCGTCTTTCTCGATTGTCATCAGAATTCGCCCCAAACACGGAAATTGAAGCGCGGATCACCCGCGCGGGTGTAGGCTTGGTCCTTCATCGGCACCGACAGCACGACGACGCCGTTGATCAGGCTGAACACCTTGAACCGGGAGCCGATGCCGTAACTCCAGAGATCGAACGATGAGATCTGGCCCGGCAGCGGCCGCTGAATGGACGCGTGGCCGGCGTCGGCGAAGCCGAACACCCGCCATTCGTTGAAAGTGGTGAAACGAGGCGTCCCCAGCCCGGTCTCATCCTTCATCTGCGACTGCAGCCAGGAGCCGACGTCCAGACTGCGGATCTCGAAATTGCCGACGACGCCGTCGTCACCGAGCGTCTCGGATTCGAGATAGCCGCGCACACTGTCCAAGCCGCCAACGCTCATCTGCTCGCTCGACACCAACGGCCCGTCGGCGACCTGCGACTGCACCTTGCCCCAAAGCTGGAATCCTTCGGGCAGTTCCTGTGTGTGCGAGACGTCGACGTTGAAGTGGGTGAAGCTCGGCGACGCGAAGTAACGTTTCGCGTCGAATTCCGCCGCGCTGCTCGACAGCGTCCGCAGATTGTAGGTGACCGCGGCGTTGAACTGCGTGGTGAAATTCTCGCCCTGGAACGTCGCGCCGTAGCTCGCAACCGCGGGATAGTAGGTGACGGGCGAAGAGAATGCGTCGGCACCGAGCGCCACCGTCTGTTCGAAATGCTTGTAATCGAGGCCCGCCGACAGCGTGTGGAAGAAGCCGTCCCGCCCGGGCAACGTCATCACCGCCCGGGTGCCGATGATCTGCCCAGGACCGACGATGTTCGTCCCGCCGACGCTCGCGACACTGCTGTTCGAGGACACGCCGTAGAGCAGCAGGTTGATCCAGTCGAGATTCGGCAGCCGCGCCAGATACGAGCCGGAGAACACCTCGGCATCCTGTCGTCGCTCCGGCGCAACCTGGTAGGTGAAACTCGCAGAATGTCCGAGCTGCCAGAGATTGTCGTAGTGCACCGTGGCGTTGACGCGCGTCGCGGTGGTGCTCGGCGACTGCCGGTTGTTGTGCTCCACCGATGCGTGGATCGGCGCCTTGTCTTCGACGTTGAGATCGACGTCGACGGTCCCCGGCGCGACGCCGGCCCGAAGAGCCGGCGTCACCCGCCGGTCCGGCCATTGATTCAGCGCCACGATGTCCTTGGTCACGTCCTTGAAGTTCGGCACGGTCCCTTCCTTCAGCGACGGCGCCGTCCGCTTGATCTTGCCAACGTCGAAGTAGCGCGAGTTCTTCACGCGCAGCCGGCCGACCTTCAGCTCGGTCACTTTCAGCACGACGACCTTGCGTCCGACGTTCTGCGGCGGCACCGCGACGCTGACGGTTTGAAGGCCCTTGTCGTGATACGCCTTCTCCAGCGCGGCCCTCGCCTTCTCGACATCCTCCGCCGTCTTGTTCGGACCGAGGAACGGATAGACCGCCTCCTCGATCTCGATCTGCGGCAGCTTGTCGGCCCCCTGAACGGCGAAATCATGGATGTCGAAGCGCTGCGCCGGCTGCGCTTGAGCAGCCGGACCGGGCTGGGTTGCCGCGGCTTGCGCCGTTTCGCTGCGCGCCGCGGCCGGCACAACCACGCCGATCGCGGTCAGCGCGACAGCCGCTGATTTGAGGCAAAACGCCGTCGCCCGCGCGGACGCGAGGCCGCGACGCTGATAGCTACTTTCAAACTGCACGGGTTCTCGCTCGTCTCCCGGACACTCGCATGATCACGCGGCGGGCGGCCGCGTTCACGGTGTCTCGAATCAGAAGACGACTGGCCCGGCCGAGGACTGAATCGGAAGTTAAGAAAAATCTCGAGCGGGAAGGAACAAAACGATTAGTCCGCGGATGGCTGCAAAATGTTCAGACCGCAATCGGCTCCGAGCCCGTACCGGTGATGCCGTCCCTCACTGGTCGAAACCAAAGGACGATCGACGTCGCAGGGGCGCGCCGTCAGCTCAGCAACAGGATGCCGCCCGGCAGCGTCCGCGCGCTCGCGCCGAACAGTCCGCGAACCTGCGCGACGACATCGTCGAGATGGTCCAGATAGAATGTGCCCGAGATCATGCGACGGCCGAGTCGGTCGTCCATGATCACGATACGGCCGGGACGATAGCGGTTGATCTCGGCGACGAGACGCTCGACCGGCCAGTCCCGGACCAGCAGAAGCCCCCGCTGCCACGCCGTGGCCTGCTCGGGATCGGCCGGAGAAACCGGCGTCAGGCCGCCCTCCTCCGAGTAAGTCAGTTGCTGCGACGTTGTCAGCGCGGCGCGCTGGCCCTTCCAGTCGACCTGCAGGGCGCCGCTGAAACACACCAGCGACACCTTGTGATCGATACATCTGACGTTGAAATTCGCCTCCAGCGTTTCGATCCGCCCGCCTCCGGCGTCGACCGCCACCGCGGCAGCCTGGGACTTGACGTCGACGGCGGCTTCGCCCGACACCAGCTCCACCCGCGGCGCCGAGGCGGCCGACCGCACCGACAACGCGGTCTGCGTGTTCAGCTTCACCGCCATGTTCTGCGCCAAGGCGATGGTGCGGCGCTCGCCCTTGCCGGTGCGATAGTCGGCGGCTAACTCCTCGATCGAGGGCCACAGCCCGAGCGGCGGCTGCGCCGCCACATAGACGCCGCCGACGGCAGCGGCGGCGGCCATCGAACCGCCGATCACGAAGCGACGGCTGACCACGACCCGGGATCGCACCGGCCGCGTGGGAGCAGCATCGGTCCGCCCGAGCAGCTCGCGCGTCGCGTCGCCGAATGTGTGCCACTGCCTTACCGCCTCGCGGAAGGTCTCCTCGTATTCGGGCCCGCGCTTACGCCACATCGCCAAAGCGGCGGCATCGTCGGACGTCGCCTCGCCGGAGTTCAGCCGGATCACCCAAGCGAGCGCCTGCCGCTGAACGGCATCGAGCTCGGGCGTCTCGTCGGCTGCACTCAAGATCGGTCCCCCACTCTGAGGTCTCCTCGGACCGGCATGCGCGCAGCGGCCACAGGTTGGTGTCGATCCTAAGACGATTCGCGGCCCCGCAGACCGAATCCTATCAGCGGCCAGTATCGAGAGATTTTCGTATTTCGACGGTTCGATTCCGGAAGGCGATCAAGCGTCCGGCCGGCGGCGAAAACACCGATCGGCGCGAACTCCCCCGGATTGACCCGAACTGCCGCTAATCGACCGCTTTGGGGCGCGGACGGGGACCAAAACGCCGGACCACCTGACGCCCCAATCGGCCGCTGAGATACTCCATCGCGTGCTGAATGTCGAACTCGACGGTGCGGATGTTGATCCCGAAACGCTGGGCAATATCCCGATGCGGGATCTGTTCGAGATGCGCGGCGATGAAAACCTCTCGGCGACGAGCCGGCAATTCACCGAGCGCTTTCTGAAACTCGGCGATCTCCATGCGGGATTCGGTCACAATGGCCGGATCGGGCCGCTCGTCGACGACGTCCATGATCGCGGCGATCTCGCCGGCGCTCAACAGATGCCGATCCTTCTTGTTGCGATCCTTGGCGACGTTCAGCGCGATACGGAACAGATAGTCCAATGGACTGCGGATCTCGACCGCGTCCGATACTCGATCGACCTTGAGAAACGTCTCGTGCAGCGTTTCGCGGGCGACGTCAGCGGAGCCCAAACAGCGCGTAAGCCGGTTGACCAGTCCCTGATAGTCTGCCGCCAGCGCGTCGCGGAGCGATTTACTGTTGCGATCGGACACTTGACTAATTTACCCGCACCTATCGTGCTCACCAACCGCCCGCACTCGGCCAAAAGGGTAGGTATCGGCCATCAATGACAAAGTCGTGACATTTCTGTAGGCGGATTTCGCAGGTGCGATCAGTACGCGAGATCGAAGGCCACCGGCACGGAAATATTCAGGTTGTCAGGCAGTTCGTCCGGAATCCGCGGCAACGGCTCGGCTCGGCGCAAGGTGGCGAGCGCAGCGCGGTCGAGGGTCGCCGAGCCGGAGCTGGTCGTCACCTTCATGCTGCTGACGCTGCCGTCGCGCCGCATCGCGAACACCAGCCTGACGATCCCCTGGGTGTGATTGCGCTTCGCCTCGTCCGGATATCGCCGAAACCGGGCGATATGCGACAGCAGCGTGCGCTGAAACGTGGCGGCCTTTTGGTCGAGCGCGACCCGCGAGGTCGGCGGCGCGGACGGCCGCAGCCGCGGCGCATCGGTGCGCGCCGGCTGTTCGGCCGGTGCCGGATCCGGGGTCGATGCCGTTTCGGTCGCCGGGCGCGACGGTGCCTCCGCCGGCCGCTCCGCCGGCACCGTCTCGGACGGCACGGGTTGTGGCCGATCCTGGCTCTCCGGCGCCGCGCCTTGCGGCGCGATCAGCCGCACCTCGATCAGATTGTCATCGGCGCGCAGGTTGGGACCGGGCGGCAGCCGATGCAGCCAATACACGCCGGCCGCCAGCAGCAGCGGCACCGCGAGGGCGGCGATCGCCAGCCAGCGCAAGTCGATGCCGGACGCGGTAGCCCGCCAGTCCGGCGCGGCATTGGGCTCCGGCGGGGCGCGGCGCAGAATATCCCACATGACGTTTGGCCGACCTTCGTGGCTATAGCGCTTTGATCGATATCATGAACCGGATCGGCCGCGGCAGATTCGGCGGAGGCTGCCGGCTCAGCGTCATCATGTGCAGCATATCGGCGATGCTGGCGTCGCGAACGGGGTCGCCGGTCGAGCCGTCGAGTTCTGCGCGGTCGATGCCACGCGACGCCGGATCGACCCACAGCCGCACCGCGATCCGATACTCACCGCGCCTGGACTGATTGACCCGCTTCAGAGCCTTCTGGATGTCCGACTGAACCGCGGCGACATACTCCCCCAGCTGATTTCGGTCCGTGGTGTCCTTACCGCTGACGTGGAGGGTCTCGAGTGCCATATCCGCCCCTGCCCCCAGCGACAGCATCGGCGGCAAGTCCGGATCGGGCGCGCTCGCCGGCGCCAGTGTGACGGCGCGCGACCGGCTGTAGCGGACCTTGAGATCGGTCTCGGCGAGCAACAGACGCAATGCGACGTCCGGCGAAAAGTCACCTTCGACTGAAGGGGCCCTGAAACCTGCAGCGGCTGCGGTTTCGAACATCACCTGCACGCCGCTCTGCTGGCTGAAGGCCTGCAGCGCCTCGATCAGCGGTTGCGCGCGAATCCGAAAAGCGATCGGTCCCACCGGGACTGCAGCTTCCTCTCCGGTTGCGATTGCGGCACTCAGGATCAACGCCAGCGCGCACACCACGCGGCCGGCCGGTGACAAGGTCCATCGACTTGCCCTCGCCTCTCCGGCAGTCGTCAGGTTGGCGTTGCTCCACACCATCACGGCAACAATCTCATCAATCGGGGCTGGAACGGCAGTCGGCGCCTCGGCGATCCACCCGGCCACTGCCAACCGGCTACATCGCCGCTTCCTATGTCAACGGGATGACGATTCGATAACGATCGGAGGGAGCCATCCGTCAGACCTCGCCACGACCATTCCGTCGGCCCCAGCAGCCACGCGAGAGCTCGCCGATCCGCGGGCTCTCCGCCTACCTTTTGAGGTTGAGCGACAACCGGAGATTCAGCGGCTGCAGTATTTCGGGCGGCGGCGGCTCCCCGATATTGCCGCGTGTCAGAATGGTGCGGAGATTGAGAACGCCGCAGTAAGCGCGCGCATCGGCTCGTCTTGGGCAGCGTAGCCGCAACGCTGGGCCAGCAACTCTCTCAGCTCCACCTCGTAGGTCTTGGCGACCTTGCCCGGCTGGTCGTCAGCGGCGTTCCGGCGACCGCGCGGTTAGCGGGATCGAGATAGAGCGCCGCCACCGCTGCGTAGTTGGTGCCGCTGCTGCCGGCGCCGGCGAGCAGCGCGATCGAGGCGCCGGGGCGCAGGTCGGCCGCATAGGCCGGACGAGCCGGCGCGCTGATCACGACCGCTGCGCCCAAGACCGTGACCAGCGGCGGCGGCTCCGTCATCCTGCTCGGCACCGACCGCAACGCACTGCGCGTCACTCCGGCGGAATTCGCTACGCTTTGGATAGAGGTGAACGGCCGCGAGAACAGCCTCGATACGTCCGCGAAGACGGACGGCCTGCCTGAAGTCTGCCGCGAGTTTGCGCTGGCACAACCTCGCCATTTCGCCAGCTACTATAGCTGTCGGCGTCCAACAACGTACCACCGGTCGGAGATCACGATGGAACTCTGCTGGCTTCAGCGTGATCGTCGAGGCCGTCGCCGCGCGAACTGACAGCGCACGATCAGCGCCGGTCGACTGCGGCGGAAGCGGCGGCGACCCGGCGCAGGCCGGCCAAACGCACAATCGATTGCGCCGCGAGCTTCTGCGCCAATTCGAGGCTCGCCTGATCGACCGCGCGATCGGCGTCCTCGAGATAAAGGTCCGACAATTGTTCCGCCCGATGCAACGCACGGCTGCTGATCTGATCGACAGGCCCCGCCTCCACGACCGCCTCGTGCGGCTCGCCGGATGGCGGCAGCGGCGATGGCGCAAGCGTCGCCAGGAACTCGCGCTCCCGGTCCGTCAAATGCTGCGCCCATGCCACGATGTCCTTGAGCAACAGACTCTCGAGCAACGCAGCCGAGGCGGGCTCGGAGAAGGATTCGCTGTCCGGCGCACGCCCGTCGCGGGCCGCCCGCCAGGCCAATCGCCGCTCGCGCCGCAGCAGATTGCCGTCGGCCAGCGCTTCCCGCGCAAATCCTTCGGCCGCGGATCGGACCTCGCCGTCCGTCGCCAGCGCGATCACGTAGGTCCAGAACACGAAGGCGCGCTGCCGGTGCTGTACCGCAATCGCCCAGGCCGTGTAGGGCGTGGACAGGCTGGACTGTTCGATGTCGGAGAGCTCGTATTCCGGCACGAGGTCCGGCGCCACCCACGGTCGATCGCGCGGCGACGGCACGCGGTCGCAGGTTTGCTCGCAAACCGCAGTCAGCGATCGGACGCGCTCGCGTTCGCGCGCCGTCAACACCTCGAACACGCAGCGGACCGGACGGAAGTTCTCGTCGACCCGAGCGGCGAGCGCGCCGTAGTGCCGATGAGCGCGCTGGGCGAGATCGAGTGCGACCGCATAGAGCGCGAACAGCTCGGTGATCGCCGCTGGTGGAACCGCGGTGAGAAGCGACGCTCTGGCCATATGAGGGCTCCTACGGAGGTTGACTTGAGCTGCTGCGGAGAACATCACTTCAGCACGCTCGACAATGCCGTCGGTGAGTCACGGGAACTGTGTGTCTCGACACCGGACAGGCATCGCGCAATTTCCCGCACTCCACCGATCGAAAACGATGGAATCATCTTGCGGGGATTACAAGCCATATCCGCTTTCGTATCCGTGGTGCTCGCGACGTTGCTGATCGTGTGCGGCGGCAGCGGTGTGCACGCAGCAGCCCTCGGCGATTTCATCGGCAAGGCTCAGCCGGGCGAGCTGCTGCCGGGCGCCGACAGATTCGGTCCAATGCAGGGCGAGCCGGCCATCGCGCCGGTGTATCAGCAAGACCGGCTGCTCGGTTTCGCCTATCTCACCTCGGATTTCGCCAATGCAACCGGATATTCCGGGAAGCCGATCCAGGTGCTGGTCGGCATCGATCCAACCGGCGTCATCAAGGGGATCAAGCTGGTCGAGCACAAGGAGCCGATCGTGCTGGTCGGGATTCCGGTGCAGCGCATCCTCGATGTCGTCAACAAGCTGATCGGCGCCGACATGGCGAGCGTGGCGCGCGGCACGGCGCCCGCCCCGCAGGTCGATATCGTCAGCGGCGCAACTGTCACCGTGCTGGTGATGGGCGACAGCATCGTCCGCTCCGCCACCAAGCTGATCCGCAGCGGCCGCATCGGCGGTGGCGGCGTCGTCGCAGCCGCGACCGTGCCGCCGGTCATCAGAACCATCGACCTCGACAAGAGCGAAATCCGCGACTGGCAGGGACTGCTCGCAGACGGCGCCGTGCGACGGCTGCTGGTCACCGTCGGCGAGGTCAACCGGGCCTTCGAAAAATCCGGCAACAGCGCGGCTGCAGAGCACCCCGAGGACGGCAATCCCGACGAACCGTTCGTCGATCTCTACGCCTCCGACGTCGCGGTGCCGACGATCGGCCGCAGCCTGCTCGGCGACGACGGCTACAACCGCCTGGCCGCCCGGCTGAAGCCGGGGCAGCAGGCGCTGGTGGTCGCCGGCGCCGGCAAATACTCGTTCAAGGGTTCCGGCTACGTGCGCGGCGGCATCTTCGACCGCATCGAGCTGATTCAGGACGGTAACAGCATGCGGTTTCGCGACCGCCATCACACCCGGCTGGGGAGTCTTGCCGCAGACGGCGCCCCGGACTTTCCCGAAATCGCGCTGTTCGTGGTGCCGACCGATTTCAGCTTCGACCCCACCGCACCGTGGACGCTGCAACTACTGGTGCAACGCGTCATCAGCGTGCGCGACAAGGCGATCCTGACGTTCGATCTCGGCTACACGCTGCCGGAGGTGCTCACCAAACGGGAGCAGCGGGCCGCGACGGTCAGCGATGTCGCGGCGGCCGGGACGCCGGCCTCGTCCACCGTCCCGGCGATATCACCCAGCGCCGTCGCCGACGGCGAACAGCCGCTGTGGATGCGGATCTGGCAGGGCGACCTCGTCAAGATCGGCATCACAATCGCCGCGCTCGGCACGCTGGTCGTGATCTTCTTCTTCCAGAACGCGCTGGTGCGGCGACCCAGGCTCTACACCTGGGTGCGTCGCGGCTATCTGACCTTCATCCTGGTCTGGCTCGGCTGGTACGCCAACGCCCAGCTATCCGTCGTCAACGTGCTGACTTTCGCCAACTCGCTGATCTCCGGCTTCAGTTGGGAGTACTTCCTGTCGGCGCCGCTGATCTTCCTGCTGTGGGCGTCCACCGCCGCAGGCCTGCTGTTCTGGGGGCGCGGGCCGTTCTGCGGCTGGCTGTGCCCGTTCGGCGCGCTGCAGGAATTGCTCAACAACATCGCCCAGGCGTTCAAGGTACCGCAATATCGGCTGCCGTGGGGACTGCACGAACGGCTGTGGCCGCTCAAATACATCATCTTCCTCGTGCTGTTCGGGATGTCGCTGTACTCCACCGCCCTCGCCGAGCACCTCGCCGAAATCGAGCCGTTCAAGACCTCGATCGTGCTCAAATTCGCGCGCGAATGGCCCTACGTGGTGTACGCGCTGACCCTGCTGGCCGTCGGCCTGTTCGTCGAACGCTTCTTCTGCCGCTACCTGTGTCCGCTCGGCGCCGCCTTGGCGATCCCCGGCCGGATCCGGATGTTCGAATGGCTGCGGCGCTGGCCCGAATGCGGCTCGCCCTGCCAGCGCTGCGCCAACGAATGCCCGGTGCAGGCGATCCATCCGGAAGGGCACATCAACGTCAACGAGTGCATCTACTGCATGCACTGCCAGGAATTGTACTTCGACGACCACCGCTGCCCGCACCAAATTCAGGTGCGGCTGAAGCGCGAGAAGCGCGCCGCGCTGGCTTCGCCCGCGATGCGCAGCGGCAAAGGCCCCGACACGCTGATCACCGCCGGCGGCCGGCCGATCGCCGGCCTGACGACCTCCCCACCCTCACCCTGAAAGCCAAGGAGCAAACGATGACCGACACTACCAAGGACCGCGGCGTCAGCCGACGCACCTTGCTCGGAAGCACGGCCGCAGCGGCCGGCGTCGGCCTCGCCGGCGGCATGGCGTTCAGCACCGATGGCAATCGGCTGATCGGGACCGCCGACGCCCAGACCAAGGCGGCGCCGACGCTTCCCGCACGCCCGGCGATCCAGAAAGTCGAAATCGCTCCCGGCGAACTCGACGAATACTACGTGTTCTTCTCCAGCGGCCAGACCGGCGAACTGCGCATCGTCGGCCTGCCGTCGATGCGCGAATTGATGCGCGTCCCGGTGTTCAACCGCTGCAGCGCCACCGGCTGGGGCCAAACCAACGAAAGCCTCAAGGTTCTGACTGAAGGCCTGCTGCCCGAGACCCGCGAATTCCTCAAGACCCGCGGCGGCACCTATGTGAACGGCGATTTGCACCACCCGCATCTGTCGTTCACCGACGGCACCTATGACGGCCGCTACGCCTTCATGAACGACAAGGCCAACACCCGCGTCGCCCGCGTCCGGCTCGACGTGATGAAGTGCGACAAGATCATCCAGTTGCCGAACCAGCACACCGTGCACGGCCTGCGCGTGCAGAAATATCCACGCACCGGCTACGTGTTCTGCAACGGCGAGGACCGTGTGCCGCTGGTCAACGACGGCAAGATCCTCGACAAGCCGAAAGAATATCACGCGATCTTCACCGCGGTCGACGGCGACACCATGAAGGTGGCCTGGCAGGTGATGGTCGACGGCAATCTCGACAATGTCGACGCCGACTATCAGGGCAAATACGCGTTCGCGACCTGCTACAATTCGGAGGAAGGCGTCAACGCCGCGGAAATGACCGCCAGCGAGCAGGATTGGGTCGTCATCTTCAATCTCAAGCGGATCGAAGAGGGCGTGAAGAAGGGCGACTTCAAGGAGATGGGCGGCGTTCCGGTGCTCGACGGCCGCAAAGGCTCGCCCTACACCCGCTATGTCCCGATCTCCAACAGCCCGCACGGCATGAACACCGCTCCGGACGGCATTCACATCGTCGCCAACGGCAAACTGTCGCCGACCGCGACGGTGATGGACGTACGGCTGTTCGATCAGTTGTTCGACGACAAGATCAAGCCGCGCGAGGTCGTGGTCGCCGAGCCGGAGCTCGGCCTCGGCCCGTTGCACACCGCCTATGACGGCAGGGGCAACGCCTACACCACGCTGTTCATCGACAGCCAGGTCTGCAAATGGAACATCGATCTGGCGAAGCGCGCCTTCAAGGGCGAAAAGGTCGATCCGATCCTGCAGAAGCTCGACGTCCACTATCAGCCGGGCCACAACCACACGTCGATGGGACAGACCAAGGAAGCCGACGGGAAATGGCTGATCTCGCTGAACAAGTTCTCGAAGGACCGATTCCTCAATGTCGGGCCGCTGAAGCCGGAGAACGACCAGCTCATCGACATCTCCGGCGACAAGATGAAGCTGGTGCACGACGGCCCGAGCTTCGCCGAGCCGCATGACGCCACCATCGTGCATCGTTCCAAGATCAACCCGATCTCGATCTGGGACCGCGCCGATCCGATGTTCTCCGACGCGATCAAGCAGGCCAAGGCCGACGGCATCAAGCTGGAAGAGGAGTCCAAGGTGATCCGCGACGGCAACATCGTGCGGGTCTACATGACCTCGCAGGCGCCGTCGTTCGGGCTCGAGCACTTCCAGGTCAAGCAAGGCGATCAGGTCACCGTCTACGTCACCAACATCGATTCCGTCGAGGATCTCACCCACGGCTTCTCGATCATCAACTACGGCATCAACATGGAGGTAGCGCCGCAGGCCACGGCCTCGGTGTCGTTCTCGGCCGACAAGGCCGGGGTGTATTGGTACTACTGCTCCTGGTTCTGCCACGCCATGCACATGGAGATGAAGGGCCGGATGTTCGTCGAGCCGAAGACGGCCTGAGGAGTACGAAGGTGTCTTTCCTGCTGCGTCTGTTTCCGGCGGCGTTGTTCGCCGCCGGAGCCTGCGGCCCCGCTCTGGCGGAGACGATCGGCATCGCGCCGACGCAGTCGCTGCAGGCGGCGCTGGAGCGTGCGCAGCAGGGCGACGTCCTCGAACTCGCACCGGGCGATCATCGCGGCCCGATCCGGATCGATCGACGCGTCGTGATCGGCGGCAAGCCCGGGGCGAACCTCGTCGGCAACGGCAGCGGCAGCGTCATCACGGTCACGGTTCCGGACGTCACCATCCGCGGCCTCACCATCAAGGGCTCAGGCCGCGACCTGCAGACGATGGACTCGGGAATTTTCCTCACCAAGGACGCGGCCCGCGCGCTGGTCGAGAACAACCGGCTCGAAGGCAACCTGTTCGGTATCTACGTCCACGGCGCGTCCGGATCGCGGGTCCAGCGCAACGTGGTCGAAGGTCTGCGCAATGTCCGGCTCAACGAGGCCGGCAACGGCGTCTCGGTGTGGAATGCGCCCGACGTCGTCATCGCCGAGAACATTTTTCGCTACGGCCGGGACGGCATCTTCAGCATCACCAGCCGCAAGGACCGTTTCATCGACAATCGCTTCGAGAACGTCCGGTTCGCGGTGCACTACATGTACACCAACGACAGCGAGATCTCCGGCAACGTCTCGATCGGCAATCACGTCGGCTACGCCATCATGTTCTCCAATCGGCTGATCATCCGCGGCAACGTGTCGGAGCGCGACCGCGATCACGGCTTTCTGTTCAACTACGCCAATTATGCCGCGATCGAGGGCAACCGCGTCACCGGCGGTCCACGCCGCGATCTGGCGGACCGCGAGGATGCCGCCGACGACGAGAAGGGCATGCTGCCGGAGCCGCGCGCAGCGCAGCCGAGCGACGAAGGCCCCGGCAAATGCGTGTTCATCTACAACGCGAACCACAACAAGTTCCGCGACAACTGGTTCGAGCGCTGCGGCATCGGCGTGCATTTCACCGCGGGCTCCGAAGGCAACGAGATCACCGGCAACGCCTTCGTCGGCAACCGCACCCAGGTAAAATATGTCGGGACCCGCGATCTCGATTGGTCGAAGGGCGGTCGCGGCAACTACTGGAGCGATAACCCGGCGTTCGATCTCGACGGCGACGGGATCGCCGACACCGCCTATCGGCCGAACGATCTTGTCGACCGCGTGTTGTGGACCGCGCCCTCCGCCAAGGTGCTGATCAACAGCCCGGCTGTGCAGGTGCTACGTTGGGCCCAGAGCCAGTTCCCGGCGCTGTATCCCGGCGGCGTGGTCGACAGCCGCCCCCTGATCGCGCCGCCGCCGAAACCCTCGGCGTCGAGGAGCTCACCATGACAGCGACCGTCTCAATCAGCGACGTCGAGAAGAGCTATCGCGCGGTGCGCGCGCTGCGCGGCGTCTCGTTCGAACTCGCGTCGGGCCGGCTCAGCGCGCTGGTCGGCCACAACGGCGCCGGCAAGACCACACTGATCAAGCTGATGCTCGGGCTGATCCGTCCCGATCGCGGCGACATCCGCGTGCTCGGCGAAGATCCCGCCGCCGGCGAATTCGCAGGCCGACGGCTGCTGGGCTATCTGCCCGAGAACGTCGCCTTCAACGCCGCGCTGACCGGGCGCGAGACGCTGGCATTCTACGCCAGGCTGAAGAGCATCAAGCCCGCGACGGCATGGCCGTTGCTCGAGCGGGTCGGGCTCGCGGCCGCCGCCGATCGCAAGGTCGGCACCTACTCCAAGGGGATGCGGCAGCGCCTCGGCCTGGCGCAGGCCCTGCTCGGCCGCCCCCGCGTGCTGCTGCTCGACGAACCGACCACCGGGCTCGACCCGGCGCTGCGCCAGACTTTCTACGAGATCCTCGACGAATTGCGCGACGACGGCGCCACCGTGCTGATCTCCTCGCACGCGCTGAACGAACTCGAGGATCGCGCCGAGCACGTGCTGATCATGAACCGCGGTCAGCTCGTCGCTCAGGGCACCATGACCGAACTCCGCACCATCTCCCGACTGCCGATCCGCATCGCGATCGATCTCGCGCCGGAGGCGGCGACGCCGGCCTGGATGAGCGGCCCGCGCTGTGCGGCGTCACGCGGCCATGTCATGCTGGTGCAGGACGACGCACAGAAGATGGCGCTGCTGCGCGCGGCCGCCGCCGATCCGAACGTGCGCAATGTCGAGATCGCATCGCCGACGCTGGACGAGCTCTACGCGCATTTCCTGAAGGATCAGGAGCGCGCGGCATGAGGACCATCGCCATCATCGCCGCCAAGGAAATCCAGGAGGGCTTGCGCAATCGCTGGGTGCTGGCGACCACGTTGCTGCTGGCGGCGCTGGCGCTGTCGCTCACCTTCCTCGGCAGCGCGCCCACCGGCCAGGTCGGTGTCGGCGCGCTCGACGTCGTGGTCGTCAGCCTGTCGAGCTTGACGATCTTCCTGTTGCCGCTGATTGCGCTATTGATCTCGCACGACGCCGTCGTCGGCGAGATGGAACGCGGCACGATGAACCTGCTGCTCAGCTATCCGGTCGGCCGCGGCCAGGTGATTCTTGGCAAGTTCGTGGGGCACGTGCTGATCCTCGCTTTCGCCACCGTGATCGGCTACGGCGCCGCCGGCGTCGCCCTGGTGCTGACGGGCGCCTCGACGCTGGCCGCGAGCTGGTACGCCTTCGCGGCGATGCTCGGCACTTCGATCATGCTCGGCGCCGTGTTCGTGGCGATCGGCTATCTGATCTCCAGCCTAGTCCGCGACCGCGGCACGGCGGCGGGATTGTCGATCGGCGTCTGGCTGCTGATGGTGCTGGTGTTCGACATGGCGCTTCTCGGCATTCTGGTGGTGGATCAGGGACGGACGATTTCCGGGACGGTGCTGAATGCCCTGCTGTTTCTCAATCCGACCGACCTCTATCGCCTGACCAACCTGACCGGCTTCAACGTCAGCCAGTTTTCCGGCATGGCCGGCCTCGCCGCGAACACCAATCCCGGCCTCGCGGCGCTGCTGCTCGGGCTGTCGCTGTGGATCGCACTGCCGCTGGGACTGTCGATACTGTCGTTCGCACGGAGGGAATTATGAGACTGCGTGTATCGGCGGCGCTGGTCGCCCTCGTTCTACTCACCGGATGCGAGCCGAAAGCAGGCGCCCCGGCGCCGCTGCCGGTCGCGCTGAATGCCGAGGCGATGGGCGTGTTCTGCGGCATGAATCTGATGGAGCATCCCGGGCCCAAGGGCCAGATCATCACCGCGAGCCGGATCGATCCGTTCTGGTTCTCCTCGGTGCGCGACACCGTCGCCTTCACGCTGATGCCGGACCAGCCGCGCGACATCCGCGCGATCTACGTCTCCGACATGGCACGCGCGCCGAGTTGGGAAAGCCCCGGCGATGCCAACTGGATCGACGCCCGCAAGGCGTTCTTCGTGATCGGCAGCCGCAAGCAGGGCGGCATGGGTGCGGCCGAAGCGGTGCCGTTCGGCGAGCGCACGGCGGCGGAAGGGTTCGCCGCCACCAACGGAGGACAGGTCGTAATGCTCGACCAGATTCCGGCCGACTACGTCCTCGGCAGCGAGCCGCCCGGCGCCGCCAGCAACCTGGACGATTCCGGCGTGCGCACCAACTGACGAGGACCGCCGATGATACCCCGCTCTCTCACGCGCCGTCGGATGATCACAATTGCCGCCGCGGCGGCTGCAGGATCGCTGTGGCCCGGCCGATTGCGCGCGGCGCCGGTGTCCGAGCCTGTCCGCTGGCAGGGCTCCGCGCTCGGCGCACAGGTGTCGATTGAAATTCACCATCCGGATCGCGCCGCCGCCGCCGAACTGGTCAGCCGCTCGATCGCCGAAGTGCGGCGGCTGGAGCGGCAGTTCAGCCTGTATCAGCCGGACTCCGCGATCTGCGAGCTCAACCGCAGCGGCATACTGATTGCGCCCGATCCCGACATGGTGGTTCTGCTGCAAGCCTCGCTCGGCTATGCCGAGCGGACCGGCGGGGCGTTCGATCCGACGGTGCAACCGTTGTGGCGCCTGTATCAGCGGCACTTCTCGTCCGACCGGCCCGATCCCGCAGGTCCGTCTCCGGCGAAACTCGAACAGGCGCTGGAGACGGTCGGACGCGATGGTCTGCGCGTCACGCCGGACCGCATCGTGTTGCTCGAGCGCGGCGCCGCCATCACGTTGAACGGCATCGCGCAAGGCTATGCGACCGACCGCGTCGTCGAATTGCTCCGGAACGCAGGGCTGTCGACGACGCTTGTGGATATGGGCGAAATCCGCGCGATCGGCGGACGGCCGGACGGCACGCCGTGGCGTGTCGGCCTCGCCGATCCGGACCAGCCCGGCCGATCCGGCGAGATCGTGGAAATCGCCGACCGAGCCGTGGCGACCTCTGCGGGCGCCGGCTTCCGGTTCGATCCGGCAGGCCGCTTCACCCATCTGCTCGACCCGCGGACCGGCCGCAGCCCGCGCTTGTACGGTTCTGTCAGCGTGATCGCGCCGACGGCGACCGAAGCGGACGCGCTGTCGACGGGCTTCAGCCTGCTGCCGCTGCCGGTCATCCGGCGCATCGTCCATGAATCTCATGGCGTGGAGGCGCGCATTCTCGACCTCACCGGTCAGAGGCTCCACATACAGACGGATTCCGGATGGAGTGGACACCGCTCCGCGTCGTGACGACGCGTCGATTCCGCCGATCATCGCAGCCGCAATAGTAGCATCGGCCTATCCGGGACGACGAACGACGAAGGCCGCGACCATCCCCGCCCCGGTCGCCGACGTTCCCTCTACGACAGGTCCTTGATCGTCACGCGACCGTCGCCGTCCTTGTCGAGCGCCTTCAGCCAGGTTTCGCCGCCATCGAGAAACTCGGCGCGGGAAACCCGGCCGTCGCCATCGGTGTCGTTCCACGCCCGCGTGAGCCCCTTGGCCACCTGCCGGATCTTGTCCTGGTCTTCCGGCGCAAAACGCGCGATGCCCGCCTCCCGCACCTTGTCAAAACGGTCGTACTCCTGCGGATCGATATAGCCGTTGGCGTCGGCGTCGAACGCGAAGAACCGCTGCTCGCGTCCCTGCCGGATCTCGGCCAGGGTAACGGCGCGGTCGCCGTTGGTGTCCCACTGTTCCAGGAAATGCTCCAGGCTCGGCGACTCCGCCGCCGCCGACGTGGAGAGAATGGTGGCGACGGTCAACGCCGCCAATCTTGCAAGCATGCTCATGTCGAACTCGATTTCCTTACTGATCAGAACCTTGCCTTGATACCCGCGTAGAAGCCCCGCCCGTCGGCGGGCAGGAAGGCCGCCTGGCCGGCCGACGCCTGATCGACCACCAGGGTGGTGGCCGCATAGGTCTTGTCGAACAGATTGGTGATCTCGCCGAACACCCGGAAGGTCTTGTCGATCTGGTACTCGCTGCGCATGTCGACCACCGCATAGGGGTCGGCGAACAGCGTGTTCGCATTGTCGACCGCCACCTCGGACGGGCTCCAGCGCACCGCGCCCTGCACCATCCAGGCGTCGGTCGCCTGCAATTGCAATTGCGCATAGATCAGGTGCGGCACCACACCGCCCAGCCGGTTGTTGCCGCGGGTCCGGTCGTCGACGAAACGGAAATCCTGATAGGTGTAGGCGATGCGGCCGGACAACCGATCGGTGAACTTCATCCCGGCGCCGAGTTCGACACCGAAATGCGTCGTGCGGTCGGCGTTGACCGCCCCGAGCAGCGCACCGGTGACGTCCCGCAGCGTGAGCAACTCGTTGTCGACCCACGAGTAGTAAGTCACGACATCCCAGGAGAAGCGATCGGCGCGACCGCGCCAGCCGCCCTCCACCGTGTTCGCCGTCTGCGCGCTCAGATTCGGCGTCGCGAACGCCGCCGCCGCCAGCGACGGGTTGCCCGGCGTCGGCCGGCCGGGGCTCGAATTCGGCGTTCCGTTGATCGTCGCGATCAGATCGTCATGGGTCGGCGGCTCGAAGCTGTGGCTGCCGGCGATGAAGAAGGTCTGCACCGCGTCCGGCCGATAGCTCAAGGCGAGGCTCGGACTCCAGCCTGAATAGTTGCGCGAATAGCTGGTGCTTTGCGTCGCCACAGACCCGTTCGGCAGCAGCACCGTGGGTTTCGCCGGATTGTACGCGATCGTCGGCCGGCGCGCCGAACCGTAGACATCGTCGCTGTCCCGCGTCGCATAGGCGTAGGAGATCGAAGGCGACACCACGAATTGCTGCCAGACCGGAACGTTGGCGCCGGCGTACAGCGACAGCGTCTGGGCGTTCAGCCGGTTGGCGCCGAATTGCGACCCGGTCTGGCCGCTTTGATTGAGATAATAGCTGCGATCGGCCGAGCCGACGGTGTATTGCGCGGTGGTCTCGAACAGCGGCAGCAGTGCGGCCGCCGGATTGTAGGCGTAGCGTGCCACGCCGGTGAAGTCGCCGCCCTGCGTGGTGCGCACACCCGAGGAGATCGGGAAGCGGAACATGTCGTCGGTGTAGGTGTAGCCCATCGCGACGTCGAACAGATGCGCGTCGAACACAGCCGTGGTGCGGTTGCCGACCATGAACTGACTTGCCTCCCGCCGCGGCTTGTCGCGCACGGCGTTGGGACCGGGATTGACCGCGACGCCTCCGACCACCGTCGGGCCGGCGTTGACCTGCTTCGGATTGGCGTACAGCGTGGTTTTGTTCACCGGCCCCGGGACGTCGAAGCCGAGATCGGTATAGCCCATGAAGAACCGCGTCTTGACGTTCTCCGACAGCGCGACGCCGACATTGCCGTTGACGCTGACGCGCTCCGACGAATTGTAGCCGCGATAGCCGTCGCGGCGGCTGGTGTCGAATTGGATGAACGCGTCGACATTGTCCTTCTTGCCGCCGACCTGCCCGCTGGTGTTGATCTGGCCGAAGCTGCCGCCGCTCACGCCGATCTGGGTGCCGGGCTGGCTCGATCCGGTCGGCGACACGAAGTTGATCGCGCCGCTCAGCACCGTGGCGCCGAGCCGATTGGCCATATAGCCGCGATACACCTCGATCGATTCGGCCTGTCGCGCGTTGGCGAAGCCGATGATGTAGGAGCCGTCGGCGCGGTTGATCGGCAAGCCGTTGCTGAGCACGAGAACGCCGCGTTCGGCCGGATTCTGCTGGGCGGAGCCGCGCATCTGAATCCGCGGCTGATCGTTGGAGCCGAGGAAATTCTGCACGATCAGTCCGGGGACCCCGCTCAGGCTGTTGGCGAGCGTCGGATTGCCGCGATCAGCCATCTCCTGCCGGGACACCAGCGCAACGCCGCCGGGCAGCACCTCGAAGCGCTGACGGACGACATCCGCAGGCGTCACCAACGGAGCCGCCGCCGGGGCCGCAGGCGTCACATCGGTCGCCGCCGAACGCGGAGCCGACGGGCGCTGCCGGACGACGGAGCGCACCGGCTGCCGTGGCGCTTGAACGACGACCGGCTCCAGCGTGATCGTCGACCCGGGCGTCGCCGATTGCGCGAAGCAGGCCTGGCTGGTCGACGACAACAACACGGCGGCGGTGAATGTGCGCACAGATCCTCGGCGACCGGCTCGCCGAATTGCGCTGATCACTCCTTCGGTCTGCGTCTGCCCAGCTACGTTCATCGGAATGCCCCTCATCGTGCATGACGCGGCGTGTCCCCGCCGCGATGCCGTTCCACTGCTTCAAAAATGAAAAGCCGCCCTCGCCCGCAGAACGAAGACGCCTGCGCGGCCCAGCGACGAGTTTGACTTTTCGGATTTGATCTCGATGGCAACCGGGCTTTCTCGATCGCGGCCGACCATACAGATCGGTCGCCGGAGTTTTTTGCTTTGACGCAAACAACTCCCATTCCCGACATGCGATGGATCTGATTGGTGGGCACTGTGACAAATATGTGCGCGGTACTTAGAGGGCTTCAAAATACAACGCGTCATTTCGGCTGATAGGTCAGCAACAGGAGGAAGCGTCCACCCTTGGAAACAGTGGCAGGTCTGGAATGGAAATGGGTGTTCGACGTGAAGCCGTGGCGCACAGCGCATTGTTCTCGCATCTCTCGGAGACGGACGCGGCCTTGCTGCTGAAATCGTCGATCGTCCGGCAGGTCCAGCCGGGCAGCGCCCTCTTCCATCAGGGCGACGCCCCGGAAAACCTTTTCCAGATCGTCGAGGGACTGATCAGAGTCACCCAGATCAACACCGAGGGCGAGCAGATCACGCTCAGGATCATGGGGCCGGGCGATCTCTGCTGCGTGGCCGCGATTCGACAGAATGCCTATCCGGCGACGGCGACGGCTCTCAAAGATACCACCGTGCTGGCATGGCGCGGCTGCACCTTCATCGAAATCACCAATCGGCACCCGGCGATCGCCAACAACGTCCTGGCGATCGTCGGCAACCGCGCGCACGAGATGCTGCAACGGGCCACCGAGATGACCGGAAAGTGCGTCTCACAGAGAATCGCCGCATGCCTGCTCCGGCTGTCCGCGCAGGCTGGAGTCGAAACGAAGGAAGGGCTGCACATCGAATCGCCGGTCACCCGCACCGATCTCGCTTCGATGGCCGGTCTCACCTATTTCACCGTCAGCCGCACGTTGAGCGCGTGGCAGAAGCAGGGCCTGGTGAAGAGCGGCCGTCATCGGCTGACGATCCTGAACATGCCCCGGATTTCGGAGATTGCAGAGCCGCGGCTGGAGCAGATGAAAACGGTCGCCTCCGCGGCCGACGGCGGCGGCGCTTCGCGTCGCATGCCCCGGTGACTTGGTCACAGACGCTGGGCCATGCCTCCCCTAACGCTCAGCCCGTATAGTCATATCAACCAGTGCGGGCTCGCCATGCCGACCAGGGTTTTTCTTGCGATCGTCGCCGCCGCTGTTGTGGTGGCAGCGGCGTTGGTGCTGCGCGGGCGGGGCGAGGACAAGGCCGCGCTCGAGGCGCAGGCGCAAGCATTGATCAAGGATTTCGGCGGGTCGCTGCTCGGCGCGCTCAAGGGCGCGATCGACAGTTCGGGGCCGGTCGAGGCCGTCGCATTCTGCAATAAGGAAGCGCCGGAGATCGCCGCGCAGGCGTCGCACCAAAGCGGATGGACGGTGTCCCGCACCAGCCTGAAGCCGCGCAATCCGGCGGCGGCGCCGGACGATTTCGAGCGCAAGGCGATGTCGGAGTTTGTCGGCCGTATCGCCGCCGGCGAGCCGGTCGCCTCGCTCCGCCACGCCGAGATCGTCGAGCACGACGGCCGACGCAGCTTCCGCTACGTTCAGGCGATCCCGACCGGCGAACTCTGCCTCGGCTGCCACGGCGGCGCCATCAAGCCGGATGTCGCCGCGAAGATCCGCGCGCTCTACCCTGACGATCAGGCCACCGGCTTCACACCTGGCGAGATGCGCGGCGCCTTCACGCTGAACAAGCCGCTTTAGCACCACACATCTCTGCAAACGCGTCGCTTTCGCCACTGCGGATGCCACGCGAGCGGGACAACCTCCCGCTTCCGTCGCGGATGGCTGTTGCCGCAGCGGTTCCAATTGAGCTCGGCGCGCGCGCGCTCTAGGGTGACCAGCCCAGCTCACAACAGTGCCGATGACCCGCAAACCATTCTCAAACTCAACTCTCGCGCCCTGGCTGCTCGGCATCACCCTGCTGCTGTTCATTGTCATCGCCGGTGCGCTGATCCTGAACCTGATGCGGCTGCGCGACAGCTTCTCGTGGGTGCAGCACACCAACGATGCCCTGCTGGCGATTTCAGGCATCCAGCGCGAGGTGCTGGAAGCCGAGACCAATGAGCGCGGCTATCTGCTCACCGGCATCGACAGCTACCGCGAGAATTACAACCATACGCGGGACACACTGGCATCACGGCTCGACAGCCTGCGCTCGATCGTCACCGACAACCCCGACCATGTCGCCAAGGTCGACGATCTCCGTCAGTTGATCGACATGCGCACCGCGCAGCTCGGGCGGGTCATCGAACTGGGGCCGGAGCGTGTCCGCGAGGCGCTCGACATTCTCGAACAGGCCCGCACCGACCGCCTCACCGAACGCGTCGAAGCGAGTCTGTCAGCGCTGACCCGCGTCGAACAGGCCCTGCTCGCCGAGCGCATGTCGCGGCACGACCACGAGAGCCTCGCCGCGGCGCTGATCACCGCATGTCTGCTGATCCTCGCCGTCGCCAGCGCCGCGATCGCGGCGTTTCTGCTCGAGCATCAACGCGCGGCGGCGCGCCAGCGGGAGGCCGACCAGCGGCTGCAGAGCCTGCAGGCCGAATTGATGCGGGTGGCGCGTCTCAGCACCATGGGCGAGATGTCGAGCGCGCTGGCGCACGAGCTCAACCAGCCGCTCGGCGCGATCACCAACTACGTGCAGGGCTCGCGCCGGCTGGTCGAGGCCAGCAGCCATCCCGACAAGGCGAAGATCGGCGCCGCGCTCGACAAGGCCGCGCAGCAGACGCTGCGTGCCGGCGCGGTGATCCAGCGGCTACGCGAATTCGTCGGCCGCGGCGAGACCGACAAGACCGTCGAGAGCCTGCGCGCGATCGCCGAGGACGCGCTGGCGCTCGCCTCCGTTGTCACCCGCGACCGCCCTGTCGACGTCGCGCTGACGCTCGATCCCGCGGTCGATCGCGTCCTGGTCGACAAGGTGCAGGTGCAGCAGGTCTTCCTCAATTTGATCCGCAACGCCTTCGAGGCGATGCACGAACTGCCGGAACGGATGCTCTCCATCACCAGCCGGGCGGTCGAGGACTGCATGATCGAGGTCGTGGTCGCCGATTCCGGTCCCGGCCTCGATCCGCAGATCGCCGACCGGATGTTCCAGCCGTTCGAGACCACCAAGCCCGAAGGCATGGGTATCGGCCTGTCGATCTCCCAGACCATCATCCAGGCCCATGGCGGCTCGATCAACGCCGAACCCGCCCCCGCCGGCGGCACGATGTTCCGCTTCACCCTTCCCTGCGCCGATCCCAGCGCGCACGACCCCCGCCCCGCGGCGGTTTCGGTGTTGTGAGCGACGCATTGAATTGTGAAGCGCCGTTTAGCGTCTAGTCGACGTCATCCATCTTCCGAAGCGAGATGCTCTCGATATTCAGGCCGAGATCGCGCGCATCTTTCGACAGTCCAAGCTTGTTCGGATTTGCCGTCTTTCCGATCTTCAGCGTCACCTCCGTCATGAGGCCGGACGGCTGCCCCTGAATTCTGACTTTCAGTGGCGACCACTCGGATACCGCAGTCACCTTCGCATCGAGCACCAGCCGATCCGCTACGTAAATCTGGACAGGAACCCCTCCTTCAATCATCGGCGCAGATTTCATCATCAGCGACATCTCGTAGTTCACGTTGCGCGCAATCGGAAGGTAGATGTGCGCCTCGCTTCCATCCGTCCAGACCCCATCCCGTAGGAACTCGGCGGTCGGAGGTTCGGAGTACGACGGGCTGCTCCACGCGCCATCCACCGAGGGGTCTCGTCTCGGCACCGGATAAGACCATCCCGCTCCCAGCCATCGTTCGAAGTCAAAATCGGCAATTCCGATCGACGACCGATAGTAGTTCGCTACCACCTCCTCATTGGTTTTAAGAACGTGGTGCAATCCACCGCCACGATGTGCGTATTGGAAGCCCGAGCCAAATCCCATCAGCCAATTGCGCCAATGCCACGGGCGACCTGAGACGAAGTCGTCGATGCCTCGCGAAGAAATGTAGTCGAACAGTCTTCCCCGCGCGATAAACGGCTGGACTTCATTGTTGGCAGCGCCATCCAAGTTGGTGATTTTCAGATGAGGGGAATAATAGGCGGCGATGCCGGCGTCCGTGTACCCGATGCGGGAGCCCGGCGGGAACGACGAGGTCAACAGCGCGAGATCTCGGAGTGCAATTTTCTGCAAGGGCCACAAGCCGTTTCGCACTATGCTGCCTGACGTAAACCAGGCCAGAGTCACCACTACCACGAGCGCTATTCGCCCGAACCACGGCCTCACCACCGAGTCAAGTAACGTCAGCAACGCTCCAATGTTGAAAATGAACATTAGATAGAATGGAGTCGAGTACCATTCGCGCCAAACTAATCTGAACGCATTGGAACCGCACAGCATTGCCAAGTAGGCCGAAAACGCAAGCCATACGGTTAGAACTATCTTACCACCATCACACGACCGACCGCGGAACAATATCCAACCGACTGCCATCCAAGTCGAATAGAACAGAGATGGATGGACACCTAGGCGTTCTCCCATCAGTCTCCATATAAAGTCGCCAAATGCAGCGATCCTGCGCGTCCAGACAGCGTGCGGTGATCCATGAAATGACTGGTATGCCTGCTCAAACAGCAGAAATGTCTTGCCAGAACTTTGAAGTATTCCGCCAAATGAACTCAGATTGAGTAATAGGTACGGCGCAATCACGATCAAAGCACCAACAACCCCAAACAAAGAAAAGCCAAATACTCGACGATGCAATCCAGTCCGCGCAACAATCGCCACCGAAAATGCGAGGGTAAAAAAGACACTGTCCGTCCTGGCGAGGAATAGCAGGCCAAAAAGAACGCCTTGCGTGAAATAGTCAAGACGCCTGTCGAAGGATGACGACGCAAACACCATCAAATTGATTGCCATTAGAAAGATGAAAATCGAGGTTTCGAGATTGTTGAAACTCGTAATCAGCAATGGCGGATAACAGATTAGAAGAATCAGAAGGTAGTATGGATTGATTGTGTCTTGTACTCGCAAAGACAGCTTGAAGAGCAGCAAGAGCGCAGAAATATGAAGCGTTATCTGCACAACATGAATGTGCAAAAACCCGGTCCACATATACGTCAAAGCCGCTACGATCAGAAACCACAACGGGTGAAATCCGTTCGTCTGCGCCACGCCATCGAGCGAGGGGACGCCAAGCTGAACGAACATCTTCGCCGATTGCAGATAGAAGAACGAATCATCCACCAAATAAGGCAAAAGTGACACGTGATCAAAGACATAAAGATACGATACAAAGCATATCAGTACAATCCACGCCATAGCAGCGACTGCCAACGCGATGGGGTTCTTTCGAAGCGAAAGCGATGAATTCACGTCCTCAATTCCTTAATTTAGCCCCACCCACGGGTACTCCAGCTGGCAGAACGAGGCTATCGACCAAAAACCACTGCCCCTCACCAGTCTCGACCGGTCCGACGCATTAATGAAGCCCCTCAGATCTCCAATCTATTGAAGATCACCGACGGAATGTGCCGCACGATGTTCATGATGATTTTCCATTTGCCCGGCGCATAGATAGTCGCCCTTCCGGCGTCTATCCCCGCGACAATCTCGCTAGCCACGCTCTCCACAGATGCCAGCTTTGCGCCCTGCCCCTTGAGGTGCGCCGTCATGGGCGTATCAGTGGGACCGGGTTTGATCAGCACGACGTTGAGCCCCGTCCCGGCGAAGCGGTGCTGCAGCCCTTGAGCGTAGCGTGTGACCAATCCCTTGGCCGCGCCGTAGACATAGTTCGATTTGCGTCCGCGGTCGCCCGCCACAGATCCGATCAGAGCGATCGTGCCGCGATCGGCCTTGGCCATACGTCTGGCAAACGCCTCCGCAAAGAGAACTGGCGACACGCCGTTGATCTCGAGAGCGTCGCGACAGGCCTTCAGATCGCTCTGGCATCCGTTTTGGTCCGGCAAAGAGCCGTGCGCGATCAGCACGAGGTCCACCTCGCCCAGTGCGATGATGTCATCCACGGCCGCCTCGATGGCGACGACGTCGAGAAATTCGGCCGGCACCGTCCGGATGTCGGATTGCGGGCTGCGAACACCTAGATCCGTCGCTGTCCTCTGCAGGCGCTGCGGGTCTCGACCGAGCAGGATAAGATCGGCCGGCCCGCTCTCGACCCACAATCTGGCGCAGTTCTCGGCAATCGCCGATGTCGCGCCCACGATGACAATTCGTTTCCTACTGCTCATTCAACTTCCCATCAACCGACGTGACAGTGCGGAACTGATGCCGGGGTCCCGATACTCCAGAAATTCCGAGAGGCGGGGGTAGCCCACCTCGAACAGGTCACGCGGCATGCGCGCATCCTTGGCCGGGTAGATCCGTCCCTTGGCTTCGCGGACGATCGCATCGAGACGTTCGAAGAGCTTGTGCGTCCGCGGACCATTGTTCGGAAAGTCCAGCGCGAGGGTCACGCCGGACTTCGGGAAGCTGAGCATCCCTGCAGGCGCGCGGTCGCCGAAGGTCTTCAGGACTGCGAGAAAGGAACCCTCTCCTGCACCGGCAATATCTTTCAGCATCGCCTGCACTGCATCCCGACCGCTCTCCGGGGGAAATACGCTCTGGTACTGGAAGAAGCCTGTGGGGCCATACATCCGGTTCCAACCCTGCAGATTATCGAGCGGATAGAAGAAGGTCTCATAGTGAGCGATCTTCCGGCCGGGCTTTCGCATATTCAGATAATGATAGCCATTGTTGAACGCCCGCAGAGTCAGCCGATTGACCAGTGATACCGGCGGGACGACGGGCATGGTCAGTGAGCGCGGCTTGGGGGGCGGGCCGTGACTGCTCGCGACACTGCTTCCGCGCATGAACAATCCACGAGTGTTGTCCCCCGCAACGCAGTCGACCCACGACACCGCATGCTCCCAGCCGGACTCGGATTCCTCGGCAAGCTGAAAGAATTCATCCAAGCTCCCATAGGGAACGGTCTCGGTTTCCAACCATGGGCCAGCAACAGGACGCAGTTGGATCTCGGCTTGCGCAATGACCCCCGTCAACCCCAAACCTCCCACCGATGCCGAAAACCACTCCGGGTTCGTGACCGGACCGCATTGGACGATCTCGCCATTGGTCCGGATCAGCGTAATGCGCTGGACGTGGTCGCCGAATGTCCCGCAGAGGTGATGGTTCTTGCCATGCACGTCGTTGGCGATGCCCCCCCCAACGGTCACCATCTGCGTGCCAGGTGTAACCGGCAAGCTCCATCCACGCGGTATCGCAAGGCGCTGGATGTCCCGAAGCAGAACCCCTGCTTCGCAAACCAGACGACCGGTGGCGATGTCGAACGAAACGAGATGATCGAGACCCGTTGTCGTCCAGAGCGCCCCCTCGGGATTCAAGCAGACATCGCCATAGCTCCGTCCCATCCCGTGAGCGATTCCGGGGAGCGGCTCCCGGCTAACGACGGACTGTATCTGAAATGGGTCTTTCAGAGCGATGACATGATGTGGGTCCGCACTGAGACGCCCCCAAGAGGAGACCGGGATCATGGAGCCTCCGCACGGAAGACAAAGCGCTTGTCGAGGTGGTATTTCGCAATATAGCCAATTGCCAATCCGATGACGCCGCCGACGTAGCGCATCTCCTTGGATCCGAAGGCAACGTGAAAGCCGAACTCCACCAGCCAGAACACGAGGGTCGTCGCTACACCCATCGCACTATAAAGGGCGAATATCCGCGCGTCGTCGGCCGCACCGCGGGTCCGAAATCGAAAAATATAACGCTTGTCGAGAAGGTATTTTGCCATCAGCCCGGCTGCAGTACCCACGACCACTGAAGCCGCGACCGCGATCGCACCTTCAAACAGGCGAACAACAGCGTCTTGCGCAGCGATGTTGATTGCGGTGGCCATCACGGCAAATATGGCGTAACTAATGGCTAGTTTTGTTGAAGCTTCCATTGACCATATCTGTTCGCAGTAATTGTCTTATCAATCTCAGTTGCCGGCATCAATTTACCGGCAACTTTATCCAAAGTGATTTTACGATGCACAATGCCATTCCAGCTCACCCGCCAGTAGCGCAGATATTAGGTCTGATCAAGCTGATGCGGCTGAAGCAGTGGGTGAAGAACGGCTTCGTTCTGGCACCGCTGATTTTTGCGGGAGAGTTCTTGAATCCGACAGCGATCAGCCAGGCGCTGTCGGCCTTTCTGCTGTTCTGCGTGGCTTCGTCGGCAACCTACATCATCAACGATATGCACGACGTTCAGCGCGACCGTCGTCATCCGACGAAGTGCAAGAGCAGACCTTTGGCCGCGGGAAGCGTCTCGACGGCCGCAGCCTTCATCCTGCTTGGATGCCTTTATTGCATCTTGGTATTCGGATGGCTTGTTGCGCCTAAAGTCATACTGGTTATTGCTGCTTATCTCGCACTCAATCTTGCTTACACGTTCGTCCTGAAACATCAGCCTGTTGTCGACATCTTCGTCATCGCTATCGGCTTTGTCCTGCGGGTATACGCGGGAGCGATGGCGCTGGATGTTCCAGTATCATCATGGATGTTCATCACCACGCTCTGTCTCGCGTTGTACCTCGCCGCTGTAAAGCGACGTCAAGAACTCAGTCGAAGCGGAACGGAAGGGCGCAAGGTGCTTGAAAGATATTCCGTGGCGCTGGTAGATCGATATGCTGAGATGTCCGCAACCGGAGCGCTGTTGTTCTACAGCATGTTCGTGATGTCGGCCAAGCCAGCGCTAGTGATCACGGTCCCTCTGGTCCTGTTCGGCCTGTTTCGCTACTGGTTCGTCGTTGAAGCGTTCGATGGCGGCGAGTCCCCTACTGATGCTCTGCTTACCGACTGGCAATTGCTGGTCACGGTATTGCTTTGGGGAGTTGCTTGCGGCTGGGCCCTGTGGCCGGCCGGCTGATCCTATCATCATCGATCCCGCCACCCCTGGTTAGGCAGCATTCCATCGGCGGGACCGCTCAGAATTCTATACTTGCACGTCAGTGTTGGTGTGTTGGTCACCGCGCCCGCATTGCGGCCGTTGCCTGCACCCCACCGATCGCTCCCACCCGTTCCGCGAAGTGATCATACAGCCCCGCCAGCGTCGGCGGCGCGGCGGTGCGGCAGGCCGCGACTGCGTCGGCCGCGGCCGTCGCGTCGGCTGCGGCCAGCGCCTCCAGCAGCAGCCGGTGCCGCCGCTTCAGTTCGGCGCATTGCGCCGTCGCGGCGAACGTCTCGTCGCCGGCGAGCGCGTAGAGCCGCGTCGGGCGGGATTTGCCTTTCAGCATGATCTCGCCGGCTTCGAGCAGCGCGATGTTCGGTGCGGCGCGGGCGACGTCCTCGGAGACTAACAGGTCGGTGCCGAAGCTCTTCGACGCGCTCTCGATCCGTGCCGCGACGTTGACCACGTCGCCCATCGCCGAATAGTTGAACCGTTTGGCCGAGCCCATGTTTCCGACGCAGGCCGCGCCGGTGTTGATGCCGACACCGATCCGCACCACCGGATCGGCGAGCCCGCGCGCGGCGAAGCCGAACGCGTCGGCGTCGTTGAGCTGTTCGACCACCGCCCGCATCTTCAGCGCGGCGCGGCAGGCGCGTGCGGCGTGATCCGGCACGTCGACCGGCGCGTTCCAGAACGCCATGATCGAGTCGCCGATGTATTTGTCGATGGTGCCGAGCTCGTCCTGGATCGCATCCGACAATGGCGACAGCAGCGTGTTGATGAAATCCACCAACTCGGTCGCGCTCAGCGTCTCCGAGATCGGCGTGAAGCCGCGCACGTCCATGAACATCACGCTGAGGTCGCGGGTCTCGCCGCCGAGCCGCATCGCGTCGGGCGCCTGCTCGAGCTTGGCCAGCAGCTCGGGGGCGAGATATTGCCCGAACGCCTGACGCGCGAATCTCTTCTCGCGGTCGGACGCCATGTGCAGCACGCGCTCGACCGCCACATAGGTCAGCAGCGTCGCCAGCGACGGATACACCGGATCGATCAGCAGCCGGAACTGCGAGAACGCGATCCACGATCCACCGATCGCGGCGAGAAACACCACGCCGCAGGCGATCAGCGAGAACCGCGCGCCGGCGATCAGCAGCAGCGCCGCGACCAGCGAGCCGAGCAGCAGCGTCAGCACAATCTCGAAGCCGTCGGCCCAGTCCGGCCGCTCGATGAAATCCTGCGCGATGATCTGCTCGATCATCTGCGCCTGGATCGCGACGCCCGGCACCACCTGGCCGAGCGGCGTCGCCCGCGCATCCAGAAGGCCGGCGGCGGAGGTGCCGACGAGCACGATCATGCCCTCGAGCTGCTCGCGCATCTCGGCCTCCTTCGCCGGGTCGAGCACGTCCTTGACCGACACGTAACGGTCGGGGCGGTCGCGGTTGAAATACACCCAGGCCTCGCCGTCATGCGTCAGCGGCAGCTTGAACTGGCCGACCCGCATGTCGAGCAGCGCGGCGCGGCCGGTGTCGGCGTCGCCGCTGGCGCCGGTGCCGCGCACCACGATGCCCTTCTGGTTCTGCACCACGCGCAGCGCCTCGATCGCCAGGCTCGGATAGACGCGCGCGCCGTCGGACATCAGCATCGGCAGCCGGCGGACCACGCCGGACCGGTCGCGCGCCGACAGATTGATCGCGCCGATTCCGGCGGCGGCCTCGTCGAGCAGCGGAAGATTGGAGACCGCGCCCCGGAACGGCGGCAGCACGGCGGCGGGCGTCACGCCGACCGCGGCGAGGCCCGCCTTCACCGACGGCCGCGTGGCGTTGGCCAATCGGATCGCGGCGAAGCCGAGCACCGTCGGCGTCTTCTGCATCGCCTGGGCGAAGCTCGCATCGTGATCCGGCAGGCTCTTCAGCAGCGCCACGGTGAGATCGCGGTCCGGCAGATCGGCGTCGCCGAGCTCGGTTGCGAGGCGGCCCGGCGTGGTGCGGTCCGGCTCCGAGAAGATGATGTCGTAGGCGACCACGCCGGCGCCGAGGTCGCCGAGCCGCTTGGTCAGCGCGGCGAGCCGGGTGCGCGGCCACGGCCATTGCCCGAAGGCGGCGAGCGAAGCCTCGTCGATATCGACGATGCGCACCGGCAGATCGGCATGCGGCCGCGGCGACAGCCGCTGATAGGCGTCGAAGGCGCGTTCCTTGGTTTCGTGGACCAGCCGCGGGTCGTAGGCGCGCAACGCGGTCAGCGCCAGCAGCGTCAGCAGCGCCGCGGCCACCGCGCGCATGGATTTACTGCGCATCCAGCGGCGCAGCCGCGCCCGGCCACGTAGCAACCCGTTCCAGATCGGCTGCGTCGAAGCGTTCAGGCGGCGCATCGCAGCGCCTCCCCGCAAAGCCCGCGGCCGCTGCTCACGCCCGCGTCTTCGCAACGCAGTCTGCGGCGGCGCAACAACGAGAGGAGTGAGCTATCCGGGAACTGGCGCATCGACGGAACGTTACCTGATCGTGGACGGGTCCGTGAAATTTGCATCACGGGCCGTTACCGGCCCGTGGCGATGTTTAGAAAGATCAGTCACGGCCCGCCACCGCTTTAACCGGCGCGAACTGGACGACGCCTAGCATCGTCCGGGCAGTTGCGCGACAACGGAGGTCATGCGATGCGTCGGATCGGCTCCAAACGGCTTATGGCCCCGCTGGCCGTACTGCTGGCGCTGCCGCTGGCCGCCATCACGATCTATGCCGGCACGACGCGGGCGACCGGCCATCCGCCATTGCAGCAGATTGCCGACGAAGCCGCGATCGCCGGTGTCCACGCTCTCGCCGCCAGCAATCACCAGACCCCGGCAGGCCGCGCCGCGGTTTCGACCGCAGCCGCCCGGCGCGTAATCGGCGATCGCTCCGCCACGATCCGCGCGGTCACGCCGTCGCCCGACGAGTTGAAAGTCGCGGTCGAGCTGGTCGATCCGGCGACAAGGGCCGAGGCCACCGCCACCGCTCGCTACGTGCCGCCGAGCATGGGGCTGGCCCCGCAACAGGCCGCTTCCGTGTCCAACTCCGCCACCCCGCTGGGGCATCGGTTCTGAACCGGCGGTCCGGCCGGCGGCGCGATTACTTCACCTGCGCGGCGAAGATGCCGCCGCCGAGATAGTTGGTGCCGGTGATCGACACGCTGCCGCCCATCTCGCTGGCCGGCCCGGCCACGCCGCGGAAGAAGCTGCCGGTCAGCGCCATCTGCCGCGCGCCCGCATCGCCGGCGAGCGAGCCGGCGAAATTTCGCGGATCCTGCATGAACTGCACCTGGCCCGCATAGTTGGTGTTGTCGAGGCCAGTCACGGTGACGGCGCCGGTGCGGTTGCCGAAATTCACCGTGTTTTGGAAATTGCCGGTCGCGACGTAGGTATCGCTCTGGTTCTCGATCGCCGCGACAACGTGGCCGCTGTAGGTCGCCTGCCCGCTCAGCGGGACCTCGCCCGCGGTGGTCGGACGGCCGGCGACCCAGAAGCCGACGATGCTGTCGAAATAGGAATATTGCGTGCTCTGGCTCGCCCATAGCCCCCAGCGGGTGTAGTCGCACTCGCAGAAATTCGTCGTCGTCGAGCCGTTCTCGGTCGCGTAATAGCGCGCCTGCTCGCGGGTGACGGTGAGCATGGCGCCGGTCTGATTGGTGATCGGAAGATCGTTGATCTTGGACAGCGGATGGCCGCTCTTGTCATGCGCCGCCGCCGCGCCGAAATTGTTGTAGTCGCCGTAGGCGCTCTGGGCATCGAGGCTCGGATCCGTCGAGCCGAACTGATAGTCGAAGGTCGTCGGCAGATAGTATGTGTTCGGGCCATGCGCGACCTCGCCGCTGAGATTCGCCTGCACGCGGTTTCCGGCCGCGTCGAGCGCGATCGTGGCGGTCCCGACCGCGGTGCCGGTCGAAGCCGGCGTGTTGTAGGTCGATCCATTGACGACGGTGTGCATCAGCCCGCCGAGGAAGCCCGACAGCGTCAGCGACGGCCGCGGATTGCCGGCGTCCGGCGAAATGTCCCGCGCCGTCCGCTCGGCCGCCGCGGTCTGCGTCGAATTCTGCACCGACTGATTCAGCGTCGACGCCGCCTGGTTGATCGGCGGGATCGCCGGCGGCGGAGGCGTCGGCGTCAGCGAGCCGGCCACCGCACCGCCCGGCGTGCCGGTGGCGCGGTTCTCGGCGCGCTGGACGTTGCCCGGGGACGCTGCGCCGCGGGCGACGCCGCCGGTCTGGCCGCTGCCGCTCTGGAACATCTGGATCTGGTTCAGAACGAAGTTCGGCGGCGGCGGGCCGGGCGGCGACGGCGGCTGGCCGCCCTGCAGCGAGGTGTATTCGCCGGCCCCGAGCGTCACGGTCGATCCGCCGGAGCTGACCGTCGAAGAGCCGTAGCCGGCATAGACGTGGTTGGCGCCGATCAGCGCCACGCCGCCGCGGATGCCGACGGTGGCGGACGCGGTCTTGATCTCGGCGTCGCCGGTGTGGCTGATCTGGCCGCCGACGAAGCGCAGCGCGCCTTTGCCGAGCGTCGCCGCCAGCTTGCCGCTGCCGGCGTTCGGATCATAGACGTATTCGTCGATCGTCAGATCGCTGTTCGGGCCGATCGTCATCGAGGTCTTGTCGATGAACAGCAACTGCACCGAGCCCGCATTGGTGGTCCGGATCCGCTCCTTGTGGGTGATCGACGCGCCGATGGTGATGGTCCGCATGTTGGCGGTGGCGTTGGGATTGACCGCCGAAGCCTTGCCGACTTCCTGCGCGAGCGCGCTGCCGGACAGCATGGCCGCGGCCAGCGCCGCCATCGTCCCCTGCCCGATCCGCTGTCGCAAAATCCGTCGCATCGCCGATCTCCTCAGAAACGCAGCGTCGGGCCGATCGAGGCCGACAGATTGTTGGTGCGGTAGTTGGGCAGATTGGAGTCGATCTTGGTGTAGGTCACCTGCGTGCGCAGCCCGATATTGTCGATCAGTTGCGCATCGAAGATCGCGCCGTAGCGATATTCCTGGTCACGCCGCACGATCACCGGATCGACGATGAAATTCGGCGCTTCGTAATTGGCCTGGCTGAACCCCGCCGTCGGCGCGAACACGAAAGCGCGCTGCGCGCCGAACACCGTCGCGACGAACTCGATCGGCAACGCGACGTCGATCGAATAGCGCTTGTAGCTGTTGTAGTCGGCGATCGCCTTGTTGCCGTCGAAGCCGGCGCGGGTGGTCCAGTGCACCCCGCCCCAGCGGAAATCGGTCAGCACCGCCGCTGTCAGCAGGTCGCCGGTCTGGCTGCCGGCGGTCGGGAAATAGGTCGAATCGCTGAAGCGGCGGTGCCGCGTCTCGACATAGCCCTCGACCATGCCGAGGCCGCCGAGCTGCGTGCGCGCCGACAGGCCGCCGCCGAGCGCGTTGAAGTAGCTGTAATTGCCGAGCCAGACCTTGTCGCCGATGCCGTAATACTTGAACGACGAATTCTGACCGAGGCCGACGCGATGGCCGGCGGTGATCTCGACAAAGCCCAGGTTGAACTGGCTCAGCGTCATCTGCCGCGAATTCAGGCCCAGGAACGTCGTCTCGATCGCGTCGCCGCGCAGATTGAGCTTGTAGGCGTAGCTCGCCGCGACGGTCTGGAACGTGCTCCAGTCCGGCTTGCGGCCGAAGCTCGGATCGAGAATCGCCTCCTGCCCGAGCGCGCGCACCTGCAAGCCGTTCGGGCCGATATTGGCGTTGGTCTGATAGCGCATGCCGGCGTGCAGGAACACGCTGTACTCGTATTTCGACAGCCGGCGATCGATCTCGGCGAGATAGGCCATCACCTGGACGCGGATGTCGTCGGGCACGTTGCCGCCCTTGATCGCGTCGATCAGATAGCCGCGCGCGATCTCGTAGGACGCGAGCTTGAAATACAGCACGCCGAGTTCGAGCTTCACCCGCGGCAGATCGGGATTGAAGAACAGCATCCGCTCCAGCGCGCCGATCGCCGCCTCGTAGTCGCCGCGCTCGACCGCCGCGCGCGCGAATTTGAAGCTGACGTCGAGATCGGCCGGCTGCTGATACATCTGCGCGAACAGCGCATCGTAGTCCGGCTGCGTCGCGGAGACCGGAACCGGCCCGCTTTGCTGCGCCGCAGCTCCCGACACGGCGACGCCGATCGCCGCCAGCGAGCCGAAGATGATTGCCCGAAACGTCACGCCTGCACCCCGAAATCAATAGTCTCGAAACCGATTGTTCGATCGTTCAAGTCAATTGGTCGGGATTTTGCGGGCAACGTTCGGCCAGCGGTACCATTTTTTGCGCAAACGGACCGCGTTTGCCCCCCGCCGTGACTTTTGTGTCACGCCGGGAGCATGGAAACGTCCTGAAATCGAACGACGTCACATAAAACGCCGCGGGATTGAGCAGCAGCGCCGGCTCAGTCGAGCCCGCGTTCGGTGCTGAGCCGCACCATCTCTGTGACGAAGATCGCTTTCTGCTTGTCGTCGAGCGTGGCGAACAGCGGCTCGGCGGCGTCGGCGACGGCGCGCTGGTCGGCGCCGCGGTCGTACAGGAATTGCGCCTCGTTGCGCATCTGCTCGACGATGTCGTCGGGCGGATCACGCTGCGCGCGCGCCTTGCGCAGCGTCAGCCGTTCGGCGCCGTGCTGGCCGAGATAGTGCATCGCGCTGGAGAACTGTCCCCAGTGCTTGTCCTGCTCCGGCGTGAGCTTCAGCTCGCTCTTGATGCGTTCGATATTGGCGTCGGAATTGGCGACGATCTGCTCCGGGGTGAGTTCCGCCGGCGCCGCCTTGCCCTTGCCGGCCTTGGCGTCCCGCGCCTCCTTGCGCGTCTGCGTCGCCGATTTGGGCCGCTCCGCCGGCTGCTGTTTCGCCCCGACCGGCCCGCGCGCGGTGTTGCCGCCGGTGACCCCGGTCAGCACCCCGCCGACCACCCCCACGACGCCGCCGATCGCGCCGCCCAGCACGCCGCCAACGGGACCTGCCGCCTTGTTGCCTTCGCGCGCGCCCTGCTCGACGCCCTTGACGAGGCCCTGCGCCTGCACCGCTGGTGGCAGCGCCGCCAGGACGGCCAACGCGGCGGCAACCGCGACGACGAGGGAAACCGGGCGAGGTGGCATGTCAGGTCCGTGCATTTAAAATCTCCTCGTCCGCGCGGGACGCCGCGCGGCGCAGGATTGTATCGACGCTTCAATTCGGTTGAAAGTCAGGCAGAGCAAGGCGGCGCCGCAAAGCCCGGCCTCGCCAAAGGGAGATGTCGCCATGACGCAGCCCCTCGTCACCGCCCTGCTGTGGTTCGGCGCGATCGGCTGCGGCCTGATGGCCGGCGTGTATTTCGCGTTCTCGACGTTCGTAATGACCGCGCTGGCGCGGCTGCCGCAGGCCACCGGCATCGCCGCGATGAACGCGATCAACGCCGACATCGTCCGCTCGCTGTTCCTGCCGCTGTTCTTCGGCACCACGCTGGCCGCAGCCGCGCTGGCGGTGATCGGCGCGCTGCTTTGGGGCGAACCAGGCGCCACCGCGATGGCCGCCGGCGGCGCGATCTACGTGCTCGGCATGTTCGTCGTGACGATCGCGCGTAACGTCCCGCTCAACAACGCATTGGCTCCGGCTGATCCGGAGAGCGCAGCGGCAGCTGAGCTATGGGCGACGTATGTGCGCGATTGGACGTGGTGGAATCACGTGCGTACGGTCGCGTCGACCGTGGCGTGCGGGATGTTCATCGCGGGGCTTGTGGCGGGGTGAGCTGATCAGCTACGAGCAGCTCCGGCATGAACGACCACCGACATTCGGCCGGCTCCCACCTTCGTCTTTCGACGCGAGGCCGGCTTGACCGTGACCTCCACGTCCTGACCAAGAATGGTCAGAAACTCCATGAGCCGACCGACGGAAATCGAAGTCGGCTTACATCGCATCAGCGCCGACACCTGAGGCTGCGTCGTGCCGAGCAACTTCGCCGCAGCCGCCTGCGTCATGGCGCGCTCGGAGAGTAGTCTGTAGATCTGTATCGTCAGCTTGGCCTTCAGCAATTCCTGCTCGGACTCTTTGAAGCCCAAATCGGCGAACACATTGCCGCTGCTGTCTTCGTGGGTCTTCATCATTTCGTTTCCTTGTGGAGAGACTCAGCCAGTTTCAACCGCGTCTTGATCAACTCCATGTCGTGTCGCGGAGTAGCAATTCCTCGTTTCGACTTCTTCTGAAACACGTGCAGCACGTAGACGACCGTTTCGAAACGGACGGTATAGGCGGCACGGTAAGTGCCGCTTCGGTCGTCCTCGATCAGTTCGAGCACGCCTGCCCCGCCAAAGCCGCTCAGCACTTTGGCGATCGGCGGCACAACTCCCATCTGAGCTGCGAACAGAGCGGTGCCGAAGCTGCGACGGACCGCTTGCGGCAAAGCTCGCATGTCGCGCCGGGTGGACGCGATCCACACCAGTCGCTTGGGTGCCGGTTTGGTCACGCGAGCATTATATAGTTATTTGTATAATCGAGTTCAACGAAATCTGTTGCCGGCTGAGTGCCGGAAATGATCTTTCCCGGCGACTTGACAGTCATCGAACTTCAGATTATATTCCTATCCATCCCGTTCGCGAGGGGCGCTTCTCGAGGGCGCTTGCGAGGCGGAGCGGGATACGGCGTCCGCGCGCGGGGTTCGCACCCTCGCTCCCGGAGGCTTGGGGTTCCCGTCCGGGCCCACTACGGGGCTCTGCCGCTATCGTCGGCTGGACGCGGGACAGGCGAACGGCGGGAAACCGCCGGGATGGAGCGCCGAGGCGCTCTGGCCACGTCCCCGGAAGAACGGTCCCCTCGCCTAAAACCGCCGGGGTGGCGCGCCGCAAGGCGACGCGCGGTTCGCGATCTTCGTCCCTCGCGCGGGCGAAGGCCGGATCGCGACACTAACCAACGCCGCGCTTTGCGGCGCGCCGCCGCCCCTCACTTTGGGGCGGCTCTCCGGGCACAACTCGGGCGCGGACGCGCCGCGAGGCTGCGGATGTGTGGCTGTTTGAAGCTGTTGCTCGAAGATCGGATGCGCCGCCAGGACGCGACCATTCACCCCGCACAGGCCTCATCCTGAGGAGCGCTGCGAAGCCCGCAGGGCGAAGCTGCGCGTCTCGAAGGATGCGTAGCGAGGCCGTGCCACCTCATGGTTCGAGACGCCCGGCTGCGCTGCGCTACGCCGGGCTCCTCACCATGAGGAACAAAGCCCTCACGCCACCTTCTTCACGTCCTTGATCTCGGAGAACACGATGCCTTCGGCGCGGTCTCTGGTGTAGCCGAGATAGAATTCGTTCTTGGCCAGATACACCGGGTCGCCGTCGACGTCGTCGGCGATCGAGGAGTTGTTCGCCGTGATGAAGCTGTCGAGCTTTTTGCGGTCCTCGGCGGAGATCCAGCGCGCGAGCTGGAATTCGGAGACCTCGAAATCCACCGGGAGCTGATACTCGGCTTCCAGCCGCGCCTTCAGCACGTCGAGCTGCAGCGGGCCGACGACGCCGACCAGCGCTGGCGCGCCGTCGCGCGGGCGGAACACCTGCACGACGCCCTCTTCGGACATCTGCTGCAGCGCCTCTTTCAGCTTCTTGGCCTTCATCGCGTCGCCGAGCCGGACGCGGCGGACGATTTCCGGCGCGAATGACGGCACGCCGACGAAGGTGACGTCCTCGCCCTCGGTCAGGGTGTCGCCGATCCGCAGCGTGCCGTGGTTGGGGATGCCGACGACGTCGCCGGCGAAGGCTTCGTCCGCTACCGAGCGGTCCTGCGCGAAGAAGAATTGCGGCGCCGACAGGCTCATGTTCTTGCCAGTGCGGACCAGCTTGGCCTTCATGCCGCGGGTCAGCTTGCCGGAGCAAAGCCTTGCGAAGGCGATGCGATCGCGGTGGTTGGGATCCATGTTGGCCTGGATCTTGAAGACGAAGGCGCTCATCTTCGGCTCGTCGGCCTCGATTTTGCGCAGATTGCTCTCCTGCGCGCGCGGCGGCGGCGCGTAGCGGCCGAGGCCTTGCAACAGATCGCCGACGCCGAAATTGCGCAGCGCCGAGCCGAAATACACCGGCGTCAGATGGCCCTCGCGAAACGCCTCCAGATCGAACGGCTTGCAGGCCTCGGTGGCGAGTTCCAGCTCTTCCTTCACCGCGCCGACGTCGAGATTGGCGTTGCGCTTGCCGAGATCCTCGATCGCGATCTGCTCGGCCGCGCCGGTCTTGGCGCCGCCGCCTTCGAGCAGCCGCACGCCGCCGGTGAGCACATCGTAGGTGCCGAGGAAGTCGCGGCCGCGCCCGACCGGCCAGGTCATCGGCGTGGTGTCGAGCGCCAGCGTCTTCTCGATCTCGTCGAGAATGTCGAAGGTGTCGCGGCTTTCGCGGTCCATCTTGTTGATGAAGGTGATGATCGGAATGTCGCGCAGCCGGCAGACCTCGAACAGCTTTCGCGTCCGCGCCTCGATGCCCTTGGCGGCGTCGATCACCATCACGGCGGAATCGACCGCGGTCAGCGTGCGGTAGGTGTCCTCCGAGAAGTCCTCGTGGCCCGGCGTGTCGAGCAGGTTGAACACGAGGTCCTCGAATTCGAAGGTCATCACCGAGGTGACCACCGAGATGCCGCGGTCGCGTTCGATCTTCATCCAGTCCGAGCGGGTGTTGCGGCGCTCGCCCTTGGCCTTGACCTGGCCGGCGAGATTGATCGCGCCGCCGAACAGCAGCAGCTTTTCGGTCAGCGTGGTCTTGCCGGCGTCGGGATGCGAGATGATCGCAAAGGTGCGCCGCCGCGCCACTTCATGGGCGAGCGAAGACGGGGGCTGGGACGGCGCGTCGGTCGAAGTGGCAATGTCGGACATGGATTGAGGCTGTGACAAAGAAAGCCGGCGCAATCAAGGGCGAAGGCTTCGAACATCCAGCGGCGCACGGAGTTGCTGAAGCGCCTTCACAGCCTCATATAGGATCGCAGGAGCAGTTTCCAAGCATCTGAAATCTCTACAGGAGTGGATCGAATGGCGTGGGGGTTATTGGTCATCGCCGGGCTGATGGAAGTGGGCTGGGCGATCGGCCTGAAATACACCGAAGGTTTCACCCGCCTGGTGCCCTCGGTGCTGACCATCGCGGCGATGATCGTCAGCATCGGACTCCTCGGGCTGGCGCTGAAGACGCTGCCGATCGGCACCGCCTATGCGATCTGGACCGGAATCGGCGCGGTCGGCACCGCCGTGCTCGGCATCGTGCTGTTCGGCGATCCGGCGACGGCGGCCCGGCTGTCCTGCATCGGCCTGATCGTCGCCGGCATCATCGGGCTCAAGGTGGTGACGTAAGCGCAAGTCCTCGATTCCGTCATTGCGAGCGAAGCGAAGCAATCCAGGGCGTTGTGCACGGAGCTTCTGGATTGCTTCGTCGGCTTCGCCTCCTCGCAATGGCGAGGGACGGTTCAGAACGCCGGCAGCAGCCGCGTCGCCCAATAGGCCGCCGCCGCGACGATCGCCGAGGCCGGGATCGTGATCACCCAGGCATAGACGATCGAGCTGGCCACGTTCCAATTCACCGCCGACATCCGCCGCGCCGCGCCGACGCCGACGATCGCGCCGGTGATGGTGTGGGTGGTCGACACCGGCACGCCGAGGAAGGTGGCCATGAACAGCGTCGCCGCGCCCCCGGTTTCGGCGCAGAAGCCCTGCATCGGCGTCAGCTTGGTGATCCGCAGGCCCATGGTGCGCACGATCCGCCAGCCGCCCATCAGCGTGCCCAGCGCCATCGCCGCCTGGCACGACAGCACCACCCAGAACGGCACCGAAAACTCGCTGCCGAGATAGCCCTGCGAATACAAAAGCACCGCGATGATCCCCATCGTCTTCTGCGCGTCGTTGCCGCCATGGCCGAGCGAATACAGCGAGGCGGAGACGAACTGCAGAATGCGGAAGGCGCGATCCACCGCGAATGGCGTCGAGCGCACCGCGGCCCAGGACACGATCGCGACCAGCACCAGCGCCAGCAGAAAGCCGACCAGCGGCGACAGCACGATCGCCAGCAGCGCCTTGGTCAGCCCGCCCCACACCGCAGCCGACAGCCCGGCCTTGGCGAGGCCGGCGCCGAGCAGCCCGCCGATCAGCGCATGCGACGAACTCGACGGAATCCCGAGCGCCCAGGTGACGATGTTCCAGACGATCGCGCCGACCAGCGCCGCAAAGATCACCGACGCGTCGATCACGCTGGGATCGATGATGCCGGTGCCGATGGTGTTGGCGACGTGCAGGCCGAACACCAGAAAGGCGATGAAATTGAAGAACGCCGCCCAGAACACGGCGTATTGCGGACGCAGCACCCGGGTCGAGACGATGGTGGCGATCGAATTTGCGGCGTCGTGCAGGCCGTTCAGAAAGTCGAACAACAACGCGACGGCGATCAATCCGACCAGAATCGGCAGTCCAATCGAGGCATCCACAATGCGGCCCTGCCCTAGACTTGCTCGATGACGATCGAATTGATCTCGTTGGCGACGTCGTCGAACCGGTCGGCGACTTTCTCGAGATGGTCGTAGATTTCAGCGCCGACGATGAAGTCCATGGTGTTGGCGTCGCGGTGCTTGAGGAACAGTTCCTTCAGCCCGATATCGTGCAGATCGTCGACCCGCCCCTCGAGCTTGGTGATTTCCTCGGTCATCGCCGTCAGCATCTGCAGATTGGGCCCGATCGACTTCATCAGCGGCAGCGCCTTGCCGACCAGATTGGCACTCTCGACCAGGAGCGTGCCGATCTCGCGCATCGGCGGCTCGAACTCGCGGACCTCGAACAGGATCACCGCCTTGGCGGTCTGCTGCATCTGGTCGATGGCGTCGTCCATCGAGGTGATCAGGTTCTTGATGTCGACGCGGTCGAACGGCGTGATGAAGGTGCGGCGCACCGCGGTCAGCACCTCCCGGGTGATGCCGTCCGCCTCGGCCTCGAAATGGCTGACGCGCTGGCAGTGTACCAGCGTCTCGTCCCCGCCCCGCAGCATATCCTGAAGCGCCTCCGCACCTTGGACCACGGTCTGGATATGCAGGGCGAACAGGTCGAAGAACCTCTCCTCCCGCGGCAGAAGGGCTCGAAAGTAACGCAGCATATGGAGTTATCCGATTGACGGGACTGGGGATCGGGCGTCGGCCCGCGTCACATCCGCGTCATAAATCATTTCGAGCGCTGGCAGGCAACCGCCCATTCCGCAACATGCACCGCGTCGGCGGGCTGCAGGCCGCTCGGGCCTTTCAACGAATTGCAGGCGCGACGATGGCGTCTCAGCGCAGCGCAGACCCGGCGGCGCCACGCGCGAATCACTGCAGCCGTCGGGCCGGGCCGCTCGCCGAGCCAAGTGATTCGCAGTGGTATCGGAGGACAGAACGCGATCCTGTCAACGACACCTTACGGGAATTTTTTGAGGCTGGCGGAAACCGCGATGCGACCCGCCGCGACAGCTAACTTCTCGCCTGACTATCACAACTTAGCAGCCACTGCTGAGCCGAATTCAGAGCCGCTCGACGCGGCCTGTCCGACGCACTGCGTATTGAATTGTCGGAGGCTCTGTTAGACTCGCGTTAACCTTGTCATTTCCAACCGCGGCGCTTATCACCGCAGAATTGGGCGGCCATGATTCAACGCGCACTTGGTGTCATCGCCGGCGTCGATCGCAAGACGCTCTCGACCTGCCCGGCCTCCGACAAGCTGTGGGCCGCGCATCTCGGCGCCTCGCTCTGCCTGTCCTTCATCGTCGTGCTCGGCGTCTCGTACCACGCCACCGGCTACATGATCGCGAGCGTCTGGACGCGGCTTCTGGTGTCCGGCGTGATCGCCCTCACCGTGCTGATGTTCGACCGCGCCCTGTGCCAGTCGGACTGGTTCTATCAGGGCACGCTGTGGAACACCGCGCCGATTCAGTCGAGCGCCGAAGCCAAGCAGACGGCGTGGCGCTTCGTCCGGGTCGGCATACGCCTGTTGATGTCGTTCGGGCTGGCCTGGGTGATCGCGATGTTTCTCGAACTCGCGATCTTCTCCGGCACCATCAACGAGAAGATCGAGGCGGATCGCGTCGCCGCCAATCAGCCGATCTACACCAAGATCGCCCAATACGAGGCCGGGCTGAACGCCGAGGCCGCTCGCCGTCAGGCCGGCATCGACGCCCTGCAGGCACTGCACCGCGACGCCCTCACCGAAAATCCGGCAGCGGAGCCCAACCTTCAGACCCGCAACGACGACATGGAGCAGCAGATCAAGGCGCTGGTCGCGCGCGAGGCCGATATCCGCGCCGACATCGGCCAGATCGACCGCACCATCCAGCGCTACACCGCCGACATGAACGCCGAGGAGTTTGGCCAGAAAGCCGCACCAAACAATTCCGGCCGCCCCGGCGCCGGCCCGCGCTATGAATTCGCCAAGAAGCAGAGGGACTCTTTCATCGCCCAGCGGGCGACGCGCGAGGCCGAGATCGTGCAACTCCAAGCCAAACGCGACGAGTTGCGCGCGGCGCAATCGAAGATCGCAGCCGAGGCGCTGCTGGTGCGAGATCAGGAGCGCGTCGCGATCAAGGCCAAGGCCGATGCGCTGCAGGCCCGGATCGACGCCGCCCGCGCGGACCTCAAATCGTTCGAAGCCGAAAAGGTCACCAGCATCGCCGATTTCCGCAGCAAGGCGCTGGCCGAATCCTACTACCAGGAGAAGAAGGACAGGATCGATCCGCTGACCCGGATCGCCGCCTATCAGGAATTGAAGAACGATCCGAAGGACGGCGCCACCATGACGCTGTTCTCGTGGATGACGCGGATGTTCATCATTTTCCTCGAAATCGTTCCGGTGATCGCGAAGATCTTCTTCTCGCCGCCCAGCGTTTATGCCGCCAAGATTCAGGCTCAGGTCGAGCGCGCGCGGCAGCGGATCGAGAACAACGAAGACCTCGACGACGACAAGCCGGCCGAACCGGCGCCTGCTCCGGCGATCGCCGCGATCACCCTGCCCGCCATGAGCCTCGGCGCCGTCGAGATGAAGCAGCCCGTGCAGCCTGAACGGCGGCGCACCGAACCGAGGCGCGCGCCCGCCGACGACCGGATCGATCGATCGCGCGAACGCGACGATGGCCGGCGCGAATATGCGCGCGATTTCGACGGCGACTTCGACCGCCGGGACTATCCGGCGCAGACCTACGCCCGTGACCTTGACCGCCGCAGCTACGCCCATGACGACCGCGACGGTTACGACCGCCGCGATCTGCATCGCCGCGACTTCGACCGGCGTGATGTCGACCGCCGGGACTATCGCAGCCGTGACGACGAGATGCCGCGACACGAGATGCCACGCCGGCGCGCCGCGCAGGTCGTCGCCCGCGACCATACCGCCCGGAACGTCAGGGTCGGCGACTTCTTTGCGCCGGAACATGACGAGCCGGAATTCAACGCCAGCGAGTTCAATACCAGCGAGATCGACGTCCGCGACCTGATCATGCCGCGGCGGGGCGCGCCGCGCCGCGAGACGATGCACCCCGAGGCAGCGCGCGAGAGCTTCGGTGTCCGAACCGCCGCCCCAATCGTGCAGGAAACTGTCGCCGAACGTCCCGCGCCGCCCTCTTCAATTGCCGCTGATCTGCAAACCAGCGAGTTGGTCCGGCAGGTGCTGGCCGAACCAGCGACGCGGCCGATCGAGGCTGCTGTGATCGACGATCTGCCGCCGATGCCGCCGCGCGCAGCAGCCGCTCTGCCCCCCGCAACGGCGGCCCAGCCGGATCCGATCCAGACCGCCGTCGACGCCGATGCGACGCCTGACGCCGGGACGATCGAACCGGGCGCCATGCAAGCCGACACCGGCGAAGCCCTCGCCCCATCGGCCCCGGTGGCGGCCAACAAAGTCGTAGCGGTCGGTGCGACTCCCGATGCGACCAGCGGCGCAATCGAAAACGCCCCGCCGCAAGCATCCGTTCCGACCGCGTTGATTGACCCGGCCACGCATCCGGCAGAGACGATGCATGGCGAAGCCGACCCAACCGGGCACGACGGCCAGCTCAGCGTCACCGGGAACCCGACACTGAAATTCAGCGCCGATGTCGAGAAGCTGATGAGCGAAGCGGTCGAACTGTCCAAAGCGCGAAAGAAGGCCGCCCGCATCCGGCGCGACCAAGCGGTCACCGCGGAACATGCCAGCGAGGCCGAGCTGCCGCTCGGGCCCACGCCAAAATAAGAGATATTTCCGAAGGCATAGCCGCTTCGGTTAAGCATCAACGACAGACCGCCGCGCAACGATGATTGCGCGGCGGTTTTGTCAGGAGGGTAGCGCCGATCGATCCCGCGCCCGGTGGTCCGCTTACAGCGACCGCTTGAAGTAGTGCCCGATCTCGCCGACGATGCCGCGGCGGAAGGTCAGCACGCAGGCGACGAAGATCACACCCTGGATCACCGTGACCCACTGGCCGAAGCCCGCGAGATATTGCTGCATGGCGATGATCACGAAGGCGCCGACCACCGGACCGAACACGGTGCCGAGGCCACCGACCAGCGTCATCAGCACGATTTCGCCGGACATCGACCAGTGCACGTCGGTCAGCGAGGCGTTCTGCGCCACGAACACTTTCAGCGCGCCGGCGAAGCCGGCCAGCGTGCCCGACAGGATGAAGGCCAGGAGCTTGTAGTGGTCGGTCTTGTAGCCGAGCGAGATCGCGCGCGGTTCGTTCTCGCGGATCGCCTTCAGCACCTCGCCGAACGGCGAGTTGATGGCGCGGTAGATGATCAGAAAGCCGAGCAGGAAGCCGACCAGCACCACGAAATAGAGCGTGGTGGAGTTCTGCAGATCGATGAAGCCGAACATCTTGCCCTGCGGAATGCCCTGGATGCCGTCTTCGCCGTGGGTGAAGGGCGCCTGCAGATAGATGAAGTACAGCAGTTGGGACAGGGCGAGCGTGATCATCGCGAAATAGATGCCCTGGCGGCGGATCGCGATCAGGCCGGTGATGACGGAGAGCCCGAAGGCCGCCGCGGTGCCGACGACGATTCCCAGTTCGGGCGGCAGCTCCCACACCTTCAGCGCGTGGGCGGTGACGTAGCCGGCGGTGCCGAGGAACATGGCGTGACCGAACGACAGCAGGCCGCCATAGCCGATCAGCAGATTGAAGGCGCAAGCCAGCAGCGCGAAGCACAAGCCCTGCATCACGAAGAACGGATAGACGCCGGTGAACGGCACCACCGCGAGCACGACCGTCATCAGCGCGAAAGCGATCATCTCGTCGCGCACCGGGCGGCGCGTCGACGGGGCCGGAACGGAGTTTTGCGTGATCGTGCTCATGTCAGGTCGCCCGTCCCGTCAGTCCCGAGGGTTTGACCAAGAGCACCAGCACCATCAGGACGAATACGACGGTGTTGGAGGCCTCGGGGTAGAAATATTTGGTCAAGCCCTCGATCACGCCGAGCGCGAAACCGGTGATGATCGAGCCCATGATCGAGCCCATGCCGCCGATCACCACCACCGCGAACACCACGATGATCAGGTCCGCGCCCATCAGCGGCCGGACCTGATTGATCGGCGCCGACAGCACGCCGGCGAGCGCGGCGAGACCGACGCCGAGCCCGTAGGTCAGCGTGATCATCCGCGGCACGTTGATGCCGAAAGCGCGCACCAGCGTCGGATTTTCGGTCGCAGCGCGCAGATTGGCGCCGAGCCGGGTGCGCTCGATCAGGTACCAGGTGAGCAAACACACCACCAGCGAGAACACCACCACCCAGCCGCGATAGATCGGCAGGAACATGAAGCCCAGATTCATCCCGCCCCGGAGTTCGTCGGGGATCGCGTAAGGCAGGCCGGAGGAGCCGAAATAGTTCTGAAACAGGCCCTGGATGATCAGCGCGACGCCGAAAGTGAGCAGCAGACCGTAGAGATGGTCGAGCCCGGACAGCCATTGCAGCAGCGTTCGTTCCATCAGCATGCCGAACGCGCCGACGATCAGCGGCGCCAGGATCAGCGCCCACCAATAGCCGATGCCGAACAGGTTCAGCAGGAAATAGGCGCAGAACGCGCCCATCATGTACAGCGCGCCGTGGGCGAAGTTGATGATGTTGAGCATGCCGAAGATCACGGCGAGGCCCAGACTCAGAAGTGCATAGAACGAGCCGTTGATCAGCCCGACCAGAAGCTGCGCCAACAGGGCCTGGATATTGATCGACATAGGGTTCCCAGCTCTCAGCGATATCAGAAGAAGGGCACGGCGCTCACACGCCGAGATAGGTGTGAAGCTTGTCCATGTTGGCCTCGAGCTCCGAATTGGCGAAGCCGTCGATGATCTTGCCGTGCTCGACCACGTAGTAGCGATCGGCCACCGTCGCGGCGAAGCGGAAGTTCTGCTCGACCAGGAGAATGGTGAAGCCTTCCTTCTTGAGCCGCGCGATGGTTTGCCCGATCTGCTGGATGATCACCGGCGCCAGACCTTCGGTCGGCTCGTCGAGCATCAGGAAGCGCGCGCCGGTGCGCAGGATGCGCGCGATCGCCAGCATCTGCTGCTCGCCGCCGGACAGTTTGGTGCCCTGGCTCTTCAGTCGTTCGCGCAGGTTGGGAAACAGTTCGAAGATCTGGTCGAGCGACAAGCCGCCCGGCCGCACCTGCGGCGGCAGCATCAGGTTCTCGCGGACGTCGAGGCTGGCGAAGATGCCGCGCTCCTCGGGGCAGAACGCAATGCCGCGACGCGCGATCTTGTCCGACGAAGCCCGGCTGATGTCGTGGCCGTCGAAAGTGATCGTGCCGGTGCGCTTGCCGATGATGCCCATCACCGATTTCAGCGTCGTGGTCTTGCCGGCGCCGTTGCGGCCGAGCAGCGTCACCACCTCGCCGGTGCGGACCTCGAAATTCATGCCGTGCAGGATGTGGGATTCGCCGTACCACGCCTGCAAATCGCGCACGCTCAGCAGCGCGGTGCCAGCGGGCGCCGAGGCGGCGCGGTCCAGAGTCGTCGTCTCAGCCATGCCCAGCTCCGAGATAAGCTTCCTTGACACGCTCGTCCTGGGTCAGGTCGTTGTAATGGCCTTCGGCCAGCACCTGGCCGCGGGTGAGCACGGTGATGACATCCGAAAGATGGGCGACGACGCTGAGATTGTGTTCGACCATCAGGATGGTGTATTTCGCCGAGATCCGCTTGATCAGCGCGGCGATCTTGTCGATGTCCTCGTGGCCCATGCCGGCCATCGGCTCGTCGAGCAGCATCATTTCCGGATCGAGCGCCAGCGTGGTGGCGATCTCCAGCGCGCGCTTGCGGCCGTAGGGCATCTCGACCGCCGGCGTGTCGGAGAACTCGCTCAGGCCGACGTCGTCGAGCAATTCGCGCGCCCGATGGTTGTAGCGGTCGAGCACGTTCTTGGAGCGCCAGAAATCGAACGAACTGCCGTGCTGGCGCTGCAGCGCCACACGAACGTTCTCCAGCGCTGTCAGATGGGGAAACACCGCCGAAATCTGAAACGACCTCACCAGCCCGAGCCGCGCCACATCGGCCGGCGCCATCGCGGTAATGTCCTGCCCCTTGTAGAGAATCTGGCCGGCCGACGGGTGCAGGAATTTGGTGAGCAGGTTGAAGCAGGTGGTCTTGCCGGCGCCGTTCGGACCAATCAGTGCGTGAATGTGCCCACGTCGCACACGCAGATTGACGTCGCGGACGGCGAAGAAGCCGGCAAACTCCTTGGTCAATCCGTGCGTTTCCAGGATGATATCATCAGCCAAGAAAATCGTCCCCCTGTCGGTCCCGCGGCGAAGGCACGCGCACGGCCGACTTTTTGTTGCTATCCGGTGCCGGGCACCCTGGCAGGTGCTGCTGGCCCGTCTTTCTCGGCAGACTATGCCGCTATTCCCAAGCCGCGCGCAAGATGCAATGCAGGCAAGCGTTTATGAGCACCCGGGTGTGGAAAACAATCCGGCACCCGCACACAAACGCGCGATGAAGGCGACGCGCCGTCGCTCATCCGAACGCCTTTGCATAGGCCTCGGGCCGAAACCCAACGAGCAGAGTCGCGCTTGTCTCCAGCACGGGCCGCTTGATCATCGATGGCTGCGCCAGCATCAGCGCGATCGCCTTGGCTTCGGTGAGTTCCGCCTTGTCGGCATCGGGCAGCTTCCGAAAGGTCGTGCCGGCGCGATTGAGCAAATTCTCCCAGCCGACCTGCTCTGCCCAACGCACGAGTTGCGCCTTGTCGATGCCTGCGGCCTTGTAGTCATGGAAGACGTAGGCGACGCCGTGCCCGTCGAGCCAGGCGCGTGCCTTCTTCATGGTGTCGCAGTTCTTGATGCCGAAGACGGTGACGGACAATACGGGCCTCGCATACGAGTTGAACAGACGCATTCAGAGCGGCCACCACGTCCCCGTCAAGCAATCGAATTCAGACCGCTGTGGACGGCGCAGGACGGCCGGGACAGCGGATGAGCATAAGGTCGCAGCCCGCGGCCACGACGCTGTCACAGGAGTTACATGGACGGCCCCTAGACGGGCTGGATGCGGTCGATGGTTCGGCCGCCCGCGATTCAAGAGCGCCGCCATGTCGACCGAAATCGTCCGCCTGAAGCAGAAACTCGACCGGCTGATCGCCGAGATCGAGGCCGACAGCCGGCCGCGCACCACCGGCTGGGCCGAACGGATCGAACGCCCCGGCTTCGCCGCCAGCGCCGCCAATCTCGCGCATTATCTGGCGCTGCGCCGGCACGATCTGCGGCCGCTGCAGCGCACGCTGATGACGCTCGGGCTGTCGTCGCTCGGCCGGCTGGAAAGCCGGGTGATGCCGACGCTGCTCGCGGTGCGCGCCACGCTGGCCGCCTTGTGCGGCGAGCCGGAGGCGCTGCGACCGTCGCCGCGGCAGTTCTTCGCGGGCGAGCACGACCTCGCCCAGCGCAGCGAGGAACTGTTCGGCGCACCATCGAGCGGCCGCGCCACTGCGTTACTGGTGACCTGCCCGAGCGAAGCCGCCGACGATCCGTCGTTCATGCTGCGGCTCGCCGAGCGCAAGGTCGAGGCGGTGCGGATCAATTGCGCCCACGACGATGCCGATGCGTGGCAGCGCATGATCAACCACCTGCACGTCGCCGAGGAAGCCACCGGACATCGGATGAAGATCCTGATGGACATCGCCGGTCCGAAGATCCGCACCGGCGCCGCGCGCGCCCCCGAGGGGCGCGAACGCATCCTCACCGGAGACCTGATCGCAATTGTCGCCGCAGGTTCGCTGCACCGCATCGACGTCGCCGAGGATCACTTCGCGGTCGAATGTACCCTGAGCGACCCGCTGATCAACAGCGCGGTCGGCGCGCGCGTGTTCGTCGACGACGGCAAGCTCTGCATCCGCATCGAGCGCAAGACGCCGTGGGGACTGGTCGGGCGCGTCACCTCGACCTCGGACAAGGGCCTGCGGCTGAAGCCGGAAAAGGGTCTCAACTTCCCCGACACGCTGCTCGATATCCCGGCGCTCACCGCCAAGGACCGCACCGATCTCGATTTCGTCGCCGACCACGCCGACGGCATCGAATTCTCCTTCGTGCAATCGGTCGCCGACGTCGAGACGCTTCAGACGGCGCTCGCCGAACGCCGGCCGGACGATTGGCGCAAGCTGTCGCTGGTGCTGAAGATCGAGACGCCGGAGGCGGTCGCCAACCTGCCCGACATTCTGGTGCAGGCGGCAGGCCAGCAGCCGACTGCGGTGATGATCGCGCGCGGCGATCTCGCCGTCGAGATCGGCTTCGCGCGCCTCGCCGAAATGCAGGAGGAAATTCTGTGGCTCGGCGAAGCCGCGCACATCCCGGTGATCTGGGCCACGCAGGTGCTCGAACAACTGGTCAAGAAGGGCACGCCCTCGCGTGGCGAGATGACCGACGCGGCGATGGCTGCGCGCGCCGAATGCGTGATGCTCAACAAGGGCCCCTATCTGTTCAAGGCAATCACCGAGCTCGACACCCTGCTCGGCCGGATGGCCGACCACCAGCACAAGAAGACGCCGCAGCTCCGCAAGCTGCAGAGCTGGGGCTAGCGCCAGCGTCGCCGGACCGCTGCGGCGCCGCACTGAGTGCGGCGCACAACTACGCATCATCACGAATTCAACATCGTCCCGCTTCGCGCTCGCACTCCCGGCGCGCGGTGATAGGATCGGCGCAACGAGACCGCAGCGTCACGTCGCGACAACTATCAACGGGAGGACATCATGCTCGACACCGCGCCGAACGGCAAAGTCACGACCCTGCTCGCCCTGCTGGATGAAGCGCTGAGCGCCAACGATCCCGACCGCGCGGTCGAGCTGTTTCAAACCGATTGCTACTGGCGCGACCTCGTCTCCTTCACCTGGAACATCAAGACGATGGAGGGCAAGGATCAGGTTCGCGACATGCTCGCTGCGAGGCTCGCCGATACGCGTCCATCGAACTGGCGGATTGCAGACGGCGAGGACGCCACCGAAGCCGACGGCATCGTCGAAAGCTGGGTTCAGTTCGACACCGCGGTGGCGCGCGGCTTCGGTCATCTGCGACTGAAGGACGGCCGGATCTGGACGCTGCTCACCACCATGGCGGAGCTGAAGGGCTTCGAGGAGCCGCTCGGCTTCGATCGCCCGATGGGCGCCAAGCACGGCGTCGATCCGACGCGCAAGACCTGGAAGGAAGAGCGCGACGCCGAGACGGCCGAACTCGGCAACAGCCGCCAGCCCTATTGCGTCATCATCGGCGGCGGCCAGGGCGGCATCGGACTCGCCGCCCGGCTGCGCCAGCTCGGCGTGCCGACCATCATCATCGAGAAGAACGAGCGGCCCGGCGATAGCTGGCGCAAGCGCTACAAGTCGCTCTGCCTGCACGATCCGGTCTGGTACGACCACCTGCCCTATCTGCCGTTCCCGCCGAACTGGCCGGTTTTCGCCCCGAAGGACAAGATCGGCGACTGGCTGGAAATGTACGCCAAGGTAATGGAGCTGAACTACTGGGGCTCCACGGTCTGCAAGCGCGCTTCGTACGACGAAGCGAAGCAGCAATGGACCGTGGTGGTCGAGCGCGACGGCCAGGAGATCACCCTGACGCCGAAACAGCTCGTGCTCGCCACCGGCATGTCGGCGAAGCCGAATATGCCGCACTTCGAGGGCATGGATCTCTTCAAGGGCGACCAGCACCACTCCTCGCAGCATCCCGGCCCGGACGCCTACAAGGGCAAGAAGGCGGTGGTGATCGGCTCCAACAATTCCGCGCACGACATCTGCGCGGCGCTGTGGGAGGCCGGCGCCGACGTCACCATGGTGCAGCGCTCGTCGACCCACGTCGTGAAGTCGGACTCGCTGATGGAATTGGGCCTGTCCGCGCTGTATTCCGAACAGGCGGTAAAGAACGGCATCACTACGGCGAAGGCCGATCTGATCTTCGCCTCGCTGCCCTACAAGATCCTCCACGAATTCCAGATCCCGGTCTACAACGCGATTCGCGAACGCGACGCCGACTTCTACAGGCGACTCGAAGCCGCCGGCTTCATGCTCGACTACGGCGACGACGATTCAGGCCTGTTCATGAAATATCTGCGCCGCGGCTCCGGCTACTACATCGACGTCGGCGCCTGCGAATTGATCGCCGACGGCCGCATCAAGCTGAAGAGCGGCGTCGGCGTGACGCGGCTCACCGAACATGCGGTCATCCTCAGCGATGGCACCGAACTTCCCGCTGATCTCGTCGTCTACGCCACCGGCTACGGCTCGATGAACGGCTTCGCCGCCGATCTGATCTCGCAGGACGTCGCCGACAAAGTCGGCAAAGTCTGGGGGCTCGGCTCGAACACCACCAAGGACCCGGGACCCTGGGAGGGCGAGCAGCGCAACATGTGGAAGCCGACGCAACAAGAGGGACTCTGGTTCCACGGCGGCAATCTGCACCAGTCGCGGCACTACTCGCAATTCCTGGCGTTGCAGCTCAAGGCGCGGATGGAGGGCATCCCGACGCCGGTCTACGGGCGGCAAGCGGTGCATCATCTGAAATGAGCACACGTGCGGGGCCGCGGCCAACCGGCGGACGCGGCCCAGCCGCAATGGCGGCGTCGTTGTCATCCTCATCCAGCAATGGAATGACGATGCCGGACGCCGCGAATTGAGCTAAAGCGCCAGCGCGTTGTGATCCGCAGCGAGCGCCAGCGGCGTTTCGGCAGTCACTGCGAGTGGGGTCTCCGTCTCGACCGCGTCCCCGCAACGCCCGAGAAAACGTTCGCACTGCATTTCGCGATCGTAGCCGAGCAGGATGCCGAGCATGAAATCATGCTCGGCCGACAATTCGCACAGCGGCCCCACCAGGAAGCGGCGGACCGCCTTGACGGCCAGCCTGCTGCCGAACACCACGTTCACCCGATCGGGGCACGCCTCGTGGACGTAGTGCGCGATGCCCCGCCCCTGAAGGCGCCCGAGCACCGGAGCGGCGGCTTCGACCGTCATGGTCATCAGCGCCAGCGGCCGTATCCCTTTCGAGAGTTCGTACAGATGATGATTGAAGATCTGCAGCGCCGCGCAGTTCAGCTCAGCCGACTGACCCATTCGGTGATCCTCTTCTCGGTCTTCGATGACTGGTTGTCCTGGTCCAGCGGCAACCCGACGAACTGACCGTCCCGCTCCGCCCGCGAGCCGGTGTGGTCGTAGCCGGCGGTCGCGGTGAACCCCACCACGGTCGCGCCCTGCTCGGTGACGAGGTCGTACAGAACGCCCATCGCATCGACGAAGCAGTCCGGATAGCTGACCTGGTCGCCGGTGCCGAACAGCGCTACTTTCTTTCCGGCCAGCCTAGCTTGCTGAAGCTTGTCGAGATGAGCCTCCCAATCGGTCTGCAGATCGCCGGCGCCGTAAGTCGGCGATCCGAGAATCAGCAAAGTGCAATTCTCGAAATCAGCAACGCTCGCGGCCTTGATATCGATCGCCCGGCCATTGGTGTGTTTCGCGATGCGGTTCGCGACCGCTTTCGTGGCTCCGGCATCGGAGCCGAAAATGATGTTCACGCTCATGGGTCTCTGGACAGCTCGAGGAAAAAACGAGAAGCCGGCATCGCAATGATGTCCCGCGGCTCTCTGTGGAGTCGAAACAATCGGACCCTACTGTCTCGCTATTCCCGTCTCAAATTCAAAAATGCATCTTCTGCGCAAGTTTTGATCAGACTATTGCTATACTAATTCCAAACTAACTCGGTGGAGCATCTCTGCCTGCTAACTAAGCGCGTCGAACCCGCTTCGCGAATACCGGCGAACGTCCGGATCCAGAGGCTCGACGTGACGCCGCGCAATGAATCTGATGCGTCACGATCATTCCTAGGTGCCGGAATACCACGTCGAGCACGCACGACGGAGCAGATGCGACGAAAGTCTGCATCTGCTTGCCACATTCCAGCCGCCCGGAATCTCCGAAGACGCGCTACGCGCCGCCGTCGGAACGCCGCAGCAGATAGGCATCCATGATCCAGCCCTTGGCCTCGCGGGCTTCGCGCCTAACGCGCTGAATGTCGGACGCGACATCGGCGAGTTTTCCGGCGATCAGGATCTCGTCCGCCATGCCGAGATAAGCGCCCCAATAGATATAGGTGTCGCCGGCGTCGATCTTGGCAAAGGTCTCGTCGCCGTCCAGCATCACCACCGTATCCTCGGCGGCGTGATGCGCTGCGCCTAGCTTTCGTCCCGTCGTGATCGTGACGGACTCGCCGATGCGGTTGAGCGGGATGCGATGCCGCGCCGTCAGCACCTGCACGGCGCTGATGCCGGGGATGATCTCGTATTCGATCGGCAGCCCGTCCGCGCGCAGCCGATCCAGAATTCGCAACGAGCTGTCGTAAAGCGTCGGATCGCCCCAGACCAGAAACGCTCCGCAACCATCGTCGGGAAGCTCGTCGATCAGCACCTGCCGGTAGCGCGCGGCGATCTGCGCATGCCAGTCGTCGACGGTCGCGCGATAATCGCCCGCGGGCGCGTCACGCTGTGGGATGTCGATGGTGACGAAGCGAATCTCCGGCCGCGTGATGAAGCGCCGGCAGATCTGCTCGCGAACCTCGCGCAGTTCGGCCTTTTCGGCGCCCTTGTCCGGCAGGAAGAACACGGTTGCGCGATTGAGCGCGTCGATCGCCTGCACGGTGAGGAAATCCGGGCCGCCCGGCCCCATTCCGATCAGAAGAATCTTGCGCATGACTGATGTCGCTCGTGCGCTCTCATCGGCCGGAGAGCCGCGACCGTCACGACGAAGAGAGGCTTGGGAAGATGAAGCCAGAAAAGCACGAGGACTCGCCAGGCGCAAGCTTCGGCGCGATTGACAAGCGGCGCAACGCGGGTCCTAAGACGAATTGAGCAAGCGTCGCGCCGACCGGAACCGGCGAGCCCGGCGGTGGCAACCTCAATCGACGAAGTCCGTCGGGAGTCGCGGTGAATTGAGTTCGACGTGGGATGTCGTGGTGATTGGAGGCGGTCTCGCAGGGCTGTGCGCAGCGATCGCCGCGCGCCGCGCCGGTGTCTCGGTTCGTCTGCTGGAATGCGCGCCCAGCGCGTTCCGCGGCGGCAATGCCCGCCATGCCCGCAATTTCCGCGTCGTGCACGAAGCGCCCACACGCTACGTACCCGACGCCTATCAGGCGCGAGAGTTTCTCGATGACCTCGCCCGCGTGACCCAGGGTGACTCCAATCCGTGCCTTGCCCAACGTCTTGTCGCGGAGTCGGAAACGATCGCAGCGTGGCTGATGGCCAACGGGGTTCCGTTGCAGCAGCCGAATGTCGGCGTCGTGCCGTATTCCCGCCGCACCGTGTTTCCGCTTGGTGGCGGCAAGGCGATGATCAACGCGCTCTACTCCACGGCGACCGACATCGGAGTCGCGATCAGCACCGACAGCGAAGCTCGTTTGTCACGGCAATCCTCGAACGGCAATTGGAGCATCGACCTCACGACGGCGACTTCAAGCCCGTCGTCGATCGACGCCCGCACCATTGTGGTCTGCGCGGGCGGCGCCGGCGCCGATCCGGCCTGGCTGCGATCCCACTATGGAGACGCCGCCGACGGCTTCATGGTCCGCGGCACGCCCTACGCGAACGGGCGCATGCTGGCCGATCTGATCGCGGCCGGCGCGGGCACCGTCGGCGATCCGACGATCTGCCACATGGTGGCGGTGGATGCGCGTGGACCCCGGTTCGACGGCGGCATCGTCACCCGGATCACCGCGATCCCGTATGGAATGGTCGTCGATGGTTCGGCGAGGCGGATCGACGCCACCGGCGCCGGCGCCGAACCGACCCACTATGCCCGCTGGGGACCGCGGATCGCCGCCTGCGCCGGTCAGACGGCCTATCTGATCCTCGACGCCGATGGCCTGCAGCGCGCCGCGCCGCAAGCCTTTCCGCCGATCAGCGGCGCGACCATCGCCGACCTCGCCGAAGCGCTCGGGCTCGATCCGGCGACGCTCGCGCAGAGTGTGAACGCCTTCAACGCCGCACTGCCCGCAGGCGCTCACCCGATCGCGTCCGCAACGTTCGCTGCCTATCCGATGCGCCCCGGCGTCACCTTCGTCCACCATGGCGTCGCGGTCGACGACCACATGCGAATTGTCTGGGCCGACGATCGCCGCAACGACACTCTGTTCGCGGCGGGCATGATCATGGCGGCCAATGTGATCGGACGCGGCTATCTCGCCGGCCTAGGCCTCACGCTCGCGGCGGTGTTCGGGCGGCTTGCCGGAACGGAGGCGGCGCGTCATGTCCACGGCTGATACGTCGACGGACGAACTGACCGCGGAGGCCGAGCGCGTGCTGCGGATCTGCACGGCCTGCATGTATTGCGACGGGCTGTGCCCGGTGTTCCCGGCAATCGACGACAAGCATGAATTCCGGCTCAGCGATCTGAACTATCTCTCCAATCTCTGCCACAACTGCCGCGGCTGCTGGTACGCGTGCCAGTATGCGCCGCCGCATCCGTTCGCGGTCAATCTCCCCGCCACGCTAGCCGCCGTCCGACGACGCTCCTATGCCGACCATCTGTGGCCGCCCGTGCTCGGCCGCGCTTTCGGCTCGCCGGTCACGGGCATTGCGGCGATCGTGAGCCTCATCGTGCTCGCCACGCTGGCTTTCGTGCTGCTGTCGAGCCCGCCTGCGGCGCTGTTCGGCGCCGACGACAGCGAGGGCGCGTTCTATCGCGTGCTGCCGTGGTCGATCATGGCCGGCGCCGCCGGCGCGTCGCTGCTGTGGGCGGTGGCGTGTATCGGACTGGCGACGCTGCGGTTCTGGCGCACGATGGCCCCCGACGTCCCGCGCGGCGCGCTGCTGCGCGCGCTGGCGCCCGCGTTACGCGACATCGTCACGCTGCGCCATCTCGGCGGCGGCGGGCCGGGCTGCAACGATGTCGGCGAACGCACGTCGCATCACCGCAGGCTGTTTCACCACGTCATGGTCGCGGGCTTCGCCGGCACCGCGCTGTCGACGGTCTCGGCTGCGATCTATCATCACGCGCTCGGCGTCGCCGCGCCCTATCCGCTCGCCAGCCTGCCGGTGCTGCTCGGCCTCGTCGGCGGGGTCGTCATGCTGGCCGGCATCGCCGGCCTGCTCTGGATCGAACATCGCGCCGACACCGAGCCTTCCGACCGGACCGAAGTCGCACTCAACGTCACCTTCCTGATTCTGCTCGGCCTGGTCACCCTCAGCGGTCTGGCGGTGCTGGCGTTCCGCGAAACGCCGGCGATGGGGCTGCTGCTGGCCGGCCATCTGGGCCTCGTGTTCGGGTTCTTCGTCGTGCTGCCGTTCTCGAAGGCCGTCCACGCCCCGTTCCGGGCCGCCGCATTACTGCGCGCGGCAGCCGAGAAGGCCGCGGCGGGTGCAAGGAGCAAACGCGATCGCGGCTGACCGGCCTTGATCGCAACGGGCCAGCCGCTGCCGCAACCCGGCCAATCCGTCTTGATCCAGCTCAAGCACTGGCTGATTTTATTGCATCCCGGCGGGCTTCTGCGCGACGCAAGCTCGATTGACACATCTGCGTTTTCGGACCAAACATCGCGCTGCCGACGGTTCCTGTCTTCGGACGGGACTAAGAGGGAATATCGGAAGTCATCGCCCTGCGCAGGATGATGACGGAGCCGAAGCTGCTCCCGCAACTGTGAACGGCGAGCCACCGCAACACGCCACTGGACGTCGTCCGGGAAGGCTGCGCTGGCCGTGACCCGTGAGCCAGGAGACCTGCCGTCGCCTGCTGATTGACGCCATTCCGGGCGGGATGTTCCGGGGTGAAGTTCGGCCGTTCGGAGTGCAGGTCCGTTCGCCGGTTTCGCATCATCGCATCGCGCGATGGTCAACCGACGGACTTGGCACGATGCCGCTCTCGATTGTTCGCTCCGATGGGCCCGACGCCCTCGACGCGTCCGACTGCTCCCCTTTGTCCGCCGATCTCGTCGTGCTGTCGCTCTCCGACGCCGAGCTCGCGCGCTACGCGCGCGCGTGGTTCAACGCCGGCCAAACACTGCCGAAGCTGTATCTCGCAAACCTCGCTCGGCTGTCGCTCGATCAGCACTTTCTCTCCGCAGCCGTGGCGGCGCGCGGCATGCTGATCCATCTGGCGCACAGCGCCACTGAATGGCGCGACGGCATCGACACCCTCACCGCGGTCGCCCGGGACCGGCGGATCGCGCTCGCCGTCGTCGCCGATCAGCCCGACCCGCGACTCGACGCGATGTCCAATCTGCCGCGTTCGACGCTGCGCCGACTGGCCTCGCTCTGCAAAGGCAGCGACGAGGCGGCCGCGCGCGCGGTGCTGACGCAATTGTCGCTCGCGGCCGGCCTCACCATCGAGCCCTGGCTGGACCAGCCGGTGCCGCCGATCTCCGATCAGAACCGCGAGGCGGTACGATGAACTACACCTACGAAACCAACGGCGACGCGATCTATCGGCAGTCGTTCGCGATCATTCGCGCAGAAGCCGAGCTCGATCGCTTCGACCGCGACGAAGAGACGGTCGCGGTGCGGATCATTCACGCCAGCGGCATGGTCGAGGTGGCGAGCGACATCGTCTTCACCTCCGGTTTCGTCACCGCGGGCCGCGCGGCACTGCAGGCCGGCGCGCCGATCCTGTGCGATGCGCAGATGGTCGCCAATGGCGTGACCCGCAAGCGGCTGCCGGCCGACAACGAAGTAATCTGCACGCTCGGCGATCCCCGCGTCCCCGAGTTGGCGGCCAAGCTGGGAACCACGCGCTCCGCCGCCGCGCTCGAATTGTGGCGCGAGCGGCTCGACGGCGCCGTGGTGGCGATCGGCAACGCGCCGACCGCGCTGTTTCGGCTGCTCGAAATCCTCGGCGAGCCCGGCGCGCCGCGGCCTGCTGCGATCGTCGGCATTCCGGTCGGTTTCGTCGGCGCAGCGGAATCCAAAGAGGCGCTGCTCGAGGCCTCGCCAACACCGTGCGTCATCGTCCGCGGCCGCCGCGGCGGCAGCGCGATGACGGCGGCGGCGATCAACGCGCTGGCGAGCGAAGTCGAATGACCCGGCCGACCGTCTATGGCGTGGGCGTCGGCCCCGGCGATCCGGACCTGATGAGCGTGCGCGCCGCACGGCTGGTCGGCGCCGCCAAGGTCGTCGCTTACTTCCGGAAGGCCGGCCGCGCCGGCCACGCGCGCACCATCGTCGAAGGCCTGCTCGCCGACGGCGTCGTCGAGGAGCCGCTCGACTATCCGGTGACGACCGAAATCCCGCTCGACGATCCGGCCTACGCCGCGACCTTGCGCAGCTTCTACGAGGACTGCGTCGCGCGGTTGTCGGCGCATGTCGCGCAAGGCCGCGACGTCGTCGTGCTGTGCGAGGGCGACCCGTTTCTCTACGGCTCGTTCATGCACCTCTACACCCGGCTGATCGGCGACGTGCCGGTGGTCGTGGTGCCGGGAATCTCCGGCATGGCGGCGTGCTGGACGGCGAGCGGCACGCCGATTACTTACGGCGACGACGTGCTGTGCGTCGTGCCGGCAACACTGAATGCGACAAGGCTCGCCGAAACGCTGAAGACCGGCGACGCCATCGTCATCATGAAGCTCGGCCGCAATCTTCCCAAAGTGCGGCGTTCGCTCGAAGCCGCCGGCCTGATCGACCGTGCGGTCTATGTCGAACGCGGCGCGATGCAGGGCGAGACGGTGATGCGGCTCGCCGACAAGCCCGACGATCAGGCGCCCTACTTCTCGATGATCCTCGTCCATGGACAGGGACGACGACCATGAGCGGCTCGGTCGTCGTTGCCGGCCTCGGCCCGGGCGCGCAGGAGCTGATCACACCCGAAGTGACCGCGGCACTGGACGCCGCGACCGATCTGGTCGGCTACGCACCCTATGTCGCCCGCGTCGCCGCGCGCGACGATGTCCGCCGGCACTCTTCCGATAATCGCGAGGAGATCGATCGCGCCTCGTTCGCGCTTCGGCTCGCGAGCGAGGGTCGGCATGTGGTGATCGTGTCGTCCGGCGATCCCGGCGTGTTCGCGATGGCGGCTGCGCTGTTCGAGGCGATCGAGGCCGGCGATCCGGCCTGGCGCGATCTCGACATCCGGGTGCTGCCCGGCATCAGCGCGATGTTCGCCGCTGCGGCGCGGATCGGCGCGCCGCTCGGCCATGATTTCTGCGCGATCAATCTGTCGGACAATCTCAAGCCGTGGGAGACCGTCGAGAAGCGGCTGCGCGCGGCCGCCGAAGCCGACTTCGTGATCGCGCTGTACAATCCGATCTCGAAGGCCCGGCAATGGCAGCTCGACCGCGCGTTCGAGTTGCTGCGCGGCATCCATGCGGCGTCCGTGCCGGTGATCTTCGCGACCGCAGTGAGCGCGCCGCACCAGCGCATCGACGTCGTGCCGCTCGGCGATGCGCTTCCGAGCCGTGCCGACATGCGCACCGTGGTGATGATCGGCTCGTCGCAGACGCGCCTCATTCCTCGTGCCAACGGCGGCAACTACGTCTACACACCGCGCTCTGCCAAGGCCGCGTCATGACCGAGCCACGCCATCACCTCGGCGACCGTGGTCGCAGTGAGCCGCGCAGGCACAGCCGGACGCCGGACCATCACCACCGGCAAGCCGAGGTCGCGCGCCGCCTCGATCTTGGCCACCGCCGCATCGCCGCCGGCATTCTTGGCGACGACGATCTCGGTGCGATGCGCCTGCAGCATCGCCCGGTCACTGACCCGGTCGAACGGCCCACGCGCGACCACGACTTCGACCTGCGGAAACGGCAGCGCCGCGCGCGGCGGATCGACCAGGCGGACCAGATAAGCGTGCTGCGGATGCGCGGCGAAGACATCGAGATGCTGCCGGCCGGTGCCGAGGAACACGCGACGCGGCGCAGCGCCGAGCGCCTGCGCTGCCGCTACCAGATCGTCGACCTCGATCCAGCGATCGCCCTCACCCGATTGCCATGGCGCGCGCTCGAGTGCGAGCAGCGGCACGCCGGCAAGATCACAGGCCGCGGCTGCATGGCGGCTCATTTGGGCCGCGAATGGATGCGTGGCATCGACGACGCGGTCGATCCGCTCGGCGCGCAAGTAATCGATCAATCCGCGCACGCCGCCGAAGCCACCGACCCGCCACGGGATCGGCGGCGGCTTGGGATTGTCGGTCCGCCCGGCGAACGACAGCACGGCCTCGATGCGCGGCTCCGCGGCAATCGCCGTCGCAAGCCGCGTCGCATCGGCGGTGCCGCCGAGGATCAACAGGCGGGTGCGCTGGGCGGAGTGGAGCGTCATGACGGCCACCGATGACACGACGACGCCGTGGCTGTCCATCGTCGGAATCGGCGAGGACGGCCTCGCGGGCCTGTCCGACAAAGCGCGCACGCTGCTGGCGAAGGCCGATCTCGTGATCGGCGGCGAGCGCCATCTCGCGATGGTTGCCGCGCTTGGCAGGCCGACGCTGCCGTGGCGCGTGCCGTTCGCAGCGTCGCTGCCCGATGTGCTGGCGCAACGCGGCCGCAACGTCGTCGTGCTGTGCTCGGGCGATCCTTTCTGGCACGGCGCAGGCTCAGTGCTCGCGGAGCATCTCGCACCGACCGAATGGACCGCCCTGCCCGCGCCGTCGACGTTCTCGTGGGCCGCCACGCGGCTCGGCTGGCGACTGGAAGAGACCGTCACGCTCGGCCTGCATGCGCAGCCGGTGTCGATGCTGCGACCGTATCTGCGATCCGGCGCCCGCCTGATCGTGCTGGTTCGGGACGGTCCCGCCGTCGCGCAGATCGCGGCCTATCTGGCATCGCTGGGATTTGGCGCCTCCGATCTCGCCGTACTCGAAGCGCTCGGCGGCCCGCGCGAGCGCATTCGCCGCGCAGCAGCGGTGAACTATGCACTCACCGACGTCGCCGCACCGGTCGCGATCGGCATCGACGTGGTTGCGCAACCCGATTCCGCGATCATCCCGCGCGCGAGCGGCCTGCAGGACGAGCTGTTCCAGAACGACGGCCAACTCACCAAGCGCGCGATCCGCGCGGTGACGCTGTCGAGTCTGGCGCCGCGCGGCGGCGAATTGTTGTGGGATATCGGCGCTGGATCGGGGTCGATCGGCATCGAGTGGCTGCTGGCGGCGCGCGGCAATCGCGCCATCGGCATCGAGGCACGACCCGACCGGCTGGCTTGCGCCCGCGCCAATGCCGATGCGCTCGGCGTGCCCGATCTCGATCTCAGGCTGGGTGAAGCACCCGACGCACTCGCCGATCTGCCGACGCCGGACGCCGTGTTCATCGGCGGCGGCGCCGGGCGACCCGGGGTACTCGATACGGTGTGGCATGCGCTGCCGTCCGGCGGACGGCTGGTCGTCAACGCCGTGACGCTCGAAACCGAGGCGCTGCTGATCGCCTGGCACGGCCGCCACGGCGGCGAGTTGCTGCGGCTCGGCGTCGAACGCGCCGCGCCGGTCGGCGGGCTCACCGCCTGGCGCGCCGCGATCCCGGTGGTGCAATGGAGCGTCCGCAAATGACGCGCATCGTGATCGGCCTCGGATTTCGCGCCGCCGCCCCTCAGGCGTCGATCGCCGAAGTCATCGCCGCTGCGCGCGGCGCCGCTATGCCCGCACAACCGACGCATCTTGCCGTGCCCGACGACAAAGCAGTGCATCCGCCGTTGATCGCAGCGGCGACAGAAGCGGCATTGCCCTGCCTCGCGATCAGTACGGCTGCGATCCGGAGCGTCGCCGGTCGCATCGCGACCAACTCACCGCGCGTTGCACGCGCCCGCGGTGTCGGCAGCGTCTGTGAAGCGGCGGCGCTCGCCGCGGCGGGGCCTGCCGCCCGCCTTGCGGTGACGCGGCTGATATCAAGCGACCGCCAGGCGACCGCCGCCGTCGCCATCGAGGAGCCACCGCAATGACGGTCCACTTCATCGGCGCCGGCCCCGGCGCGCCCGACCTGATCACGGTGCGCGGCCGCGATCTGGTGATGCGCTGCCCGGTCTGCCTCTACGCGGGATCGCTGGTGCCGCGCGAGCTGATCACGCTGTGCCCGCCGGATGCCCGTGTGGTCGACACCGCGCCGCTCGATCTCGACGCGATTACCAAAGAATTCGTCGCCGCCGCCGAGGCCGGCCACGACGTCGCGCGATTGCATTCCGGCGATCTGTCGGTATGGAGCGCGATGGGCGAGCAGATCCGCCGGCTCGAGGCTCACGGCATCCCCTACACCGTCACGCCCGGCGTGCCGTCATTCGCTGCCGCCGCGGCGGCGCTCGGGCGCGAACTGACACTGCCCGAAGTCGCCCAGACCGTGGTGCTGACGCGCACCTCGGGCCGCGCTTCCGCGATGCCACCTCGCGAAAACCTCGAGGCCTATGCGGCGACCGGCGCGACGCTGGCGATCCATTTGTCGATCCACGTGCTCGACGCCGTCGTCGACAAGCTGCGCCCGCACTACGGCAACGATTGCGCCGTGGCCGTCGTCGTTCGCGCGAGCTGGCCCGAAGAGCAGATCATCCGCGGCACGCTCGCGACGATCGCCGCGCAGGTGGCGGAGGCCGGCATCGATCGCACCGCGCTAATCCTGGTCGGGCCGTCGCTCGCAGCGAGCGATTTCCGCAATAGCGCGCTCTACAGCACGGACTACGACCGGCGCTATCGTCGTTCCGCGGAGGACGATCGTGCCCGCGACTGATCGCGATCATGCCGCGACGCGTGCGCGGCCGCAGGGGCTGATCATCGCGGCGCCGTCGACCAACAGCGGCAAGACCACGGTGACGTTAGCGCTGCTCGCCGCGTTGCGTCGCCGCGGCCGCATCGTCCAGCCCTACAAATGCGGCCCCGACTACATCGATCCGGCGTTCCACGCCGCGGCCACTGGCCGGCCTTCCTACAACCTCGACTCGTTCGCTGTCACGCGCGGCCGGATCGCCGCATTGCTCGATGAGGCCGGCGGTGCGGACCTCTGCATCGCCGAAGGCGTGATGGGGCTGTTCGACGGCGGCAGCACGACAGGCGCGTGGGGCAACGGCGCAACCGCCGATATCGCCGCGGCGACCGGCTGGCCGGTGGTGCTGGTGATCGACGTCGCCGGCCAGTCGCAATCGGCCGCCGCGCTAGCGCTCGGCTTCGCGAACTACCGGAGCGACGTGAAGCTGGCCGGCGTGATCCTCAACAACGTCGCCAGCGCGCGGCACGAGGCGCTGGTCCGCGCCGGCTTCACGATGCAGAGCATTCCTGTGCTGGGCACGCTCGCACGACATGCCGGCAGCACGATCAAGAACCGCCATCTCGGGCTGGTGCAGGCGCGCGAACACACGCAGCTCGACGCGCGGCTCGCTGCACTGGCCGCACTCGCCGAACAGGGCATCGACCTCGACGCGCTCGAACGCGCCGCCGCTCCGTCACAGTTCGACACCGCGGCGACGCCGCGCATCGCGCCTCCCGGCCAGCGCATCGCGCTCGCCAGCGACGATGCCTTCTCCTTCATCTATCCGCATCTGCTCACCGGATGGCGCGCCGCCGGCGCCGAGATCGTGCCGTTCTCGCCGCTCGCTGACGAAGGACCCGATGATACTTGTGATGCGGCCTGGCTGCCGGGCGGCTATCCCGAACTCCATGCCGGCAGGCTCGCCGCGGCCACACACTTCAAGTCGACGCTGACCCGCTTCGCGCAGACGCGCCCGGTGCACGGCGAATGCGGAGGCTACATGACGCTCGGCGCAGGCCTGATCGACGCCGAAGGGCATCGCCACGCGATGGTGGGACTCCTCGGCCTCGAAACCGATTTCGCCGAGCGCAAGCTGCATCTCGGCTATCGCGTCGCGACCCTGCAGACGCCCGCCGCCGGCCATCCCGCCGGCTGCGTCCTGCGCGGCCACGAATATCACTACGCCCGCGTGCTCAGCGTCGCCGACGACCCGCTCGCAGACATCCGCGACGCAGCCGGCGCGCCGACCGGCGAGACCGGAAGCCGCCGCGGTCATGTCACCGGAACGTTTTTCCATCTGATCGACGTCGCGCAGGAGCTCGCCAGTTGATGACGACCTCGCCTCCCTCCCGGTTCACCCCCGGCAGCGTCGCCCTCGTCGGCGCCGGCCCCGGCGATGCCGACCTGCTGACGTTGCGCGCGGTCAAGCGCCTGCAGCAAGCCGATGTCGTGCTGTACGACGATCTGGCCGGCGAAGACTTCATGTCGTTCCTCAAGCCGGACGTCGAGCTGGTCGCCGTCGGCAAACGCGCCGGACATCCGTCGCCGCGGCAGGACGAGGTCAGCCGGCTGATCGTGGCCCATGCCGGGCGCGGCAAGCGCGTGGTGCGGCTGAAGGCCGGCGACCCTGCCGTGTTCGCCCGCTCCGACGAGGAACTACGCGCCGCCCGCGACGCCGGCATCGATATCGAAATCGTCCCCGGCGTCACCACCGCGACGGCGGCCGCCGCGGCGATCGGCGCATCGCTGACCAAGCGCGGCGTCGCCCGCCGCGTCCAGCTCGTCACCGGCCACGACGTCGACGGCCGTCTGCCGGGCGATCTCGACATCGCGGCGCTGGCCGATCCGGCGGCGACGACCTGCATCTATATGGGCAAGGCGACCTTTCCGGCACTGGTCGAACGCCTGATCGCCCACGGCATGAGCCCGCAAACGCCGGCCGCGATCGTCGAAAGCCTCGGCTCGCCGGAGACGCGGATCTATCGCGGGACGATCGCCGAGACCGCGGCCCGGCTCACCACCGATCGCCCGCACGGCGCTTGCATGATCATCTACGGGCTGGCGCTCGAAGAAAGTTAGGGCTTCATCACCACCTTGATGCAGCCGTCCTTCTTGTCGCGAAACGTCTTGTAGAGGTCGGGGCCCTCGTCCAGCGTGGCGCGATGGGTGATGACGAAGGTCGGGTCGATCTCACCCTTCTCGATGCGGGACAGCAACTGCGGCAGATAGCGCTGAACCGGGGTTTGTGCCATCCGGAACGTCAGGCCGCGATTGATCGCAGACCCCATCGGGATCTTGTCGAGCAGACCGCCATAGACGCCGACGATGGAGACGGTCCCGAAATTGCGACAGCAATGGATCGCCTGCCGCAGCACGTGCGGCCGATCGGTGCCCATGAAGGTCGCCACCTTGATCCGATCGACCACGGCATCGAGGCCGGAGGTGGTCTCCGGCTCGGTGCCGACCGCGTCGATGCAGGCGTCGGCGCCGCGGCCCTGGGTCAGTTCCTGAATGCGGTCGTAGACGTCGTCGTGCTTGAAGTCGATCGTGATCGCGCCGGATGCGCGAGCCATTTCCAGCCGTTCCGGCACGGTGTCGATGGCAATGACGCGCTCGGCGCCGAGCAGGAACGCGCTCTTGATGGCGAATTGTCCGACCGGCCCGCAGCCCCAGATCGCAACCGTTTCGCCGCCTTGCAGATCGCAGAAATCGGCCGCCATGAAGCCGGTCGGAAAAATGTCCGACAGGAACAGCGCCTGCTCGTCGGTCATGCCATCCGGCACCTTGATCGGACCGACATCGGCGTAAGGTACGCGCAGATATTCCGCCTGCCCGCCGGCAAAGCCGCCGAGCAGATGCGAATAGCCGAACAGACCGGCGGGCGAATGGCCCCAGAGTTTGGCGGCTTGCTCGGCATTCGGATTGGAGCGCTCGCAGCCGCTGAAGAAGCCGCGCTTGCAGAAGAAGCATTCGCCGCAGGAGATCGTGAACGGCACCACCACGCGATCGCCGACCTTCAGCGCCTTGTTGTCGGCGCCGACCTCGACCACCTCGCCCATGGTTTCGTGACCGAGCACGTCGCCGCTCTGCATCGACGGCATCACGCCGTCGAACAGATGCAGGTCGGAACCGCAAATCGCGCACGCGGTGACCCGGATGATCGCGTCACGTCCATGTTCGATCTTGGGATCGGGCACGCTTTCGCAGCGGATATCGCTCTTGCCGTGCCAGGTCAGCGCCTTCATCGTTACCTCCGCTCGTGTTCATCAGCGAGAGAAACGCGAGACGTGATGGTTGTTCCTCAATGACTCGACGATTGCAGCGCCATCGAATGAAGCTGTCGTTCAGACCGGCGGGAAACTTGCGCAAGATCATTGCTCCCAATGAGCAGGCGCGTTCGACTGTCGCCCACGCGCGACGGAAGAATGTTCCTCGACGCGCGATCTCGATTGTTCGTCGGACCGGTGGAGCTTCGATGACGTCGCCTGACCGATCCGCCGGAACACGATCTTTCGCGAACTCGCTCACATCTGGAACCCGTGCGGGGGTGCCCCTGCTGCCTGCAGAAGGTTGAGCCGATGATTTCGAACCGTGAAGGGAAACGAACCGCTCTGGTGACCGGGGCCAATTCGGGTCTGGGCAAAGCCATCGCGACGGCATTGGCGGCGGAGAATACGCGCGTTGGCCTGGTGGTACGCGACCGCGAACGGGGCGAGACGGCGCTTGCAGAGATCAGGGCCGCCACCGGCAACGACGACCTGCATCTGTTTGTCGCCGATCTGGCCGACCAGTCGGCGATCCGTGCAATGGCGCAAGCCGTGCAGCAGCGTTTCGAGCACCTGCACTTGCTGGTGAACAATGCCGGCACCGCCTTCCCAGAGCGGCGGCTCAGCCCCCAGGGGATCGAGTGCGCGCTGGCGGTGAACCATCTCGGCCCCTTCCTCCTCACCAACCTGCTGCTGGATCTCCTCAAAGCCAGTGCCCCGGCGCGGATCGTCAATGTCGGCACGCGGATCAGCACCGCGCTGGATTTCGGCGATCTGAATTGGGAGCGGCGGCCCTACCGCATGATGCAGGGCTACGGCCAGTCCAAGCTCGGCAATCTGCATTTCACCTTCGAGCTGGCGCGACGGCTGCAAGGCAGCGGCGTGACGGTCAATTGCGTCTTCCCCGGCGTGTTCAAATCCAACCTCGGCGGCACCGACGGCGCCCAGGGGTTCTTTCTGAAGCTGTTCGCCCGATTGGGAGGCTGGGCGATCCCGTCTGCGGAGCGGGCGGCGCGCCGCGTGCTGTATCTCGCCGACGCACCGGAACTGGCCGACGTAAGCGGCCAGTATTTCGGCGACCGAAAGACCATTCCGGCCCCCGCCCAGGCGCTCGACGCGGACGCAAATCGTCGGGTGTGGCAGATCAGCGAAACGCTCACGGCAGAGCAAGGCACGGCAGGCGGCTGACGGCGGTGTGACGGGATCACGATGCGCCCGGGCGTGCGACCGCCGCTCCAAGCCATGATCGACAGACAGCCCCGATCGAGGAGAACGGTTTTTAGTCTTGAGCCCGTTGGATCGAGCCGTGGCGCAGTTTTCGAGTAGCCCTAGAGATGGGCAAAATCATTCCCACTCGATTGTCCCCGGCGGCTTACTCGTGACGTCGTACACCACGCGGTTGACGCCCTTGACCTCGTTGATGATCCGGGTCGCGGTGGCGCCGAGGAAGTTCATGTCGAAGGAATAGAAGTCGGCCGTCATGCCGTCGGTCGAAGTCACCGCCCGCAATCCAACCACGTACTCATAGGTGCGGCCGTCGCCCATCACGCCGACGGTCTTGACCGGCAGCAACACCGCGAAGGCCTGCCAGATCTGGTCGTAGAGTCCGGCCTTGCGGATCTGGTCGATGTAGACGGCGTCCGCATTGCGCAGGATCTCGAGCTTCTCGGCCGTGATCTCGCCGGGGCAGCGGATCGCGAGGCCGGGGCCCGGGAACGGATGACGGCCGACGAACACGTCGGGCAGGCCGAGCTCGCGGCCGAGCGCCCTCACCTCGTCCTTGAACAATTCGCGCAAGGGCTCGACCAGCTTCATGTTCATGCGTTCGGGCAGGCCACCGACATTGTGGTGCGACTTGATCGTCACCGACGGGCCGCCGGTGAACGACACGCTTTCGATCACGTCGGGATACAGCGTGCCCTGCGCCAGGAAATCCGCGCCGCCGACGACCTTGGCCTCGGCGTCGAACACGTCGATGAACAGCTTGCCGATGATCTTGCGCTTCTGCTCCGGATCGGTGACGCCATTGAGCGCGCCGAGGAAGGTCTCGGACGCATCCACATGCACCAGCGGGATGTTGTAGTGGTGCCGGAACAGGTCGACGACGGTCTTGGCTTCGTCCTTGCGCAGCATGCCGTGATCGACGAACACGCAGGTGAGCTGATCGCCGATCGCCTCGTGGATCAGCACCGCGGCGACCGCCGAGTCGACGCCGCCGGACAGGCCGCAGATCACCTTGCCCTGGCCCACCTGGGCGCGGATCTTCTCGATCGCCTCCTCGCGGAAGGCGCGCATCGTCCAGTCACCGGTCAGCCCCGCAACCTTGCGGACGAAATTGCGCAGGAGTTTCGCGCCGTCGGGCGTGTGCACCACTTCGGGGTGGAACTGCATCGCATAGAATTTGCGGGTGTCGTCGGCGATCACCGAGATCGGCGAGCCCGGCGCCTTGGCGACGCCGCGGAAGCCGTCCGGGAGCTTGGTGACGCGGTCGCCATGGCTCATCCAGACGTCGTACTGGCCGCCCTTCTCCCATACCCCGTCGAACAGCGCGCAATCATCGGTGATCTCGATCGTGGCGCGGCCGAATTCGCGGTGGTGGCCTGCCTCGACGGTGCCGCCGAGCTGCTTGGCCAGCGTCTGTTCACCGTAGCAGATCCCGAGCACCGGCACGCCGGCTTCGAGGATCGCCATCGGCGCGATCGGCGCGTCGGCGTCCAGCACCGAAGCCGGGCCGCCGGACAGGATCACGGCCTTCGGCTTCATCTCGGCGAAGGCGGCCTCCGCCTTCTGGAACGGCACGATCTCGGAATACACGCCCTCCTCGCGGACGCGGCGGGCGATCAGTTGGGTGACCTGCGAGCCGAAATCGACGATCAGGATCTTCTCGTGGATCGCGGCGACATGCGGCGAGGTGTCGGCGCCGGAGGGGACGACGGACGAAGCGGAGGATGTGCTGGGGGCTGTCATGGGCAGCAAATACGCGACCCCGGCCCGGCTCGCAACGGGGAAAAACGGCCGGCGGGCGTCATGCACCGGGAACAGCGCCCTCCTGGAAACCGCCGTGATACAGCCCCGCCCCCCGCCGTCATCCTGAGGCGCTCGCCGTCTTCGGCGAGCCTCGAAGGATGCTGTTCTGCGACCTCTTCGCCCGCGACGCCGTCGCCCTTCGAGGCTCCCGCCGCGCGCGAAGCGCCCGGCGCTCGCACCTCAGGGTGACGGCTCTCAGGAGCCTTGCTTGCGCAGCACCGACACGAAAAACCCGTCCGTTCCGGTCTTGCGCGGGGTCATCAGCAGGCCTTCAGGCGAGGTCCGGACGGCGGCCAGGAAGGCCTCGGCCTTGTCCCACAGCGCGGCGGCGACCTCCGCCGGCGGGGTGACGGCGAAGTCCGGGTGCGCGGCCGTGAACGCCTTGATCTGGCCGCCGTTCTCCGCCGGCAGCACCGAGCAGGTGACATAGGCGATCCGGCCGCCGGGCTTCACCAGTGCGGCGGCGCGCGCCAGCACCTCGGCCTGGTCCTTCAGCCGGATCTCCAGCGCACCGGGGCGCATCCGCCATTTCGCGTCGGGGTTGCGACGCCAGGTGCCGGTGCCGGTGCACGGCGCGTCGACCAGCACCAGATCGGCGGAGGCGTGGATGTCGGACAGGGTATCGGCCGGCCCCTTCGGAGCCCGAATATCGCAATTATGCACGCCGGCGCGCGACAGCCGCTCGTGGATCGGCGCGAGCTGGCGCTTGTCGGAATCGGTGGCGATCAGCCGGCCCTTGCCCTGCATCATCGCCGCCAGCGCCAGCGTCTTGCCGCCGGCGCCGGCGCACAAATCGATCACCTGCTCGCCGGGCTTGGCGGCCGACAGCAGCGCCGCGAGCTGCGAGCCCTCGTCCTGCACCTCAATGGCGCCCTTGATGAAATCCGGCTCGGCCTGCACGCCCGGATTGCGGGCGTCGGCGCCGAGTTCGATCCGCAGGCCGATCGGCGACCACGGGGTCTCGGACGCGCCGAGGTGCTTCAGCGACGCCAGCACCTTCTCGCGCTTCGCCTTCAGCGTGTTGACGCGCAGGTCGAGCGGCGCCCGGCTGGCCATCGCGGTCGCTTCTGCAACCCGCTCCTCGCCGAACACCTCGGCCAAGGCGCCGTCGAGCCATTCCGGATAATCTCCGGCGATATGCGGCGGAGCGGCGTCGAGCGTGCGCCCGGACAAGGCGGCGTGCTCGGCGTCGGTCAAAGGCTCCGGCGCGAACCGGCCGCCGTCACACAGCGCCGCGATCGCCTCCGGTGTCATGCCGCGTTCGAGCTTGAGCATGCCGAGCACCCGCGCGCGGGCGCTGTCGTCGTCCATCAGGAAGGCGCTGGAGGCGCGGCGGCGCAGCACGTCCCAGACCACGCCTGCAATCGCGGCGCGATCGCCGGAACCGGCATAGCGATGCGCCGTGCCCCACTCCTTGAGGGCCTTGGCGGCGGGAATGCGTTGGCCGTCGATGGTGGCGATCAGGTCGATGGCTGCGGACAGCCGTGCGGCGGGGGTCATTGCAGTCTTTCACGGTTCGGGAACGCGCGCGACCGATATCAGATCAGCAGCAGCATGCGCAGCGCGAAATACACCCACATCGCCAGCAGCACCAGCGCGCCTGCGAACCAGGCCGTCGATCGCTGCCCGAGGTCGTTGGAGCTGACGAAGATGCCGGCATGGGCGAACCGCGTCACCACGAACACCCAGGAGAGCAGCACCAGCACCAGATCGATCCGCCGCAGCGGCAGTCCGATCGCGATCAGCGTATAGAACAGAATTGGCAGTTCGAACTGGTTTCTGTAGCAGTTCGCGACCTTCGTCGCGCGCTCCGGCCAGTTCGGCTGCCCGAGCGCGATGTCGCGGATCTTGGTCTCGCGTGACACCAGCGCGCGCCGCCGCTCCCAGAAGGTTCCCAGCAGCAGCGCGAAGGTCAGCCCGATCAGCACGAACACCGGCAGCAGCACCATCTGGACCGACATCGCGACCTCCTGTTGAAGAGAGCGGCGCGGACCTCGGCGGCAGCCGAGGCCCGCGTTATCTTGTCAGGCCTTGTCGGGTCCGACGCGGACCAGTTGCTTGCCGAAATTGGCGCCCTTCAGCAGGCCGATGAACGCCTCCGGCGCGCTCTCGACGCCTTCGGTGACGAACTCCTTGTACTTCACCTTGCCGTCGCGCACCCACTCCGACATATCGCGCAGGAACTCCTGCCGGCGTCCGGCGAAATCGCTGACGATGAAGCCGCGGATGGTGAGACGCTTGGTCAGCACGTGGCGCATCAGCGCGGTGGCCCATTTCGGCGTCGGCGGCGCCTCGAACGCGTTGTATTGCGCGATCAGTCCGCACACCGGCATCCGGGCGAAAGCGTTGAACAGCGGAAACACCGCCTCGAACACCTCGCCGCCGACATTCTCGAAATACACGTCGATGCCGTTCGGGCACGCCGCCTTCAGCTTGGCGGCGAGATCCGGATCGCGATGGTCGAGGCAATCGTCGAAGCCGAGTTCGCTCTTGACGTAGTCGCACTTCGCCTTGCCGCCGGCGATGCCGACCGCGCGAGCGCCCTTGATCTTCGCGATCTGGCCGACCGCGGAGCCGACCGCGCCGGAGGCGGCTGCGACGACGACGGTCTCGCCTGCCTTCGGCTGACCGATGTCCAGCAGGCCCGTATAGGCCGTCATGCCGGGCATGCCGAGCACGCCGACCGCGGTCGAGATCGGCCCCAGCGACGGATCGATCTTGCGCAGCGGCTTGGCGTCGGCGACGGCGTGGGTCGCCCAGCCGCTGTGCGCCAGCACGATGTCGCCCTTGGCGAAGCCCGGGCTCTTGGAGTCGAGCACCTCGCAGACGGTGCCGCCTTCCATCACGCCGCCGACCGGCACCGGCTGCGCGTAGGACGGCCCGTCGCTCATGCGGCCGCGCATATAGGGATCGAGCGACAGCCAAATCGTGCGCAGCAGCACCTGGCCCTCACCCGGCGTCGGCGCGTCAAAATCCTCGAGGCGGAAATTCGCCGCCGTCGGCTCTCCCGTCGGACGCGAGGCGAGAACGATGCGCTTGGCCTTGGACATTGCGTTTCCTTCTTTGTTGTTGATTGGAGAGTTGTAGGCGACCAATCCGCATTCGCCAACTGCGGCAGACGGGACGCAAGCCTGCGCCGCTTTCGGGCATCAAGACGCCCGCCTCGCTCGTCGCTCCGGCGTACAGACCACACACCGTCACGCGCTCGTCATTCCGGGGCGCTCACGAAGTGAGCGAACCCGGAATCTGAAACGGGCACTGACCGCGTTCATCTCTTCGAGATTCCGGGTTCGCGCTGCGCGCGCCCCGGAATGACGAACGAGAGTTATCTGCGACTATTTGAGACAATTACCAGCTCGGCCCTACGCCCCACCCGGATAGTTCGGGCTCTCGCGGGTGATGACGACGTCGTGGACGTGGCTTTCGCGCAGGCCGGCGCCGGTGATGCGGACGAATTCGGCCTTGTCGTGGAATTCGGCGATCGTGCGAGCGCCGACATAGCCCATCGCGGCGCGCAGGCCGCCGGCGAGCTGATGCATCACGTTGCCGACCGGGCCCTTGTACGGCACCTGGCCTTCGATGCCTTCCGGCACCAGCTTCAGCGTGTCCTTGATGTCCTGCTGGAAGTAGCGATCGGCCGAGCCGCGCGCCATCGCGCCGACCGAGCCCATGCCGCGATAGGCCTTGTAGGAGCGCCCCTGCCACAGGAACACTTCGCCGGGTGTCTCGTCGGTGCCCGCGAGCAGCGAGCCGACCATCGCGATATCGGCGCCGGCCGCGAGCGCTTTGGCGAGATCGCCCGAGTACTTGATGCCGCCATCGGCGATCACCGGGATGTCGGCCTTCTTCGCCGCCTCGACCGCGTCCATGATCGCGGTGAGCTGCGGCACGCCGACGCCGGCGACCATCCGCGTGGTGCAGATCGACCCCGGCCCGATCCCGACCTTGACGGCGTCGGCGCCGGAATCGATCAGCGCCTGCGCGCCGTCGCGCGTCGCGATATTGCCGGCGATCACCTGCACCGCATTGGAGATCCGCTTGATCCTGGTCACCGCTTCCAGCACGCGCGCCGAATGGCCGTGCGCGGTGTCGACCACGACGAGGTCGACGCCGGCCTCGATCAGCCGCTCGGTCCGCTCGAAGCCGCCCTCGCCGACCGTGGTCGCGGCGGCGACCCGCAGCCGGCCCTGCGCGTCCTTCGACGCCAGCGGATGCGCGACCGCCTTTTCCATGTCCTTGACGGTGATCAGGCCGACGCAGCGGTACTGATCGTCGACCACCAGCAGTTTTTCGATGCGGTGCTGATGCAGCAGTTTCTTGGCCTCGTCCTGGCTGACACCCTCGCGCACCGTCACGAGATTCTCGTGAGTCATCAGCTCCGACACCTGCTGCGACGGATCGGTGGCGAAACGGACGTCGCGATTGGTCAGGATGCCGACCAGCTTGCCCGGGCTGCGACCCTCGGCACCGGTCACCACCGGAATGCCGGAAAAGCCGTGCTGGTTCATTAACGCCAGCGCGTCGGCGAGTTTCGCTTCGGGGGCGATGGTCAGCGGATTGACCACCATGCCGGATTCGAACTTCTTGACCTGGCGGACCTGGGCGGCTTGGCCCTCGGGATCGAAATTGCGATGAATCACGCCGATGCCGCCCGCCTGGGCCATCGCGATCGCCATCCGCGCCTCGGTGACGGTATCCATGGCCGAGGCGATGATCGGGATGTTGAGCGCAATCGCGCGGGTGATCCGGGAGCGAATGTCGACGTCGGACGGCAGCACGTCCGACGGGCCAGGCTTCAGCAACACGTCGTCGAACGTGTACGCTTCCTGAAACTGCCGTGATCCGTTCAATGACGCCATTGCCAACTCCGTTCAGCGGCAGGTTGCGCCGCGTTCAAGCTCGGGAGACGGGAGCCGCGTTCGGCGCCACAGCGGCAGCGCCGTCGAATCGAGCCCGTCGGGAGGGTTGGCGGTGGTCGATAGCACGGGGATATGACGAATCAAAGGGGCCGCGCCCCTTCAACCACGGCTTTTGTGCGCACCCGCGATGCGTGCACCGCGGGACCTCGCGCCCCTCAGCGCCGATAGGCCGGCGGCGGGCCGTGCTGGCGGATCGCCTCGACCACCTCGCGGTGCATCCGCTTCTCCTGCCGCATCCGCACCGCGATCAGCGCGTGCAGCGACGGCAGCAGCCACAGCGGACTGAAGATCAGCCCGAGGATCACGCACACCACCAGCAGCGCCAGATTGAACACGGCCGACAACGGCTGGCCGTTGAGCAGCAGGCCGAGCGGCGGCAGGAAGGCGGCGAGCAGGTAGATCATCGGCGGAACTCCCCCACACGGGCTCCGGCCATGCGTGCGCCGGTCACGCAAGATTTAGGTGCCTCTGCGCCGTCCGCAATGGCGGGCGCTGCGACGCGATGCTACAGGCGGGCTCCCTTCCCCGCCGAAACTCTGCATGAACAAAGAACGACTGATCCCGCTGATCGTGGCCGCCGCGCTGTTCATGGAGAACATGGACGCCACCGTGATCGCCACGTCGCTGCCGGCGATCGCGGCCGATATCGGCACATCGCCGCTGACGCTGAAGCTCGCGATCACGTCCTACCTGCTGTCGCTCGCGGTGTTCATCCCGGCCTCCGGCTGGACCGCCGACCGGTTCGGTGCGCGCACCGTGTTCTCGGCGGCGATCGCGGTGTTCATGGTCGGCTCGATCGGCTGCGCGCTATCGCAATCCATTACCGATTTCGTCCTCGCACGCATCCTCCAGGGCCTGGGCGGCGCGATGATGACGCCGGTCGGGCGGCTGGTGCTGCTGCGCTCGATCGACAAGAGCGCGCTGGTCGGCGCGATGGCGTGGATGACGGTGCCGGCGCTGATCGGGCCCGTGATCGGCCCGCCGCTCGGCGGCTTCATCACCACCTACTTCTCCTGGCACTGGATCTTCCTGATCAACATCCCGATCGGGCTCGCCGGGATCTTCTTCGCGCAGCGCTACATCGATCCGATCCGCAGCGAAAATCCGGAGCGGTTCGACCTCTATGGCCTGGTGCTGGCCGGAATCGGGCTCGCCGGCATCGCCTTCGGCCTGTCGGTCGCCGGGCTCGGCCTGCTGCCCTGGCAAGTGGTGGTGGCGCTGATCGCGATCGGCACGATCTCGATGACGCTGTACGTCCTGCACGCCCGCCGGACCGCCTCGCCGGTGCTGGATTTCTCGCTGCTGCGGCTGACGACGCTGCGCGCCAGCATGACCGGCGGCTTCCTGTTCAGGCTCGGCATCGGCGCGCTGCCGTTCCTGCTGCCGCTCCTGATGCAGATCGGGTTCGGGCTGTCGCCGTTTCACTCCGGCCTCGTCACCTTCGCCTCCTCGGCCGGCGCGATGGGGATGAAGCCGCTCGCAGCAAGGATCATCCGCACCTTCGGCTTCCGCAAGATCATGACCATCAACGCGCTGGTCAGCTCGGTGTTTCTCGCCGCCTGCGCGCTGTTCACGCCGGCGACGCCGCTGCTGCTGATCATGATCATCCTGCTGGTCGGCGGTTTCTTCCGCTCGCTGCAGTTCACCGCGATCAACACCGTCGCCTATGCCGAGGTGGAGACCGCGCAGATGAGCCGCGCCACCACGCTGGTCAGCGTCGGCCAGCAATTGGCGATCTCCGCCGGCGTCGCGATCGGCGCGTTTGCCGTCGAGTCGACGATGGCGTGGCACGGCACCACGACGCTCGGCGCCGACGATTTCGCCCCGGCCTTCGTCGTGGTCGCGGTGATGTCGGCGCTGTCGGCGTTCTTCTTCTGGCGGATGCCGGACGATGCCGGCAGTGAGATCTCGGGGCGGAAGGCGATCGAGATCTCGAGCAAGAAGGGCGCCGCCGGCGCAGCAGCCAAGACGGCGACCGAAGAAACCCAGACCGCGCGCGATCAGAGATTGTGACGCCCTTGCGCCGGTCGGCGCGGTCGATCCATGCTACGGACGGGCTTGAAACATTCGAGGCGCCGTGCGTTTCCTGACACTCCGATATTTCAACGCGGTCGCCAGGCTCGGCTCGATCCGCAAGGCGGCCGACCGGCTGCATGTCGCTCCCTCAGCGGTGAGCCGGCAGATCGCGCAGCTCGAGCACGAACTCGACGCGGTCCTGTTCGAGCGCTCCAAGAGCGGCGTTCGGCTGACCGCGGCCGGCGAGGTTCTCGCCCGCCACAGCCATAGGGTGTTCCGCGACATCGACCGCGCCCGCTCCGGCATCGATGATCTGCGCGGACTGCGGCGCGGCGAGGTGAGCCTGTGGGTGATCGAGGGCTTCGTCCGCGGGCTGCTGCCGAGCATCCTGGCCGAATTTCAGATCCGCTATCCGGCCGTAGCCTTCAAGGTGCAGACCGCCTCGACCGACCGGATCATCGAGGCCTTGCTGGAGGACGATGCCGATATCGGCATCACCTTCAACGCCACCCGCCGCGCCGAGATCGAGACCATCGCGGAGTTTCCAGAGCCGATCTCGTGCCTTGTCACACCCGGCCACAAATACGCCGATCGCAAACAGCTCACGCTCGAGGAAATCTGCCGGGAGCCGCTGGCGCTGCCCGACCACAGCTTCGGCCTGCGGCAATCGTTCGAGCGCACCGTCGCCAAACACAAGCTCGCGCCCAAGATTTTGGTGACCACCAATTCGCTGGAGCTGACCAACACCATGGCGGCGACCGGCCAGTTCATCGCCTTCAAGCCCGCTCTCGCGGTGGTGTCGGACCTCGAGGCCGGCCATCTGCGGGCGATCCCCGTCGCCGATCAGGAACTGGCCTCGGCGCGGTCCAGCATCAATGTGCACCGCGACCGGCCGCTCTCACACGCCGCTCAGGAGTTCCTGAAACTGCTGACCGTGACGATCCGGGCCTCGAAGGAACGCTCGGAATAGTCGCCGGGTGTTGCCTTTTCCGCATGAACACATGACAGATTCTCGACTTTTAAGAACGCTGAAGGCTTCCTAGCCTGTCCCAGTTCATCGGGGAGCGGCGCACGACGGCTGTCCCCCGGGGTGCTCACCCACGTCGGCGGCAGGCCATCTCGTCAGGAGCCATCATGACTTCGAAAAAGACCGAAACGACCTCCCTCTCGACACTCTCGGCTCCGACCCGGCGCAACCTTCTGCTCGGCACCGGCGCGCTGGGACTGGCCGCGGCGTTTCCGATGCCGAGCATCGCGCAGAGCCGGACCAAGGTGATCGTCTCCGAGGCGATCCACATCGCGCTCTACACCCCGCTTTACACGGCGATGCGCAAGGATCTGTTCGCCAAGCAAGGCCTCGACGTCGAGCTGTCCACCGCCGGCGGCATCGCCGTGCCGGTGTCGGTGCTGCTCGCCAACCGCGCGCAATTCGCGCTGACCGGCACCGGCATGTCGGTGAACTCGACGCTGGAAGGCGGCAAGATGCGCGTCATCGCCAAGGTGGCGGGCGGCATCTCGCTGTTCGCGATCGCCAAGCCGGGCCTGAAGATCAATTCGCTGGCCGACCTCAAGGGCAAGACCATCGCCACGCTGCGCTTCCCGTCCAACACGATCTCGACGCCGACCTATCTGATGCGCAGCATCGGCGGATTCGATCCGAAGGAAGCCGGCGTCAATTTCCTGGAACTGCCGCCCGGCGCGCAGGCCGCCGCGGTCAAGGACGGCCGCGCCGATCTCGCCATCGCCTTCGATTGGGACGCCAGCATCGGCGTCACGCAGTTCGGCCTCGAAGTGGTCTACTCGTTCGCCGATACTCTCGGGCCGATCGCGTTCTCCTCGATCTTCGTCACCGAACCGTACCTGAAGTCCAACGGCGAGACGGTGCAGAAATTCACCAACGCCCTGGCCGACGCCATGAAGCTGCTGCACACCGATCCGAACGCGTTCGAAGAGGTCAGCCGGCAGGAATTCCCCAGCGTCGCGCCGGAGGTCGTCAAGCTCGGCGCCAAGAATTTCATGACCACCAAGAACGTGGTTCCGCGCAATCCCATCATCACCAAGGAAGACTGGGACGCGATCATGAAGCACGAGAGTGGCGCCGGTACACTCAAGAAGACGCTGCCCTACGAGGAGATGGTCGACACCACCATCGCCACCAAGGCCACGGCCGATTTCGGCCTGAAAAGCTGACGACGACAGCAGGAACATCGATGCCGACCATTCCGCAATCGTTGCCGCGCCGCGACAACGCGCTCATGCTGCCGGCGAAGCCGGAAGAGTTTCCGCTGTCGCCCGACGAGACCGCGCTGATCGTGGTCGACATGCAGAACGCCTACGCGTCTCCGGGCGGCTATCTGGATCTCGCCGGCTTCGACGTCAGCGGCGCCAAGCCGGTGATCGCCGCGGTGGCGGAGACGCTGGAGATATCCCGCAAACTCGGCTTCACCATCGTGTTCTTCCAGAACGGCTGGGACGCCGCCAAACAGGAGGCCGGCACCCCGGACTCGCCGAACTGGTGGAAGTCGAACGCGCTGAAGACGATGCGGTCGCGGCCCGATCTCGACGGCAAGCTGATCACCCGCGGCACCTGGGACTACGCGCTGGTCGACAAGCTGCTGCCGCTGCCGGGCGAACTGGTGCTGCCGAAGCCGCGCTACAGCGGCTTCTACGGCACCCAGCTCGACGCCATGCTGCGGGCGCGCCGAATCCGCAATCTCGTCGTGGTCGGCGTCGCCACCAATGTCTGCGTCGAATCCACCATCCGTGACGGTTACTTCCTGGAGTACTTCCCGATCATGGTGAAGGACGCCACGCTGCAGGCCGGCCCGCCGTCGCTGCAGGAAGCCACCATCTACAACGTCGAGACCTTTTTCGGCTGGACCACCACCACCAGCGAGTTGCGCAGCCTGACCAATCGCTGACAGTTTCAGTCCGTCGAACCACATCGTTTCAGCCCAAACTCGAGGAGCCCTGACATGTCGCGCAAACCGATCATCCCCGCCGGTTCGCCTCCGCCGCTGGCGCCCTACTCGCCCGGCGTGCTCGCCGACAACATCCTCTACGTCTCGGGCGTGCTGGCGATGGACGCCGAAGGCAAGACTGTCGGCGTCGGCGACGCCACCGCGCAGACCCGCGCGGTGCTGGAATCGATCAAGAGCATCGTCGAGGCCGCCGGCGGCACCATGGCGGACGTCACCATGAACTCGATCTTTCTCAAGGACCTGTCCGACTACGCCGCCATGAACGTGGTCTACAAGGAATACTTCCCGAAGGATTTTCCGGCGCGCTACTGCATCCGCGCCGATCTGGTGAAGCCGGAATTCCTGGTCGAGATCTCCTCGATCGCGCATCTGGCGAAGTCGACATGACGATCGCCGTCCCGGCAAAGCAGCGCGGCTCGTTGGTCTCGCCGTGGCTGCTGATCCTGCTCGGACAGATCGCGCTCACCATCGGCTTTTTCGGGCTGTGGGAAATCGCGATCCGGGCCGAGTGGCTGCCGGTCTATCTCTACGGTCAGCCGAGCGGCATCGCCGGCAAATTCGTCACGCTGCTGGCCGACGGCACGCTGATCCAGTCGACGCTGGTGACGGGCTTCGAATCGCTGGTCGGCTTCGTGATCGGCTGCTCGCTCGGCAGTGCCGCGGGCCTGGCATTATGGCTCACCCCGCGCCTGGCGCTGGTACTGCGGCCGTTCATCGTCGCCATCAACGGGCTTCCGAAGATCGCGCTGGCGCCGCTGATCATCGTCTGGTTCGGGATCGGCATCGAATCCAAGATCGCGATCGCGGCGATCATCACCTTCATCGTTTCGCTGATGACCGCCTTCAGCGGCGCGCAGGAGGTCGATCAGGACCTGATCCGGCTGATGCGCTCGCTCGGCGCGAGCCAGCGCCAGACCTTCCTCAAGATCGTCGCGCCGGCGACCATGCCGTGGATCATCTCCGGCCTGCGCCTCAACGTCGGGTTCGCCTTGATCGGCGCGGTTGTCGGCGAATACATCGCCGCCAAGCAGGGGCTCGGCTACCTCGTCTACTACGCCGGCACGCTTTACGACCTCAACGCGGTCTGGGTCGGGCTGTTCGCCCTGATGCTGCTGGCGCTCGTGCTGGACTACGCCGTCACGCTGCTCGAGCGCTGGCTGTCCTGGTGATGATACATCTGCAAGTGGAATGGAGAGTGGGATGCCGCTAGCTCAAGTCAATGGAACCGAGATCGCCTACAGCGTGTCGGGCCAGGGCGAGCCGGTGCTGCTGGTGGCCGGCATCGGCGGCGCGGGCGGCTATTTCAAGCCGAATCTCGACGCCTTCGCGGCCAAATATCAGGTGGTGCTGCACGATCATCGCGGCACCGGCGGATCTCGGCAGGACCGCATCACCTATTCGGTGCCGCAGATGACCGACGATATGGTCGCGCTGATGGACGCGCTCGGCATCGAGGCGGCGCATATCGTCGGTCATTCGACCGGGGCCGCGATGGCCCACGACATGGCGCTGCGCTTTCCGAAGCGGATCAAAAGCGCCGTGCTGTACGCCGGCTGGGCGACCTCCGACGCTTACTTCGCGCGCTGCTTCGACGTCCGCAAGCGCGTGCTGCAGCAGAGCGGCGCGCTGCATTACGTCCAGACCACGCCGCTGTTCCTCAGCCCGCCATGGTGGGTCAGCGCCAATATCGCCAAGCTCGAGGCCGAAGAGCCGGCCGCAGCCGAGGCGCTGGCGCCGACCGACATCATGCTGAGCCGGATCGACGCGATCTGCTCCTACAGCCCGGGCGAGGAACTGCGGAAGATCACCTGCCCGTCTCTGATCACCTGCGCCAAGGACGATCATCTGACGCCGCAGTTCTACTCGCAGCGTATGGCCAAGCTGATGCCCGCCGCCGACACGTTTTATTTCGAGACCGGCGGTCACGCCGTCTCCCAGGTCTTACCGGATCAGTTCAACACCCTGGTGATGTCCTATCTCGACGCGGTGATCGCAGGCAGGAAGTGGCAGGCGCCAGCTCTGAACTATCCGGAGATCGCCTGATGGTGGAAGCGATGGCAGCGGATGGAGACGTCCTGACCGCCAGCGGCGTCGGGATGGTGTTCAACGCCGACAGCGCCAATCCGGTGCGCGCGCTGGGCGACATCTCGTTCGGCCTGCGCAAGAGCGAAGTGCTCGCCATCGTCGGCCCATCGGGCTGCGGCAAGACCACGCTGTTCAACATCATCGCCGGACTGTTCACGCCGAGTCAGGGCAGCGTCTCGGTCAACGGCGTGCAGGTCGCCGGTGCCAAGGGCCATGTCGGCTACATGCTGCAGAAGGACATGCTGCTGCCCTGGCGCAGCGTGCTGGACAACGTGACCCTGGGCCTGGAAGTGCGCGGCGTGTCACGCGGCGAATCCGTCGAGATCGCGCACCGGCTGATCACATCCTACGGCCTCGGCGGCTTCGAGAACGCCAAGCCGGCGACGCTGTCCGGCGGGATGCGGCAGCGCGTGGCGTTCATGCGCACGCTGGCGTTCGATCCGGACGTGATCCTGCTCGACGAGCCGTTTTCGGCGCTGGATTTCCAGACCCGGCTGCTGCTGCAGGGCGAGGTCCAGCGCATCATCCGTGAGCGTGGCAAGAGCGTGATCCTGGTGACGCACGACATCGGCGAGGCGATCACCATGGCCGACCGCATCGTGGTGATGACCAACCGGCCCGCCACGGTGAAGTGCGTACACACGATCGAACTGTCGGATTCGGAGCGCGATCCGGTGACGATCCGCACCAATCCGCTGTACAATCAATATTTCAATCAGATCTGGTCGGAGCTGGAAATCCGGCGCGAGATCTGAGCGGGGAAGAATCCGCTCCTCGTTCGCTTGCATCGTGGTGCCGCCCTGCAAGCCGCAGAACGTCGTTGCAGACGCGGCATCCAAAATGCGGCACGTCGAAGACCGAAGTCGCGTGCGCGACCTCGACGAATTCGCGATCCGACCGATCCGGCTGCGGCAAATCAAGACCGATGCACCGGCATCGTCACGGTTGAGCCGTCACGGCTCCGTTGCGGGCGGCGCGCCCCGGAATCCCATCGCCAGCACGTAGCGCTCCGAGGAATCCTTGCGGCTGGCGGCGGGCTTGACGTGCTTCACGGTGGCGAAGTCGCGCTTGAGCTGGTTCATCAGCGTGGCGTCGGCGCCGCTCTGAAACACCTTGGCGACGAAGATGCCGCCGGGCTTCAGCACTTCACTGGCGAACTGCGCGGCGCTCTCGACCAGGCCGACGATGCGGAGCTGATCGGTCTTGCGATGCCCGGTGGTGTTGCCCGCCATGTCGCTCATCACCACGTCGGCGCCGTCGCCGCCGAGCATCTCGCGCAATTTGTCCGGCGCGGCATTGTCGAGAAAGTCGAGCTGCGCGAACGTGACGCCGGGGATTTCGCCCATCTCCAGCAGGTCGATCGCGATCACCTTGCCGCGGCCGTCCGCCGAGCCGATCCGCTTCGCCGCGACCTGGCTCCAGCCGCCGGGGGCGGCGCCGAGATCGACCACCGCCAGACCCGATTTGAGGAAATGATACTTGTCGTCGATCTCGGTCAGCTTGTAGGCCGCGCGCGAGCGATAGCCGTCGCGCTTGGCCTGCGCCACATAGGGATCGTTGAGCTGGCGATCGAGCCACAGCTTCGACGACAGCTTCATCCGGCCGCCGCTCTTGACGGTGACGCGCATTCGCCCGGTTGTGTCTTTGGCCATGGCCCTGCTTGAAAATTGGTTGTGTTCGCGCGTTGCTTAGCAGATGAGCGCGGAAAAACCAGCGTGGAACCGGCTCAGACGCCCCCTCAGGCGACCCTTCAGGCGACTCCTGGCACGCCGTCTTCGCGCATCATTTCGACCAGCATGCCCTCGCGCAGGCCGCGATCGGCCACCCGCAGCCGCGGCAGCGGGAACGCCGCGCGCACCGCGTCGAGGATCGCGCATCCGGCCAGCACCAGGTCGGCGCGCTCGGCGCCGATGCAATGGTTCTGGGCGCGGTCGTGATAACTCATGCCGCGCAGCCGGTCGATGGTCGCAGTCAGTTCCCCGTCGCTCATCCAGATGCCGTCGACGCGACGGCGATCGTAGCGGATCAGGTCGAGATACAGCCCCGCGAGCGTCGTCACCGTGCCCGAGGTGCCGAGCAGATGCAGGCCGCCGAGATCGCCGCCATGCGCGGCCGCGAACGGCGCGACGTGCTTTGCGACCTCGTCGATCATCGCCGCATAGCTGTCCGCGGTCACGACCTTGCCGCCGAATTGCTCCGCCAGCGTCACCACGCCGAGCGGAATCGACATCCAGGCCCGGATCCGCGGCGGCAGGTCCGGCCGCGCCGGATCGCGCGCCAGCCGCACCAGTTCGCTGGAGCCGCCGCCGATATCGAACAGGATCGCGCCGCGCCCGGCGGTATCGACCAGCGGCGAGCAGCCGATTGCGGCGAGCCGCGCCTCGGTCTCTCGATCGATGATTTCGAGCCGGATGCCGGTGGCGTGTGCGACCGCCTCACAGAACGCATCGGCATTGACGGCGGCGCGGCAGGCCTCGGTCGCGATCAGCCGCAGCCGCTTCGCCTTGCGCTGATGGATCTTGTCGCGGCAGATCGACAGCGCCGAAATCGCCCGCGCGATCGCCGCGTCGCTGATCCGCCCGGTCGCGGACACGCCCTCCCCGAGCCGGATGATCCGCGAGAACGAATCGACCACGCGAAAGCCGTCGCCGGTCGGCCGCGCGATCAGCAGCCGGCAATTGTTGGTGCCGAGGTCGAGCGCAGCATAGACGCCGCCATGCGGCGCCATCGATCCGTGCTCGTCCTCGACAATCGCGGCATTCCCGTGCTGCGGGTCTCCGCCGGGCGCCAGGCCACCGCGGAGCCGCGTCTTCTCATCCATCAATTCGGTCTTTCGTGGCCGTCCGGCCGACGTCGAGATCATATTCACGGAAAGTTTAGCAGCGCATGGCCACGGCGCAACCCACCCGCACGGCCCGCATTCCGGATCGTGCGTTGTCGCGACGCCACCGCTGCATTATCTGAAGATCGTCATCTTTACACGAAAACGGCCGCGCAACGCGGCTTTTTTGACGTCATCCCACCGCTGGAATGAGCCTCATGCAGGACCGACGTTCGAACGCACCGTCCGACACCGCCATCGCACTGCAAAAATTCGGGGTCGGCCAGCCGGTGCGTCGCAAGGAGGACGACACCCTGCTGCGCGGCAAGGGCCGCTACACCGACGATTGCAACCTTCCCGGCCAGCTTTTTGCGGTGATGGTGCGCAGCCAGCACGCCCACGGGGTGATCCGCGGCATCGACGTCGAGGCGGCCCGGGCGATGCCGGGGGTCAGCGGCGTCTACACCGGGGCCGATCTCGCCGAGGCCGGTTACGCCCCGTTCACCTGCGGCCTGCCGATCAAGAACCGCGACGGCACGCCGTTGCTGCAGACCGACCGCCCGGCGCTGGCCACCGACAAGGTGCGCTTCGTCGGCGATCCGGTGGCCTTTGTGGTTGCGAAAACGCCGGCGCAGGCGCGCGACGCTGCGGAAGCTGTCGAGCTCGATATCGAGCCGCTGCCGGCGGTGACCGACGCCGACGAAGCGATCAAACCGGGCGCGCCGCAGCTCTATGATCACATCCCGAACAACGTCGCGCTCGATTATCACTTCGGCGACGCCGCGGCCGTCGACGCCGCCTTTGCCTCCGCCGCGCATGTCACTACGCTCGACATCGAGAACACCCGCGTCGCGGCGGTGCCGATGGAGCCACGCACCGGGCTCGCCACCTACGACCAGCAGAACGGCCGCTACACCATCCAGCTCCCGACCCAGGGCGTCTCCGGCAACCGCAACACGCTGGCGAAGCTGCTCGGCGTGCCGGCCGACAAGGTGCGGGTGCTGACCGGCCAGGTCGGCGGCTCGTTCGGAATGAAGAACATCTCCTATCCCGAATACATCTGCATCCTGCATGCGGCGAAGGCGCTCGGCCGGCCGGTGAAGTGGACCGACGAACGCTCCTCCGCGTTCCTCTCCGACAGCCACGGCCGCGGCCAGCAGATCCGCGCCGAGCTGGCGCTTGATGCCGAGGGCCAGTTTCTCGCCATCCGTCTCGGCGGCACCGGCAATCTCGGCGCCTACATCACCGGCGTGGCCCCCCTGCCGCTGTCGCTCAACACCGGCAAGAACATCGGCAGCGTGTATCGCACGCCGCTGCTGGCGGTGGACATCAAATGCGTCGTCACCAACGTCACTCTGATGGGCGCCTATCGCGGCGCCGGCCGGCCCGAAGCGAACTACTTCCTGGAGCGGCTGATCGACCGCGCCGCCGACGAGATCGGCATCGACCGGCTCGCCTTGCGGAAGCGCAATTTCGTCAAGCCGTCGCAACTGCCGTTCACCGCCTGCTCCGGCGTCACCTATGACAGCGGCGATTTCGGCGGCGTGTTCGCGCAGGCGCTGGAGCTGTCCGACTATGCCGGCTTCGCCAAGCGCAAGCGGGATAGCCGCAAGTCCGGCAAACTGCGCGGCATCGCGGTGGGCTCCTATCTCGAAGTCACCGCGCCGCCGAGCGCCGAGCTCGGCAAGATCGTGTTCGAGGCCGACGGCACCGTGCGGCTGATCACCGGCACGCTCGACTACGGCCAGGGCCACGCCACGCCGTTCGCGCAAGTGCTGTGCGCGCAGCTCGGCGTGCCGTTCGAGAACGTCCGGCTCGAACAGGGCGACAGCGACGTCGTCCACACCGGCAACGGCACCGGCGGCTCGCGCTCGATCACCGCCAGCGGCCAGGCGATCGTCGAGGCATCGCAGCAGGTGATCGCCAGGGGCAAGGCCGCGGCATCGCATCTGCTGGAGACCGCCGAAGTCGACATCGAATTCGAAGGCGGCCGCTTCACCGTCGCCGGCACCGACCGCAGCATCGGCATCATGGAGCTGGCTGAGCGGCTGCGCGAGGCCAAGCTGCCCGAGGACGTGCCGTCGTCGCTCGACGTCGATCATGTCGCCAAGGGCGTGCCGTCCGCCTTCCCCAACGGCTGCCACGTCGCCGAGGTCGAGATCGATCCCGACACCGGCGTCACCCGCGTGGTGCGCTACACCGCGGTCAATGATTTCGGCGTGGTCATCAATCCGATGATCGTCGAAGGCCAGCTGCACGGCGGCGTCGCGCAGGGCATCGGCCAGGCGCTGATGGAGAAGATGTCCTATGACGGCGACGGCCAGCCGATCACCGGCTCGCTGCAGGACTACGCGCTGCCGCGCGCCGAGGACATTCCGATGATGGCGGTCGGCGACCACCCGGTGCCGACCAAGTCGAATCCGCTCGGCACCAAGGGCTGCGGCGAAGCCGGCTGCGCCGGCTCGCTGGCGAGCGTCGTCAACGCCGTGCTCGACGCGCTGAAGGACGTCGGCGTCACGACGCTCGACATGCCGCTGACTTCGGAGAAGGTCTGGCGCGCGATCCGGGAGGCGAAGGAGACGGCGGCGGCGTGAAAGCTGGCGCTTGCCGAGTGAGGTTGCGAACGCCCGCTGTTGCGCACTGCGCCTCCTCAAACAATCCCGTCATGCGCGGGCTTGACCCGCGCATCCATCGCGCGCGCAGCGCGCCAACAACGACTCTTTGCGAAGAGGATGGATCGCCGGGTCGAGCCCGGCGATGACGTCTTTCATGGGTGCGAGGCATCGTTGAGCACGCGACGCGCGCTTCTCCTCTCCCACAAGGGGAGAGGAGTCGACGGCCTTACTCCGCCTTCACCAGCGGGCAGCCGCCGTCCTTCAGCGGGCGGAACGCCTGATCGCCGGGGACTTCGGCCAGCAGCTTGTAGTAATCCCACGGCGCATTCGACTCTTCGGGCTTCTTCACCTCGAACAGGAACATCGAATGCACCATGCGGCCGTCCTCGCGCAGGAAGCCGTTGTTGGTGAAGGCGTCGCGCACCGGCATCTCGCGCATCTTCGCCAGCACCGTCTTGGTGTCCCTGGTGCCCGCCGCCTTCACCGCCTTCAGATAATGCAGCGTCGCGCTGTAGGTCGCGGCCTGGTTCATCGTCGGCATCCGCTTCATCTTGTCGTAGAACTTCCTGCCGAATTCGCGGGTCCGGTCGTTGAGGTCCCAGTAATACGCCTCGGTGATGATCAGCCCGTTCGCCATCTTCAGCCCGAGGCTGTGGATGTCGGAGATGAACATCACGATGCCGGCGAGCTTCTGGCCGCCGGCCACGATGCCGAATTCGGACGCCTGCTTGATGGTGTTGATGGTGTCGCCGCCGCCATTGGCCATGCCGATGATCTTGGCCTTGGACGATTGCGCCTGCAGCAGGAACGACGAGAAGTCGGCGTTGTTCAACGGATGCCGTGCGTTGCCGACGATCTTGCCGCCGGCCGCCTTGACCACCTCGCCGGTGTCGCGTTCGATCGAATGGCCGAACAGATAGTCCGCGGTGATGAAGAACCAGGTGTCGCCGCCGTTCTTGACGATCGCCGACCCCACCGTGTGCGCATTCGAATAAGTATCATAGGTCCAGTGCGCGGTGTAGGGCGAGCACGACTTGCCGGTGATGTCCGACGACGCGGCATCCGTGACGATCATGATCTTCTCGAACCGCTTCGACATCTCCATCGCGGCGAGCGCGGTGGCCGAGGTCGGCAGGTCGACGATCATGTCGACGCCCTCGTTCTCGTACCATTTCCGCGCCAGCGACGCGGCGATGTCGGGCTTGTTCTGCACGTCGGCCGAGATGAATTCGATCGGCTGGCCGAACATCGTGCCACCCATCTCGGCGATCGCCATTTTGGCGGCCTCGACATTGCCGGCGCCGCCGATGTCGGAATACACCGACTGGAAGTCGCCGAGCAGGCCGATCTTCAGCGGGCCTTGTTGCTGCGCGAACGCCGAAGCGCCGAGCAGCAGCGGAGCGGTGAGCGTCAGTGCCGCCGCCGCACGTTGAATGAAGTGCATGTTTCCTCCGGAGTGTTTTTTGATTTTGTTGGTGCGGCCTTGTCGCCGGCCCGCGCATGCGTGGTGTGTGCCCCCCTGTCTGCCCGTGATGTCGTGAAGCGCATTCTCGCAGCCCGCGCGCAAGACGCGCGAGGTCAGAACGTCGCAGCCTGCATCGGCCCGCGTCCGCGCGGCGGAATTAGCTCGACTACGCCGCCGCCTGTTCGCGCGGCTGAACGATCGCGATGTGATGGCAATGCGCGATCGGCGTCGTGCCGTTGGCGACGATCAGCGCGTCGAACTCGGCGAAGCGGTGGCCCTTCTTGTCGTAGTTGGCGACCACCTTGGCGCGCGCCGTCAGCGTGTCGTCGGCGCTGGCGGCTGCGAGCAGTTGCATTCGCGAGCCGACATGAATCCACGGACCGAGCACGACATTATCGACCAGCACCCGGTTCATGATGCGCTGCAGCGTGCCGGGATGTACCAGATTGTTCGCGAGATAGATCGGATCGGTCTCGCGCACCTCGGCGAGATAATCGCGCAGCGCCTCCCCGCCCCACGTCACCGGCTTGGTGCCGAGCCACAGCCCCGGCGCGAACGCTCCGGGACCGATCGGAGGCCGGACCGCGGCCGGCGCGGTCTCGGCATAGTCGCCGAGATCGACCACCGGCGCCCGCGCCGGCAGCGCGGCCGAGCCCGTCGCGCACAGCGCGCCGCGGCTCTCGACCTCGATCGCCAGCGCACCGCCCTCGTCACGGCCCGACACCGTGGCGGTCTCGCCGTCATAGACCGGCTTGACGAACCGCGCCTCGATCAGCCCGCGCTCCAGGAAGTCGCGGCCCCAGCGCGCGACCGGCAGGTGCATCATATAGGCCATCACCTCGACGCCGGGCACCAGCCCGCCCGAAAAGCCGAACCGCTGCGCCACATTGTCGTCGTGCATCTTGTTTTCGGAGAGCTTTGCGGTGTTGAAGGCGCTGACGCGCCAGGGCTCGAGCGGAGCGGCCATGGTTTCTCCCGGTTTGTTCGATCTTGTTGGCGATCGTGTCCGGCGATGCTACGCCAGCGCCGCAGCGGCCGTAAAGCGCCGCGCCAGCCCCCGACCGAGAGCGAATGACCGAAGCCGCGCCCACCCGCATCTATGTCGACGCCGACGCCTGCCCGGTGAAGGACGAGATCTACCGGGTCGCCGAGCGCCACGGCCTGCCGGTCAGCGTGGTCGCAGGCAGCTTCATCCGCGTGCCGGCGCATCCCCTGATCGAGCGGATCGCGGCGGGTTCCGGCATGGACGCCGCCGACGACTGGATTGCGGAACGCGTCCAGCCGGGCGATATCGTGGTGACCGCCGACGTTCCGCTGGCGAGCCGCTGCGTCAAGGCCGGCGCCGAGGTGCTGGCGCCGAACGGCAAGCCGTTTTCCGAGGCGTCGATCGGGATGACTCTGGCGGTGCGCAATCTGATGACCGATCTGCGCTCCTCCGGCGAGATCACCGGCGGTCCGCGCGGATTCACCCCGCGCGACCGCTCGGCGTTTCTCGCGGCGCTCGACACCACGATCCGCCGGATCGCCCGCCGCCGCCCCTCGCCGCCGGCGCAACCACAGACCTGATGGACCACCAATGGCCCCGCCGCTGATCCAACTCAAAGACATCGCGCTGACCTTCGGCGGCGCGCCGCTGTTCGACGGCGTCGAACTCAGCGTCTCGGCGGGCGACCGGCTCTGCCTGATCGGCCGCAACGGCTCCGGCAAGTCGACGCTGCTGAAGATCGTCGCCGGCCTGATCGAGCCCGACCGCGGCAGCCGCTTCGTGCAGCCGGGCTCCACCATCCGCTATCTGCCGCAGGAGCCGGATTTCGACGGCTTCAAGACCACGCTGGCCTATGTCGAAGCCGGGCTGGCGCCGGGCGACGCGCACTATCAGGCCGCGTATCTCTTGGAGCAGCTCGGCCTGCACGGCGACGAGGACCCGTCACATCTGTCGGGCGGTGAAGCGCGCCGCGCCGCGCTGGCGCGGATGCTGGCGCCCGATCCGGACATCCTGTTGATCGACGAGCCGACCAACCATCTCGATCTGACGACGATCGAATGGCTGGAAAGCGATCTGGCGCAGCGCAGGGGCGCGATCGTGATGATCAGCCATGACCGCCGCTTCCTCGCCAATCTGTCGCGCGCCACCGCCTGGCTCGATCGCGGCGTGATCCGGCAGATCGACCGCGGCTTCTCGCAGTTCGAATCCTGGCGCGACGATGTGCTCGCCGAAGAGGAGCGCGATCAGCACAAGATCGACCGCAAGATCGTCGCCGAGGAGCACTGGCTGCGCTACGGCGTCTCCGGCCGCCGCAAGCGCAACGTCAAGCGGCTCGCCGGCCTGCACGAGTTGCGCGCCTCACGCCGCGATTATCGCGGCCCGACCGGCAGCGCCAATCTCGCCGCCGCCGAGGCCGACAAATCCGGCAAGCTGGTGATCGAGGCGAAGAACATCGCCAAGGCGTGGGGCGATCGCCCGATCGTCGACGGCTTCTCGATCCGCGTCAATCGCGGTGACCGCATCGGCATCGTCGGCCCCAACGGCGCCGGCAAGACCACGCTGATCAGCATCCTGACCGGCGCGTTGTCGCCCGACTCCGGCAGCATCCGGCTCGGCACCAATCTCGAAGTCGCGACCCTCGATCAGCATCGCGACAGCCTCGACGCCAAGACCTCGCTCGCCGAAGCGCTGACCGGCGGCCGCGGCGACCAGGTGATGGTCGGCGGCAAGCCGCGCCACGTCATCGGCTACATGAAGGACTTCCTGTTCAAGCAGGAGCAGGCGCGCACACCGCTGGAAGCGCTGTCCGGCGGCGAGCGCGGCCGGCTGATGCTGGCCCGCGCGCTGGCGAAGCCGTCGAACCTCTTGGTGCTCGACGAGCCGACCAACGACCTCGACCTCGAGACGCTCGACGTGCTCGAAGAGATGCTCGGCGATTACGACGGCACCGTCATCCTGATCAGCCACGACCGTGACTTCCTCGACCGCGTCGTGACGTCGGTGATCGCACCGGAAGGCGACGGCCGCTGGACCGAATATGCCGGCGGCTACTCCGACATGCTGACCCAGCGCGGCGCCGACCTCAGCCGCGCCCCGGCGAAAACTGCCAGCGAGGCGAGCGCGCCCAAGGCCGCGGCGCCAGCCGCGTCGGCGTCCGCGCCGAAGCGCAAGATGACCTTCAACGACAAGCACGCGCTGGAAACGCTGCCGAAGACCATCGCCAAGCTGGAGGCCGAGATCGCCGCGCTGCAGCAGCAGCTCGACGACCCGCAACTCTACGCCCGCGACCGCGCCAAATTCGACACCGCCTCCGCCGCGATGGCCAAGGCCCACGCGGCGCTTCACGATTCCGAACAGCGCTGGCTCGAACTGGAAATGCTGCGCGAAGAAATCGAAAGCGCGTGAGGCCTCGTTTCTCTCACAGCCTTGACCGGATAAGCACGGCGCTTCCCAGTCGTAAGTCGTCATGGCCGGGCTTGACCCGGCCATCCACGCCCACGAGCTAGGCCGTGCTTGTTTCCGTGGATGCCCGGGTCAAGCCCGGGCATGACGTGCTAACAAGTTGCCAAGTCTACGCCACGAACCGGAGCCCGCCCATGACCACCCCGCTCGCCGCCAAAATCGCCCGCGACATCGGCACGCCCGCTGCGGTGATCGACATGGACCGCGTCGAGCGCAACATCGCGCGGGTGCAGGCGCTGTGCGACGCCGCCGGCGTCGCCAACCGGCCGCACATCAAGACCCACAAGTCGCCGCTGCTGGCGCAGATGCAGATCGCGGCGGGGGCAAGGGGCATCACCTGCCAGAAGCTCGGCGAGGCCGAAGTGATGGCGGATGCCGGCATCGACGACATCCTGATCAGCTACAATCTGATCGGCGAGGAGAAGATGGCGCGGCTCGGCGCGCTGCATGAACGCGTACAGATGATCGTCGCGGCCGACAACGAGGTGGTGATTGCCGGCCTGCCCGCAGCCGCCGCGCGCGCGGGCCGCCCGCTCGGCGTCGTGGTCGAATGCGACACCGGCCGCCAGCGCGCCGGCGTCGAGACGCCTGCCGAAGCGATCGCGCTGGCGCGCACCATCGCCGCCTCCGACGGGCTCGTATTCAAAGGCTTGATGCTGTACCCGACCGAGGACGGCTGGCCGCAGGCGCAGCGCTTCTTCGACGAGGCGCTCGCCGGCATCCGCGCCCACGGCCTCGACGCGGAGATCGTCTCGACCGGCGGCTCGCCGAATCTGAAGAATCTCGGAAAGCTCGACGGCGCCACCGAGCATCGCCCCGGCACCTACATCTACAACGACCGCATGCAGGTCGAAGCCGGCGTCGCGAGTTGGGACGATTGCGCGCTGACGATCTATTCCACCGTGGTCAGCCGCGCCGCGCCGGAGCGCGGCATCCTCGACGCCGGCTCGAAGACGCTGACGTCGGACCCCGGCGGCGGCCTCGACGGCTTCGGCCTGATCCTCGATCACCCCGAAGCCCGCATCGCAAAATTCGCCGAAGAACACGGCTTCCTCGACCTCTCCCGCAGCAACTCCCGCCCGGCCATCGGCGACGTCGTCCGCATCGTGCCCAACCACGTCTGCGTCGTCGTCAACATGCTCGACGAAGTGGTAATGGTCCGCGGCGAGGAGATTCTGGGGACGCTGCCGGTCGCGGCACGGGGGAAGCTGAAGTAACATCTTTTCCGTTCGTCATTCCGGGGCGCGAGCGTAGCTCGCGAACCCGGAATCCCGAGATTCGGGGCACAACCGAGATTCCGGGTTCGCGCTCCGCGCGCCCCGGAATGACGAACTCAGATCATCCCTTTGTCATTGCGAGCGAAGCGAAGCAATCCAGCAGTTCCGAGCATGCGGCTGCTGGATTGCTTCGTCGCTTCGCTCCTCGCAATGACGGAACTAACGACTTTCCCGTCGCCCACGCTATGCATCATCGCCCCAGCCACGCCAGCGCGCCCCGCCCCGCCGCAGCCCCCGTCGCAAAACACCCTGTCAGCAAGTAACCGCCGGTCGGTGCTTCCCAGTCGAGCATTTCGCCGGCCGCGAACACGCCGGGCAGATGGCGCAGCATGTAGTTGTGATCGATTGCGTCGAACGCGATGCCGCCCGCGGTCGAGATCGCCCGCGCGATCGGCGCGATGCCGGTGAGCCGCACCGGCACCGCATTGATCAGCGCCGCCAGTTCCGCCGGCGACAGCGCCGCCAATGACACCCCCTGCCGGTGCGCAGCTTCCTGCAGCAGCCCGATCCCGGCCGGCGCCAGCCCCGCCGCCTTGCGCAAGTAAGTCGACAGCGATTGCTTGCCCTTCGGCTTGCCCAGCCGCGCGGTGAGTTCGTCGGCGCACAGATCCGGCCGCAGCGCGATCGTCAGCGTCGCCGCGCCGGCCGCGAGGACGGCATCGCGCAAGCTCGCCGACAGCGCATAGACCGCGCCGCCCTCGAGGCCGCCTCTGGTGACGATCGCCTCGCCGCGCACGCTGCGCCCGCCGAACGACAGCACGAGGTTCTTCAGCGGCGAGCCCTGATACTTGTCGACAAACACATCCGACCACTCGACCAGGAAGCCGCAATTCGCCGGCTTCAGCGGCGCGATCGCGACGCCCTTCGCGCCGAGCAGATCGACCCAGCCACCGTCGGAGCCGAGCTTCGGCCAGCTCGCGCCGCCGAGCGCCAGCACGGTCGCCCGCGCCGCGACCGCGTGCACGCCGTCGAACGTGTCGAACAGCAGTCGCCCTTGCTCATCCCAGCCGCTCCAGCGATGCCGCAGCTCGAATCCCACGCCCTGGGCGGCGAGCCGGCGCAGCCAGGCGCGCAGCAGCGGTGAGGCTTTCATCGCCACCGGAAACACCCGGCCGCTGCTGCCCACAAAAGTCGGCTGCCCCAATTCCTCCGCCCAGGCGCGCAGCGCATCGGGCGGAAACGCCTCGATCGCCGGCGCAAGCCGCGCCTGCGCGTCGCCATAGCGCGCGAGGAATTCCGGCAGCGGCTCGCTGTGGGTGAGATTGAGCCCACCGCGCCCGGCGAGCAGGAATTTGCGGGCGGCCGAACTCATGCCGTCGAACACGGCCACGCGCGCGCCGCTTTGCGCAGCGGTCTCGGCGGCCATCAGCCCGGCGGGGCCGGCGCCGATCACGGCAATGTCGATGTCGAACCTGTCAGCCACGACGGTGGCCTGCGCTGGAAATCATCCGGCCCTTATACACGAACCGGGCTGCGCGCGGAGATTCCGGGTTCGCGCCTGTCGGCGCGCCCCGGAATGACAAGTTGAGAGACGATCGTTTCCCCTCTCCGTCATTCCGGGGCGCTCGCGCAGCGAGCGAACCCGGAATCCCGAGATGTTCTGCAACCTGAGATTCCGGGTTCGCGCTGCGCGCGCCCCGGAATGACGTGTTGAGAGCCGATCGCTTCCCGTCTCCGTCATTCCGGGGCGCTCGCGCCAGCGAGCGAACCCGGAATCTGGAGCTGTTCTGCGACCGGAGATTCCGGGTTCGCGCCTGGCGGCGCGCCCCGGAATGACATCCAGAGCTACATCTTGATGCCGAGCCTCGCCGCCGCCTGCGCGACGTATTTCTGCGTCTGCTGGAACGCGCCTTCCAGCGCCTGGGCCTTCGACGAATCGTCGATCTCGGCAAAATGCGCGGCGATCGCGTCCGGGGTCCATTCGTCTTCCGGCAAGTTGATGCCTTCGGTCTCGATGATCTTGATCACCGCGAACGAGCCCGCGCCGGCTCCCATGATGGTGCGGGTCGGCGCGTTCTCGCCGAGCAGGAACAGCACCGCCGGGGTGATCGCCTCGGGCTTCATCAATTGCAGCGCCTGCGGCGGCAGCAGCTCTTCGGTCATACGGGTCGCCGCCGTCGGCGACACGGTGTTGATGCGGATATCGGACTTGCGGCCTTCCTGGGCGAGCACGTTCATCAGCCCGACGATGCCGGCTTTGGCCGCGCCGTAATTGGCCTGGCCGAAATTGCCGAACATGCCGGACGACGAGGTCGTCAGCACGATGCGGCCGTAGTTGCGCTCCTTCATGCCGTCCCACACCGCCTTGCAGCAGTAGAACGTGCCGGCGAGATGCACGTCGATCACCTTCTGGAAGTCGGAGAGCTCCATCTTGCCGAAGGATTTGTCGCGCAGGATGCCGGCATTGGCGACCATCAGATCGACGCTGCCCCACTCTTTGGTCGCCTTGGCGACCATCGCCTGCACCTGCTCGTAGTTCGAGACGTCGGCGCCGTCGGCCATCGCAATGCCGCCGGCCTTACGGATCTCCTCGACCACGGTCTCGGCCGCGGTCATCGAGCCGCCGGTGCCGTCGCGCGCGCCGCCGAAATCATTGACCACCACCTTGGCGCCGCGCGCCGCGAGGCCCAGCGCATGCGCGCGCCCCAAACCGTTGCCCGCGCCGGTGACGATGGCGACGCGTCCGTCGAACCTGATAGCCATGTGTGTTGTTTCCCGGATTATTGTTCGAAGTAGATCAGGCCGAGCCAGTCGGCCACGAGTGCGGAACGTTTCTCGCCCTCGATCTCGACATTGACGCTGGTACGCGACAGCAGTTCGCCCGGCTTGCGCCACGTCGCTTCGGCCAGCATGAACCGACCGCGCACGCGCATGCCGGCCTTCACCGGCGAGATGAAACGCAGCCGGTCGAAGCCGTAATTGACGCCCATGGTGACGCCCTTGATCTTGGGCATCGCCTCGTAGGAGAACACGCTCAGCATCGACAAAGTCAGGAAGCCATGCGCGATGGTCGAGCCGAACGGCGTCTCACGCGCGGCGCGTTCCGGATCGACGTGGATGAACTGCCAGTCCTCGGTGCAATCGGCGAATGTATCGATCCGTTTCTGATCGAGAACGTGCCACTCCGACACCCCGATCTCGGTGCCGACCAGTTTCATATAAGCATCGCGTTCGATTTCAGCGCTCATTCAGTCCTCGTTGTTTTGCGCTGCATTCCACATTGCGAAACCCGCGCCAAGCGAAATTTTCGCTGGGCGCCGCTTGCAAATTCCGCGTTACGGCAGCAGCGCGACCCGGCCGATCGCCTTGCGCTCGATCAGAAGCCGCATCCCTTGCGCCCATTGCGCGAGCGGCAACCGATGCGACACGTTCGGACGCAGCACGCCCTTTGCCGCGAGATCGAGCAGCGCTTTGATGCGCCGTTCGCCGAGCGCGGGATCGCGCCGCACCGCCTCTCCGGCGCGAACGCCGATCACGCTCGCGCCCTTCATCAGGATCAGATTGGTACGTGCGAGCCCGATGCCGCCGGTGAAGCCGACGACGAGCAGCCGCGCGCCCCAGTTGATACAGCGCACGCTCTGTTCGAAGATCTCGCCGCCGACCGGATCGAACACCACGTCGGCGCCGCGGCCTTGTGTGATGCGCTTGACGGCATCGCGAAACGGCTCGGCGCCGTACAGGATGCCGTGATCGGCGCCGCGGGCGCGCGCAACCGCGAGCTTTTCCTCGGACGACGCCGCCGCGATCACGGTCGCGCCGAGATATTTGCCGAGTTCGACCGCGGCGAGGCCGACGCCGCCGGCGGCGCCGTGCACCAGCAGCACCTCGCCGGTCTTCAACTGCCCGCGATCGACCAGCCCGTGCCAGGCCGTGCCGTGGCCGGCGAGAAACGTCGCCGCCTCGGCGTAGTCGAAATTGGCGGGCGCAGGTGTGAGCTGCGACGCCGCCACCGCCACTTCCTCCGCATAGGCGCCGAACCGCAGCTTGACGATCACCCGATCGCCGACCGTGACGTCGCCGACGCCCTCGGCCGTTTCGATCACGTCGCCGGCCGCCTCGACGCCGGGAATGAACGGCAGCTCCGGCTTGAGCTGATACTCCCCCGCGCACATCAGGATGTCGGGAAAGTTGATGCCCGCGGCGCGGATCGCGACCCGCACCTCGCCGGGCTTCAACGCCTTGCGTTCGATCTCTTCAAGCCGCAGCGCCTCGGGCGGACCGAGTTCGCGGCACACCACCGCCTTCGTCATCAGGCGGCGCTCGCTTTGCGGCGCATCAGCGCCTCGCGCACCAGCGGCAAGCGGTCGTTGCCGAAATACATATCGGTTTTGTCGACGAAGATCGTCGGCGAGCCGAAGCCGCCGCGCGCCATCACCTCGTCGGTGTTGGCCTTGAGCTGATCCTTGATCGCGGGCTCGGCGATCGCCGCGAAGAATGCCTGCGGATCGAGGCCGGCGCGGGTGCAGATCGCGCTCAGCACCTCGTCCTTGGAGATATCCTGATCGTCGCCCCAATAGGCCTCGAACACGGCGGTAGCAAACGGCGCCATCGCGTCCGGCTTGTCGCGCAGCAGCCATAGGCAGCCGCGCATCGCTTTCACGCTGTTCACCGGAAACACCGAGGGCGGCATCTTGATCGCCAGCCCCGCCGAACGCGCCCAGTCGGAAAGATCCTTCTTCATGTAGCGCGCCTTCAGCGGCACCGGCGTCTTGCGCGATTCATACACGCTCGGATTGACCGAGTTGAAAATCCCGCCGACCAGGATCGGCCGCCAGACGATCTCCTCGCCCACCTCCTTGGCCAGCGGCTGGATGTTGTGGAACGCCAGATAGGTCCAGGGACTGGAGCAGTCGAAGAAGAATTCGAGCATCGGGGTTTCCTTTTGTTGTTGTTACTTGTTCAATACTCTCGATCCGTCATTCCGGGGCGCCGCGCAGCGGCGAACCCGGAATCCAGAGGTTCAGGACATCTCGGGATTCCGGGCTCGCGCCCTCGGCGCGCCCCGGAATGACGAACGTTGATGTTGTGCGGGGCATCGTTACCACATCCCCACCGTCGTCCCCCGCGAAAGCGGGGGACCCAGTATTCCAGAGCGATTGAGTTCAGCGACATCTGCCCTGCAATACTGGGTCGCCCGGTCGAGCCGGGCGATGACAGGTGGGGTTGTTGATCGCGCGTGCATCGACGTCGTCCGTATCCAGTGCTCACCACTACTCTCACTGCTGCTGCGCACCCTGCGCCGCCGCATGCGCCGGGCCGTCGACGCCGAACAGCAGCTTGCGCGCCTGTTCGTCCATCGGCTTCCGGTCCTCCTTGCCGAGCGCCAACCCGGCCTGCAGCTTCGGCCGCGCGCGCAACAGCGCGTACCAGCGCTTGACGTTCGGGAATTCGTCGAGGCTCAGCCCCTGCGCCTTGTGGGTCATGATCCAGGGAAAGCACGCCATGTCGGCGATCGAATAGTCGCCGGCGATGTATTCCCGGTCGGCGAGCCGCGTCTCGATCACGCCGTACAGCCGCTTGGCCTCGCGGCTGTAGCGGTCGATCGCATAGGGAATCTTCTCCGGCGCATACAGCAGGAAATGGCCGTTCTGGCCGAGCATCGGCCCGAGCCCGCCCATCTGCCACATCAGCCATTGCATCACGTCGAAGCGCGGCCGCGCTGCGCTGGGCATGAACCGGCCCGACTTCTCCGCCAGATAGATCAGGATCGCGCCGCTCTCGAATATGCTCAGCGGCGCTCCGCCGTCGGCGGGCGCATGATCGACGATCGCCGGCATCCGCCCGTTCGGGCTGAGCGCGAGAAATTCCGGCTTCAACTGGTCGCCGCGGCCGAGCTGCATCGGCACCACTTTGTACGGCAGGCCGCATTCCTCCAGCATGATCGAGATCTTCCAGCCGTTCGGCGTCGGCGCGTAATGCAGGTCGATCATGCGGGCTCCCTTCGCGGGTTGATTTTTGCGCATCCTAGCCCGGCCGCGCCGGCCTTGTCACCTCGGTCTCGGCCCCCTATCCGCCACGCAGCGAACATGGCAGAGAGGGCCGCAACGACGCGTCCCAGGGAGAGGCCCCATGCTGTTTCCGACCACGATCGCTGGCTCCTTGCCGAAGCCGGAATGGCTCGCCGAACCCGACAAGCTGTGGGCGCCGTGGAAATCCTCGGGCGCGGAACTGCAGCGTGCCAAGCGCGACGCGACGATTCTCGCGCTGAAGCTGCAGGAGGATTCCGGCGTCGACATCGTCACCGAAGGCGAGCAGGCGCGGCAGCATTTCGTCCACGGCTTTCTCGAAGCGGTCGAGGGCATCGATTTCGCCCACAAGGTCGAGATGGGCATCCGCAACGATCGCTATAAAGCGATGGTGCCGCAGGTGGTTGCGCCGCTGCGGCTGAAGGGCCGCGTCCACGAATTCGAGGCGCTGGTCGCACGCGCGCATACAAGGCACAAGATCAAGTTCACCCTGCCCGGGCCGATGACGATCATCGACACCATCGCCGACAAGTACTACGGCGACCGCGTCAAGATGGCCTTCGCCTTCGCCGAGCTGCTCAATCAGGAAGCCAAAGCGCTGCAGGCCGATGGCATCGACATGATCCAGTTCGACGAGCCGGCGTTCAACGTCTACATGAGCGAGGCGGCCGACTGGGGCGTCAAGGCGCTGGAGCGCGCCGCCGAAGGCCTCACCTGCGCCACCGCCGTGCACATCTGCTACGGCTACGGCATCAAGGCCAACACCGACTGGAAAGAGACGCTCGGCGCCGAGTGGCGGCAATACGAACAGATCTTTCCGGCGATCGACGCCAGTCCGATTCAGCAGGTCGCGATCGAATGCCGCAATTCGCGCGTGCCGCTGGAATTGCTGTCGCTGCTGCCCGGCAAGATCGTCCAGGCCGGCGTGATCGACGTCGCCAGCGACGCGATCGAAACCGCCGACGACGTCTGCGCCACCATTGAGGCGGTGATGCAACACGTGCCGAAGCACAACATCGTCGCCACCACCAATTGCGGCATGGCCCCGATGCGCCGCGACATCGCCGAGGCGAAACTCGCCGCACTGGGTGCCGGCGCGGAATTGGCAAGAAAGCGGTTCGAGTAGTTCACGGCACGCCTGCTGCGCTCGCGCTCGTCATTCCGGGGCGCACGCGCGGCGTGCGAACCCGGAATCCCGAGGTGCTCTGAACGTCTGGATTCCGGGTTCGCGCTGCGCGCGCCCCGGAATGACGCTGTCAGTTGGCAGGCGCGCTCGGATGCAGCGCGGGTCGATAGCCCGCGCTAAGCGCACGCAGCGTCGAGGGCGGCGTAACTAGCATCGCATTGACGGGGAGCTGGTCGACAGCCTGATAGCCGTCGAACGAGCAGCGCAGCGCCCGGCCCTTCGTGATCAGGTAGCACGCTGGCATCTGTTCCGCCGGCGCTGCTGCCGCCGTGGCCGCAGCGCATGGCGACGCGCCGTCGCCAGCCGCCACCACGCTAGCGCCTTCCGCCACCATCGCGCCGTCAGGTAACTCGCTCACCGCACACGGCAGCGGATGCAGCCGCTTCGCCTTCCCGTCGAGCCGCTCGCGATGCAGCGTCGCGTCGATCTCTTTAGCACTCACATGCACAAGGCCGCTGCCCTTCGCCCACGCCGCGGCGAAGCGGTTCGCATCGTCGCGGCGGCAATAGTAGCAAGGCCGATGTCCCGCCGCGAGCGCGGTCGCTTCATCGAGAAAGAACAGCTCGGTCCAGCTCCGCGTCGCCATCACGTCGCGGCGGCGGCCGCGGAAGTCGCAGACGCAGGTGATCCAGGCCGGGCTCGACCAGCGCCGCGTCAGCAGCGTCTTGGTCGCGGGATCGTGGATGATGCCGCGATTGCCGGTGAACAGCCCGCGGCTCGCCACCGCGACGATGTCGCCGAACGGCGTCACGCGGTTCTGCAGCGGCATGGTCGGCTCCACAAACACAAGACGAGGCCTGTCTCAGAGCGTCATCGCGATCCCGCGCGTGGCAGGACCTCTCCCCGCGCCCGGCCTGCTCCTTCTCCCCGCCTGCGGGGAGAAGGGTGGGATGAGGGGGCGTCTCGCCGCAGCCGAGCGTCGCGATGTCATCACCAGCGCGCGGCGTGCGCCACCCGAAAAGCTCAGACTCGTGGAGGCGCCCCCTCACCCGGATTGCTGCGCAATCCGACCTCTCCCCGCCCGCGGGGAGAGGTTAGTCCGCGCCGCGCGCCACAATGCCGACCGCCCCTACGCCGCGCCGTCCTTCAGCGGCGGCTGGAAGCTCAGGCCGGTGTCCCACGGAAAGAAGATCCAGGTGTCCTGCGAGACTTCGGTGATGAAGGTGTCGACCAGCGGCTTGCCCATCGGCTTGGCGTAGACGGTGGCGAAGTGCGCGTCGGGCAGCAGGTCGCGGACCATCCGGCCGGTCTTGCCGGTGTCGACCAGATCGTCGACGATCAGCAATCCCTTGCCGGTGCCGTGGCCCAGCGCGGCGGTGTGTTCGGAGACGCCTTTCAGCACCTGCAAATCGCCCTGTTTGTCATGGGCGTAGCTCGCCACGCAGATCGTGTCGATCACCCGCAGTCCGAGTTCGCGCGCCACGATCGCCGCCGGCACCAGCCCGCCACGGGTGATCGCGATCACCGCACGAAACGGCCCGACCTCGTTCAGCCGCCAGGTCAACGCCCGGCAATCGCGATGAAACTGGTCCCAGGAGACCGGAAACGGCCGCCGCTCTGCTATGCCGGCCTCGAAGCCGCTGTCCATGCCGTCTCCGTCATCCTGCGGATCACCGCGGTCGCGGTGCCGGTCGCCACGACCCTGTCGTCCTGCAGCAATTCGCCGCTGAGCTGGCAGACTTCCCTGCCCCGCAATAGCACGCGGCCGACGCCTTTCAACATCCCGACCCGTGCGGGGCGATGGAATTGCACATTGAGATTGACGGTCGGCGCGAACTCGTCGGGGTCGAGCGTCGCAACCAGCGCCGGCCCCATCGTGTCGTCGAGCATCGCGGCGAGAAAGCCGCCCTGCACGTGGCCGGCGAGATTGAGAAACGCCGGCGTCGCCTCGAATTTCACTTCGATGTTGCCGGATTCGGGGGTGACGCGGAGAAATTCGATTCCCAGGGTGGTGGCGCAGGGCGGCGGCGGCAATCGTCCGTCTGCGATCTTCCAGAACACCGAGTCGCTGTTCATACTCCCTCCGTGCTGAAATTATTCGGTCGCGTGCAATTCCGCCAACATCCGCTTCACCGCGCTCATCGCCTGCTGCAATTTTTCGGCGTCGCGCGAGCGGACCACCAGATTCGTATTCGGTTTGCGTCCCTCGTCGAGGAACGGGTAGCTGCCGATCATCGTCTCCGGATGAGCCGCGGCGATCTCCCGCAACGGTCCGCCGATGTCGCCTTCGCGCGCATTGGCCTGCACCGATTCGGACAGCATCTTCACTCCGGACTTCAATTTCGGCGCGACGATGTCCATCATCGCCTGCATGATCGACGGCACCCCGGCCATCACGATGACATTGCCGATCTTGAATCCCGGGGCGATGATGGTGGCGCTCTGGATCAGTTCGGCGCCGTCGGGAATCCGCGCCATCCGCAACCGAGCCTCGTTCAGTTCCGCTTCGGAGAATCGTTCGCGGAACCTCGCCAGCACCTCGGGGTGATAGCCGATGCCGACGCCGAACGCCTTCGCCACGCAGTCGGCGGTGATGTCGTCATGGGTCGGGCCGATTCCGCCGGTCGTAAACACATAGGTGTAGCTGCCGCGCAGCGCGTCCAGCGCCTCGACGATCGCCTCCTCGTCGTCGGCGACAACCCGCACTTCGCGCAGGTCGATGGCGATATTGGTAAGGTATTCAGCGATGAAGCCGATGTTCTTGTCCTTGGTGCGGCCGGACAGGATCTCGTCGCCAATCACCAGGATACCCGCCGTGACGATGTCGCTCATGACTTTCCTTGTCCTCCCGGCCGTGCCCGGACCGTCTGATCTTACCGACTGACGCTTTAATGTGCAGCGCTTCGCCGTTTTCCGGGCAGCATCATGGACCGGCGCGAGAAATCGGTCCACTCCATCCATATCGCGCTGGTCCGGCCCTTGCTACCATCCTGTTCCGTGCTGCACTCTGGCGCGAACACCTCTGGAATCAATTTGGCGACATGGCAGTTGCGTTCGATGAAATGAACGGCCCCGGCGGCGAGCTTCGTCAGGCCTATCAGGAATTATCCCGCTGGCTGAGCGAGACGCCGCCCGAGTCTCTCACCCATCGGCGTCAGGAAGCCGAGCTGCTGTTCCGCCGGATCGGCATCACCTTCGCGGTCTATGGCGACGCCGAGGCGCAGGAGCGGCTGATCCCGTTCGACGTCATCCCGCGCATCCTGTCCGGGCGCGAATGGGCGCTGATGGAACTCGGCCTGAAGCAGCGTGTCCGCGCCCTCAACATGTTTCTGCGGGACATCTATCACGGCCGCGACATTCTGCGCGCCGGCATCATTCCCGACGACCTGATCTTTCAGAACCCGGTGTTCCGGCCGGAAATGAACGGCCAGGCGGTGCCGCACGACGTCTACGTCCACATCGCCGGGATCGACATCGTCCGGGTCGACGACGAGAATTTCTACGTGCTCGAAGACAACGCCCGGACGCCGTCCGGCGTGTCCTACATGCTGGAAAACCGCGAAGTCATGATGCGGCTGTTTCCGGACCTGTTCGCGCGGCACCGCATCGCGCCGGTCGAGCGCTATCCGGACGAGCTGCTGACGGCGCTGCGTTCGGTGGCGCCGGCGCATTCCTCGTCGGAACCGACCGTCGCGCTGATGACACCCGGCGTCTACAATTCGGCCTACTACGAACACTCGTTTCTGGCCGACAAGCTCGGCGTCGAGCTGGTCGAGGGCCGCGATCTCGTCGTCAAGAACGACGAGGTGTTCATGCGCACCACCGAGGGCCTGAAACGGGTCGACGTGATCTATCGCCGGGTCGACGACGACTTCCTCGACCCCCTGACCTTCCGCCCGGATTCCGCGCTGGGCGTGCCCGGGCTGATGTCGGCCTACCGCGCCGGCAACGTCACGCTGGCCAATGCGGTCGGAACCGGCATCGCCGACGACAAGGCGGTCTACAGCTACATGCCGGACATCGTGAAGTTCTATCTCGGCGAAGAGCCGATCCTGAAGAACGTGCCGACCTGGCGCTGCCGGGAGCCGGCCGACCTCGCTTACGTGCTCGATCATCTGTCCGAACTGGTGGTCAAGGAAGTCCACGGCTCCGGCGGCTACGGCATGCTGATCGGCCCGGCCGCCACCAAGGCGACGATCGAGGCGTTCCGCGACAAGCTGAAGCGCGAGCCGGAAGGCTTCATCGCGCAGCCGACGCTGGCGCTGTCGACCTGCCCGACCTGCACCGAAGCCGGCCTCGCACCGCGCCACGTCGATCTGCGCCCGTTCGTGCTGACCGGCCGCGACCGTGTCACCATCGTCCCCGGCGGCCTCACCCGCGTCGCGCTGAAGGAAGGCTCGCTGGTGGTGAACTCCAGCCAGGGCGGCGGCACCAAGGACACGTGGGTGCTGGATGAGTAAGCTCGCCGAAGTCGCTCACCGCTTCAACGACCGCTGCCTGCCCCCCTCCCCCTTGTGGGGAGGGGTCGGGGGTGGGGGTCCACAACGGAAGCCTCGCTTGTTGCCACCCCCCACCCCGACCCTCCCCCGCAAGGGGGGAGGGAGGAAAAGAAACCATGCTGTCGCGTACCGCTGAAAACCTGTTCTGGCTCGCCCGCTACGTCGAACGCGCGGAGTATCTGGCGCGGACCATCGACGCGACGCTGCGCGTCACCGCTTTGCCGAACACCTATTCCGGCCAGGGCAACGAGTGGGATTCGGCACTGCTGACCGCCGGCGTCGCCGGCAGTTTCTACAAGCACTACGACGAGGCCAACGAGACCAATGTGGTCGAGTTTCTGTCGTTCGCCGCCACCAACCCGTCGTCGATCCGCAGTTGCATCGAGGCCGCGCGGCTGAATGCGCGCTCGGTCCGCACCGCGCTGACCGGCGAGATGTGGGCGACCATCAACAGCGCCTGGATCGAGCTGCAGGAAAACTGGAGCAAGGGCACCAAGACCCGCGAGCAGCTCACCGGCTTCCTGCGCTTCGTGCAGGAGACCTCGCTGCGGTTCGACGGCTCGGCCTACCGCACCATGCTGCGCAACGACGCCTACTGGTTCTCCCGGCTCGGCGTTCACCTCGAACGCGCCGACAACACCGCACGGATTCTCGACGTCAAATATCATCTGCTGCTGCCCGAGCAGGAACATGTCGGCGGCCCGCTCGATTACTATCAATGGTCGTCGATCCTGCGCTCGGTGTCGGCGCTCACCGCCTATCACTGGGTGTATCGCCAGACGCTGAAGCCGTGGCTGATCGCGGATCTCTTGATCCTCAACGACTCGCTGCCGCGCTCGCTCGCCTCCTGCTACGGCAATCTGGTGCGCAACCTCGACCAGATCGGCGTCGCCTATGGCCGCCAGGGTCCGGCGCAGCGCCACGCCCGCGGCATCCGCAACCGGCTCGAACATTCCGAGATGGAAGACATCTTCCAGCGCGGCGTGCACGAATTCATCCAGGAGTTCCTCGCCGACAACAGCCGCCTCGGTGAGATCGTCGCCAAGCAATACCTGATCTAAAGCATGGTACAGCCACGCAAATCCGGGTTTCCGGGCGAAATCATGCGGACGCGACAAATCCGCGAACAACGGCGATTGACGACGCGTCCTCGCGCCCGAGCCTGATATAGTCCGCCGCGCCACCGCGCCGCGACGACCGGAATGCCGACCCATGCGCCTGCGAATTTCCCACACCACGACCTATCGCTACGAGCCCGCCGCCACCGGCGTGATCCAGGTGCTGCGGCTGACGCCCGGCAGCCATGACGGCCAGTATGTCGCCGACTGGCAGATCGACGTCTCGGCCGATGTCCGGCTCGACATGCACTACGATGCGTTCGGCAACGCCACCCACGTGCTGACGATCGGCGCGACCGAGGACCTCACCATCACCGCGGAAGGGCTGATCGAGACCATCGACACCGGCGGCGTGATGCGCGGCACCGACGAGCGGTTTCCGCCGCAACTGTTCCTGCGCTCGACCGAGCTGACCGAACTCAGTCCGGCGATGGCCGCCTTCACCCGCGACATCGGCGGCGCCGAGGGCGACGTCATCAGCTTCCTGCACGCGCTGATGACGCGGATGAACGACCATATGACGTTCGACGGCGATCCCACCAATTCCGGCACCACCGCGGCGGAAGCCTTCACGCTGCGCCGCGGCGTCTGTCAGGATTACGCGCATGTGTTCATCGCCTGCGCGCGCGCCAGCGGCGTCCCCGCACGGTTCGTCGCCGGCCATTTCCTGCGCGCCGACGGCGAGGTGCATCAGCAGGCGGGCCATGCCTGGGCGGAGGCCTATGTCCCGGCGCTCGGCTGGGTCGGCTTCGATCCCGCCAACAGCATCTGCTCGACCGACGCCCATGTCCGCGTCGCGATCGGGCTGGATTATCTCGGCGCCGCCCCGGTGCGCGGCACCCGCTATGGCGGCGGGCTCGAGACGCTGACAGTCGCGGTCAAAGTCGATCAGGCCGGCCGGCACGGCCAGTCGCAGAGCCAGTCGTAGCGGGCACCGGCGAGCCGAACTCGTGCGTTGTCAAAGTGAGCGGCATTCCCGGACGCGCGCAGCTATGAGCGCTCGCCCCGGAAAACCGAGAGGCCGGGCCGGCGACGGCGTGCGCGCGCTATGCCGCACGCACCGAGGTCAGGAACTTGCCGACTTCCATCCTCAGCCGATTGCTATCGCGAGACAGCGACTGCGCCGCCGACAGTACCTCGGACGAGGCCGAACCGGTTTCGCTGGCGCCGCGCTCCACGTCGGTAATGTTGGATGAAACCTGCTGGGTGCCCTGCGCGGCCTGTTGCACATTGCGGGAGATCTCCAGGGTCGCGGCGCCCTGCTCTTCCACCGCCGAGGCAATGGTCGATGAAATCTCCGACATCCGGTTGATGGTGCTGCTGATCTCCTTGATGGCCGCAACCGAACCCTGGGTCGCGGTCTGGATGCTGGAGATCTGCTGGCTGATTTCGCCAGTCGCCTTGGCGGTCTGCTCGGCCAGCGCCTTGACCTCGGAAGCCACCACCGCGAAGCCGCGGCCAGCCTCGCCGGCGCGCGCCGCTTCGATTGTGGCGTTCAGCGCTAGCAGGTTGGTCTGGCCGGCGATGGAATTGATCAGTTCGACCACCGCGCCGATCCGGCCGGCGGCCTGCGACAACTCGCCGACGCGATCATTCGTGGTCCTGGCCTGGTCCACCGCCTCGCCCGCGATCCGTGCGGATTCCTGCACCTGGCGGCTGATCTCGGTGACCGACGATGCCATTTCCTCGGTCGCCGAAGCCACCGATTGCACATTGGTGGAAGCCTCCTCGGAGGCCGCCGCCACCGTCGTGGCCAGTTCTTGGGAGCGTACGGCGGTCGCGGTCAGCGTGCTGGCGGACGCTTCCAGTTCGGTCGATGACGACGACACGGTTTCGACGATTTCGCCCACCGCGCCTTCGAAATCATTGGCCAGCTTCTGCATTGTTTCGCGGCGCAGTGCATCCGCAGTGGCCTGATCCTCGACACGCTGCGCGATGCTGCGCTTGAGATCGTCCTGCATCCCGCGCAGGGCGCCGGCGAGAACGCCGACCTCGTCGGCCTGCTCGATTTCCAGCTTCTGCTCGAAGTCGCCCTTCGCGATTCCATTGGCGAATTCAGCGCATCGCTTGGTGGGACGCGCGATGCTGGCGGCCGCCAAGGTGATCAGGAAGATCGCGATCGCGATGATCACCAAGCCAACGCCGAGCTGCCAGTAGATAGTGGCTGCCGCACGTGACGCCAGCGTTTCGTCGAGTTGCCGAACGCCGGCCATCACCACGGCACGCGGCACCGAAATCACCACGGCCCATGCGGCGCCGGTGCGGCCAATCCGGATCGGGGAATAGACATCGACATTGGCTGATTGCGGGTCGTCCTGCACGATGGCCTTCCCGGCGCGGATGCTGGCCATGGCGTCTGTCCAGCGTGAATCCGACGTGCCGGCGCTCCGGCCGATAAATTCCACTCCGGCGCTGTTGGCGACGGTCAGTCCGGTATCGTTGATGATCGTGACCTTGCCTTTGCCTTCGAAGACCGAACCGTTGATTTGCAGGGCCAGCTTCTGCACGAAATCGAGATTGTAGTCGGCTCCGGCGACCCCATGGAACTTGCCGTCGATCATGACCGGCACCGACATGGTGGCAAGGAAAACCTGACGGCCCTGGACGATGTAGGGCAGCGGGCCGAGGATGTTCTCTTTGCCGGTCGCGCTCGGGTCGATGTACCAGGCGCCCTTCACCAGCCCATTGGGATGCCGCTCGGCGCTGTCATACTCCACCAACGGCTGAACCGCGATCGAGCCCTTGGAGTCGCGGGTCCAGTACGGCAGAAAACGCCCGGTGTCGTCGGATCCGAGATCCTTGCGCCCCTTGAACGAGGCATCATTGCGGTCGAGGCCGTTGGGTTCCCACGCCGAGTAGGTGCCGTTGAATGCAGGGTTGAGTTCGAGGACGCCGCGCAGCACCGCATTCAACTGCGCGCGGCGCGACTCGATCGGAGTGGCCGCGGTTTTGCTGCCGGCAAGGACGGCAAATGACTGCGCCATGGTGCGCGCCGCATCAAGTCCGAGTTCCAGTTCGGACTTGATCACATTGGCCTCGGTGGCAGCTCGGTTCAGCAAGCTCTCTTTGGATTGCTTATCGACCAGATGCGACACTTCGGTGCCGACGTACTCCATCGTACTGCGCGCGGACAACAGGCTGTAGCCGATCAGGGCAATGCTGGTACCAACGAGGCAAGCTCCCGAGATCAATGCGATCTTCAGTTGGACTGATCGCATCGCCTTGAAAGAGAACGTCGCCATTTCGAATCTCCAGATGCCTGAATTGGCTGCAAACCGACTAGCTGTGGCGGGATACAACGATCCATTAATTTGGGGCCACGTAACAATACGAACGCAGACTTGCGGCCCGCGCTTGGCGCTCCCCACCGACAGTCAGACGACGATGCCGGAGACCGACTCGGGTTGCTGCGCCCTGCTCTTCTGTCACGAACGCGACGATGGATTGGATTTCCGGCTGTGCCATGCAATGAGGAGGGGTAGACGGGACGACGAAATTGACTAGTGTTCCGCCGCAGGCGCTTGACCGGTCCGCAGCCGCTTGAGCTGATTCCTGTTCGGGCTGAGCCGCGGCGATTCGGTCCGCGCAACCCGAAGCTTCTTCATCGAAGCTCCCACATGGCTTGATGGCGCAGATCGAGGACGAGATGACCTATTGCTGCGGAGTGCTGGTCCAGGACGGCCTGGTGATGGTCGCCGACACGCGGACCAATGCCGGGCTCGACAACATCTCGACCTTCCGCAAGCTGCACGTCTTCAACCGGCCCGGCGACCGGATCATGGCGGTGGCGAGCGCCGGCAACCTGTCGATCAGCCAGTCGGTGCTGTCGACGCTGACCGAAGGCCTCGAAGATCCGGAGACCGGCGAACGCGAAACGCTGCTCGACTCGCCGACGATGTTTCAGGCGGCGCAGCGGATCGGCCGGGTGATCCGTCACGTCAACGCCACCGAGGCGCAGGCGCTGAAGGCCGAGGAGATCAATTACGAGGTGTCGTTCCTGTTCGGCGGCCAGATCAAGGGCGAGCGGATGCGCCTGTTCATGATCTACCCGGCCGGCAATTTCATCGAATGCACCATCGACACGCCCTATCTGCAGATCGGCGAGCACAAATACGGCAAGCCGGTGCTCGACCGCGCGATCACCTACGACGTCGAACTCTACGAGGCGCTGAAGACCAGCCTGATCTCGATGGATTCGACGATGCGCTCCAATCTCGGCGTCGGCCTGCCGATCGACGTGCTGGTGGTCCGCACCGACGTCTGCGACGCCGACCTCAACCACCGCATCGAAGCAGGCGAACCATATTTCCACGATCTGCGCTCCCGCTGGTCCGCCGCGCTGCGCGCCGCCCACAAGAACATCCCGCGGCCGCCCTACAAGGATCAGAAGTAGTTCGCCGCGATGGCGCATTCCCACATACGAAAGTCGTCTCGCCACGATACGACCCCTTGGTTCACGCACGTCCCCTCCCCGTCATTCCGGGGCGCGCGCAGCGCGAACCCGGAATCCATAACCCCTCGACTCTCGTGGACATGACATCCTCGCCCACGGTGTTCCTCCGCATCCGTCAGGGGATATGGATTCCGGGTCTGCGCCCTGCGGGCGCATCCCGGAATGACGAACGTAGAGGCGGGGCGCTGCCATGACGACCGCCGCTACTCTCTGGCGCCAGATGACCGCCGCCGATCTCGCCGCGGTGAATGCCATCGCCGCACAGGTCCACGTCGCCTTTCCGGAAGACGCCGCGATCTTCGCCGAGCGTCTCGCGCTCTATCCCACCGGCTGCTACGTGCTGGATCGCGAGCGCGACGGCATCGGCGGCTACGTCGTCAGCCATCCGTGGCGGATCGCCGAGCCGCCCGCGCTCGACACGCTGCTCGGCAGCCTGCCCTCGCCGGCCTCGACCTACTACATCCACGACGTCGCGTTGCTGCCGCACGGCCGCGGCAACGGCGCCGGCGCGGCGCTGGTTGCGCTGCTGCTGCGACATGCCGTCGCGGTGGGGCTGGACACCATCTCGCTCGTCGCCGTCAACGGATCGGTCCCGTTCTGGCGCAGCCAGCGGTTCGAGGTGATGGAAAATCACGCTCTGGCCCGGAAACTCGCGAGCTACGGGGTGGACGCCCGCTACATGGTTCGCACCGCAGAGACGGGTTAACTCTATCGCCCGATGCCGACGGCGAAAGGCGCTCGCAGCGGTTATATCATCGACGCCGCGCCCCGGTCGCGTGCATCGGAATCGATAGACCACTGGAGTTCCATATGATCAGCAATGCCGGCGCGGCGGGTGCCGACGGCGAGCGTCTGGAGATCGTCCGGACCGCCGAACGGCTGCGCGAGATCGGCCCGCTGTGGGAAATGCTGTGGCACGACGCCGGCGCGTTGGTGTTTCAGAGCCATGACTGGACCGCCGCGTGGTGGAATGCGGTGCCCGACCGCAAGCGCCGCGAATTGTCGATCGTACTGGCGTGGCGACACGACACGCTCGTCGCGGTGCTGCCGCTGGCGACCTGCCGCTGGTACGGCGTCCGCGTGCTGGAATGGGCCGCCAAGGACTACTCCGACTATTGCGACGCGCTGCTGCGTCCGGGCGTCGACCCGGCGGTGGTGCAGCGGATGTGGGACTATCTCGATCAGCAGGGCGGTTTCGACGCCGCGTATCTCGGCCATGTGCTGCCGGCGGCGGTCGTGAACACGCTGACCGCACGGACCGACGGAGGCGGCGTCGCGCTGCGGCCCCATCACCGGCAGGCCACCAGCCTGCGCGTGGTCGGCCCGTGGAGCAACAGCCAGGCCTGGTTCGATTCGCATTCGGGCAATGCGCGGCGCAACTATCGCCGCGGCCTCAAGAGTCTGGCGGAGAACGCCAAGGTCGAATTCCGGCTGATGTCGCCGGACGAGCCGCTCGGGCCCGCATTGCAGCGTTGCGCGGAGCTCAAGCGCGCATGGTGCGCCCGCAACGGGCTGGTCGCGCCGCTGTTCGATGCCGGTTCGCCGATGCTGGAAGCGCTGGCGCAGGTGCTCGCCGACAAGAAGCTGCTGCACGTGTTCGTGCTGGAGCGCGACGGCGTGATCGTCGCGATGACGGTGAACCTGATGCAGCACGACACCATGATGGCCTATGTCACCACCTACGACGCCGCGTTCGAACGCAGTTCGCCCGGCAACATCCTGCTGTTCGACTACATCCGTTGGTCGATCGATCACGGCGCGACGACCATCGATTTCCTGTGCGGCGACGAAGACTACAAGCATCGCTTCGCCAACCAGCAGGTCACCCTGCAATCGTTCGCCGGCGGACGCACGCTACTGGGCAAGGCGGCGATCCTGTCGGACAAGGCGCTGCACGCCGTCAACGCCTTCCGCGCCCGATCGCAGAACCGCCCGTCGAAGTCCGCGGCGAAATCCGCCGATCGGGAGGCCCTCGGCGCGCCGGTCGGCGAACCCTAGCTTCCTTTCGGTTCGGCCCCCTCGCCCCGATGCAGGCCGTCTTGTTGAAGCGCAGGACAGCCTCTACGATCCCGCGAACATTCACAACGAACAGCAAGAAACTCCGGGGAGAGCCAATGTCCGACACCAAGAAGATCGCCATCGTCACCGGCGCGGGCACCGGCGTCGGTCGCGCCGCGTCGCTGGCGCTGATGCAGATCGGCTTCACCGTCGTGCTCGCCGGCCGCAGGCTCGCACTGCTGCAGGAGACGCAGAAGCTCGGCGAAGGCATCGGCGACAGTCTCCCGGTGCAGGCCGACATGACCGATCCCGCCTCGATCGCCGCATTGTTCGACAAGACGGTCGCGAGCTACGGCCGGCTCGATCTGCTGTTCAACAATGCCGGCATGGGCGCGCCGCCGGTGCCGTTCGAGGAGCTGTCGCTGGCGCAATGGCAGGCGGTGGTCGACACCAACCTCACCGCGCCGTTCCTGTGCACCCAGCACGCCTTCCGCATCATGAAGGACCAGTCGCCGCGCGGCGGCCGCATCATCAACAACGGCTCGATCTCGGCGCATGCGCCGCGGCCGTTCTCCGCCGCCTACACCTCGACCAAGCACGCCATCTCCGGGCTCACCAAGGCGTGCAATCTCGACGGCCGCGCCTATGATATCGCGGTCGGCCAGATCGACATCGGCAATGCCGCGACCCCGATGACCGACCGCATGGTCGACGGCCCCGGCGTACTGCAGCCGGACGGCTCGACAAGGCACGAGCCGCGGATGGACGCCAAGGCGGTCGGCGACGCCGTGGCCTACATGGCCGGCCTCCCGCTCGACGCCAACGTGCTGTTCATGACGGTGATGGCCACCAAGATGCCGTTCGTCGGCCGCGGCTGATACGCAAGACGCGGCGCGCAGCCTTCACACCGGCCGGGTGAGCGCCTTCAGCGCCGCGGACAAATGGCTGCGGACCTGCAGCGCGCGGCGCAGCGGATCGCGCTGCCCGGCCAGCTCGGCATCGCGTCGCTCGAACGCGCTGTCGCGAACCGGCGCGAGCGTCGCGATCGAGCTCGGCTCGGCGGAGCGTGGCGCAAAGTCGACCGCCGCCAGATCGCCGGGCGAAAGATCCTCCCGCATCGACAACCGGGCGAGCTGGGCGCGGGCGTGGTTCCGTCCCGCCTGCTCCGGCGCCAGCTCCGGCTTCTGCGCCACGGCGACGGCATCGCGCCAGATGTTGCTTCGATACACCTGACGCCGCTGCACGTTGGCATCGATCACGACGAGGCCCGCGGCCTGCGCCAACGCCGGAAGCCCATCGGGGTTGTAGCGGAAACAATCTTCCGGATAGCGATGCACATGTCCGGCGCTGGGGGCAGCCAGGAAGGCAAGCCCGCGCGGACGCAGGACGCGGGCGATTTCCTGAACCAGACGCCAGGGATGGCGGGTGTGCTCCAGCACCTGACTGCACAGCACGACATCCAGACTGTCGTCCGCAATCGCGGTCCAATCGTAACCATCGGACACGACCAGATCGACATTCGGTCCCGGCTCGATGTCCATGCCGACATACGACCACCCGCGCCTCACGACGTCCGGCCGATGGGTGTCGGCGCCGTCGATGGCGCAGCTTCCCACGTCCATCACCGAGAGCGGCCGGCCGACATGCGCCGGCAGATACACGTCGAGAAAAACCCGGAACTTGTCCAACGCCGATTGATGCATGCGATCCGCCCACCGTCTCTTGTTTCTTCGGAAACAGTCAGAAACATTAGGCGGTCTGCTTCGCATCTCCAACCGGCATCATCGCCACAGCCCTCGGCAGCTCACACGTTCGATTTGGGCGAGGTCGTCCGGCACCGCCGTCGCCGCCGGTTGCGTTCGGCATTGACGACGCTGAGAAAGCGGAGAAGATCACACGGACCACACGACACCGGCGACTGACGGAGACACCATCATGACGACCTGTAGCGAGAGTCACCACGCCAACCACGATCATCAGCACGGTCCCGCCTGCGGCCACACCGCGGTCAAGCACGACGGCCATGTCGACTATCTGCACGACGGCCATCTGCATCACATGCACGGCGACCATGTCGACGAGCACGTCATCGCCGTCAGCGACACCAATCCGGTGCAATGCACGCCGCAGACCGCCTGCGCCGGCCACACCCACGGCCCCGGCTGCGGCCACGAGGCGGTGCCGCACGGCGATCATGTCGATTATCTGGTCGACGGCCGCCTGCACCATCCGCACGCCGGCCATTGCGACGACCACGGCCCGATCGAACTCGCCTGAGTTCTGGACCTGCCCGGCGGCTACCAGCTGATGGCGTAGCTGCCGGTGTAGGGGCCGCCGCCCGGCAGCACGTTCTTGGTGCCGAGCAATTCCTGCAGCGCCGGGATATCGGCGGTCGTCTTGGTGCCCCTGCCGCTCCAGCCGATGCCGTTGGACGAGACGCTGAACTCGTTGGTGGTCTGCACCAGGCCCGGGTCGTCGATCCCGGTGATCTTCATCTTGCCCTGCTGCGCCGCCGAGAGTTCGTTCTCGTATCTGGCGATCACATCGTTCCAGCCGTCGGACTCCGGCAGCGTGCCGTTCGCCAGTCCGTCCTTCATCCGCGCGATCGCTTCGGGATAGCTTTCGAGCACCGTCTCGACGTGACCCGACAGCGCGTCGTCGAGCGTCTTCGGCTGGGCGTCGTAGAGGCTCTGAAGCGTCTGCACGACATGGTAGACATTCTGCTCGGCGGTGCTCAGGCCCGAAACATCGATATCCTTCGGCATCGGCAGTTGCGCGATCTTGCCGTCGCGCACCAGCGCGCGGACTTGATCGTCGGCGACGCCCCTGGCGGCGTTCGCGAACGTGCCCGACGCCGCCATGGTCTTGATCAGCGAGATCGCGCCGGCGCCGCCGGAGAGCGTCCCATTCGCCGTGTAGGTCGACAGCGCGGCGGACGAGCCGCCGGCATTCCATCCGCCGAAGCTTGCGCCAGTCGAGGACTGGCCGGCGCCCTTGCCGGAGGTGGACGCCGAGCGCGACAGCAATTGCAGCACGGCGACATCGTTATGGTAAGACGCAGCACTTCCGATCCGCATGGAAGCCCCCGATTCAGAATATGGTCGATCGTTACGTTCGCCGGGTTAATGAATTGATAAGGATATGGGCAACGGGAACCTTATTCCGGGGGCGAACAGGTCCGGATGAAATCCGCCACCGCCGGGTTCGCACGCAGCTCTGCGAGGTCGCCCTCGCCCGGCAGTTGCGGCCGGTCGCGCTCGGCGTTCACCACGCAGAGAAAGCCGAGGCAGTCGCCGGCATTGGCGCGGAACTGGTGCCAGGTCATCGGCGGAATGAACACCAGATCGCCCGCCGCGACGTCGCCGATCGTGCTGCCGACCAGGCACTGCCCGCGGCCACGATGGATCATCACCGCATGGACATGCGCGTGCCGCTCCAGCGTCGAGTGGCCGCCGTCGTCGACCTCGAAATAGCGCCATTCGCAGGCGAGGTTCGGATCGGCGAACAGCACCTGCCGGGTCACGTCGCGAAACGGCGCGGCGTCGGCCTGCTTGTAGGGCATCAGCGCGACGCCGTCCCAACGGCCGGGCGTCGTCTGTCGGCGGACGCGGGGCTGCTCGTTGCTGGTCTCGTCATTGGCCATGGGCTGCGACCTCCGCGGCGAATTCCGCCGCCTGTTCGCTGAGGCGCTCGCGCGCCGCGAGCAGGCTGCCGCCGATCAGCAGCATCACGTCCTCACCATAGAACGACAACAGCTCACTGACGCGATCGATCGCGATGCCGCCCGCCGGCACCGGCAGGCACGGCTTCAGCCCGCCCCACGCGGCGCGCGCCGCATCCGCCAAAGCGCGGCAGGTTTCGGGCGTATAGGCGAACCGCCCGCCATGATGCGGAAACACCGTGGCGTCGGCGCCGAACAGCCGGAACAGTTTTCCGAGCAGCAGTGGCGGCGCGATCCTGGTCGCTCCCGACAGCGCCGGATGCGCCAGCACCGCCAGCCCCTCCGCCTCCTTGGCGATCGCATGGAAGTTCGACAGCCCGACGATCATCGGCATCATCATCAGCGCGGGGATGTTTTCGGCGCGGATCAGGTCGAGCTGGCGCCGCATGTCGTCGAGCGAGCCGGACACATGCGGCGCATACAATGTCCGTTGTCCGCTCGCCTGGTTGGCGGCATCCACCGCGCGGCCGACCGCGGCGATCCGGGCGGCGAACGGGCTGTAGGCCTGATCCGCAAGGCCGTGATCGTCCTTGATCAGATCGACGCCGCCGTCCGCGAGTTGCCGCGCGATCGCGGCCAGCGCCGCGGGCGCGAGTCCCTGCGGCTTCAGCGCCGAGGCGGTCAGCGCCCGGCCTTGCACGCCGGTCAGCGCGCGGATGCCGTCGATGCCGAGCTTCGGGCCGCCGAACGCTTCGGGATAGGACGGCGGCAGTTCGACATCGACCAGCGCGACGTCGGGCTGGATCGAGGCGTTGCCGAACAGCATGTTGATCAATTGTCCGGGCTCCGCCGGCGCCGTCGCGGACGCCAGCGCGATCCGCACCGCGTAGCGGCCGCTCTCCAGCTCGTCGATCCGCGCGACACGACCGAGAATCGCGTCGCACACCCAGCGGTCGCCGATCGCATCGAGCGGGCATTCGACGCTCTGCTCGATCGCGAGCCCCTGCGCGCGGTCGGCGATCCGTCCGGGCTCGCTCGTCACATGATAGGTCGCGATGATTCGATCGTTCGTCATCCGCTGCCGTCCCGCCGCGCCCCGCCGACGCGACGGCCTCTCTAGCACGGCGCGCATGACAGCGCCGCGATGCGGCGGGCGCCGCGACGCCGTCTCGCGCGGTCAGGCCCTGAGCACAAAGTCGCAGATCGAATTTGCCCCAGCCGTGCTGGTCACCGCGCCCGGCATCGGCATAATGGCGTGGGGGACTGATGCTGCAACTTCAATCTGCTGTTGGAATTTTTGCGCTGCTGATGCTCGCCTGGGCCTGCGGCGAGCACCGTGATCGCGTCTCGCTGCGCCAGATCGTGATCGGGCTCGCGGTGACGATCGGCACCGCCGCACTGATGCTCAAGCTGCCGGGCGCGGCGCACGCCTTCGGCGCGATCAACGAGGCGGTGGGCGTGATCGCCGCGGCGACCCGCGCCGGCACCTCGTTCGCGTTCGGCTATCTCGGCGGCGGCGCGGCGCCGTTCGACGTCAAGGCGCCCGGCGCGGATTTCATTCTCGCCTTCCAGGCGCTGCCGATCGTGCTGGTGATGAGCGTGCTCACCACGCTGCTGTTCTACTGGAAGATCCTGCCGCCGGTCGTGCACGGCATGTCGTGGCTGCTGGAGCGCACGCTCGGCGTCGGCGGCGCGGTCGGGCTGTCGACCGCGGCCAACGTGTTTCTCGGCATGGTCGAGGCGCCGCTGTTCATCCGGCCGTATCTGGCGCAGCTCACCCGCAGCGAGCTGTTCCTGGTGATGACCGGCGGCATGGCCGGCATCGCCGGCACCGTGCTGGTGCTGTACGCCACCCTGCTCGCGCCGCATCTGCCCGACGCGGCGGCGCATTTCGTCATCGCCTCGGTGCTCGGCGCGCCGGCGGCGATCCTGATCAGCCTGATCATGGTGCCCGAGACCGAGCCGCGCGCCACCGGCGGCGCGCTGGCCGATCCGGAGCGGATCGCGGTCAGCAGCATCGACGCCGTGGTCAAAGGCACCGCCGCCGGGCTCGAACTGCTGCTCAACATCATCGCCATGCTGATCGTGCTGGTGGCGCTGGTGTATCTCGCCAACGCGGCTCTCGGCATTCTGCCGGACATCGGCGGCGCGCCGATCTCGCTGCAGCGGATGCTCGGCTATGCGATGGCGCCGGTGTGCTGGCTGCTCGGCCTGCCGTGGCCGCAGGCCGTCACCGCCGGCTCGCTGATGGGCATCAAGACCGTGCTCAACGAGCTGATCGCCTATGTCGAATTGTCGAAGCTCGCGCCCGACGCGCTCGATCCGCGCTCGCGGCTGATCATGCTGTATGCGATGTGCGGCTTCGCCAATTTCGGCAGCCTCGGCATCATGCTCGGCGGCCTCACCGCGATGGCCCCGCAGCGCCGCGAGGAGATCGCCGCGCTCGGCCTGCGCTCGATCGTCTCCGGCACCCTCACCACCTGCCTGATGGGCGCCGTGGTCGGCGTGATGACGTAGGCCGACGGCTCGAACGTCGCCGTTCCGAAGCCCGCGCTAAGCCAGCCGCCTGATGGCGGAATCGGGAAGTGCGAGCGGCGGGCGGGCAGACTGTTCTGCGATGCGCCGGGTCATAGCCTCCGCGCGGCGGGCGCTGTAGTCGACCAGCCAGAGTTCGAATCCCGCCGGCGTCAGCGCCGGAGCATAGAGGAATCCCTGGACGGCGTCGCATCCCAGTTCCGCCAACAGCGCGAACTGCTCGTCGGTTTCGACGCCTTCGGCGATCACGCTCAGTTGCAGGCTCTGGCCGACCCGCACCACCGCGGTCACCACGGCCCGCGCGCTGGGCTGGTGCGCGATGTCGCGCATGAAGCCGCGGTCGATCTTCAGTTCGCGGATCGGCAGTTGCGCGAGCTGGCTGAGACTGGAATAGCCGGTGCCGAAATCGTCCAGCGACAGTCCGACGCCGAGCCCGCGCAGGGCATTCATGGTCTCGATCGCCAGCGAGCGTTCGTTCTGGATCACGCCCTCGGTCACTTCGAGCATCAGCATGCCGGGCGGCAGGCGGAATTCGGCGAGTATATCCGATACCAACGCGGCGAGATTCGGATTCTGGAAATTGATCGGAGACAGGTTGACGGACACGCACGGGATATCGAGCCCGTGCTCGCGCCACGCCGCCATCTGCCGGCACGCCGCGCGGATCGACCACAGCGCGATCTGTTCGATCAGCCCGCATTCCTCGGCGAGCGGGATGAACTTCGCCGGCGACACCGAGCCGAGCACCGGATCGTTCCAGCGCGCCAGCGCCTCGACGCCGTGAATGGCACCGTCGCAGGTTCTGATCTGCGGCTGATAGTGCAGTTCGAGCGAATCGAGCGCGATCGCGTTGCGCAACGCCGCGCTGTAGGCCATACGCTCCTCGGCCGCGCCGTTCATGTCCTTGCTGAAGAATCGATAGGTGGACCTGCTGGCGCGCTTGGCCTGGTACATCGCCGTGTCGGCCTGCCTGATCAGCGTGTCGATATCGGTCGCATTGTCCGGATACAGGCTGATGCCGATACTCGCGGACATCAGCACTTGTTTGGATCCGATCCCCACCGGCGTCGTCAAGGCCATGGAGATCCGCGACACGATCAGATCGGCCTCGGCGGCGTCGCGCCCCGGCATGACGATGACGAATTCGTCGCCGCCGAGCCGCGCGAGCATGTCGCGCGGCTGAATCTGTTCGCGCAGGCGTCGCGCGAACTCGACGAGAAATTCGTCACCGCCCGAGTGCCCGAGCGTGTCGTTGACGTCCTTGAAATTGTCGACGTCCAGAAACGCCAGCGCGACGTGCTGTCCCGGCGGACAGGTCTCGATCGCCTGGGCGATCAGATCGCGCAGGCGCGCGCGGTTCGGCAGGCCCGTCAGCATGTCGTAATAGGCCAGCCGCGCGATCTGGGCGCGCGCTTCCTTGCGCTCGATCGCGAGCGCGCCGAGATGCACGCAGGCGTCGACGATCCGCTCGTGCCAGCGGCTGGGCGCGCGACATTCCCGGAAATAGAACGCGAAGGTTCCGATCACGCGGCCGTCCTTGGCCATGATCGGCGACGACCAGCAGGCGCGCAGACCGGCAGCGAGCGGAAGCGCCTTGAACGGCTGCCAGCGCGGATCCGTATCGATGTCGATCGCCAGCACCGGCCGGCCGAAATAGGCCGAGGACCCGCAACATCCCATCTCCGGCCCGATCGCGACGCCATCCAGCGTGCGCGAATATTCGTCGGGAAGGCTCGGGCCGCCGAGCGGATGAAGCAGGCCGTCCGCGTCGACGTGGAGCAGCGAGGAGACGACGTCGGGCGCGATCTTCTCGACCAACCGGCACAGCCGGTCCGCGATCTCGGTGATCGGCAGTTCGTCGGCCAGCGCGCTCAGGGTCAGTTGCTGCAACGACCGCAGTTGCACCGACTCGGAGATGTCGGTCATCAGAGCGAACCCGTTGGTGATCTCCCCGCGCCCGTTGCGCAGCGCCTTGACGTCGGCGGAAACCCAGATTTCGCCGCCGGCCTTGTCGTAGAGCAGAATCTCTCCCTCGCCGCCTTCGTCCTCTCCGATTTTGGTCGCCAGATCCTGGAGCGTTTCACGATCGGTGTGGCTCCCCGCCAGCAATTCGCCGGCCCGTCGGCCCCGCGCCTCCTCGGACGAGTATCCGAACAGGCGCGTGAAGCCGGCGTTGCTGTAGACGATGCCCCCGTTGGGATCGGTGACGACGACGGCGCGGTTGGTCCGGTCGGCGATCGAGGTGAGCAGCGCCAGGCCTTCGCGTTGTTCGATTTCCCGGGTGATGTCGCGGACGAAAGCGATGGTGCAGCCGCTGCATCCGTACTGTACGCGGGACACCGACAACGCGGCGCGGATCCGGCTGCCGTCCTTGCGACCGATGCTGATCTCAGAACCGGGATCGCCGGCGGCGACTGTGCCGGCGGGCGGGGTCGACGCCGGCGAGCCGTCACGCGCGATCAGATCGGCGAGCCCCAGCGACCCGACATCGCTACCGAGCACCTCGGTTCGATCGAGCCCCCAGATCGACTCCGCCGCGCCGTTGAAGTAGCGCACGTGACGGTCGCAATCGACGATCACCACGGCATCGTTCGCCCGCTCCAGCGCGGCGAGCTGAACGGCGGAATCGTCCGTCGCGGCGTCATCCCTCTTTTCCATCGTCCCGTCCTGATGCCTGTGGATTCTACGTGCTCGCGCGAGCGGGAGTTAGTTCTAATGTCGAACTACGTATTCGCTCAGGAGTGATTAAAGGGTTGTTCGATGCCGACCTCGACGGTCGAGAACTTTCATCCTTAGCAATCCGTTGCCGACGCTCGCCCGATGCGGCGAATGCGCGCGAAAACCGCAACGACGCGGTGCTCGGACGTCCTCGGAATTCCACGAGGTCGCCCCCGCGCGACTCGAACGCCCGACACAACCGGAGCCCGGATCCGCACGCACCCGTCGGCCCCGGCGCCGACGCACAACTTCGGCGTGCGATCCTCTCGACAGGATCGCGCTCGTCGCGGATCGCGCGCCGACTCCGCGCGCCGGCAATATCGGGAAACGGGGCGAGCCGAGCCGGCGTTGCGACCGACGGCCGAAACGCCCCGCCTTTAGAATATGATTAAATCGTCTGTCCTGCCGGATCGCGCTGCTTCTTCGTTTCTCCGCATTGGTGCTATCACTCGGCATCGTACGAGCTGAATGTCGCGACCGCGTGGATGCCGCCTGGCAATCGATCAGCCGTCACTGTAGATGCGGAGATCGGATTGCCACTGACATCGTTGCGGGATCAGGCGCGCTCGCTCGGGCTGCGCACCCTTCTGGCCGGGCTGGTCGCATGGGCCGCGGCCGCCGCGATCGCCTTCCGCTCCAGCCTGCTGTCGTCGTTCGATTGGATCTTCGGCAGTCCCGGCGACGGACGGCTGATCGCCTATCTGCACGAGCATCTGTTCAATGCGCTGCGCGGGCGCGCCGAATTCCTGTCGCCGCCGTTCTATTTCCCGCAGAAGAACGTGCTCGGCTATACCGACGCATTCCTGCTCGACATCCTGCCCTATTCGGCGCTCCGCACGCTCGGCCTCGATCCCTTCCTCGCCTCGCAGATTTTCGCGATCTCGCTGTCGCTGGCCTGTTTCGTCGCCAGCCTGGTGATTCTGGTGCGCTATCTGCGGCTGTCGCCTGCGATCGCGATCTGCGCCGCGGTCCTGATCACGTTTCCCAACAATCTGATGTTCAAGACCGCCGAGGGACATCCGAATTTCTTCGCGCTGTATTACGTGCCCTGCATCGTGCTGCTGGCGCTGTGGGCGATCGAGGATTTCCCGCGGCCGACGCGGTGGTCGCTGATCCGCGCCGCGCTGGCCGGGCTGCTGTTCGGCCTGTTGTTTTCGACCCTCTTCTACGTCGCGTGGCTGTTCGTCTTCACCGCGCTGTTCGCCTTGTGCGCCGTCGCCGTGCTGCGCTGGCGCGCCATGGCGGCGCTGCTCTGGAGCAATATCCGGCCATGCGCCGCGCTGCTCGCCGCGGCCGCGCTCGGCTTCGCGGTGGGCGTGGCGCCGCTGGTGGTGATCTATCTGCCGGCGCTGCACGAATTGTCGGGCCGGTCGTATCGCGAGTTTCTCAGCTACGCGCCGTTCCCCAAGGACCTGATCAACGTCAGCCACACCAACCTGATGTGGGGCTGGCTGGTCGACCTCCTGCTCGGCAAGACCGACCACGAGCGGGTTCTCGCCGTCACGCCGCTGCTGACGGCGGCGGCCGTGGCGCTGGTTGTCGTCGTGCGCGGAGCGCGACGGCCGGGCGAAGCGATGCCGTGGCAACTCGTCGTCGGCGTCGCCTGCGTCGCGGTCTGGGCGCTGTCGTGGCTGTTCACCTTCCGCGTCGGCACGTTCAGCGTGTTCTGGATCCCCTACCAGATCGTGCCCGGCGCCGTGGCGATCAGGGCCGCCGGGCGAATCCAGTTGCTGGTGCATCTGTGGATGGTGACCGGGCTGGCCGTGCTGCTGCATTATTGGATCACGACCGCGCCGCTCGGCCGGCTGCGGACGCGGCAGGCGATCGCGGCGCTGGTGCTGGCGGTCTGCCTGATCGAGCAGATCAACCTGCAGCCCGGCGAATTGTCGCGTCGCGACGAACTCGCGCGGCTCGCTGCGGTGCCGGCGCCGCCGGCCGATTGCGAAGTGTTCGTCGTGAATGCGGGACCGCCCTCCGACATCTCGCTCAAGGAAGTCGACGCGATGTGGATCTCGATGCGGATCGGCCTGCCGACCATCAACGGCAATTCCGGCTGGTCGCCGCCGGGCTGGCGCCTCGACGACAAGCAGATGGACTACGACGACGCGCTGCGACGCTGGATCAAGCTGGCCGGCGTGACGCAGCGGATCTGTCAGTATCAGCGCGACGCCGGGTTCTGGTCGGCCTACGACACGAACCCGCCGGCGCTGCGGCCCACGGCGGACGCCGCCCCGCGGGCCGACTGAGCGAGTGGCGTCCGGCCGCTCGGCGTCTCCGGTTCAATGCAGCCGGAACACGCCGTCGACGGTGCGCAACTCGGCCGGCTTGATCAGCTTGGAATGCGCCACGGTGACGGAAAACAGCGGCCCCTCGAGCTCCTTTTCCCAGAACGACAGGAAGTCCTTCAGCGCCGGAAAGTGCGGAAACAGGTCGTAGTTCTGCCAGGTGTAGCTCTGCAGCAGCCAGTTGCGATCCGGGCGCCGATAGAGAATTTCCGCCGTGGTCAAACCATAGCCGAGCACCTGTTTCTTGAAGTCTTCAGAAACCGCACCTTTTCCGTCCATGCCAACCTCCTGGGGTAGAGCGCATTCAGCAAAAGTGGTGTCCGGCTTGCGTCGTCGATGTGCCCTACAGCTCGTTCTGACTGCCCACCGACTCCGGTATTCACTTCCCGGTGGGCTCGCCTCAATTGTGACGTGACGAAGTAACCGATCTCAAGCCCAAAAGTTTAACGCTCTGTATAAAAAGTCAGCGTTAGCAGCGACTTACGAGAAGTGCTAACAGCCCGTCCGGGGCGGACCGCAGGCCGGCCGGAGCAGCCGGCGTTAATCCTGGTCTACGGAATTGGCAGATGTTCCAGACGACTGCCAATTTTTCTGCTATCCACCCTTGTCTCTCCGAACGCGGCGGATTATGTCCTCAATGTCGGTCTGGCACTCGCCGGACACGACTGCCAATTTCCAGAAATTCTGAAAACGTTTCAGAAACTTAGGAGGATCTGCATGAATTTCCGTCCGCTTCACGACCGCGTCGTGGTCAAGCGCATCGACGCCGAAGAGAAGACCGCTGGCGGTATCATCATTCCTGACTCGGCCAAGGAAAAACCCTCGCAGGGCGAAATCGTCGCCGTTGGCCCGGGTGGTCGCGACGAAGCCGGCAAGCTGATCCCGATCGACCTCAAGGTCGGTGACCGGGTGCTGTTCGGCAAGTGGTCGGGCACCGAAGTCAAGATCGACAGCAAGGAGCTGCTGATCATGAAGGAAAGCGACATCATGGGCGTCATCACCGACGTCGCCCCCGCCAAGAAGAAGGCGGCCTGACGCAACGCAAAGCCCTCACCCTGAGGAGCCGCGGCGCAGCTCGAAGAGCGAAGCCGGGGCGTATCGAAGGGTGAGCCACGCAACGTTCAACCAGATCATCCTTCGAGACGCCGCCCCGCCCTTCGGCCGGGCCGGCTGCTCAGGATGAGGTCCACAACCAGTTTTCAGGGAAACCTCATATGTCAGCTAAAGAAGTCAAATTCGGCGTCGACGCCCGCGACCGCATGCTGCGCGGCGTGGACATTCTCGCCAATGCCGTGAAGGTCACGCTCGGCCCGAAGGGCCGTAACGTCGTGCTCGACAAGTCGTTCGGCGCGCCCCGCATCACCAAGGACGGCGTCACCGTCGCCAAGGAGATCGAGCTCGAGGACAAGTTCGAGAACATGGGCGCCCAGATGGTGCGCGAAGTGGCCTCGAAGTCCGCCGACGCCGCCGGTGACGGCACCACCACCGCGACCGTGCTGGCCCAGGCGATCGTCCGCGAAGGCGGCAAGGCCGTCGCCGCCGGCATGAACCCGATGGATCTGAAGCGCGGCATCGACCTCGCGGTCGAAGCCGTCGTCGCGGATCTCGTCAAGAACTCCAAGAAGGTCACCTCGAACGAGGAGATCGCCCAGGTCGGCACCATCTCGGCGAACGGCGATGCCGAAATCGGCAAGTTCCTGTCGGACGCGATGAAGAAGGTCGGCAACGAGGGTGTCATCACCGTCGAGGAAGCCAAGTCGCTCGAGACCGAACTCGACGTCGTCGAGGGCATGCAGTTCGACCGCGGCTACATCTCGCCCTACTTCGTCACCAACGCCGACAAGATGCGCGTCGAATTCGACGACGCCTACATCCTGATCAACGAGAAGAAGCTCTCGAACCTCAACGAACTGCTGCCGCTGCTCGAAGCCGTGGTGCAGACCGGCAAGCCGCTGGTGATCGTCGCCGAGGACGTCGAAGGCGAAGCGCTGGCCACCCTCGTCGTCAACCGCCTGCGTGGCGGCCTGAAGGTTGCCGCTGTGAAGGCTCCGGGCTTCGGCGATCGCCGCAAGGCCATGCTGCAGGACATCGCGATCCTGACCGGCGGCCAGGCGATCTCGGAAGACCTCGGCATCAAGATGGAGAACGTCACGCTCCAGATGCTCGGCAAGGCCAAGAAGGTGATGATCGACAAGGAAAACACCACGATCGTCAACGGCGCCGGCAAGAAGGCCGACATCGAGGCCCGCGTCGCGCAGATCAAGGCGCAGATCGAGGAAACCACCTCGGACTACGACCGCGAGAAGCTGCAGGAGCGTCTGGCCAAGCTCGCCGGCGGCGTCGCGGTGATCCGCGTCGGCGGCGCCACCGAGATCGAGGTCAAGGAGCGCAAGGATCGCGTTGACGACGCGATGCACGCCACCCGCGCCGCGGTCGAGGAAGGCATTGTCCCGGGCGGCGGCGTCGCTCTGCTGCGCGCCTCCGAGCAGCTCAAGCGTATCAAGACTGCGAACGACGACCAGAAGACCGGCGTCGAGATCGTGCGCAAGGCGCTCTCCGCCCCGGCCCGCCAGATCGCCATCAACGCCGGCGAAGACGGCTCGGTGATCGTCGGCAAGGTGCTGGAGAAGGACCAGTACAACTACGGCTTCGACAGCCAGACTGGCGAATACGGCGACCTGGTCAAGAAGGGCATCATCGACCCGACCAAGGTGGTCCGCACCGCGATCCAGAACGCGGCCTCGGTCGCAGCCCTGCTGATCACCACCGAAGCGATGGTCGCCGAACTCCCGAAGAAGGGTGGCGCCGGCGCCGGCGGCATGCCCCCGGGCGGCGGCATGGGCGGCATGGATTTCTGATCCAGGCACCTCATTCGCTCCAAGCGAAGTATCAGATGCAGAACCCCGGCGGAAACGCCGGGGTTTTTGTTTGGTGATCGACCTACTGCCCCTCTCGTTCGTCATTCCGGGGCGCGCGCAGCGCGAGCCCGGAATCCATACGCCCTCGACTCGCGGTGAAGCACTGCTGTTGAGACGCCGGTTCTCGACCATGAAGTCCCTCGGTTATGGATTCCGGGCTCGCGCGCTTACGCTCGCGCCCCGGAATGACGCGCAGAGGTTGATGCGATAGACTGGGATCCGGACTTGGAGGGCGCCTCCTCCTCGTGAAGGCCGGACCCACGCCATGCCCCAGCTCCCACCCCATCTCGCGCGGCTCGAAAACGAACTCGCCGATATGGGCGTCGAGGCCTTGCAGCTCGAAGAGCTCGACGGCTTCATCGCCGCGCTACTGGTCTGCCCCGAGATGATCAAGCCCGGAGACTGGTTGCCGGCGGTGTGGGGCGGCGACGCTGACGAGCCGGCGCCGTTCACCGATCTCGATCACGCCAACAGCGTGTTCGCGCTGATCATGCAGCATTACAACGAGGTCGCGGCGACGCTGGCCGACCATCCCGAGCGCTACCGCCCGCTGATGCCCGGCATCGGTACGAAGGACGTGGTCTGGGAGATGTGGATCGACGGCTTCGGAGCAGCCGTGGACATGTGGCCGGAGCACTGGGAGCTCCTGCAGAATGCCGACGAGGCGACTCGCGCGGCGTTCGACAGCCTGACGCAGCTGGCCGACGTCTCCGCCATGATGGTGGAGATTTCCGACGCCGACCGCGAAGCCCTGGCCAAGACCGCCGACGCCAAAGTCACCGGCTGGATCATCGCGCTGAACAGATGGCGGACCGCCACCGACCAGCCACGTCGCTCAATCGAATGGGGCCCGCCAACGCCGCCGGCCCTGCCAGCCAAGACGCAACGCAAGGTCGGCCGCAACGAGCCCTGCCCCTGCGGTTCGGGCAAGAAGTACAAGCGCTGCTGCGGAGCGAACGAGGCGAACTCGTAGGATGGGTTGAGCGCTTCGCGAAACCCATCACCGTCGCAAGTCGCCGCATGGGTATCGCTCCGCTCAACCCATCCTACGATCAACCCTTCCCCTCCACCGGCTGAAAGCTGATCTTCAGCCGGTGCCCGGTCGCCTTGGCGAAGCGTAGCAGCGTCCGGGTCGAGGGCTGGCCCAGACGCAGCATCGTCGCCCGCGAAGAGCCCAACGCGATGCGGGCCGCAGCGCTGTCCGCTGCGGCCCGCCCCGAGACCAACGGAAGCTACTTCGCCGCCTCTTCGATCAGCTCGGCCACCACCTGCGGCTCCGACACCATCACCACATGCGAGGCGCCGCTGACCACCACAGTGTGCTTGGAATTCGCGCGTCCGGCCATGAAGTGCAGCGCCTTGGCGGGAATGTTCTTGTCGCCGTCGCCAAAGACGAAATACGACGGCAGCGACTTCCAGGCCGGCTCGCCGGATTTTTCAGTCAGCGCCGCCTCGGTGATCGGGCGTTGGCTGGCCGCCATCAACGCGGTGTTCGCCGCCGGCACGTCGTGCGCGAACTGCTCGCGGAACTTGGCCTGATCGATGTACAGATCGACGCCGCCGGAGGCGAGCTTGACCGGGGGCGCCAGCGCCGCGCCGAGCGTGCCGCCGGGGAATTTGCCAGCCAACTCGGCCACCGCCTCGCCGGCCTCCGGCGCGAACGCCGCCACATAGACCAGCGACTTGACGTTGGCGTGGCCTTTGGCGGCGGTCGAGATCACCTGACCGCCGTAGGAATGACCGACCAGCACCACCGGACCCGCGATGCTGGCGACGACGTCGGACACGTAGCGCGCGTCGCTCGACACGCTGCGCAGCGGATTGGCGGCGGCGACGGTCTTGTATCCCTTGCTCTGCAGGATCGAGACGACCCCGTTCCAGCTCGAGGAGTCGGCGAAGGCGCCGTGCACCAGGACGATGGTGGGGTGGTCGGACTTGGCCGGTTGGGCGACGACCGAACCGGACAACAGCGAGGCGGCAAGCGCGACGACGGCGGAGAGCTTGGACATGATGACGATCTTTCGGGATGCGGGTTTCGAGGTGGGGAGATTGACTGTGATCAGGCGCGGATGAAGGACAGCACGTCGGCATTGAAGCGGTCGGCTTCGATCTCGGCGAGGCCGTGCGAGCCGCCGGGATAGACCTTCAGCGTCGCGTTCGGGATGAGTTCGGCCGCGCGATGCGCCGACGCGTCGATCGGCACGATCTGGTCGTCGTCGCCGTGGATGATCAGGGTCGGCCGGTCGATCCGCTCGAGGTCCTCGGTGTAGTCGACCTCGGAGAATTCGCGGATGCAGTCGTACTGGCCCTTGATGCCGCCCTGCAGCCCGATCCGCCGGAAGTTTTCGCGCAGGCCGTCGTTGCTCGCGACGCCGTCGCGGTTGAAGCCGTAGAACGGCACGGTCAGGTCGAAGAAGAATTGCGAGCGGTTCTTGGCGGTGCCGTCGCGGATGCCGTCGAACACCGACAGCGGCGTGCCGTGCGGATTGGCGGCGGTCTGCAGCATCAGCGGCGGCACCGCGCCGACCAGCACCACCTTCGCGACGCGGGACGTGCCGTGCCGGCCGAGATAGTGTGCCACCTCGCCGCCGCCGGTCGAATGGCCGACCAGGATCAGATCGCGCAGGTCGAGCGCCGCGATCAGCTCGGCCAGATCGTCGGCGTACTGATCCATGTGGTTGCCGTCCCAGGTCTGGTCGGACCGGCCGTGGCTGCGCCGGTCATGGGCGATCACGCGATAGCCCTGCGCGCCGAAGAACAGCATCTGCTGGTCCCAGGCATCTGACGACAGCGGCCAGCCATGCGCGAACAGGATCGGCTGGCCGGTGCCCCAATCTTTGTAGAACAGCCGGGTCCCATCGCGGGTGGTGAACGTGGTCATGGTCGAGGTCCTTTTATTTGTGTGCGATTGCTTTGTGCACGATCTATCTAGGACGACGGACCGACGCTGTCAATCGCTTGCAATTCAATCGCACACAAATTATTTTGAACGGCATCGGAGACGCCATGACCTCGCCCCGCGCCAAGTCCGCACCAGCCCCGCCCCCAGCCCTGCCCCCAGCCCTGCCCCCAGCCCTGCCCCCAGCCCTGCCCGATGTCTCGGACATGCTGTGCTTTTCGATCTATTCGGCGGAGCACGCCTTCACCCAGCTCTACCGTCCGCTGCTCGATCGGCTGAAGCTCACCTACCCGCAGTTTCTGGTGATGATGACGCTGTGGCGCCGCGACGGTCAGTCGGTGAAGGAGCTGGGCAAGGCCCTGTTCCTCGATTCCAGCACCCTGACCCCTCTGCTCAAGCGGCTGGAGGCGGCCGGTCTCGTCACCCGGACGCGCAATCCGAAGGACGAGCGCGAGGTCCAGCTGCGTTTGACCGACGCAGGTCGGGCGTTGCAGAGCCAGGCGGCGGACGTGATGCAATGCGTCGCGCAGGCCGTGGCGCTGGACGAGGCGACGGTGACGGCGATCAAGACCGCGATCGACACCATCCGCGACCGGCTTCACGACCAGACTAAATCCTGAATCTGTTGAAGGCGGCCGCCGCGCGATCCGCGCGCTGGACGAACGAACGGATCGTCACGGCGTGTCTCGCGCGTGACCTGTCGACGCGTGACAGCCGAGCCCGCGGGCCTACTCCCCCGCGTGCTTCAGGATCGCCTTCAGCAATCCCGGAAACCGCGCATTGATGTCGCCTTCGCGCACGGTGTTGCGGTTTTCGACGCCCTTCTTGGTGGTCCGGATCAGGCGGCTTCGCGCAGCACGCGGAAGTGGTTCGACAAGGTCGATTTCGCCATCTCGGCGCAATACGCTTTGCTATTGCGCCCCAACCGTCAGGCCTGTCCAAAGCAACCCGCCACTACTCACCCCTTCCCCTTCACCGGCTGAAAGCTGATCTTCAGCCGATGCCCCGTCGCCTTGGCGAACCGCAGCAGCTTCCGCGTCGAGGGCTAGCCGCGACCGCAGCACGCCGCGCGCGGCGGGATGCGCTGCAGATCCGGGGCCCCGGTTCTCGTCGTGACTCGGCAAAGCGGGATCCCGGATCGGCGGCCCGGCGCTACGCGCCGCGCCTTGTCCGGGACACGGCAGAGGGACGCGGCAGAGGGACGCGACGCGACGACACGACGCCATCCTGCCGCGCGCCGGTCGGCATGCGCCGATCCGACGGCGCTTGCGCGGCTCAGAAGGTGGCGTTGAAATTCGCCCGCACGCCCTGGTCGAGGATGCCGGAGCCGACCTGCCCCGAGTAGTTGAGGCTGACGGCCATGCTCGGGCTGAGCGCGGTGCCGAGACCGGCCTCGAACACGGCGACGTCCTGCACCAGCGGCACGCCAGCCACCGTGAAGGCGCTGCCGCCCGCGAGCGCGTTCGTGACCGTCGGCGTGACGTGGTTCAGCGAATGCCGCCAGCCGACCATGCCGTTGGCCGTCACCGCGGTCCAGCCGAGCTCGACCGTGGTCTTGGCGCGCAGGCCGAGCGTGCCGAACGTCGCGTCGATCGTGTCGCCCGCGCTGGTCAGCGCCGCGGCGCCGCCCTTTTCGGTGAAGCCCGAGGTGTCGAGGCTGACATGAGCGAGGCCGAGGAACGGCTGCAGCGCGGCGCGCCCGAGCTCGATGTTGTAACCGACATCACCATAGACCTGCGTCGTCCGCGCATTGTAATCGGCCGACAGCCGATCCGCGAAACCTGCGAACGCCAGGTTGCGCCGCGACGACAGATCGTGCCACGCGTGGTTGACGCCGACGCTCATCGCGATGGCGCCCCAGTTTCCGCCGCCATAGGCGCCGACGCTGTAGGTGTCGCCCGACACCGAGCCCCGCCCGCTGTCGAGGCTGATGCTCGAATAGCCGTAGCCGCCGACCACGCCGAGCCGGAACGCGTCGAACACTTCACCGTCGGCGCCGTACAACACGCCGCCGGTGGTCCGGCTGAAATCGCCCGCATTGCCGTTGCCGTCGAAATTGGCCCACGAGCCGTAGCTGCGGGTCCAGACCGACGCGCCGGCGCCGCGCGCGCTGGATTGAACCTGGCGCGCCGTCGCCTCGCGCACGAAACGGCTGTCGTCGAGCAGCGCCGTCTTGGCCGAGGCGTAGACTTCGCCCGACACCTGGTCGAATGCGGCGCGGGCCGCGACATCGGTGGCGGACGAGGAAATCCCGTAGCGCAGCGCGCTGCCGGTCGGCAGTGCCTGCAAGGCAGTCGCCGTGGCGCGTTGATTGACGGTCGTCGCCGCGGCCACGAAGCTGCGGGTCTGCACCGCATCGAGGTAGACATGGTTGAGATCGTAATTGGCGATCAGCGAATAGAACGACGACACGAAGGTGTCGCCGGTCAGGATGTATGTGCCGGTGATGCCGCCGGTCGCCGTCAGCACGGTGTAGTGCGCATCCGGCGCATAGGCGCCGGCGCCGTAGCGGGAGAGATTGAGGATCGCACCGCTGTCGATGGTGGCGACGCCATTGACCGCGATCAGGTCGGAGACGGCGCTCCCCGGCACCAGTTCGGCATTGTAGGTGGCGCCGGAGGCCTGATGATAGTTGCCCGCCACGTTGAGCGTGCCGGGGCTGTTGCCGGGAGAGATCGCGGCCCCTGACAACAGGTCGGTGGCTCCGAGCGTACCCGAGCCGGACACGACGGCGCCGCTGTAGACCGTCACGGCGGAGGTCTGGCTGTTGCTGTCGACCACCAGCCCGCCCTCCTTCACCAGCATGGTGCCGGTGAAGCCGCTGCCGTTGCCCGACAGCGTCAGCGTGCCGGCGCCGGTCTTCTCGATCGAATCGAAGTCGCGATACTGCCCGCTCGAGCCGACCGACAGCATGGTCAGGCTCGCGGCGTTGCTGGTCTGCAGCACGAGGGAGTTGTTCCCGGTGCCGGCCTGGACGATGCCCTGGATGATCGAGCGGTCGGCATCGAGCACGAGGCGGTTGGTGCCGCTTCCGAAGCTGATCGCGGTTCCGCCGCCCGTATTGGAGATGGTGCCGGCATTGGTGATCGTGGTGTCGCCGTTGCCGGTGACGATCGCCGCATCGCTGGCCGAGCTGGTCGTGATCGCGCCCGAATTGATCAGGGCGTTGGTGGTCCCGTTCAGTTCGACGCCGACGCCGGTGGCGGTGACGGTGCCGCTGTTGGTCACGCTGACGGCGCCGCTCCCCGTCGATGCGGCGATGCCGCGCGCCGCCGTCACCGATCCGGCTTGCGTGATGTTCACCGCGCCGGACGCCGACACGGCCAGAATGCCGGTCTGATTGGCCTGGACCACGCCGCCTGGCTGGTTCTCGATGGTGATAGTTCCGGCCGTTCCGATCTCCGCATAGAGGCCGTGATGACCCGTGCCCTGGTCCACCTGGCCGGTGTTGTCGCGCGAAATCGCGGTGCCGCTATTGATGATCGTGACATTGCCGGTCTCAGCCATCGACACGATGGCCGAATCGTCCTGCGCGGTCACGGTGCCGGAATTCGTGATCGACGACGAACCGTTCGCCGACCAGGCGACGAGGCCCTGACGCACGCGGCTTTCCACGATGCCGCTGTTCACGATCGAAGACAGACCATTGTAGTTGATGGACCTCGCGCCGGCGAGCTCGGACGTGACCTGCCCCGAATTGACGATGCTCACCGTCACCGGATCGGTGCCGTTGAAATTTCCGTCCGCATAGAGACCGCGGGCGAGCGCCGACGTCACGGTGCCGCTGTTGATCAGGGTGGAACTGCCGAGATTCGTTGTCAGCGTGATGCCGTCCTGCAAGGCGCCGGTGGCGGTGACTGTGGCTGCCGAATTGATCGCGAGGTTGCCGGAAACCTCGTTCCGCAACCAGATGCCGCCCATGTTTTGGTCCGACACGAGCGTCACGCCCGAACCGACGATGACCGACAGATTGGCGTTGCTGCGGTTGGTGTACCAGGCGACCGCCGGATAGGTGGGCCGATGCACGGTCATGGTGCCGAGGATGTTCACCGTCACGTCCAGCGGCGCGGAGAAACTGTTGGAGGGATAGATGTCGATGCCACCGGAACTCACCGAATCGATGGTGATCGACGAACTGCCCTCGGTCGGGACGACCGACACGAGCGAACTGTCACATTGGGTGACCGTCGCATTGCCCGACGCGGAGCACGCGGCCTGAGCGGTCGTGCCGCCGGACAATGCGCCGACGAAGAGCTGCGTCAGCGCGGTCGTCAGCAACAGTCGGCGGGCAGAGGTGCGGACGAATGATCTCGAAGAGCAATTGTCTCGTGCCGCCATTTTCAATTCCAATTCCAAGTTTTTAACTCTGCCTTAATTTTGTCTAGGTGGAAATTTTCGACGAAGCAATTGCCGAGTGGGATCTGCGTCACGTTCCCCTCGGAAATCGATCGACTGCAGTTCGCGTGCCGTTCGGGCGAACTACTCTGCAAGGTTGTCGAATTTCTTGTGCGCCCGTCAGGCGGAATGTTCCCGCGCGCGCGCGGACGCGCCTTGGCCGGCAACAGCACAACGACGCTGTTCGCGCTCAGTCGCCCGCGTGCTTCAAAATCGCCTTCAGCAATCCCGGAAACCGCGCATTGATGTCGCCTTCGCGCACGGTGTTGCGGTTTTCGACGCCCTTCTTGGTGGTCCGGATCAGGCCGGCTTCGCGCAGCACGCGGAAGTGGTTCGACAAGGTCGATTTCGCCATCTCGGGGCAAGGCGCCGCCGCCGTGCACGACAGGCAGTCGCCCTCCTGCAGCAGCGCCCGCACGATGCGCAGTCGCATCGGATCGCTCAACGCGCCGAGCACGCCTTCGAGCGTGATGTCGTCGCGCGCGGGGTGGACGAACTGAACCATGAAAAAGATATAGGCCGTCCCTTGACATGGTTCAATAGTCCCATATTTCCGAACTATTGAACTAGCCGATCTTCGAGCAGGCCGGTTCACAACCAGGGACGATCGACAATGACCAAGACTCTGCAAGGCAAGGTGGCGCTGGTGACCGGCGCGTCGAAAGGCATCGGCGCCGAGATCGCGCTGCAGCTCGCCGCCCAAGGCGCCGCCGTCGCCGTCAACTACGCCTCCAGCAAGGACGGCGCCGACGCGGTGGTGGCGAAGATCGCGGCCGCCGGCGGCAAGGCCTTGGCCGTGCACGGCAACCTCGCCGATCCGCAAGCCGCCAAGGCCGTGGTCGACGCCACCGTGCAGGCGCTCGGTCCGATCGACGTGCTGGTCAACAATGCCGGCGTCTACGAGATGCTGCCGCTCGATGCGATCACGCCGGAGCATTTCCACCGCCAGTTCGATCTCAACGTGCTCGGGCTGCTGCTGGTGTCGCAGCAGGCGGCGCGCCAGTTCAGCCCCAACGGCGGAAGCATCATCAACATCTCGTCCGGCATTTCCACGCTCGCCCCGCCGAATTCCGCGGTCTACACCGCAACCAAGGCGGCGGTGGATGCGATCACCGCGGTGCTGGCGCGGGAGCTGGCGCCGCGCAAGATCCGCGTCAATGCCGTCAATCCCGGCATGGTCGTCACCGAAGGCGTCAAGACCGCAGGCTACGACCAGGGCGAGATGCGGCAATGGATCGAAGCGACGACGCCGCTCGGCCGCGTCGGCAAGGCCGAGGAGATCGCCGCGGTCGTCGCGTTCCTCGCCAGCGAAGGCGCCTCCTACGTCACCGGCGAAACGCTGCATGTGACGGGCGGCCCGCGCTAGCGTCGAACTGTCACTTCGACCCTCGTTCGTCATTCCGGGATGCGTTGCGCAGCAGCGCAGGCCCGGAATCCATAGCCCCTGGACTCGCTGTGAAGCACGCCCCACTTGATCGCGCGCCAGGGGGGGACTGGATTCCGGGTTCGCCACTGTGCGGCGCCGCGGGATTACGAACGTGGGGCACTGCTCGTCCCGCCTCTTGACAACATTCCTATAGGATAGTATACCCACGTCCATCCCGCCCTATCGAGAGGGGCGTTTCGCGATCGTCACGATCCGCGGGGCGGGGTGCGGTGGACGCGGGCAGCGTCAGGCGCGGACTTGAAGGCAGGGCGGGTCACCTCCGATGCGAGGGTCCGTGAGCCGACACCGAAACGCTGGCGACCACGCTGTGCGCGGACGGCAAAGGCGTGTGGTCCTGATGTCCCGCGTGGCATCAAGCCCCGACGGAGAGCCGGCTTCGACCGAAGCCGGATAGTCTCAGTCGGACGCGACGGCGACCAAAAACCGGGTCGGGCGCCGGGGAGAGCACGACATAAGCCGTTAACACCATCGCGCGCGGAACGCCGGATGTTTCCGGTGTGACCGTGGTTTCTAACTCGTGTGCTTTTTACTTTTGCACACGAGGCCGCGGGTGCATCGGGCACCCGGCGTTCCGCGCGCCCTCTCGTCGGAGGGCGGAACGTACCTGGCAAAGCCCGGGCGCATTTCGCGCCGCGGGATCGCGGACACATGGCTGTTCGCCGACGTGGCTGTTTGAAAATCGAGCTGTTCGATAATCGAATCTGCGCGCAGCGCCGTTGCGCTCCGTCCGATCGAGCCGGCTGTCGATGCGCGACGCCACCCTCCCGCCACGTTTTCTTCACGCTCAGTTCATCGCGAAGCAACGATGTTGGCACGAGGTCGTTAGACCTCGCTTCAATAGAGTTGGCTTCAATAGAGTTGGCTTCAATAGAGTTGGCTTCAATAGAGTTGGCTTCAACCATCCGTCTGAGGAGAATCACGTGAAGAAAACAGCTTTCGGAATTGCCGCTGCGTTCGCCCTGGGTCTGGCCGCGTTCAGCGCGCCGGCATCGGCGGCGGCGCCCGCGCCGGCCACGTCCACCCTCGCCGCGGCAATGACCGACGTCTCGGCCCAGCGCTACATCGAGCGGCGGCGCGTCGTCCGCCACGGCCCGCGCTGCACGATTCGTAAGGAAGTGCGCCGCGGACCGATGGGACGTCGCGTGGTGCGCACGGTTCGTGTTTGCCGCTGAGCCTCTGACGGCGCGGCGGAGCTTGGTGGCTCCGCCGCGGCCCTTCTGGAACGACCGTCGGGCCTTCTTGCTTACTCGTCGTCGAAATCCCGGAACCGCCGCTGCGGCTCGGCTGGCTGGATCTGACGACGCACCGTGCGGACCGGCGCGCGCTGCTCCTGCGGCGGATTGAACACCACGTAGCAGGCCTGGCTCAGCCGCGGCCCGGAGGCGCGCAGGCATTGCTCGATCCGGGACGAGTCGGGGATGAACTGGCTGCACAGCCGAAACGCATCCGGCATGCAGGCCTGACGTTGCGCCTCGGTCCCCTGCTCCTGAGCCAGAGCCGCGCCACTGCCGAGCAGCGTGGCGAACGCAACTACGCCGGTGATGGTTCGAAAGGGCATCGTCGATCCTCCATGAGATCGACCAATCCCCGGCGTCCGGCAGAAGTTCCGGACGCGCTGATCACACATTGTGAAGACGAGACAATCGACGAAGCACCCGCGCGACCGTCCGGTCGCCGCGCTGCACCCGTCAGGTCATGCTGCCGACGACGACGAGGCGCTTGACCTCACCGCGTCTGAACGCCTGCAGGAAGGCGTTGTAGTCCTTGAACGAGACGCAGCCATTGGAGTCGCCGCGCGGGCCGAGCATGTAGCTGTGCGCCAGCAGGCCGGTGCGGCCGTGGATCATGTCCTCGCCGCCGACCGGCGTCAGCCGGATCGCCGCGACGCCGTGGAACAGCGCCTCGCGCATCTTCATGTCGTAGATGTGAGGCGGCGTGGCGCCGTGCATCCGGACGTTGACGTGGCGCGGATCGTCCATCTTCGGACCAAGGCCCGAATGCGCCTCGAGCTTGCTGCCGTCCGGCATGTACACGGTCTTGGCGGTGATGTCGTAGACCGCGGTGTAGCGGTCGTCGTCGGACGGGCTGAACGCGGGATCGCGCGGCTCGCCGGTGCTGGTGACGCCGGCTTCGGCCGAAGCATAAGCCAGCGCCGGAGCGTCCGGCTTGCCGAACAGCTTTTCGAAGAAGTTCGACTTGCTCTCCGCCTTCGCCGCCATCAGCGCGGCCTTGGCGCGGGCCACCAGTGCTTCCTGGCTGAACGGGTTGCGGGTCGGACCGGGCGAAACGCGGGATGAAGCGGATTTGCGCTCCGGCGGCATCGGCACCGCCATCGCGAGTTTCGTCGCCGCGGCCGCTGCCGCTTTGCCGGCCTCGTCGGCAACGGCGGGCTCGCCAGAATTATTTGCGACGGGCCTGAACCTGTCGGGCTCGAAACCGAACGAATAATTGGCGTCGAGCAGGGCGTAATAGCGGTGGCCGGATTTGGACTGCGGCGCCGCGGCGTTGGCGGCCTGGACGCTGGAGGTGACGGGGACATCGCCGGGATCGGCGGAGGCGACCTGCACCGGCGCAGCGCCCTGTTTGGCCATGGCGTTTTTCAGGGCGAGATGCGCCATCTGTTGGGGCGCATTCGCCGCCGCTGCGGCCAGCGGCGCGAAACGCGAGGCGAAATCGAGGCGCTCGGGACGAGCCTCCGGGGGGCTGGCGGGCTCGTTGCCCCAGGTGCGCTGGGATAGATGCTCGCGCCCACGGTGTTGGCATACACCGTCCAGACGCAGCCTATCACCGGCAGCGCGATTGCAATCGCGCCGAGCGACTTCCGAAAACCCATGTAGCGGGCCCCACGATGGTTGGGCAGTTTACGCGCCCCGGTACCGACACTCATTCGTTCAGCATCCAGACTTGCCCCATTGCCTGCGGTGCTTCAACCGAAAATCCGCATAACGATGTGGCAGAAGAGAGGAGCGCGATTAAGGCGGGTTTGAGTTAAATGCCGCTTAACCGGTTCAGAAATCGACCATGCGCCGGGATGGTTAATGGTTGGTTACCATTCCCCGCGGAGGGTATACTCAGCAATATCAGCATCTTATTTGAAGTTCGGGAAAGTCGGCGGTATTCGGATGGCGTCCCGAAGCCCGCCGCCGGCATGCCCCTCGTAGTCTGACCGGGCGCCCGGATGGCCGGCCGCCTCGGCAAAAAAATCTGCCCGATCCGGTCTGGACGGCCCCCCACCGGCACTCCCGGGCCGACTCAGCCGTAGCTGAGCTTCGGATACCAGTCGGTTCCCCGCCCCTCCGGCGTGGCGTCGAGAATGGTCCACAGCGGCATCAGATCCGGCGCGCCGCGCGGGTCCTGGCCGGGGTCGGCGCTGGTGGCGAACATTTCGCCGCCCCAGAAGTGCCGAATGGTGCCGTCGCGGCGGCTGAACACGTTGAACGCCGCATCGTCGCCGCCGTCCGGCATCAGGCCGTGATAGTCGCGGCTGTAGTCGCCCGAAAGGTCGGTGAACAGCGGCAGGTGCTGCCAGCCCCGCGCGCGCTTGAACGCGACCAGCCGTTCGATCGGCGACCGGGCGACGATCGCCAGCGCCACCCGCTGGGTGATGTCCGGCACCTCGCCGTCCCAGGCGCTGAGCAGCGACGTGCACATCGGGCACGGCTCGGCGCGCTGCGGGCCGAACATGTAGCTGTAGACGACCAATGTCGGCTTGTCGCCAAACAGCCCGGCGAAGTCGCTGCGGCCCCCCTCCCCCTCGAAGGCGTAGGATCTGGTCACCTCGCCGCCCGGCGGCAACTGCCGGCGCTGCTCGGCGACCCGCTCGATGTGCCGGCGCAGTTCGATCTCCTCGGCGAGCAACGCGATGCGGGCGCGGCGATATTCAGCGCTTTCGTTGGGATAGCGGGCTTCGCCGAGACGGGCGAGTTCAGCGGCGGGTTTCAGGCTCATGGCGTTTCCTCCGGATCGTGGACGTCGAATCCAAGACGAACCACCTCGCCCCGCGCCGACATCGACGAGCAAAATGCGCAGACGAGATCGACCTCGGTCCATGGCATGTCGCTTGCTTGCACAGCCCTCTATCGCTGCTCTGGAGTATGGAATGTCGGGTTCGTTCGATCGCTATGTCAGCTTCAAGAACTCCAACTGGGAGGTTCGATCGGAACGCGTGATGGCGCGATTGCAGAAACACATCGATGCCGCGGAGAATCCGTTCTGGGCCTACTTCGCCCAGAAGCGCATCGAGCTGCGCGAGAAGCAGGGCCTCGACGATCTGCGCGTGCTGCACAACTATCTGCCGACGCTGCGCGAGCTGCTCGAGGACAACGGCGACCTCGAAACGCTGGCGATGCTGGAAGAACTGGAAGTGACGCTGATGTGAGCGCGCGATGCGCTCAGCGTTCGCTGCGTCCCGCCGCGGTGAGAAAATCGAAATCGCAGCCTTCGTCTGCCTGCAAGATCGCATCGTGAAACAGTTGCGCATAGCCGCGCGGCGGCCGCGCCGTCGCAGATGATGGCAGTGCAGCGCGGCGGCGCGACAATTCCGCGTCGTCGACCAGCAGGTCGATCCGGCGCGCCGCGACGTCGAGCCGGATGCGGTCGCCGTTCTCCACCAGCGCCAGCGGCCCGCCATCCGCGCTCTCCGGCGTGATGTGCAGCACGATGGTGCCGAACGCGGTGCCGCTCATCCGCGCGTCCGAAATGCGCACCATGTCCTTGACGCCCGCCCGCGCCAGCTTCATCGGGATCGGCAGATAGCCCGCCTCCGGCATGCCCGGCGCGCCGCGCGGCCCGGCATTGCGCAGCACCAGCACGTCGTCGGCCGCAACGTCGAGATCGGGATCGTCGATCCGCAACGCCATGTCCTCGACCGAGGAGAACGCCACGGCGCGACCGGTATGCTGCATCAAGTGCTGCGACGCCGCCGAATGCTTGATCACCGCGCCACGCGGCGCCAGATTGCCGGTGAGCATTGCGAGCCCACCCTCGCGCCGGATCGGATTGTCGCGCGATCGGATCACGTCCTGCCCCGGCACGTGTTCGGCCTGCGCCACCACCTCGCGGAGCGTCGCACCGCTGACGGTCCCGGCATCGAGATCGATCAGTTCACCGAGCTGCGCCATCAGCGTCGGCACGCCGCCGGCGTGGTGGAAGTGTTCCATGTAGTGATCGCCCGACGGCTTCAGATCGACCAGCACCGGCACGTCGCGGCCGATCCGGTCGAAGTCGTCGAGGTCGATCCGGTACGGCACGCGGCCGGCGATCGCGGTGAGATGAATCAGCCCGTTAGTCGAGCCGCCGATCGCCTGCAGCACCACCTGCGCGTTGCGGAACGCGGCGGGCGTCAGCAGTTCGCTCGGCTTCGGCCCCTTGGCCTTCGCCATTGCGGCGGCGACGCGACCACTGGCCTCGGCGGAGCGGAAGCGCTCGGCATGCGGCGCGGGGATCGTCGCGCTCATCGGCAGCGACAGGCCCATCGCCTCGGTGAGACACGCCATCGTCGAGGCCGTGCCCATCACCATGCAAGTGCCGACCGACGGCGCCAGCCGGCCGTTGACCGCTTCGATCTCCACCTCGTCGATCTCGCCGGCGCGATATTTCGCCCACAGCCGCCGACAGTCGGTGCAGGCGCCGAGCACTTCACCCTTGTGATGGCCGACCACCATCGGCCCGACCGGGATCACCACCGTCGGCAGATCGGCCGACACCGCGGCCATGATCTGCGCCGGCAGCGTCTTGTCGCAGCCGCCGATCACCACCACCGCATCCATCGGCTGGGCGCGGATCATCTCCTCGGTGTCCATCGCCATCAGATTGCGCAAGTACATCGAGGTCGGATGCGCAAAACTCTCGGCGATCGAGATGGTCGGAAACACCATCGGCATCGCGCCCGCCAGCATCACGCCGCGCTTCACCGCCTCGAGGATCTGCGGCACGTTGCCGTGGCACGGATTGTAGTCGCTGTGGGTGTTGGTGATGCCGACGATCGGCCGCTCCAGCGCGTCGTCTGAATAGCCCATCGCCTTGATGAAGGCCTTGCGCAGGAACAGCGAGAAGCCGGCGTCGCCGTAACTGGTCAGTCCCTTGCGCAATCCGTCGGCCATGTCCATCCCGCTGCCTGGGTCGCAGCAGTTAGGAGACCACCTCCGACGATGTCAATCGCAGCGGGTCAGGTGATCATCTTGGCGACGAACAATGCGACGAAAATCGCAGCGCCGCTGAAGCCGATCGTCAGGAACTGCCTTCGGTAGTCGTTGGAAACCGGCGTGTTCATGCGAGGCCCTGGTCGGTCGAATCGATCGCGTCCCGGAATGGACGCAGCCCAAGACCCTTAACGGCGACCTCACGCAGCATCTACTCGGACGAATACCGACGGGCATGCGGGACGTATTCACGAAAACAGGCGCCCGACATGAAACCGCCGGGACAGAGAACCGTCCCGGCGTGAATGTAATTCAAGCGATTGAAGCAGCCTTCACGCCGCGTTGAAGCCCGCGATCGCCTTGACCTCGAGATATTCCTCGAGGCCGAACTTTCCCCACTCGCGGCCGTTGCCGGACTGCTTGTAGCCGCCGAACGGCGCGGTGCGTTCGTTCGGCACGCCCTGCAGATTGACGTTGCCGGCGCGGATCTGCCGGCCGACCTTGCGGGCACGCTCGACCGAACCGGCCGAGACGTAGCCGGCCAGACCATACGGCGTGTCGTTGGCGAGCTTGACCGCCTCGTCCTCGTCCTTGGCACCCATGATCACCAGCACCGGCCCGAAGATTTCTTCGCGCGCGATGGTCATGTTGTCGGTGACGTCGGCGAACACCGTCGGGCGGACATAGAAGCCCTTGTTGACGCCTTCCGGCAGGCCGGGGCCGCCGGCGACCAGCGTCGCGCCTTCCTCGATGCCCTTGTTGATCAGCGCCTGGATCTTGTCCCACTGGCCGCGATTGACCACCGGACCGATCGTGGTGCCGTCGCCACGCGGATCACCGGCCTTGGTCTTCTCGGCGACGCCCTTGGCGATCGCCGCGACCTCCTTCATCTTCGACAGCGGCACGATCATCCGGCTCGGCGCGTTGCAGGACTGGCCGGAGTTGTTGAACATGTGCATCACGCCGCCGGTCACCGCCTTGGTGAGGTCGGCGTCGTCGAGGATGACGTTCGGCGACTTGCCGCCGAGTTCCTGGCTGACGCGCTTCACGGTCGGCGCCGCGCGCTGGGCGACGTCGATGCCGGCGCGGGTCGAACCGGTGAACGAGATCATGTCGATGTCCGGATGTTCGCTCATCGCCGCGCCGACCTCCGGGCCTAGGCCGTTGACGAGATTGAACACGCCCTTCGGCACGCCGGCTTCATGCAGGATCTCGGCAAAAATCAAAGCCGAGGTCGGGGTGAATTCGGACGGCTTCAGGATCATGGTGCAGCCGGCAGCGAGCGCGGGCGCGACCTTGCAGGCGATCTGGTTCAGCGGCCAGTTCCACGGCGTGATCATGCCGATGACGCCGATCGGCTCGCGCACGATCACCGCCGAGCCCATCGGCTCCTCGAACGCGTAGTTCTTCAGCACGTCGAGCGTCGACATGATGTGGCCGAGGCCGGCGCCGGCCTGCATCTTCTCCGCCATCGGCAGCGGCGCGCCCATCTCGTCGGAGACGGCGGCGCCGATCTCCTTCATCCGGCCCTTGTAGATCGCGACGATCTTCTCCAGCAGCGCGATGCGCTCTTCACGGCTGGTTTGCGAGAAGGTTTCGAACGCGCGCCTGGCGGCGGCGACCGCCTTGTCGACGTCGGCCTTGGAGCCGAGTGCAACCTCATACATCGCGTCCTCGGTCGCCGGATTGACGACCGGCGTCGACTTCTTGACGACCGGATCGACCCAGGCGCCGTCGATGTAGAATTGCATGCGGTTGACCATCGTGAACCTCTTGTTCTGATTTTCGGATAGCTGTTGGCCGGGAGATGACGCGGAAACCCCGACACCTGCGAGTATCCTCGCAGCGGCGACGCGGAGTGGATTCGGGACCCGCCATATGCGGGAATGCATATAAAAACACTGCCGCGCGAGGAGCAAGGCCGGGACGCACAATTGCGCGTGTCCGATCCGGAGAAACGATGTCCGCCCGACGACATTCCATCAAGCGGGATACGCGAATGCGAGAATCTTGTGCGGCGCAATAGAACTCAGCCGGCTTGGGCGAGCACGATCTGTCGGCACGCCCCGCCGATCATGTCGCGATAATGCGCGATCGGTTGCGGCTTGCCGAGCAGATATCCCTGCACCTCGTCGCAACCGGCGCGAGCGAGGAAGGCGAGCTGGGTATCGGTTTCAACGCCCTCGGCGATCACAGGCAGCTTGAGCGTGCGGGCGAGGCTGAGGATCGCTTCGATGATCGCCGCAGAATCCGGATTGGTGTCCAGCTTGCGGGTGAAGCTTTGATCGATCTTGATTTTGTCGAACGGGAACGACTGCAGATATGACAGCGACGAATAGCCCGCGCCGAAATCGTCCATCGCGACCCGAACGCCGAGATTCTTGATCCGGCGCAGGATGGCGATCGCACCGGCGAAATCATCGATCAGCACACCCTCGGTGATCTCGACCTCGAGCCTCTTCGGCTCCAGACCTGTCTCGAGCAGCACCTGCAGGATCAAGGCCGGCACGTCCAGACGCCGGAAGTCGAGAGGCGAGAAATTGACCGCGATCGCGAGCGGCTTGGCCCACGAAACGGCCTCTGCGCAAACACTCCGCAGCACCCATTCGTCGATCGCGCCGATCAGTCCCGTTTCCTCCGCGAGCGGAATGAACACCGCCGGCGACACCAGCCCGCGAACCGGATGACGCCAGCGCAGCAGCGCCTCGAAGCCGACGACCTCCCCTTGCGTGGTCGCCTGTGGCTGGTAGTGAATCTCGAATTCGGCATTCTGCAACGCCATCGCGAGCTCACGCTGCAGGGCGCGCTTCTCGCGGATTTGCAGATCCATCGCCGGCTCGAACAGGCAGACCGTACCTCGCTTCTCGGTCTTGGCCCGATACAGCGCAACGTCGGCGTGCGCGATCAACGTCTCTGCGTTGTCCCCGTCGCGGGGATAGACGCTAACGCCGGCGGTCGAACCGACCCGGATGACATGACCATCGATGTCGAACTCGACGTCGCAAAGCCGCGAGACCTGGCTGCAGATCGCCTGCAGGGAATCGGCAGCTTGATCCGGCGGCGTGACGATCGAGAATTCGTCACCGCCCTGCCGCGCGAGAAAACCCCAGTGGCAGGTCTCGGTCAGCAGCGCCGCCATCCTGGCGAGCACGGCGTCGCCGACCGACTGGCCAAATACGTCATTGATCTCCTTGAACCGGTCGATCCCGAGCCGGATCACCGCGAAGCTCGCGTGCCGCTCGCTGGCGACCGCCATACTGTGCACGATCCGCTGATTGAACGCCGCGCGATTGGGCAGCCCGGTGGCGATATCGTGCAGCGTGACATAGGCGAACCGCTGCTCGGCCATCTTGTGGTCGGTGACATCCGCCTGCTTGGCGATCCAGCCGCCGTTCGGCAACGGGCGAAGTTCGAGCCTGATATGTCGGCCATCGCGTAGCTCGACGATCATTTCAGACGGTGAACCGCTGGCGCTCGCGGCTTTGATCTCCGACAGTTGCTCGATGTCCGCGATTTGATTGCCGCCGATGCGTAGGATTTCGATCAATTCCTCCAGCCGCGCGCCCGCGAGCGGCTGGCCGGGAGGGATGGCATAGATGTCGAGAAAGGCTTCGTTCCAGGCCTCCAGCCGCCCATCGGGGCTGAACAGGCAAAACCCGTGCGAGTCTTCCTGCACCACGGCGTCGAGTACCATGATGCGTTCGCCAAGGGCGCTGCGGACATTGTTAGTCCCCTTAGCGCCGGACCAGACGGACATGGCGACGGTCACCATCATACCGAGTATCGTCACGATGACGATTGCCAGCGCGGCATCACGAATGGCTGGCTCCGAAGGAACGGCCAACAGCAGCCCGACGGTCAGGGCGCTTGCAAGGCAGCACCCCACCGCAACGCACGCCGCGATCATCCAGCCCCTACGCACTCGCCCAGAACTAATCCGGGTGAACCGCAGGGCACCGGCCGCTGCCATGCCGCCCAGCAAGCACAGCGCGAGCCCGAGGCCAACGAGCCCTGTATGTTGGCCATCCCATGCGTGGAAGAGTTGAAGCATGCCTGATCCAGATCAGCGACGATGCCTCACCATCGCACCGTAGTTTTGCCTATTGCTTAAAGGTCGCTTCGAAAAGACAGCCCGGATGCGAGCCCCGCAAGCCAGGTCGACGCGCCGATTCACTGTGTGAATTCAAAATCTTATTCACCATCAACGGCGCTGAAACCTACACCGCCATCGTCCGGTGGCGCACGGGCGCGCCGGCGACCAGGCTCTCGGCGGCATCGATGATCGCGTTGGCATCGATGTCGTAGTGCCGATACAGGTCGGGAATGCTGCCGGTCTGGCCGAAATGTTCGACGCCCAGCGCTTCCATACGATGGCCGCAGACGGCACCGATCCAGCCCAGCGCCGCCGGATGGCCGTCCAGCACCGTGACGATGCCGCAGCTCCGCGGCAACGGCGCGAGCAACGTCTCGATATGGCTCGCATGGCGCGACCCGCGACGGGCCCGACGCAACCGTCGAGCGGCGGTCCAGCCAGCATGCAACCGGTCGGCGGAGGTGATCGCCAACAACCCGACATCGCGGCGGCTGTCGCCCAGCAGTCCGACCGCCGCGATCGCCTCCGGCGCGACCGCACCGGTGGTGGCAATCACCAGTTCGCAATTCGGCCCCGGCTTGCGCAGCCAGTAGGCGCCGTCGACGATCGCTTTCTGCAAGTCGGGGGTCATCATCCGCTGCGGCTGCTCGATCGTTCGCGTCGACAGACGCAGATACACCGAGCCACCGGCGCGCATACCGCTTCCGGCATCCCCGCCCTCGACGTCGTCGCGCTGCATGTGCTCGAAGCCCCAGCGCATGATCGCGGCGAGCTCGTCGACGAAAGCTGGCTCAAACGATGCAAGACCATCCTGCGCGATCCCGATCAGCGGCGTCGCGATCGATTGATGCGCGCCGCCCTCCGGCGCCAGCGTGATGCCGGACGGCGTCGCCGCCACCATGAAGCGGGCATCCTGATAGCACGCGTAGTTCAAGGCATCGAGGCCGCGCTGGATGAACGGGTCGTACAGCGTCGCGATCGGCAGCAGCCGCTCGCCGTTGATGCCGTGCGACAGCCCGAGCGCCGACATCAGGATGAACAGGTTCATCTCGGCGATACCGAGTTCGATGTGCTGCCCCTTCGGCGAGAAGTCCCAGTTGAACGTCGTCGGGATCTTCTCGCTGCGGAACAGATCGGCCTTCTCGGCGCGCGCGAACAGACCACGGCGATTGACCCAGGCGCCGAGATTGGTCGAGACGGTGACGTCCGGCGACGCCGTAACGATGCGCGCCGCCAGATCGCTGTCGCCGCGCGCCAGTTCGTTGAGGATCAGGCCAAACCCCTGCTGGGTCGACATCTCCGGCGCCGGCTTGAACACGAGTTGTTTCGGCACCTCGATCACCGGCGCGCTCAGCCGCCGCTCGCCGCCGGCATTGATCGGCGCCGCCTTCAGAAACGCGTCCAGCGCCGCTTCGTCCTGCGTCAACCCCTCGAACCGGTCCCATTCGTGGCCTGGGCGGATGTTCTGCGCCGTCCGATAGGTCTCGATCTGCGCCGGCGTCATCAGGCCGGCGTGGTTGTCCTTGTGGCCCTGGAACGGCAGTCCGACGCCCTTGATGGTGTAGGCGATGAAGCACACCGGGCGATCGTGGTCGATGGACTCGAACGCATCCAGCATGCTGGCCATGTCGTGGCCGCCGAGATTGGACATCAGCGCCAGCAACTCGTCGTCGCTACGCGCATCGATCAGCCGCGACACCTCGGCCTGATCGCCGATCTCGTCGTGCAGCCGCCTGCGGAACGCCGCGCCGCCCTGAAAGCACAAAGCCGCGTACATCTGGTTCGGGCAGTTGTCGATCCAGTTGCGCAGCGCCTCGCCGCCGGGCTCGGCGAAGGCCTGCCGCATCAGCCGGCCGTACTTCAAGATGACGACGTCCCAGCCGAAATTGCGGAACATCGACTCGAACTTCTCCCACAGCCCTTCGCGCACCACGGCGTCGAGGCTCTGCCGGTTGTAGTCGACCACCCACCAGGTGTTGCGCAGGCCGTGCTTCCAGCCTTCCAGCAGCGCCTCGAAGATGTTGCCCTCGTCCATTTCGGCGTCGCCGACCAGCGCGATCATCCGGCCCTCGCGGCGATCCTTCATCCAGCCATGCGCGGTGACGTAGTCCTGGACCAGCGACGAGAACAGCGTCTGCGCCACGCCGAGGCCGACCGAGCCGGTGGAGAAATCGACGTCGTCGGCGTCCTTGGTACGCGACGGATAGGACTGCGCGCCCTTGAAGCCGCGGAAATTCTCCAGCCGTTCGCGGCTCTGCCGGCCGAACAGATACTGGATCGCGTGAAAAATCGGGCTGGCATGCGGCTTCACCGCGACGCGATCCTCCGGCCTTAGCACCGAAAAATACAGCGCCGACATGATGGTCGCGAGCGAGGCGGACGACGCCTGGTGACCGCCGACCTTCAGCCCGTCGGCATTGGGGCGGATGTGGTTGGCGTGATGGATCGTCCAGGTCGACAGCCACAGCACCTTGCGCGACAGCGCAGTCAGCATATCGAGACGTAGTCGGCTCTGCGGCATGGCGATCACCCGATGTTCGATCCGCCGAATTTACGACGAATCGCCGAGCGGGACTTCTCAAATCCCGGCGACAACGCCGGCCGAATTAGGATATCCTGCCAATTCCGATCTCCAGACGGCGATTTCATTCCAATGTCCGACCTCGACACGATCGACCGCAAGATTCTCGCCAGCCTGCAGGCGGACGGCCGCATCACCATGCAGGAACTGGCCGACCAGGTCGGGCTGTCGGTGTCGCCGTGCCACCGCCGCGTGAAACTGTTGGAGCGCCGTGGCGTGATCACGCGCTACACCGCGCAGGTCGACCAGAAGGCGATCGGACTACATGTCAGCGTGTTCATTTCGATCAAGCTGACAAGGCAGAAGGAAGAAGACCTCGCCCGCTTCGCGCGGGCGATCTCGAAGTGGGACGAGGTGCTGGAATGCTATCTGATGACCGGCAACCGCGACTATCTGCTGCGCGTGGTCGCGGCCGATCTCGCCGCCTATGAGACGTTCCTGAAGACCAAGCTGACCAGGCTCGACGGCATCGCCTCGATCGAATCGAGTTTCGCGCTCAGTCAGGTGAAGTACTCGATCGCGCTGCCGGTGTAAGGCGCACTGTCTCTGCGTCATTGCGAGGAGCAAAGCGACGAAGCAATCCAGCGCCGAGCACTAAGCCTCTGGATTGCTTCGCTTCGCTCGCAATGACGGATCCATAGCGCTTCGTTCCCCCGGCCTCACGGATTCGGGCTGGGTTCGGCCGGCACCGGCGGCTGCTTGCGGCGGAGCCGCTCGCGATGCGCGGTGTAGAGGCCGCTGGCGATGATCACGGCGGCGCCGACGAAGGTCCACAGGTCGGGAATTTCGCCGAACATGCCGAAGCCGAGAAACGTCACCCAGACCAACTGGCTGTAGGTGAACGGCGCCAGCACCGAGGCGTCGGCGTAGCGATAGGCCAGCACCACGATCCACTGTCCCATCGTCGAGGCGAGGCCGACCAGCACCCCGATCAGAATGTCGTGCCAGCTCGGCGTCACCCAGACGAACGGCACCATCGCGCTGAGCGCGACGAAGCCGACCACCGCCGAAAACGTCATGGTGACGACGGCGCGGTCGGCGCCGCTGATCATCCGGGTCAGGATCAGGGTGAGCGCCCAGCTCAGCGCCGAGAGGATCGGAAACATCACGGCCGCGTTGAACGCCGCCGAGCCCGGTCGGATCACAATCAAGACGCCGATCAATCCGACCGCGGTCGCCGCCCAGCGCCTGACGCCGATCGCCTCCCCGAGCAACACGATCGACAGCGCCGTGACGAACAGCGGCGCGACGAACGACGTCGCCGACGCCTCGGCGATCGGCAGGAATTGCAATCCGGTAATGAACAGCACCGACGACGCGACCAGCGCCAGCGCGCGCAGCACCTGCAGTTTGGGCCGCGCCGAGCGCAGCGGCGACGCGGACGACGACAGCATCACCGGCAGCATGATCAGTAAAAACACCAGGAAGCGGATCCAGCCGATCTCGATCGGCGGCAGCGTGCGCCCGAGATATTTCGCCATCGTATCCGAGCAGGCGAGAAACACCGTCGAGGCGACGATCAGCGCGATGCCGCGCAAGGGATGGTCGGCATGGCGCGCGGTCAGGCGACGGGTTGCATCGTTCGCGGATGGCAAGGTGAGGGTCACGGATCCAGCAGGGCAATGAAAAGGGAAAACGGGCGGTCGGCTCGCCGCGGACCAATCAAGTAACAATCGGACAAAACGATGTTCGTAGCCGCCGCACAAGCGCGGAAATCAGGACGCGGCTATGCACGCGACGACGCGCCGGCTCCGGCCGCAACGGCTCCCCTACAGCATCGGGAGGCTGGCAGGCTCCGGCCCGCGGGGAAAGGCCCGGTCGATCGCGGCGATCTCGTCTTCGGAGAGCCGCAGCGACCCGGCTGCGGCGTTGTCGGCCGCATGCGCCGGATCGGCGGCCTTCGGGATCGCGAACAGCGATGGCCACCGGATCAGGAAGGCCAGCGCCACCTGGCGCGGCGTCGCGCCATGCAGGTCGGCAATCGATTGCAGCAGCCGCCCTTCCGGGCTGCGCGGCCCGGGAAACTCGTCATGACCGAACGGTGAATAAGCGGTGACGGCGACGCCGTGGGCCTCGCACCACGGGATCACCGCGTGCTCGATCGCGCGTTCGCGAAGATGGTACAGCACCTGATTGCAGGCGATCTTGCCCGGCCCCGCGACCTTCAGCAGTTCCCACAGATCGCCGACATCGAAATTGCTCACGCCCCAGGACCGGATCTTGCCGGCGGCGGCCAGTTCCTCGAACGCGGCCACGGTTTCCGCCAGCCGAAATTGCCCGCGCCAATGCAGCAGATAGCAGTCGAGCCGGCCGGTCTTCAGCCGCTTCAGCGAGCGCTCGCAGGCGGCGACGGTGCCGCGCCGCGAGGCATTGCTGGGCAGCACCTTGGAGACGAGGAACACCTCGTCGCGCCGGCCCTCGATCGCCTCCGCTACCAGCGGCTCGGCGTCGCCATACATCTCGGCGGTGTCGATATGCGTCATGCCGAGATCGAGGCCGCGCCGCAGCGCGGCGATCGCCGCCGTCCGGTCACCCCGGTCGATATACCAGGTGCCCTGTCCGATCGGCGCGATCTCCGGCCCGCCCCGGCCGAATCTGCGCACGTCCCCGCTCATTGCGAACTCCCGCTCTCATTCCGCCGCCGCCATCATCGGCTTCGGCGCCGCGCCCCTGCCCGGCTTCAACCGGAATTGATAGGTCATCAAATGCCACGGCCCCGACGCCGCGCCCCCGTCGGGCATCACCGCATCGTTGCGCAATTCAATGGTCGAAATCAGGTCGTCCTTGACGCCGAAAACGGCGTCGCTTTCGAGATATTTGTCGCCCTCGACGAACACGTGCGTGACCAGCGGCTCGTAGCCGGGCGCATTCACCAGAAAATGCACGTGCGCCGGCCGCATCGGATGCCGCTGCGACGCGAGGATCAATTCGCCGACCGGACCATCGATCGGGATCGGATAGCTGCACGGCAGAATGGTGCGGAACGCGATCCGCCCGTCGTCGTCGGTGACGAACCGGGCGCGCAATGACGGGCCGTGCTGCGCGTAGGACGGCTTCTGCGAATCATAGAATCCGTCGTCATCCGCGTGCCAGACATCGACCGGCACATCAGCGAGCGGATTGCCGGCAAGATCGACGACACGGGTCTGGACGAACATACGTTCTCCCTCGACACCTTCCGAAATGTCGGCGCCGTGCGGCATCGGTCTGTGATCGCCGACGTAAAACGGGCCGAGCACGGTCGTCTCCGTGGCGCCGTCGCGCTCGCGATGATTGACCGCATCGACCAGCATCGAGACGCCGAGCACGTCCGACAGCAGAATGAACTCCTGCCGGCTCGGGGTGCATTTCTGCCCGGTGCGGGTGAGAAAATCGATCGTCTTCTGCCACTCCTCGAAGGTCAGACCTGTGCGGCGGACATAATCGTGCAGCGAACGGACCAATTCGCGCATCAGATGCTTGAGCCGCGGATCAGGCGTCTCATCGAAGCTTGCGACGACCGCTTCGGTCAGTTCAGTTTCGTCGAATGTTGGCATATTCCAATCCCGGTTGGCGACGGCGAAAGCTACATCAGGCCTTCCCAAGTGATAAGCGCGCCCCTTGCAGGCCGGTCTGCGCGGACCGTCCTTGCCGGGGGGCTGGATCGTGTGCTCAAAATCGCACAGACTCACCGCCGAACCCGCAGGCCACGATAGAACGCTGGCGACTTTTCGGTTACCAGATTCGTGGAACCGCGCGGCAAGTCGCGACGCGACGGTCCGCAAACTGGATATCGCCCCGCAGTGATGGAGTGTCGAATGCCGCACCAAGCCCAGAAGTCACGCGCTCCCGCGATCGGGGCAACCGCCGACGCCGGCATGTCGGAGGCGGCGCTGACGCGGATCGACGATCATCTGAAGCGGGTCTATGTCGATCCCGGCAAATTCGCCGGCGCCCAGACGCTGGTCTATCGCCGCGGCCGGATCGTCCACCAGTCGTCGCTCGGCCACGCCGACCGTGAACGCCAGGTACCGATCAAGGACGACACCATCTTCCGCATCTATTCGATGACCAAACCGATCACCTCGGTGGCGCTGATGATGCTGTTCGAGGAAGGTCGGATCGCGCTCGACGACGCGGTGGCCAAGTATATTCCGGAATGGGCCAATCTCGGCGTGTTTCAAGCCGGCATCGCGCCTCTGTTTCTGACGAAGCCGCCGGCGCGACCGATGCAGATCGTCGATCTGCTGCGGCACACGTCCGGCCTGACTTACGGCTTCCAGAACCGCACCAATATCGACGCCGCCTATCGCGACAAGGGCATCGGCGCGTTCGAGAAGGCCGGCACGCTTGAATCCTGGATCGCCGATCTCGCGCGAATTCCGCTGGAGTTCTCTCCCGGCGAAGCCTGGAACTACTCGGTTTCGACCGACGTGGTCGGCTATATCGTGCAGAAGATCAGCGGCATGCCGTTCGAGCAGTTCGTCAAGCAGCGCATTCTCGATCCGCTGGGCATGACCGACACCGATTTCCATGTGCCGGCCGCGAAGGCGCACCGCCTCGCCGCCTGCTACTCCGCCGACGGCAAGGGCGGCATGACGCTGCAGGACGACCCCGAGACCAGCAGTTTCCTCGCACCGCCCGACCTGATCTCCGGCGGCGGCGGGCTGGTCTCGACCACCGCGGACTATCTCAAATTCTGCCGTGCGCTGCTGAACGGCGGCGAACTCGACGGCGTGCGCCTGATCGGGCCGAAAACGCTGGCGCTGATGACCACCAATCACCTGCCCGGCAACCGCGACCTCACGGAGATGTCGCGCTCGATGTTCAGCGAGGCGACCAACGCCGGCATCGGCTTCGGTCTCGGCTTCGCGGTGAACATGAACCCGGCCCTGACGCTGCTGCCGGGCAGCATCGGCGAATATTATTGGGGCGGCGCCGCCTCGACGGCGTTCTGGATCGACCCGGCCGAGGACCTGATCACGATCTTCATGACGCAATTGCTGCCGTCGAGCAGCTATCCGATCCGCCGCGAGCTGCGCGCGCTGGTCTATGGCGCCATCACCGAGAGCAATCTCTGAGCGCGGTCACTGCCGATCGCGCAGATGCACGACGGCGACGTCGTCGGCATAGGCGCGATGCCAGCCGGCGCGTCGGTCCATCAAGCCGACGATCGGTGCCTGCGCCGGCAACAGCGTCGCATCGATATCGTAAGTCGCGATGAAGCGATCGAGCGCGGCCGTGTCGCGGCCCGCGACCGCGCGGAACATGTCCATCACCATCGCCTCGCCGTACAATTCGGCGCGGCCGTCGATGAACACCGGGACGTGACGCGAGATCAGATAACCGCCGAACTCGTAGCCGTTGAGAATACGTTCGGCGCCGTTCCGTTGCGCCGCGGCCAGCGCCTGTTCCGGCATCTGGGTTGCGACGAACTGATAGGTCAGCCGCGGTGCGACGACGATGGTCGTGCCGATGATCGCAACCACAGCGGCGACCGCAGCCCAGCCCGGCAGCACGAACTCGCGTTTCGCAACCGGCAGCGGAGCCGGGCGCGGCGCGAACTGCTCGGCCCATGGCCGCGCCAGCGCCAGCGGCACCAGCAAAGCGAAGCTCTCGATGCTGCGGACATGAGCGAGGGCCATGTGCAACAGCCCGAGCACCAGCAGCAGCCGCGGCCACGGCAGCGTCAACCCGCGCCACAGCGCGACGCCGAGCAGCGCCAGGATACTCGCTTCGAACGGACCGAAACGGCTGAAGTCCGGCGGCGCCCATTCGCCCAGGGTCGTCAGCACCTCGCCGAGGCTGAGGATCTTGGTGGCCGCTATCAGCGTGTTCCAGCCATAGGGGGTGGCACAGCAACTCGCCAGCGCCGCCACACCGAATGCGCCCCAGCGCAATGCCAGCGGCAGACGCTGCGCAGGCGCCGCCTGCCGCAACGCTTCCAGCGCCGCCGGCCCGATCAGCAGGAGGCCCAGCCCGAAGCCTCCGTGGAGGTTCGCCCAAAGCGCGATCACAATCAGCAGCGCCCATCGTGGCGCCGCCTTGCGATCGGCCGCATCGATCAGCCCGATGAACCATCCGACCATCAACGGCAGCGCCAGCACATGCGGCCGCGCCAACAGATGCGGGACCGTCAGCGTCACCGCAAGCATCGTCAGCCCCGTGGTCATCAAAGCCGACGCGTAGCGCTCGAGATAGGCGGCGAACAGTGCAAAGGCCGATGCCGCGGCGAAGGCCGTCACGATCACCGGGCCCACCCAGCCGGCCTGCATCGCGAGCGCGAAGATGACTTGCGCCAGCCAGGACGACGACATCCACGGCGCGCCGGACTTGGTGAACGAAAACAGGTCGGTGGTCGGAACCGCGCCGTGCGCGAGGATCCAGCGTCCGGTTTCGATCTGCCAGAACGTGTCGGAATCCTGCAGGAACGAGTCGCCGATCGCGAGCAGGTACACCAGCGCGCCGCCGCCGACCAGCAGCGGCAGCACGCCGCCCTTGAACTCGGCCGTCTCGGCCGAACGCATCGCCTGAATCGTCACCCGCAACTCGCCATCACCGAGGATCGGCGATTAGGCCCTGCGCGCCGATAAATTTCGGTTAACGGGCCGTTTACGATCCGGGGGCGCGATCAGATCTTCCGATCCCGCCCCTGCCAGAACGGATCGCGCACCGCGCGGCGCAGTAGCTTGCCCACCGGGCTCTTCGGCACCTCGTCGATGAAGCGCACCTGCTTCGGCACCTTGTAGCTTGCCACCCGCTCGCGCGCGAACGCGATCAGCTCGACCTCCTCGGCGCTGGCGCCCTGACGCAGCGCCACGAAGGCGGCGACGCTCTCGCCCCATTTGTCGTCGGGCAGCCCGACCACCACCACCTCGCGCACCGCCGGATGCGCGGCGAGTGCGTCCTCCACCTCGCGCGGATAGACGTTGTAGCCGCCGGAGACGATCATGTCGGAGGTGCGGTCGACCAGATACAGATAGCCGTCGGCGTCGAACCGCCCGACGTCGCGGGTGCGCAGCCATCCGCCGGGCAGGAACATCTGCGCGTTCAGCTCGGGCGCGTTGTAGTAGCCCTTCATCGCGAACGGCGTACGCAGCGCGATCTCGCCGGCTTCGCCCGGCGCGACCTCCTCGCCCGCTTCGTCCACCAGCTTGATCTCGCAATCGATCGACGGCCGGCCGCAGGAGCCGAGCCGCTGCTCGGCGTTCGGACCGACGTGATCCTGCTTGGTCAGGTGGGTGATGAAGATCGGCGCTTCGGACTGGCCGTAGTATTGCGCGAACCGCGGCCCCCACAGCTTCAGCGCCCGCTGCATCACCGGCCGCGGCATCGGCGAGGCGCCATAGATGATGCTCTTGACCGACGAGAAATCCGCCTGCTCGATGCCGGGATGGTCGAGCAGCATGCCGATCATGGTCGGCACCAGATTGAGCGCGGTCGGCTTCCAGCGCTCGACCGCGTCGAGATAGCTCGCAGGCGTGAACCCCGGCAGCACCGCGGCGACGCCGCCGCGCAGCCAATACGGCACGATGAAGCAGCCCGAGGCGTGGATCATCGAGGCGGCGTGCAGCATCACGTCGCCCTCGCCGACCTCCATGTTGATCAGCACGTTGGTGGCCATCGCCGCCCAGCTCGCCTGGGTGTGCTCCACCGCTTTCAATTTGCCGGTGGTGCCGGAGGTGAAGATGGTGATGACGATGTCGTCCGGCTCGCAGCGCCGCGCCGGCGGCGTATCGGGCTGCGCCTGCGCGAGCTGCAGCAGATCGTCCGCATCCGGGCCGCCGATGCTGATCAGCTTCAGGCCCTGCATCGCCTGCGCCAGCTCGCGGGCGCGGTCGGTCAGGTCGGTGCCGTGGATCAGGATCGAGACCCCGGCGCCTTCCAGCATCTGCTGCTGCTCGACCAGCGACAGCCGCGAATTCAGCGGCACCCGCGACAGCCGCGATTTGACGAAACCGAAATCGATCGGCAGCGTGTAGATCGAGTTGTTCAGCAGCATGCCGACCCGGCTGCCGACGTCGAGCTTGAACGTATCGATGAACACGTTGGCGATCCGGTTCGACAGCAGATCGACCTCAGTGAAGGTCATGCGCTGGTCGCCGAACATCACCGCCGTCTTCGGGCCGTGATACACCGCACCGCGCCGTATCATCTCGGATGCCAGCATCGTCGTTCCTCCCTCGCCTCGCGCCCGCCGCTTGGTGCGGCGTGGCTGTTCGGTCACCAACCTATCCATGCGTCATTCCAGGGCGCTCACGAAGTGAGCGAACCCGGAATCTCGGCGCTACAACCTCGGGATTCCGGGTTCGCTTGCTGAGCAAGCGCCCCGGAATGACTCTGAAGAGGTTGCGCAGCGCCCCGGAATGACAAAAGAGAGACAGTGCTATGCCTCTTCACTTCCCCGGCCACACCGGCTTGCGCTTCTCGGCGAACGCCTTCAGGCCCTCTTTGGCGTCCTCGGTCATCGCCAGCAGCGCGATCTGGCTTTCGGTGTAGGCGATGCTCTCGTCGAACGACATCGCGGCGATTGCGCGCATCGCGTATTTGCCGCGGCGAATCGCTGTGGGCGATTTGTCGGTCAGACGTTTGACCAGCCAATCGACCTTGGCGTCGAGCTCGGCGCCGGGCACGACGTAGTTCAGCAGGCCCGCGTCGCGCGCAGCCTGCGCATCGAACGGCTCCCCGGTCAGCGCCCATTCGGCGATCAGCCGGCGCGGCGCGATGTCCTGCAGCAGGCTCATCACCTGCATCGGAAACACGCCGACCTTGACCTCCGGCAGGCCGAACACGACGTTGTCGGCAGCGACCGCCATGTCGGTCATGCACAACAGGCCCATGCCGCCGGCCATGCAGGTGCCGTTGATGCGGGCGATCGATGGCTTGGTCGCATTCTGCGCCAGCCGCAGCAGATCGGCGTAGTCGACATTCGGCTTGGAGAAGTCGAACGAGAATGCCGCGCCGGTCGACTGCAGATCGGCGCCGGCGCAGAACGCCTTGTCGCCGGCGCCGGTCAGCACGATCACGCGCACCGACGGATCCTCGTGCGCCTGCTTCCAGCCGCTCGTGATGCCCTCGACCACGCCGGCATTGATGGCATTGCGCTTATCGGGACGGTTGATGGTGATCCACAGCGCCTGGTCGCGCTTGTCGATGATCACGGCGTCGTTGCTCATGGTCGGTCTATCCTCAAGTTTCGTCATTGCGAGGAGGCGAAGCCGACGAAGCACTCCAGCTCAGCGCACCGTGCTGCTGGATTGCTTCGCTTCGCGCGCAATGACGGGGCATGCTCTGTGCTCGAAGCTCAAGACGTTGCTTCAATCTCGGCGACGATGCGGCCTGTGGTCACCTGCTCGCCCTCGGCGACGTCGATCGCGATGATGCCCGACGCCGGCGCCAGATGCACGTGTTCCATCTTCATCGCCTCCAGCGTCAGGACCGGCTGACCGGCCTCGACGGAATCGCCGGATTTGACCAGCACCGCGACGACACGGCCGTTGAGCGCAGCTCTCAGTTTGCCGTCGCCGCCTCCAGCCGCCGCGCGCTGCGGCGCCGCGCGCGTGAGATCGACGATGGTGTTGCCGACGCCGAGCCGCTGCACGAACAGCCGGTCGCCGTCGCGGTGATACACTGCGGATTCACTGAAGTCCCCAGCCTGGAAGCGGATGCCGTCGGCGGCGAGGTGCTCGATCGTGAACGACGTCGCGCGACCGTCATGGCGCACACGATAGCTCCCGTCGCGCTCACGCACCACTTCGCAGGTCTGCGGCGCGCCGTCGAGATCGAACCGCAGCAGCGTGGGGAACACGGCCGCGAGCGAGCGCCCCGGCCGATGCGGCGGCGCGTGCCGGTCGGTGACGTAGAGCAGCAGCGCCGCCACCGCGGCGGCCGGGACGGCGTCGTCGGGCAATGCCCGCGTCAGCGCGTCGCGATGCTGCGCGATGAACGCCGTCGTCGCCTCGCCGCGCGCGAACGCGTCGTGCCGCAGGCAGGCGGCGAGGAAGCCTCGATTGGTGGTGACGCCGAACGCGAAGGTGGTGTCGAGGCCGTGGATCAGCCTGCGCCGCGCCTCGTCGCGGCTGGCTCCGGTCGCGATGATCTTGGCGATCATCGAGTCGTAGTATGGCGGAATCTCCGCGCCCGATTGCAGCGCGTGCTCGACGCGCAGCTCGCCCGGCATCCGCCACAGCGCCATCCTGCCGGATTGCGGCATGAAGTCCCGATCAGCATCTTCAGAGCACAACCGCACCTCGATGGCGTGGCCACTGAATTTGACGTCGTCCTGGCGCAGCGGCAGCGGCTCGCCTGCCGCGATCCGCAATTGCAGTTCGACCAGATCGAGCCCGGTGATTGCCTCGGTCACTGGATGTTCGACCTGCAGTCGCGTGTTCATTTCCATGAAGTAGAAATTGCCCTGCGCGTCGAGCAGGAATTCCAGCGTGCCCGCGCCCTCGTAGCCGATCGCCTTCACCGCATTGACCGCGACGGTTCCCATCTGCTCGCGCAGCGCTTCCGAGACGGCCGGCGACGGCGCCTCCTCGATCAATTTCTGATGACGACGCTGCACCGAGCAGTCGCGCTCGCCGAGATGGATTGCGTGGCCGTAGCGATCGCCGAACACCTGAATTTCGATGTGGCACGGATCGACGATCGCGCGCTCGAGAATCACGGTCGGATCGCCGAACGCACTCTGCGCCTCGGAGCGCGCGCTGCGCAGCGCATCGGGCAAAGCCGCCGCATCCTGGACCAGCCGCATGCCGCGGCCGCCGCCGCCGGCGACCGCCTTGATCATCACCGGGAAGCCGATCTTGTCAGCTTCCGCGATCATCGCCGCGTCGCTCTGGTCGGCGCCCTGATAGCCCGGCACGCACGGCACGCCGGCCTTCAGCATGATCTCCTTGGCGCCCGCCTTGTTGCCCATCGACGCGATCGATTCCGCCGACGGGCCGATGAAGACGAGGCCGGCGTCGCGGCAGGCCGCGGCGAAATCCTCGTTCTCCGCGAGGAAGCCATAGCCCGGATGCACCGCATCGGCGCCGGCGATCTTGGCGGCTTCGATCAGCACCGGGATGTTGAGATAGGATTGCGACGGCTGGGCGCCGCCGATCGCCACTGCTTCGTCGGCCTCGCGCACATGCGCGGCATCGGCGTCGGCGGTGGAATACACAGCGACGACGCCGTAGCCCATGCGGCGCGCGGTCCGCATCACCCGCAGGGCGATTTCGCCACGGTTGGCGATCAGGATTTTCGAATAAGGAGTGAGTTTCAACATGCGCGTCGCGTTCATGCCCGGGACACCGCGAATTGCATGCGCTGAGGCTCCCGCGCCTCGCTCTCGCGGCAGATCGCCAGCACCTCGGCCAGCACCGCGCGTGTGTCGCGCGGATCGATCACGCCGTCGTCGAGCATCCGCGCCGATGTCGCGAACACGTCCATCTGGCCGTTGAACACGGCAGTGATGCCGGCCTTCATCTGGTCGAGCTTCTCGCGATCGACCGGCACGCCCTTCCGCGCAGCACCGGCCTCGGCGACGATCGCCATGGTCTCGGCCGCCTGCTCGCCGCCCATCACCGCGGTCTTGGCGTTCGGCCACGAGAAGCAGAACCGCGGATGGAAGCCGCGGCCGCACATGCCGTAATTGCCGGCGCCGAACGAGGCGCCGCAATAGATCGTGATCTGCGGCACGGACGCCGAAGTCACCGCCTGGATCATCTTCGAGCCGTGCTTGATCATGCCGGCTTCCTCATAGGCCTTGCCGACGATGTAGCCGGTGGTGTTGTTGAGATACAGGATCGGCGTGCGCGACTGGCAACACGCCTGGATGAAGTGCGTCGCCTTGTTGGCGCCGGCCGGATCGAGCGGGCCGTTGTTGGTGATGATGCCGATCGGCTGGCCGACGATCTTGGCGTGGCCGACGACCGTCGCAGGCCCGTAGTTGGGCGACATCTCGGTGAAATCGGAATCGTCGACGATCCGCGCGATCACCTGGCGCATATCGACAGGCCGCTTGTGATCCATCGGCATGATGCCGAGCAGTTCTTCCGGATCATGCAGCGGAGGATGATACGACGCGGGGTCGGGCCCCGGCCCCGAACGATCCCACGGCAGGCCGGCCATGATGTCGCGCGCGATCCGCAGCGCGTCGCGGTCGTCCTCGGCGAGATAATCGCCGAGCCCCGACACCGACGTATGCATCTCGGCGCCGCCGAGCTCCTCCTCGGTCGCGATTTCGCCGGTGGCCGCCTTGAGCAACGGCGGCCCGGCGAGGAATGCCCGTGTCCGGCCGCGCACCATCACGATGTAGTCGGACAGGCCGGTCTGATATGCGCCGCCGGCGGTCGACGAGCCGTGCGTCACAGTCACCACCGGCAGGCCGGCGGCGGACAGCCGCGCGAGGTTGCGGAAGATGTTGCCGCCGCGAACGAAATCCTCGACCCGGTAGCGCAGCAGGTTGGCGCCGGCGCTTTCGACCAGTTGCACGAACGGCAGCTTGTTCTCCAGCGCCAGTTCCTGGATGCGCAGCGTCTTGTCGAGTCCGTAGGGCTGCAGCGCGCCGGCATCGATGCCGGAATCATTGGCGCTGATCATGCATCGGATGCCGGCGACGTAGCCGATGCCGCCGATCACACCGCCGCCCGGCACGCTCTTGTCGGCATTCGCCGTATCGAACATGTAGCCCGCGAGCGTCGAGAGTTCGATGAACGGCGCGCCGGGATCGAGCACCAGCGCGACGCGTTCTCGCGGCAGCAATTGCCCGCGCTTGTGGAAACGTTCGGCGGAGGCCGCGGACGCGATCCGTGCGCGATCCTCCAGCATCCGCATCCGCTCGATCATTGCCAACATGCCGTCGCGGTTGCCCTTGAAGCCTTCGCTCCCCGGCGCAACGGTGGATTCGATGATTGCCATTCGCGCTTCCCTAAGTATTTTTCCGTCATTCCGGGGCGCGAACGCAGTTCGCGAACCCGGAATCCCGAAGTGCCCTGAACGTCGGGATTCCGGGTTCACGCCGCGCGGCGGCGTGCCCCGGAATGACGGTGCTCACCCCGTCTGCCCGAGCATGAAGTGATCGGTGAACGCGTTGCGCAGCTCGACCTTGCGCAGCTTGCCGGTGGCGGTCATCGGCATCTCGTCGACGATCCGCACCAGCTTCGGCACCTGGAAGCCGCCGAGCGTCTTGCGGCAGTGCTCGATGATCTCGGTCTCGGTCGCCTGCGCCCCCGGCTTGAGCTTGACGAAGCCGGACACCGCCTCGCCCCATTGCGGATGCGGCAGGCCGACCACCGCGGCGTTCATCACCGCCGGATGCGCCAGCAGCGTCTCCTCGATCTTGACCGAGGCGACGTTTTCGCCGCCGGACTTGATCATGTCCTTCTTGCGATCGACGAACAGCACCTCGCCGTGCGCGTCGATCAGCGCCAGATCGCCGGTGTGGTGCCAGCCGAATTTCCGTGCCGCTTCGGTGGCCTCGGGGTCCTTGTAGTAGCCGAGCATGACGTTGGGGCCGCGGTGCACCAGTTCGCCGACTTCACCCGGCGGCAGCAGATTGCCGGCGTCGTCCATGATCGCGGTCTCGTTGACGATGGTCGACTCGCCCCAGTAGTTGCCGAAGCGCGCGAGCTGGCGGTCCGGCTGCGACATCGTCGTCGCCGGATACATCTCGGTCTGGCCCGAGGGCTGAACGAAATTCGGACACAGCTCGGCGATCGCACGCTCCAGCAGCGGCCGCGGCATCGGCGCCATGGTGTAGATGCAGCAGCGCAGCGTCGACAGGTCGAATTCCTTCCGCCGCGGATGATCGAGGATCACCTGATACATCAGCGGCAGGCCGATGAAGACGGTGAGCTTGTCGCGCTGGATCGCCTCCATGCAGGCGACCGGATCGAAGCCGCGCATCAGCGCCATCTTGCCGCCGACCGCGAGATAACTCAGCAACACGACATGCGCCGCGCAGTGGAACAGCGGGAATTGCCCGGTGATGCCGTCATCGCGCGACAGATGCATTTCGATGGCGTTGCTCATCACCGCCATCGTCACCGCGAGGTGGCAGTGCATCGCGCCCTTCGGCCGCGAGGTGGTGCCCGACGTGTAGATGATCATCGCCAGATCGCGATCGTCGAACGCGACCTCCGGCTCGATCTCGGATTGCCCCTCGATCAGCTCGTTGAAGCTCGCCAGCCCGGCGTCCTTCGCCTTGCCGGTGAGGTCCACCGCCACCAGCGCGATGCCGCGCTGTTCGAGCGCGGCGCGCCGCTCGGGCTGACCGTGCAGATTGTCGTCGATCAACGCGAACGTCACCCCGGCATGATCGAGGATGTAGCTCATGTCGTCCGGGCCGAGCATGGTGTTGATCGGCACCCAGACCAGGCCGGCGCGGTGAATGCCGAACAGCGCTTTGACGAATTCGACCGAGTTGTTGCAGATCGTCGAGATCTTGTCGCCGGGCTTCAGTCCGCGCGACACCAGGTAGTTCGCGAAGCGGTTGGCGTCGCGTTCGAGCTCGGTGTAGCTCACCTGGCGCGCGCCCTCGGTCAGCGCGATCCGCTTGGGAAAGCGCAGCGCCGATTTGCGCAGGATATCGCCGATCGCAACCCGGCCGATCCGGCCCGGTCCCGGCACGCCGCCGGTGGCTTCGAGATTGGTCATGATTCACTCCCTCGGTGTGAGGCAGCTCTTATGGCTGCTTGATGTGTGGTGCTTATCGGTTTGTCATTCCGGGGCGCCGCGCAGCGGCGAACCCGGAATCTCGATACAGGCAGAACATCTCGGGATTCCGGGTTCGCGCGCGTTGCGCGCGCCCCGGAATGACTCGTGATTAGTGCAGCACGCCAAAAATCTTCCGCGCCTCGTCCGGCGACGCGATCTCGCGGCCTGCGCGGCGCGCGCAGCCCGCGATCTCCTCGATCAATTGGCCATTCGACGTCACCTTCTCGCCATTGGCGAGATAGAACGTATCCTCGAGCCCGGTGCGCAGATGTCCACCGTGATCGGCGCAGGCCTGGTGCAGCGGCCAGATTTCAGAGCGGCCGATCGCGGTCACCTGCCAATGCGCTTCGGGGCGCTTCAGCTTCAACAGGATCGGCAGCAGTTCGGGATCGGACGGCATGCCGGAGGCGACGCCCATCACGAAGTTGTATTCGAGCGGGCCGCTGTACATCCCGGTCTGAACGTACATGTCGACGCAGCGGACGATGCCGACGTCGAAGCATTCGAATTCGGGGATCGTGCCGGCGTCCTTCATCGCCGCGAGAAAGTCCTGAATCTTCTCGACCGAATTGTCGAACATCATCGGCGGCCAGGCCCAGCTGTTGTCGGACTTGACCTTCAGATAGTTCAGCGAGCCGGCATTGCAGGCGGCGATTTCCGGCCGGGTCTCGCGGATGCAGGCCAGCGGCCCTTCGTAGTGCGGCCCGGAGGTGCCGGAGGTGTGGTTGATGATGACGCCGGGACAGGCTTCGCGAATCGCCTGCTGGATCTCGCGCGACACCGCGACGTCCCAGCTCGGCAGGTGGCCCTTGTCGGGCCGCTGGTCGCGCAGATGGATGTGAACGATCGCTGCGCCGGCGTCGTAGGCGGCCTTGGCTTCGCGGGCCATCTGTTCCGGTGTCACCGGCACGTGGTGCTGTTTCGGATCGGTCAGCACGCCGTTCAGCGAGCAGGTGATGACGGCCTTGTCGCTCATTCCAGATAGCCCTTCCGGCGATGCTGCGCCTGCGAGGATCGCGTTGCGCATAATCATGTCGGGCGGGATGATGCGTGCGCCGCGCGGACGCTTCTTGCGTGCACGCGCTGTCGTCGGACCGACGTCTTCGGCTAAGGCCGCCCCTGCCGGAATTCTGCGATGCTGGCGGAATGCGGATCGCTGCGCCAGATCGCCAGATCGCGAGAACCGGAAAAGATGGCGCGCGGCTGCAGCCCGTAGAAGCGCCGGATCGAGTGGCTGAAGTGGGTCGAATCCGGATAGCCGATGTCCTGCGCCAGATGCGCGAGATTGATATCGGCATTGACGAAGTGCAGCAGGTGCCGCGCCCGCTTCCAGGCCCGCAGCGCTCGGAACGACACGCCGGTCTCGTCCTTGAACAGATGCAGAAAGCGCGACTGCGACAGGTTGGCTGCGGCGGCGCAATCCTCTGCGGTCACCGCTGCGCCCGAGACGTCGTTGAGCCGCGCGATCGCGCAGGCGATGCGCCGGTCGATCCTCCGCGCCGGCAGCGTCTCGCCGAAGAACAGATTGTCGAATTCGGACGTGGTGAAGCCCTCACGGCGTCCCGTCGCGACCAGCGTTTGATAGGCCAGCCGGACCCGGTCGGCGAGCGCAGCCGAACCGACGCCGCCGATCCGCGCGCCGAGCGCCACCATCGGCCCGGTCAGCACGCTCTCGGGCTCGATCACCAGCGCGATCACCGAACGGCAGTCGCTTTCGACATTGTGCGTCAGGTAAGGCGGCACAAAAGCCATAGCGCCGGCCTGCAGCGCCTGACCCTCGATCGTCAGCCGCAACTGCCCTTGCAGCGCAACATAGACGGAAAAGCCGCCGATGCTCCGCCGCCGCGGGCGGCCCAGCAGGCCGGCGTAGAAAACGCGTTCAGGGCTGATCAGCATCAGGCGTCCGGCATCCGGACATTCGTGGTCGCTCATCGTTCCTCCCGGGGCGGATCGACGCCCTTCTGCCGCATCGCTGCAGGGCTCTCTTGCGGAGCGACCCGAACAATACAACAAACCCCGGTGTTGTCACCGGGCGAGATGACGCGGAACAATACGACGGTAAGCGGCGGCGCAGGCCGCAGATCGCGCCGCCGGACGCATTCAGGCCCGCCGCGCGACCTTCTGCTCGTCGGCGGCGCGAACTTCCGCCTCGAGCGCGCGCCGATAGCCCTCACGTTGCTGCAGCCGCTGCCAGTACGCAGCCACATTGGGGCCGAAATCCTTGGAGAGGCCCAGCGTGTCCGCCAGCCGCAGCGCGTAGCCGATCGCTACGTCGGCGGCGGTGAAGTGCCCCGCGCAGAGCCACTCGGTCTGCCCCGTCGCCGCCTCGACCGCGCGCAGCCGGCCGAGAAACCACTTGGCGTAGTCCTCGACCACCTGCGGCTGCCGCCGTTCGTTCGGCTCCAGCGTGCCGTAGCGCAGCACGAGCGTCTGCGGAAACGTCAGCGTCGCATCGCTGAAGAACATCCAGTTGAGGTAGCTCCCATAGTCGTGCTCGCCGACGTCGAGCACCAGCGGCGTCGGCCCATATTTGCTGCCGAGATAGTGACAGATGCCGGAGGATTCCGTCATCTTCGTGTCACCGTCGATCATGAACGGGATGGTGCCGAGCGGATTGATCGCCAGATACTCCTTGGCGAACATCCGCGGTGGGAACGGCAGCATCTTAAGCTCGTAATCGAGCCCCATCTCCTCCAGCATCCACAGCGGCCGGAACGACCGCGCTCCCTGGCAGTGATACAGCGTGATCATGTGGTTGGCGTTTCCCTCGGCATTGTTGATCTTGGCGCGGCGGACTTCCCATTGGTCGGACCGGCGGTCGGCAGGCTACCCCAAAACGCAGCCGCTCGCGAGCATCTTGCGAGCTTGCGGCTGCGCCATGGAGGCCGCGCCTACAACATCGTCCCCTCGATGACCGCGCCGAAGCGCTTGTACCCCTGCCCTTCAAAGCGCTGCAGTTGCATCTGCCGCAGCGGGTGATGATTGGTCGGGCTGGTGTTGACCCGAACGCCCGGCAACAACGTGGGCACCTCGACGTTCTTGAGGTTGTTGGCCTGAGCCATGATGTTCTCGCGGCTGAAATTGCCGTTGCACTGCCCGAGCAGGATGCGCAGCACCGACGCGACCGTGTAGCCGTACGCATTGAGGCTTTCCTTGGCGTTTCCGGTCGGGAAATATTTCGCCATGAAGGCCGTGTAGTCCTTGATGCCGGGATCGTCGGCCCACGCCGGATCGGCCGGATCCTTGGTATAGGTCGACGTGATCAGGCCTTCGGCGCGCTCGGCGCCCACCGGGATGATCGTCGACGCGACGGAGGCCGCGCCGCTGGTGACGAAGTGCATCGGCTTCCAGCCCAATTCGTAAACCTTGCGGATCGCCTGCGCGGCGAATTTCGACGTCACCCCCGAAATCAGCACATCGGCATTGGTCGCCCGCAGCGTGACGATCTGCGAGTCGATCGTCGGCTCGGTGACCTCGTAGGACATTGCCTTCACGAGCGTGTCGTAGCGATCGCCGAGCACGTCGCGCAGACCGGCGACGAAATCCTTGCCGAGGTCGTCGTTCTGATACAACAGCGCGAATTTGGCGTCCGGCTTCTGGCTGAGTGCGTATTTGGCGAACACCTGGGCTTCGGTCCGGGAACTCGGCGCAAATCCCATGGTCCAGGGATAGGTCTTGTAGTCGCCCCATTTGTCGCCGTTCACCGACAGGAACAGATGCGGCACCTTCTGCGCGTTGATGTATTTCACCACCGCCGAGTTCGGCGCGGTGCCGAGCATCGAAAACAGGAAGGCGACGTTGTCGCTCTCGATCAGCCGCCGGGTCTGCTCGACCGTCTTGGACGGGTTGAAAGCGTCATCGTACATGATGAAATTGATCTTGCGGCCGGCGATGCCGCCCTGATCGTTGAGCATCCGGAAATAGGCTTCCTGGCTGCGCGCAATCGTTCCGAGGGCGGACACCGGTCCGCTGAGCGAAGTGGTGCACCCGATCTTGAGTTCGGTGGCGGTCACGCCCGGCAACTCGTCGGCGCGGGCGTTTCGTGCGCTTGAAAGCGCGGCGAGACCGGCAGCGGCCGATCCAACCATCAGTGAACGGCGACTGAACGACGTCATGGCTCCCCTCCCTCTGTTGTGCGGAACTCTGTCTGCGTCTTGCGCGCAGTTATCAGGTAGCAACGTAGGGGACAGCCGCCGCCGCTATCTTGCGTCCATAGGCTGGCGGCGGGTCTACTTCTTTCCGCCCGGCAACGTCCCCATCATCTTGCACAGGATGCCGAGCATCACCTCGTCGGCGCCGCCGCCGATCGAGGTCAGGCGCGAGTCGCGGTAGGAGCGGCTGACCAGCGTCTCGTTCATGAAGCCCATGCCGCCCCAATATTGCAGGCAGGCATCCGGCAGTTCGCGGCCGAGCCGGCCGGCGCGCAGCTTGGCCATGGTCGCGAGCTGGGTGACATCCTCTCCCGCGACCAGCGCTTCGGCGGCGCGATACACCAGCGAGCGCAGCAGCTCGACCTCGGTCTGCAACTCGGCCATCCGGAAATGGATCACCTGATTGTCGAGCAGCGGCCTGCCGAACGCCTGGCGGTTGCGGGTGTAATCGATCGTGTTCTGGATGGTTCTTTCATGCGCCTTGAGGCAGGCGGCAGCGCCCCACAGCCGCTCCTCCTGGAACTGCACCATCTGGTAGGTGAATCCCAGGCCCTCCTCGCCGATCCGGTTGCGCTTCGGCACCCGAACGTCGTCGAAGTGAATCTGCGCGGTGTCGGACGAATGCATCCCCATCTTGTCGAGCTTGCGGGCGATGCTGACGCCTTTGGTCTTCATCGGCACGCAGATCAGCGACTTGTTGCGATGCGCCGGGCCATCGCCGGTGTTGCACAACAGGCAGATCCAGTCCGCCTGGGTGCCGTTGGTGATCCACATCTTGCCGCCGTTGATGACGTAGTCGTCGCCGTCGGACTTCGCATTGGTCTTGATCGAGGCGACGTCGGAGCCGGCGCCGGGTTCCGACACGCCGATGCAGGCGACCATGTCGCCGGCGATCGCGGGCGCCAGAAATTCGCGGCGCAGTTCGTCGGAGCCGAACTTCGCCAGCGCCGGCGTCGCCATGTCGGTCTGCACGCCGATCGCCATCGGCACGCCGCCGCAATTGATGTTGCCGAGTTCCTCCGCCATCATCAGCGCATAGGAGTAATCGAGCCCCTGCCCGCCATATTCTTCCGGCTTGTTGAGCCCGAGAAAGCCGAGATCGCCGAGCTTCTTGAACAGTTCGTGCGCCGGAAAGATGCCGGCCTTCTCCCATTCGTCGACATGCGGATTGATGTCGCTGGCGATGAACTTCTGAAGGACGCGGCGCGGTTCGTCGTGGTCTTGACTGAATAGCATTGTCTCTTCCCTGGTCATTCCGGGGCGCTCGCGAAGCGAGCGAACCCGGAATCTCACTTGTTGTTGTCGTTCGTCATTGTCACCGCGGGATTCCGGGTTCGCGCTGCGCGCGCCCCGGAATGACGGTGTGTATCATCACAGCCCCATCTGCCGGCTGGCGAGGTCCTTCATGATCTCTTCGGTGCCGCCGCCGATGGCGTTGACCTTGACCTCGCGATAGATGCGCTCGACCTTGACGCCGCGCATGAAGCCCGCGCCGCCGAAGATCTGCACCGCCTCGGAGGCGCAGAACGCCATCGTCTGGGTCGCCTGGTTCTTCAGCATGCAGATTTCCGCGATCGGGCTCTCGCCCTGCTCCACCCGCCACGCCAGCAGTTCCAGCATCGCCTGCGACGCGGCGATGCGCTGCGCCATGTCCACCAGCTTGTGACGGATCACCTGGTGCTTCGACAGCGGCTTGCCGAAGGTCACGCGCTCCTTGGCATAGGCCGTCGCCTCGTCGAGGCAGACCCGGGACGCGGCGATGCAGCCGGCCGCCATCGTCAGCCGCTCGCTGTTGAAGTTCAGCATGATGATCATGAAGCCGGCGCCTTCCTGCCCGAGCAGATTGCCGGCCGGCACGCGGCAATTGTCGAAATGCAGCGTCGCGGTGTCGGACGCCCACCACCCCATCTTCTTCAGCGGCGTCCGCGTCAGCCCCGGCGTGTCGCCCGGGATCAGCAGCAGGCTGACGCCGCCAGGCCCATCGCCGCCGGTGCGCACCGCCGTGGTGATGTAGTCGGCGCGCATGCCGGAGGTGATGAAGGTCTTCTCGCCGTTGACGACGTAGTGGTCGCCGTCGCGCTTGGCGGTGGTGCGCAGATTGGCGACGTCGGAGCCGCCGGATGGTTCGGTAATCGCCAGGGCGGAGATCTTCTTACCGGCGAGAATATCGGGGAGCACCCGGGCTTTCAGCTCGGGAGTTCCCGCACGCGCGATCGGCGGCGCGCCGATCGAATGGCTGTTGAGGCTGGCGCTGACGCCGCCGGCGCCGGCCCGCGCCAGTTCCTGGGTGGCCACGATCCACATGAACTGATCGGTCGGCGTGCCGCCATATTCCTCGGGGAAGCCCAGTCCGAGCAGCCCGATCGCCGCGGCCTTTTCATAGAGCTCCCGCGGAAAGCCCCCGGCCTCGTCCCATTCGGTGGCGAACGGCTCGATCTCTTTTTGCACGAAGCGGCGCACCACGTCGCGGAAGGCGATGTGATCGGCGGTATAGAACAGGGATTCGGTCACTATCGCACCCGGGAGGTTCGCGTGCGGCGAGGATGCCGGGAAAGCCCCGGCTCCACTTGCGTCGAGACGCTGACCAGAGCGCGACGCTCAGCCGCCGCGCCAACGCATCACGGGCGCTTCTGCTCGGCGATATAGGCCGCGATATTCTGCGCCTCGATCCGGCTCAGCGCCATGCTGGACATCTTCGGATGCGGCTCGAGCAGGAAGGTCGCAAGCTTGTCCTGATCAAATCCCGGTCGCGATGCGATCGACGCGAACGACGCGACGAGGTCGGTACCCCTGCTCTGGTCCTCGGAAACAACATGACAACTGGTGCACCAGCGCTTCGCCAGGGTTTCGCCGTTGGTGGCATCTGCGGCAAATGACGGGGCGGACGCGCCGGCGAGCAGCAGCAACGACAGACCGAAGGTCAAAGGGCGCATGGCAATCCTCTTCTGCAAGCCCGGCTCACATCCGGTGGAACTCGAAATTCACCTGCGCTGTTTACTGCAATGGTTCCACAAACGATAGGTGGACGCTGTCAGGGATTTACCGCCATCCTGATCAGTCGGGTCCAACCGGTTTCCTGCGATCGGAAAAGTGCTTAATTGAAAATCAATGGCAGCTAATTTCGCCCACCCGAGCCAATGCTGACGGCCCAACGCGATTCGCTTCGACTGCTGCGTGCGATTCTGGTCGCCTCGGTGGTGCTACCGGTGGCGCTGTTCACTTACGCGGCCTGGCTGGCCTATCGCTCCAACGACGACGGTGCCGACCGGCAGATCGACAAGACCCGTGACATCATCACCGAGCACGCGCTGAAGATCTTCGAATCGGTCGAGCGCTCGATCGCGGAAACCGGCGAAATCATCCGCGATATGACCGACGACCAGATCCGCGCCAACGAAGGCGCGCTGCACGCGCGGCTGAAGCGGCTGGCCGCCGGCTCTGAACAGATCAAGTCGATGTGGATCTTCGACAGGAACGGCCAGACTCTGGTCAACACCCTGCTCTTTCCCTCGCCACGAACCGACTTCTCCGATCGGGACTACTTCAAGGCCCATGTCGGCAAGGACGTCGGCCTGTTCGTCGGCCGCACCCTGCAGCCGCGACCGCCTTATGGCGGTGCTCCGTTCTTCGGCGTCAGCGTGCGGCGCAACACGCCGGACGGGAGCTTCGCCGGGACGATTCAGACGTCGGTGCTACCGAACTATTTCGAGGGCTTTTACGCCAAGGTCGGCCGTGAGAAAGGCAGCTACGCCGCGCTCGTCCGCGACGACGGCGCCATTCTCGCCCGCTTCCCCGCGATCGACCATGCCGACGCAACGGTCAAATCCGACGGTCTGATCGGCCGGGCCATGCGTGCGGGGAACAACGAAGGCACACTGACGCAAGTGTCCGCGCTCGACGGCATCGAGCGGCGCATCGCCTATCGCAAGCTGCCGAACCTGCCGGTCTACGTGTATGCCGGGCTGGAGACCGAGGCGATCCGCAAGACGTGGCTGTCGCAACTCGGCGCCTATCTGCTGGTCGGCCTGCCTGCCACCGCGGCCCTGATCGCGATCGTGCTGCTGGCACTCAGGCGGACGCAACGCTTTTACGAGGAAGCCAGCCGGCGCGCCGCCGCGGAAAATGCACTGAAGCAATCGCAACGACTCGAATCGCTGGGCCGCCTGACCGGCGGCGTCGCCCACGACTTCAACAATCTGCTGATGGTGGTTGGTGGTTCGGTGCAGAAGCTCAGGCGGCGTCACAACGACCTGCAGGACCGGCGGACGTTCGACATGATCGACTCCGCCGTCGCCAAGGGCGCCGGCCTCACCCGTCAGTTGCTGTCGTTCTCACGCCGCCACAATGTCGCGGCCCGGCTGGTCGATCTCGGCGACAGCGTGATGAAGTTCGCCGACGTGTTGAGGCAATCGGTCCGCAGCGACATCGCCATCGAGATCGAGCCGCCGACGGAGCCGATCGTGGTCCAGATCGATCCCAACGAGTTCGAAATCGCCCTGCTCAACCTCGCCCTCAATGCGCGCGACGCGATGCCGGACGGCGGGCGCATCACGATTTCGATCCGGACCGAGACGCTGAAGAATTTCGGACCACGCCGGCTGACCGGCGAATATGCCATTCTCAGCTTCGCCGACACCGGTGAAGGCATTCCCGAGGAGATCCGCGACCGGATCTTCGAGCCGTTCTTCACCACCAAGCCGGTCGATCGCGGTACGGGATTGGGCCTCAGCCAGATCTACGGATTCATGCAACAATCGAACGGCGCGATCACGGTCGAGAGCGAGATCGGCGGCGGCACCCGGTTCGATCTGTTCCTCCCCCGCTCGACCGAGCGGCCGACGCGGGATGCTGACGTCGCGGAAGTCGCCTTGCTACAGCCGAGTGAGCGAGCGACGCTGCTCCTCGTGGAAGATCACCCCGACGTCGCCGCCGTCGCCGCCGACTATGCCGAGCAATGCGGCTTCACCGTCGTGAAAGTGTGCTCGGCCGAAGATGCGATCGATCTGCTCAACAAGCGCAAGGATATCGACCTGGTGTTCAGCGACATCGTGATGCCGGGCATGAGCGGTCTCGAACTCGGCCGGCTGATCCGCGAGCATCATCCGGAAACGCCTGTGGTGCTGGCTTCGGGCTACAGCGACCGCAGCGCGTCGGCGCTGAGCGAAGGCTTCCCTCTGCTGCAGAAGCCCTACACGCTCGATGCGCTGCGCAAGGCATTGACCCAGGCGCTGCAGGGCTCCACGGGCAAATGAACTCGATCGCTGGCCGCCGGCATCGACAGGGTCGATCGCGAACCGATGCGAGCTGCCGCCCAGCTCACGCCAAATCACCACCGCCGGTCTTCGCTGCCCGACCATTTGCCGGATCGCCCAACGACGCTCGGCGATTTGTCGTCTCGGCGCGACGGCGTGAGGCAGCGTAGGATCGTCAGCAACGGCATCGAGAGCGTCGCCCAGCTCAGTCCCAACCAGACGGCGCCTTCGCCGACCAGCGCGGCGACCAACCCGAAGACCGTCGAGGCGGCCAGGATCAATGGCCACAGCCATTGCCGCCTGAAGCCGCTCATCGGCCGTGCTCCGACACTTCACTCGCCGCAACGCCGGAGCGCCGGCGGCGCTTGCCCCACCAGAGATACAACCCGCTGATCAGCACGACGATCGTCACGACGTCCAGCAACGCCCAGATGATCTTCAGCGGCAGCCCGCCATAGTCGCCGAAATGCAGCGGCTGCGACGTGAACAGCGCCGTCGCATACCATGGCATGTCACGTACCGCGACCACGGCCCCGCTCGATGCGTCCACCAATGCGGGCTTCAGGATCCGACTCGTGAGCGGCGTGCTGCCGGTGAGGAACACGGCCACGTGCGACGGGGTGGCGAACGGCGTCCCAGGAAACGCGACCGTCATGACGTTCATGCCGGGAACAGCCGCGCGCACCTCGCGGAGCACATCGTCGATCGAAGCCCGCCTGTCCTCATTCTCGACGGGCTTGGCTTGCGACGACATCTCCACGAGCTGATTGGCCTGCCAGGCCAGTTCGATCGGCGCGGCCAGCGTGTTGATCACGCCGGTGAAGCTCACCACGCCGAACCAGGCTAGCGTGACGATGCCGAGCAGGTTGTGCAGGTCCAGCCAGGTTCGGTGCCGCCCGCTCCCCCTGCGGACCACCCCGAAATCGAAACGCCGGGTGAAGGGTCCGTAGAGGGCCACGCCCGAACCGATCGCGACGACGAGCAGCACGCCCATTAATCCGAGAAACAGCGTGCCCTTCACGCCGGCAAACAGGTCGAGATGCAACCGCAGCATCACGTACATGAAGCCTTCATTGGGCTGCGGAACGTCGATCTGCCTGCCGGTCCGGATGTCGAACACCTGATAGTGGAACGAGGCCGGGTCGGAAGTCATCGACGGTGACGTCGGCACTTTCACGATCGGCTGATCACGATCGAAGAACAGATAAGGCACCACCTGCCCCGGACGCGCGGCCTGCGCCCGGGAGATCATCGACTCCAATGACGCAGTCGCGGCTCCGCCGGCGGCATTCTCGAGCCCGAGATCGGGCCCGAGTTCGTCCTTGAAGATCAGCGGCAGCCCGGTCAGGCAGAGGAGCAGCGCAAAGACCGTACAGACCAGGCTGCTCCACCGATGAATCCACGACCAGACCCGGACGGTGCGCGGCGTCATCGGACCGACAGCTCTCGACCTCGGCGGCTCACCATCGATACCGGAGCCCGGCCAGGATCGTTCGGCGGTTGCCGAACTGGCAGTAATAGGTCGACGAACAGCTCGAATAGTACTCCTTGTCGAACAGATTGTTGACGTTGAGCGTCAAGGCCGTGCCTTTCAGGCGAGGCGAGAGATTCTCCAGCTCGTATTTCAGCGCCGCATCCACGACCGTATAGGCCGGCGCCTGCAGCGTGTTGGCGTCATCGCCGTAGCTGGAGCCGACATGCCGGATGCCGCCACCGACCGACAGTCCCCCCACGGGGCCGGACCGGAAGGTGTAATTCGCCCAGACCGATCCGAAGAAATCGGGAACCGCTTGCGGCCGATTGCCGATGATCGAGGTGGTGGTGGACTGCGTGACCCGCGTGTCGAGGAACGTCACGGCGCCGATCAATTCGAGGCCGTCGGTGACGTTGCCGCGCGCCTCGAATTCGACCCCGGTGGACCGGACTTCACCCTGCTGGACGTTGAAGCCGGCAACGGCGGACGGCGTCAGCACGTTCTGCTGCCGGATATCGAACACCGATGCGGTCAGCAGGATCGGCAGGGCATTCGGCTGATATTTGATGCCGCCTTCATATTGCTCCGCGGTCGTCGGGATGAACGGCGAGCCGTCGACTCCGACGCCGGCCACCGGTTCGAACGAGGTCGAGTAGCTGACATAGGGCGCGACGCCATCGTCGAAGAGATACAGCAAACCGGCGCGGTAGGTCGTCTTGTCGGCGGACTGGCTGCTGCTGGAGCCGGCGAGACGATTGTCCGTGCTCTGTTCGGTCCAGTCGTGGCGGGCGCCGAGGGTGGCGCGCCATTGACCGAGGCTGATCTGATCCTGGGCGTACAGACCGGTCTGGGACAGGTCCTGCCCGCTGTTGATCAGCGACGTGAGCGTTCCGACCGTCTGGCCGTAAACCGGATTGGTGACGTTCAGGGACGTCGCTGCGCCGAGTTGATAGACCCAGTCGCTTCGGGATTGCTGATAGTCCGCGCCGGTGATGATCTTGTGCTGAAGCGCGCCCGTGGCGACGTCGAACTGCACGCGGTTGTCGGTCGACAATCCGCCGACATTTTCGATGGACCGAACCGCCCAGCGCGGCAACTGACCGGTCGCCGTGAGCGGCGCGTTCATCTGCAGCGATTGCATGTCGAGATCGACGTGGGAATATCGCAGGCTCGACCGGACGCTGACCACGCTGTTGAGGCGTTTGTCGAACTGGTAGCCGATGCCGTATTGCTCGCGCTGGAACGCGTCGAAACCCGGGTCGCCGACATTCAGCTTCGAGTTCAGGAATGGCTGGTACTGCGCCGGCGCCAGCGACCTGGCATACAGCGAGTTGAAGTAGCCCCCCTTCGGGTCACGCTGATAATAACTCTGGACCGTCAATTTCGTGTCGGCGTCCGGCGCCCAGGTCACGGCGGGCGCGACGGCATAGCGCTGCTCGTCGACGCCGTCGTAGCGCGTGCCGGACGAGCGGCCGATGGCACTCAAGCTATAGAGCCAGTGCCCTTCCTTATCGAGAGCGCCCTGGCTGGTGACGCCGGACTGGATGCGGCCGTAGGTGCCGCCCTCGACCCTGACCTCGTTGTAAGGGACGGCGCTCGGCAGCCGGCTGACCTGGTTGACGAGGCCGCCGGGGCTGGTCTGGCCGTACAGAACCGCCGAGGGCCCCTTCAGCACCTCGACGCGGTCGAGCAGGAACGGGTCGATCGCAGTGTTGGCGAAGGCCTGGCCGCGCGGCAACTTCAAACCATCCAGGAAGCTGACGTAGTTGGTCGCCGTTCCGAACGCGCCGAAGCCGCGAATGAAGATGCTGTCGTAGCGCGCATTGGAGTCGGCATCGGAGAGAACCCCCGCCGTATAGCGCAGAGCGTTGCCGACCGTCTGCGCGTTCTGATCGTCCATCTGCCGGCGCGTGATCGTCGAGATCGACTGCGGCGTCTCCAGGACGGGCGTATCGGTCTTCGTCGCGGTCGTCGACCGCTGGTCGAGATATCGATCCGATGTGTTGCTGGCGTTGCGCACGGCGCGGGGCGCGACCGGCGCAGACCTCGGCGCCGAAGCCGGCTGTGCCTCGCGGCGGCGCGGGGCTGCCCGGCGCGCGGGGCGCTGGGCGGGGCTCACGGTCACGGCGGGAAGCGCGACCGATTCCGCCTGCGACGACTGCTGCGCCATCGCCTCGGGCGGGCCCATCGCGGCGGCGGTGAGTGCCGCCAGAACGATAGAATTTCGATAGATCCCCATGCAACCGCCCCCGAGTTTCATAAACCGTGGCCGGCAATAAAACGGGACGGGACCGTCCTGTCCAGCGCGATTGCAAACCCGACGCGAACATGAGACTGGAATAGTTCGAAGGCTCGCGAGCGTTGCGCGGGTTCGAAATTGGAAGCGCGAGCGCTGGTGCGGGACGTATCCCATGACACAGAGAGGCGGTCGTCCGCGCAAGGCCGACGGCGAAGCCAAATCGGTTCACATCATCGAGACAGCGGCGCAGCTTTTTGCGCAGCAAGGCTATGCGGCGACCTCGGTCGAGCAGGTCGTGGCGGCGTGCGGCGTCGGCAAGGACACGGTCTATCGCCGGTTTCCCTCGAAGCTCGCGCTGTTCGAAGGCGTCGTCGAGCATGCGCGGATCCAGACGCAAGCGCATTTCCATTCGACGATGGCGGCGGCGGAGAAAGGCGACGTGCTGACACAGTTGCGCGCGGCCGCGCGCTGGCTGCTTACGGTCAATCTCGATCCGACCCTGATCGCTTTCAAACGGATTGCCTTCAGTGAGGCGCTGGTGGTCGGACAATCTGTCGCCGGCAACAAGGACGATCCGATCATGGATCGACTGTTCGCCCTGATCAAAGATGCGCAGCGCAGCGGCGATCTCGCGCCCGGCGACGTGTCCTTCCTCGCGATGCATCTGCTGAACTGCGTGGCCGTGGGCCCGATGATCGACGCCATGCTCGGCCGCGCGACCTACGCGTCGACACGGGCGCAGAACGCCTATTTCGAGACCGCTTGGAAGCTGTTCCTGAACGGAGCTCGTCGCGGCGCGTCGTGATGCGTAGGAGGCGCCCCTCCCCGCGCGGCGCGTCCGGCGAGAGCTGGCGAAACACTCTCACGTGGGGGCCGAAAACACTGAAGGCGGCAGCGTTGCCGCTACCGCCCTCGATCATCATGCATCCGCGATCGATCCGATCGCCGAAGAAGGTGTTTACCAGCGGCGATGGATGTGTCGGTGACCGTGACGCGGGCCACCGAAGCGCGGGCCACCGATGTAGCCGGCCCGAATCACGGGCGAACCAGCGTAACCGTATGACTGGCGATAGCCTCCATACGGACGATAACCGCCGCCGTAGTAGACCGCACGGGGACGTGCGTAGTAGCGCGGACCGCCGTATCCCCAACCGCCGCCACCGTAGTAGCGCGGACCGCCGTAATAGCTGACGACGCGGGGAGCATAATACGGCGAGCCATAGTACGGTCCACCGCCATAACCATAGCCATAGCCATAGCCATACCCAGGACCGTAGCCATAGCCACTGGAAGCTGCACCTGCGATCAGCGCGCCAGCCGCGAGCCCGCCGATCAGGGCCGGGCCGATCCCATGGCCGTAACCGTAACCGCGCTGCGCCTGCGCGGGAGCCGATGCGGTGGCGACCGCAAGCGCAGCTACCGCACCAAGAACCAAGCCTGTCTTCTTCATTTCATTTTCCTTCGCGACGTTGCACTGGGCCGATAACGACGAGGATTTTCAAAAGTTGCTGGAACCAATGCAGGACACCCACAAAAAGTGGTGTTTCGATGCAGGTTGACAACTGAAAACCGCGACACGTCGCCGCGATACGATATCGCGGGTCGGGCCTCAGGGTGTGGCCGCCGGCGCCGCAGCCGGCGGGGTGACGATCTTCAGGGCCTGCAATTCGTCCCGTTTGAACACAAACAGCCGGTCTTTCGGCGTTTCCATGGCGTGAATCCAGACCTGCAGGTCGATTCCCATGTCACCGAGATAGCGCTGGCAGCGCGCGGAGATCCGCTGCGCGTCGCTCATGGCGTCACGCGATGCGGGCGCGGCGGCCGCGCTCTTGGCGGCAAACACCTGGTGCACCCCGATCGCCGCCTTGTCGCCCGCGCGGCGCTCGAGGCCGCCGAAGAATACCAGCGGACAGGACGACGCGCAGTACTTCCCGGCCTCGACCAGCGTGGCGAGCTTGCGATCGCGGATCAGCCGCCCCATCGCCAGTGCGTCGCTGACCGAACCGCCGGGCGAATTCAGCACCACCGTCTTGATGTATTCGCCGTGCCGTTCGATCGCTTTCGCGAAAGCCTCGGAGGTACCAGGCGTGATCGTGCCGGTGGCGGTCAGACGGCCGCCGCTCACGAGGTCGAACGTCATCGCCTTGCCCAGTGCGCCATCGGTCTGCGGCAGTGGCGCAAGCCGGTCGCCACCCGGCAGCCACGGCGACAGAATCGCGGGCAGCGTCGGCAATCCGCTCGGCATGGTCTCGCGCTGGTCGGCCGGAGCCGGCGTGCCGTCGACCGGCGCCACCCAGCCATTCGCGCCCGCGAGATCGAACGCCAACGCGCCGATCGAAGCGGCGACCAGCCCGCGGAACACCAGACGCAGCACGGCATCGTCCGGATTGCCGGCGATCCATCGGTTGAAACGTTGCGTCAGGCCAGCCATCGACGGACCGCGCTTACTTGACGTGCCGCGCCGACGATAGCGCGGTGACGTTTTCGTCGGCCGTGGCGGCGGCAGGCTCATCGGCGATCGCCGGCGCCTCGCCCGGCTCGTTCACTTTAGGCTCGGCTGACGGCTGCACCGCGCGGCTCGCCTGCTCGACCTCGCGCGCCATTCTGAGCGCCGCCATCATCTCGGCCGCGGTCATTGCCGAAGCGCTCGCCACGGGCAGCCCCTCGCGCCGGATCGCGGCGTGCACAACGCACAGGATCAGCACCAGCACCGCCGGCATCAGGTCGATCGAGATCGCGCCGGCCCAGCTCGGAATGAAGTCACCGGCGTAGCGCAGCACGGCTTCCGCCGGCGACAGCGCCTGGAACCGCCCCGGTTCGATCCGCGGCATCTCCAGAATCTTGTCGGCCGCGCCCGCCAGCGACGCGGCCTGCGCCGCGATCGCGCCCTCGACCTTGCCGACCACCGCCGTCTGGCGCTCGGCGAGATCGGCGCTGCGCCCACCGGCCGCGGGCGCGATGAACGACGACGACAGCGTCGCCGCCGCGCGCTTCACCGCCGGTGCGACCGAGGTCTGCTGCAGATTGGCGATCACGCCCATCAGCGCCAGGGACTCGGTGGCAAATCCATCGCTGCGCTCGCCGATCGGACCGCGCTCGGACACCATTTCGCGCATTCGCGCGAGATGCTTGCCGCCCTCCGCAAACAGCGCCGACACGCGCTTGCCCGAGGCTTCGACTTCCTTGCCGAGGCTGTCGAGTTGTCCCGACATCTGCGTCAGCAATTGCACCACCGTGCCGGAGCCCGACGTGCCGGTGAGCGAGCCGGCGCGCTCCGCGTCGGCCAATTTGGCGAACCGCGACGACGCGATCTGGATGTCGGGCAACAGCCCCTGCGCCGCGATGGCGTTGGTGTTCGCCGCGTCGAGATCGCGCGTGTAATCCTGCACCGTGATCGCGAGATGCTGCCGGATCGCGGCGCCGCCGGCCAGCGCCGAGGCGTTCAGCCAGGACGACATCGCCACGATCATCAGCGAGCCGAAAATCATGCAGCCGAACATCAGGACGCGGCCGGTACGGTCCACGACGTGCGGCATGAACTGCATCAGGAACACCCAGAAGGCGTAGATGCCGACGGAGACCGCGACCGAATAGATCAGCGCGGCGAAGAACACCGTGGTCGGGCTGCCGTCGAGCAGTTCGCGGACGCCGAGATAGGTGTAGACGCCCGCGGCCAGCGCCAGGATCGCCGTGGTGAGTTTGAGCATCACCTCCAGCCTGGCGACGCCGCGCGACAGCAGCAGCGACGCCGGAACCGCCGCGCTGTTCGAATTCGGGGCTGTGGTCGAGATCGAAGCGGCCGGGTCGGCGGCAAGGGGCATGGGCATATCCGGATGACGTGACGCTGCGCACGACCAACGCCCCCGTATGCTCGTACTCACAACGATTAGTTGCAGATTCGGACCAGATTGTGGTCGCGACGAAGCTGCGCGCAGCGAAACGGCGCGCGCCGCGACCGGCCGTTCAGAAGTGCGCGTTGATCCGCAGCATCGCCTGATGCCGCTCGAAATTCTCGAGATCGAGGTGCCGCCCGTCGCCGACCGCGCGGCCGGCGAGCTGGACCTGCCAGGTGCCGGACAGCCCGAGCGTATCGGTGAGATTGTACGAGAACGTCGGACCGACATACACCGCCTCGCCGGCGAGACGATCGAGGCCGCCGCCGTCATAGCTGCGCAGATAGCGCGTGCCGACGCCGACCACCAGACCCGGCTGCACTTGATAGGACAGCGCGCCGTGCAGCGCGAAGTCGGAATCATGACCGCTGAGCCCGGTCGCATGTTCGCGGGTGACGCCGGTCCCGTACCAGATATTGAAGGCGGCGTACCAGCGATCCTTGACCAGTTCCCGGTCGAACAAAGCGGCGAACTCCGCGCCGTATTGCGAGACGCGCAGCCCGCTGCCGTCGTCGACCCGGTTCCATCCGGGCTGCGCGTGGAGCGTCAACCCGAACGGCGCGACGGCGCGGTCGATCAGCTTGTAGCGGAACTCCAGCGTCGCGCCGTTGAAGCTCATATGATGCCGATCGTCGAAGCCGGCGACGCCGTCGATCCGCTGCGCGCCGAGCGCAAAGCCGGGAGCGATCCGGAAACGATCCGTCAGCGTGTATTTGACCTGGTTCAGCGTCGCGAGCGTCGCATAGCCGCCGTTGCGTTTGCCGAGAGCGCCGACGTTCTCCATCTCGAGTTCGATTTCGCCCGGCTGCCCGATGTCGGAGCCCATGCTGAAACCGAAGATGTGCTCGGTATCCGTGCCGTCAGCGTGTGCGCCAACGGCCGCGACCCCTCCGGGCACCGTGATCACCGGCTTGGCGTTCGCTCGCCACAGCGGCTCCTCGTTGGCGGAGGCTGGGGCGGCGACGCAGAGCGCACCGAGAAACAGCAACGCTGCACCCGCTCCTCGCCGCGGTGAAGACGCGCGAACCGAGCCATCTCTCAAATTATGAAATGATTTCATATACATGATAATGGGCCCGAAAGACTAAGTTATTGCACATGCGAATTATTAGCATTTAATTGTGGCGTCTGGAAGGGGCATTGTTCCCCCTTGCAGCTCGCCTGTCATTGTTGGTCCGGCGGGGATCACCCCGCGGTTCGCGGAACCCACAAAACGTTGGAATACAAACCCTGCCGGCGCCGAACAGGTGGATCGCGGATGGCGAGCGGCTCAGCAAAGGTGTACGAGTCGCCGTACATCGACAGGTTATGCGAGGAGCCTGCGGCTCACCTCGCCGGCTGCCCGACCACGCTCCTCTCCGCGCAACCGTAACCATGGAACAGCGCGGTTCGGCCCCGCCCATTCCGAAGTCCGATCCAACCCAAACTCCGATTCAGAATGAGCCAGGACCGCAGCTTCATCCCTCGACTCGAGTCGATGCGCGGCATTGCCGCGCTGCTGGTCGCGGCGTCGCACGTGGCTCAGGCGCCGACAGGCGCCGAGACGTCGTTGCTGACCAACCCGGGAGTTGAACTCGACGCATGGAGTCGTTTCGCTTACCGAGCGATCGTGCACGGCGTCGATGGCCTGCAGGCGGTGATCTTCTTCTTCGTCCTCAGCGGATTCGTGTTGACGCGGTCATTGCTGAAGGACGCCCGCCCCTCGGCTGCACAGGCCACTGATTTCGTCGTCGCGCGACTGTTCCGGCTATATCCGGCGATCGTCTTCGCGATCGGCCTGTTCGCCATTGCGATGGCACTGACCGGCACGGCCGTCCCGCTGTCCATCGTCCTGAAGAACATGGCGCTGATCGACACATCGCTCAACGGCGTGATGTGGTCGCTGCAACTCGAGATGCTTGCCATCCCGCTGATCTACGCCATGTACCTGCTGCTGTTCCGCGGCGCGCCGCTGCCCACCACGATGGCGGCCGTCATCGCGATCACCCTGGTCGTGCTGTCGTTCGACCCCTCCGTCCACAAGATGCTGGGCGACCCGCCGCTGCAGTTCTACTACGCCTTCACATTCGGCTGCTTCTGCGCGGTGGCATCGGGCCGGCTGGCGTCGCGGCTGTCGCCGCGCCAGGCCAATCTCGCCCTCACGCTGTTCATCATCCTGTTCTTCACCGCGCGCCCGCTCATCGGCCATGCCTCGACCTGGCGTTTTCTGGTCAACTCGCTCTGCGCGTGGATGTTGATCTATCTGGTCGCCTACGGTCCGCGTGCGTCGCTGCTCGACGTGCTCGACCATCCGGCCGCGCATTGGCTGGGGAAGCTGTCGTTCAGCTACTACCTGTTCCATTTCCTGACGATCACGCCGATCTGGAATCATCCGGCATTTCTCGCCTGGACGATCGACGGTCTCGGCCTGCCGCGACTGCTGGTCGCCCTGCTCGTCTTCGTCGTGAGCACCATGGCGGCCCTGGCGCTCGCCTATGTCTGCTACAGATTTGTCGAACTGCCCGGCATCCGTCTCGGGCGAGCCGTCCGCGCCTTGCTCGCCCCGCGCGTCCGGAGCGCAGCCGCCGGCTGAACGGCCCGCAAACGGCTGTGGGCCACCGCGACCGCGCCGTCCCCCTTGCTGCCGGGATGTCGTACGGTGCCTTCGATTCGCCGCGCAGCCGGCGCTCAATCGACCTCCTTGCCATCGTTCCGAGAGACCTCCAGTGCCGAAAATCGCGTCCATCATCGCCACCGAACTCGCCGTCCGTGAAGAACAGGTCCAGGCCGCCATCGACCTGCTCGACGGCGGATCGACCGTTCCGTTCATCGCGCGCTATCGCAAGGAAGCGACGGGGATGCTGGACGACGTGCAGTTGCGCGCGCTGGAAGAGCGTCTAAGCTATCTGCGCGAGATGGACGCGCGCCGGATCGCGATCATCGACAGCATCAGGCAGCAGGACAAGCTGACGCCCGAGATCGAGAAGGCCCTGCTCGCGGCCGACACCAAGGCCCGGCTCGAAGACATCTATCTGCCGTTCAAGGAAAAGCGCCGGACCAAGGCGCAGATCGCGCGCGAGGCCGGGCTGGAGCCGCTGGCCGAGATGCTGCTGACGAATCCCGACAAGCATCCGGAGACCGAGGCCGCGGCCTTCGTGAAGACCGACGGCGAGCATCCGGTCGCCGACGTCAAGGCCGCGCTGGAAGGCGCGCGCGCCATTCTGGTCGAGCGTTTTTCGGAACACGCCGACCTCACCGGCAGCCTGCGCGAAGCGATCTGGAGCCGCGGCCAGATCAAGTCGAGCGTTCGCACCGGCAAGAAAACCGAAGGCGCCAAATTCGCCGACTATTTCGACTTTTCCGAACCCTACCAGAAATTGCCGTCGCACCGCATCCTGGCGCTGCTGCGCGGCGAGAAGGAGGAGGTGCTGCAGCTCGATTTCGGCGACGGCGAAGATCCCGATTCGAAGGAACCGACGCAATACGAAAACCGCATCGCGGCGACCTTCGGCATTGCGCGCAAGGGACGGCCGGGCGACGCTTTCCTATCGGATTGCGTCCGCTGGGCCTGGCGCACCCGGATCAAAACCGGGCTGGCGCTCGACACGCGGATGCGGCTCTGGCAGCAGGCCGAGAAGGAAGCGGTGCGCGTGTTCGCCGCCAATCTGCGCGACCTGCTGCTGGCCGCGCCCGCGGGCGGCCGTGCGACGCTCGGTCTCGATCCGGGCTTCCGCACCGGCGTCAAGGTCGCGGTGATCGACCAGACCGGCAAGTTCGTCGACCACACCACGATCTATCCGCACGAGCCGGCGCGGAAGTGGAACGAGAGCATGCTCGAACTGGCGCAGCTCTGCGTCAAGCATCGCATCGAACTGGTCGCGATCGGCAACGGCACCGCGTCGCGCGAGACTGAAAAGCTCGTCACCGATCTGATGAAGGCCAAGCCCGATCTCAAGCTCACCAAGGCGATCGTTTCCGAAGCCGGCGCGTCGGTGTATTCGGCGTCGGAATTCGCCTCCAAGGAATTCCCCGATCTCGACGTCTCGATCCGCGGCGCCGTCTCGATCGCGCGGCGGCTGCAGGACCCGCTCGGCGAACTGGTGAAGGTGCCGCCGCAATCGATCGGCGTCGGCCAGTATCAGCACGACCTCAACCAGCACGTCCTGTCGCGCGCGCTCGACGCCACCGTGGAAGACTGCGTCAACGCCGTCGGCGTCGATCTCAACACCGCCTCGGCGCCGCTGCTGGCGCGCGTCTCCGGCATCGGCGAAACGCTGGCGACGAACATCGTCGCGCACCGCGACGCCAACGGCCCCTTCCCGAGCCGCAGCAAGCTCAAGGAAGTGCCGCGGCTCGGCCCGAAGGCGTTCGAGCAATGCGCCGGCTTCCTGCGGATTCGCGACGGCGAGAATCCGCTCGACGCCTCCGGCGTGCATCCGGAAGCCTATCCGCTGGTGAAGAAGATTCTGGCGGCGACCAAGAGCGACATCAAGGCGATCATCGGTCAGACCAAGACGCTGCAGTCGCTGCAACCCGCGTCCTTCGCGGACGACAAGTTCGGCATTCCGACCGTCACCGACATCCTGAAAGAACTCGAAAAGCCCGGCCGCGATCCGCGCCCGGAATTCAAGACCGCGACCTTCCAGGAGGGCGTCGAGAAGATCACCGACCTCAAGCCCGGCATGATCCTCGAGGCGACCGTCACCAACGTCGCCGCGTTCGGCGCCTTCGCCGACATCGGCGTGCATCAGGACGGCCTGATCCACATCTCCGCGATGTCGGAGCGGCGTATCAACGATCCGCGCGAGGTGGTGAAGCCGGGCCAGGTGGTGAAGGTGAAGGTGCTCGAGGTCGACGTGCCGCGCAACCGGATCGGGCTGACGCTGCGGCTGTCGGATCCCATTCCGGCGCCCGGCGAGCGACGGAAGGACGGCGGCGGCAACGCCAAGCTGGTCGACCGCTATCGCCCCAAGCCGGAGCCGAAGAGCAGCGGCGGCGGCGGCGCCTTTGCGGCCGCGCTGGCGAAGGCGGCCGAGAACAGCAAGGGCCGATCGAAGTAAGCGGCAGCCGACGCCGCTTCGGCGGGCCGGCTCGCGCCGATGCGCTGCCGTGCCTTCGGCAGGATCGCCGAAGGCACGAACCCGCGAGCTGTTACTTAATGTTGCGCTGCACGAAGGCGTGGACCTCGGCGGCGATCAGATCCTTGTCGTGATCGATCGTCGCGACGTGATAGGAGCGATTGAGCCACAACAGCTCGATGCGGTCGGAGCCGACATTATTCGCGATCACAGTGGCGTTGTTGGGCGACAGCACGTGGTCGACCCGCGAATTGATCACGAAGGTGGGGCATTTGATCCGCGGCAGCAGCGCCCGTGCGGTGGCGGCCAGGCCCAGCGCATGCTTCATGCAGACCACCGGCACCTCGGCATAGGCGAGTTCTTTGGTCTCGGCGTCCATCATGTCGGAGCCGATGCCGGGGATCGTCTCCGGCAGGCCACGCGCATAGGCGATCGACGCCATGTCGGGCGATTCGATCTGCGCCGCCGCGTTGATCGGGATCACGCCGCTGACCTTGTCAGGATGCATCGCCGCCAGATACAGCGACAGCGTGCCGCCCATCGAAAGGCCCGCGACGAACACCTTGTCGCATTTCGCCGAGATTTCGGCGAGCGCGTCTTCGGCGGCAGCGGCCCAGTCGGCGGCGGTCGTCTTCGCCATCGCCGCCGGCGAAACGCCGTGCCCGGGAAGACGCGGGCCGAGCACGGTGTAGCCCTGCTCGCCCAGACGTTCGCCGAGATAGCGCATGCTCTGCGGACTGCCGGTGAAACCGTGGACCAGCAGAATGCCGATCTTGCCGCCGTCGAACGAAAACGCTTCCGCACCCGATAGAACCACGTCACTCATCTCGAAACTCCATCTCGTTTTGCAGATATTGGTTGTCAGGTTTGCCGCTTGGAATAGGCGATCGCCGCGACGATGACGATCAATCCCTGCAGCATCAGCTTGCCGGGCTCGCCGAGCCCGAAGCTGGTGAGGAAATTGAACAGGAAGGTGAGCATGAAGGCAGCCGCCGCCGGCCCCCACATCCCGCCTTTGCCCATGCCGAAATTGATGCCGCCGAGAATCGACGCCGACAGCGAGTTCAGCGCCAGGTCCTGGCCGATATTGACGGTGCCGACGCCGACGAAGCCGAGCAGAAAGAAACAGCTCAGCACCGAGAACAGACCCGACACGGTGTGGGCGACGAGCACGATCCGCGCATGCGGAATGCCGGACATCTCCGCGGCGAGCGGATTCGAACCGACGGCACGCACGTAGCGTCCGAACACGGTGACGCGGTCGATGTAGTGCAGCGGAAACAGCACGAAAAGCCACAGCAGCGCAGCGACGGGGACGCCGCCGATGCGGCTGGTCACGACGTTGCGGAGAATTTCCGGCACGTCGCCGGGCGCGCGAAACTGGCTGAACGCGATCACCGCCCCGGTGAGAATGATCGACATCGCCAGCGTGACGATCACCGCCGACGCCTTGCGGACGGTGATGATCACGCCGTTGATGAAGCCGATCGCCAGCCCGACGACGATACACAGCGCGATCGCCGCCAGCGGCGACACCGGGATGGTGCCACTGGTGAGGATGTAGCTCGTCACCGCCATGACGCCGGCCGACGACAGGTCGATCGAGCGGCAGCGGATCACCAGGCTCTGTCCGATCGTCGCGAGCCCGAGCGGCGCGGCCTGGCGCAGCATCAGCATCAGGAACAGCGGCGACAGCAGATGCGGGTGGGTGAAATAGGCGATCCCGAACAGCAGCACCAGCAGCGGATAGGCCGGCGGAAGTCCGACGATCCAACGCCCGGCCGAAACGATCGGATTCGTCTCGCGCGATTTCGCAAGGGCGGTCACAGGCCGATGACCTTTCGCTTCTGTAGTGAGATCGCGACCAGCAGCAGGACGCCGGTGAACGCGCTCCTGACGAAGGGCGAGATGCCCATCAGGTTCATGCCGTTGGCCAGCAGCCCGAGCGTCAGCGCGCCGGTGACGGCGCCGAGCACGCCGCCGATGCCGCCGGTGAGCTGGACGTTGCCGAGCGCGATCGCGGTGATCGAATCCAGCGCGAGCGAGCCACCCATCGTCGGGTCCGCGGAGGCGACCCGCGCCGACAGGAACAGCCCGGCGCACACCGCCGACAGGCTGCAGAAGACATAGGCCGCGATGGTCGACGGCACGACGCGCAGGCCGTTGAGGTGTGCGTTGGCAGCGCTCGCGCCGATCGCGTAGATGTGCAGGCCGAGCTGGCTTCGCCGCAGCAAAACGTAGGTCGTGCCGACCGCGGCCACGCACCAGACGATCGCGATCGGCGCACCGCCGACGGTGATGTTGGCGAGCGACTGCAGGCCGGCGGGAATGGCGTTGCTCGGCGCCGGCAGGATGAAGTAAGCGACGCCCTGCAGGAAAGTCGCCATGCTGAACGTCATGATCAGCGGATGCACGCCGAACACCGCGGTGCCGACGCCGTTAGCGGTGCCGACCAGAATGGCGAGACCGATACAAAGTGGGATCGCGGTGGCGAGACTTTGCTGGGTCGAGATCACGCAACTGGTCAGACTGACGAGACTGCCGATCGACAGATCGATCCCGCCGACCAAGGCGACGACGAGTTGGCCGAGCGAACCGATCAGCAGCACGACGATCTGACTGATGAGGTTCGACAGATTCTCGCCGCTGGTGAAATGCGGCGCAGCGAACACCAGGAAGATGAAAACGACGATCGGAATGCCGAGGCTGATCGGCGAGGTGCCGAAGCGCGGATTGAAGAGACGGCCCATCACGACGCCTCAAGCCGCTTGATGCGCGGGGTTTCCCCCGGGCAGAGCGAGATTGAGGATCGCCTCTTCGCTGGCGAGCCTGCCGTCGAGCTCGCCGACGAACGCGCCGTTGCGGATCACCAATATGCGGTCGCACAGTCCGATCAGTTCCATCAATTCGCTCGACGTCAGCAGCACGCCCCCTCCCTTCGCCGCGAAGTCGCGCAGCAGTCGATAGATTTCCGTCTTGGCGCCGACGTCCACGCCCCGCGTCGGCTCCTCGATCAGCAGCACGTTGGAGCCCGCGGTCAGCCACCGCCCCAGCAGAACCTTCTGCTGATTGCCGCCGGAAAGGCTTCCGACGGCTTGTGACAAACCTGTGGCAGCCAGATGCAGCGACTTGGCGAGCGCCTTCAGCAGATCGCGTTTGATCCGCACGCGGGACAGCGCACGCTGGATCGCAAGAATCCCGAGCGATAGATTCTCGCTGATCGGAAGATCGAGAAACAGACCTTCGGTCTTGCGGTCTTCCGGCACGAAGCCGATGCCGCGTCGGACATTCTCGGTCCGGCCGAGAGCGAGATCGACCGCCTCGAGCTCATCACGATCAGCAGCGGCCTTGCGGACCTCGCCCGCGACCAGCGGCGTCACGCCGGCCAGGCAGCGCATCACCTCGCGCTGGCCCTGGCCTTCCAGCCCGGCGATACCGAGGATCTCGCCGCGGCGCAGCGTGAGGTCGACCGGGCTGCGATCGGCGCGGGTTTGCAATCCGCGCGCTTGCAGCAGCGTCGCGCCGAAGCCGGTCGCGCGTGGCGGAAACAGGTCCTGGATCGAACGGCCGACCATCGCGGTCACCAGCGCATTCGGCGTCATCTCCCGGGTCGGCCGGGTGAGAACGTGCTCGCCGTCCTTGAGCACGGTGACGGTGTCGCACCAGCGCGCGATCTCCTCCAGCCGATGGCTGATGTAGAAGATCGCCTTGCCTTCCTTTTGAAGCTGCAGCATCAACTGGCCGAGCTTGTCGACCTCGACCTTGTTGAGCGCCGCGGTCGGCTCGTCGAAGATGAACACCGAGGCATTCGCCGAGACCCCCTTGCCGATTTCGACGAGCTGCTGCTCGCCGATCGAGAGCTCGGAAACCGGGCGCTCCGGATCGAGATCGATGCCGATCCGTTGCAACAACGCCTCAGCGTCCCTCATCATCTGCGTGTAGCGCACCATCATCAGCCGGCGCGGTTCACGACCGAGAAACAGGTTCTCGGCCACGGACAGGTTCGGCAGCAGCGTGAACTCCTGAAACACCGTGGAGATGCCGTGCTTCAAGGCGTCGCGCGGTCCGGACAGACGCACGCGATGCCCGTCGATCTCGACCTCGCCGTGATCGGGCTGATAGACGCCGGCGAGCACCTTCATCAGCGTCGACTTGCCGGCACCGTTCTCACCGGTGACGGCGTGGATCGACCCGGCGTGACCAATGATCGACACGTCGCGCAGGGCCTTGGTCGCGCCGAAGGAGACGGACACGCCGCGCGCGACGACGACCTCACGTGCCTGAACGGGCATCGTCATGACAGCAGACACTTGATCACCGGGTTTCGCTCGTGCTGCTTACTTGCCGAACAGCTCTTTCAGCTTGTTTTCGGGCAGCGTCGACGGCACCCAATAGGCGTCGTTCAGGTCGGGCCGATAATACTTGTCGATATCGGCATTGGTGATCGGGGGCGGATCGGAGAAGTAGCCTTTGTAGATCTGCTTGCCCTGCAGCAGCGCGACCGAGGCGCGCACCACCGCCGGTCCGAGACCCGGCGTGAACACCGGCGCGACGCTCTTCACGCCCGAGCTCTTCCAGATCTTGAAGAAGCCGTTGTTGCCCTCGCCGGTCATCGGCACCAGCGGCTTGCCGGCCTCCTTGAAGACTTCGATGCAGGCGCGGGTCATTTCGGCGCCCGAGAACCAGATGCCGTCGACCGGCTTGCCTGACAGAACGAGGTTTTCGCAGAGCTGTTTCGACTTCGCGTAGTTCCAGTCGCCGAACACTTCGGCGACGATCTTGATGTCGGTGCCTGCGATCGCCTTCTTGAAGCCCTCGTAGCGCAACACTTCCTCGCCGACGCCGGCGACGCCGCGGACTGCCCAGATCGAGCCCTTGCCCTTCAGTTCTTTGGCGAGAAACTCGCCGCCGACGCGGCCGAACGCGCCGCCGCCGCCGAACACTTCCACGGTGCCGTTGAGTTCGCCGTTGCTGGCGCCGAACACCACAACGGGAATGCCCTTGGCGACCGCCTTGTCGACCTGCGCCGCCACCACCGGAAAGGCGATCGGCGAGACGATCAGCAGGTCCACATTGCGCGCCATCAGGTCTTCGATATCGGCGACCTGCTTGGCGGGCTTCCAGTCCGCTTCCAGCACGGTGAATTCGGCGATGTCCTTGTGCAGCGAGGCCTCGTACTTCATTTCCTGAAGCATCTGGACGATCCAGGTGTTGCCGACACCCGGGAAGGCGAGCCCGATCCGCCACGGCGGCGCCTTCTTGAACTTGCCTTCCGGGATGATCTCTTTCGAAGAAGGCTCGATCAGGCCCGGCGGCAACAACTGCACGTCCTCGGCCCAGGCCCCGACCGACGTCACGTTGCCGATCAGCAAAGCTGCCGCCAGCGAAACCAACGCCCGCGAAATTCTCTTCATCGTTTCCCCCTGGTTTTTAGTCGTCCAGGTCGGGCGGGTGACCACGCATCGTTTCGTCAGGGTTCGAAACCGCGCCGGCACATCGGCTCGCGCCTCTGCGTCCGAAGACATGCAAAGGCGGTAGCCGCTAGTCCATGCGGTTTTCAGAATGACGTCCCGAGCGGGATGACCCGACGCCCTCCCCATTCGCAATTTTCGTTTTATGTTTCGTATTCTTCAAAATTCGGACGCAAGCGTCAAGAGAGTTGCGCGATTGTGTTGCATTCGCACCGCCCGTAACCGAACGCAGCCCTGAAACGACAGAAGACAGTCCTTGCGGCAGCAAGAATCGAAAACGCCCGGTGACGAGCACCGGGCGCTTCAGCCTGTCGGAGAATTGCTATCAACTCGAACCGCGACGACGCTCGCCGATCAGCCGAGCACCGGCAGCGTCTCGACATCGTAGCCGTGCGCGATGCGACGGCCCAGAACGGGATCGAAGAGTTCGTAGTCGAAGCGCGAAGCCGGCCTGATGCCGCCTTTCGCCGCGAAGGTTCCGCCGAAGATCGCGGCTCGCTCCGGAAGCCCGGAACCGCCGAAGCCGCGGACGATCAGATCGGCGGGCGGCAGCATGCCCGCGAGCGTGCCCTCCTGATAGAGCACCCGCTTGTCGGCGATCGTCGCGTAGGAGCGCAGCACGAGCTGGTCCCAGTGGTTCGCGACGTCGTCGAAGCACCACAATTCGGGGGCGATCGGCTTGTCGCACATCTGCTTCGAGACGGTGATGTTGTAGGTCTCGACCTTGCGATCGGTGTGATCGGAGCCGACGCCGACATACATCCGTCCATCGAAGCGCATCAGCACGAATTCGACCTCGCCGCTCGAATGCTCGTCGCTGACTTCGATCGCCGGCCTCGTCGTCAGCCGGCTCGCCGCCACACGGTAGTAGATCGGCGTCGAGGCGGGCGGCGCGATTCCGAGCTCCGCGAGTTCGGCAATGTGCTTGTCGCGAGCCACCGGATCGCGGCCGGTCCAGCCCGCGATGATCAACGCATCGAACTGCAGGGATCGCGTGACCTGTCGGTCCTGATCGTGAATGACGAAGTCGATTGGCACGGAATGCATGGTTTCTCTCGTGACGAATGACGGAACGACGCCGACCGGATTCGGCGACCCGCGGGGGCTCGGCTGCCTCCGCGGGCGCTGCCGAACGCTGCGGGCTATTCGCCCTTGCGGGTGTCGAGCAGGCTCCACTGCGCGTCGCGCGCTTCGATCACGTAGATCGGCTTGATGGAGTCGTGGTCATCGCCGAACGAGATCTCGCCCTCGAGAGCGGGAAAGCCCTTCAGCTTCGCCAGCGCGTCCCGGATCGCGGTCCGATCCGCGGCCACCTTGTCCGGCTCGCCGGTGACCGCCGCAACCTTGATGGCTTCTGCGAACAGATAGACGATGTCGTACGCGGATGCATCCTGCTGGTTCGGCTCGTGCCGGGTCATCCCTGCGGCCGAGGTCTTGGCCGCGAACTGCTTGGCGAAGGATCTGGTCCGGTCGTTGAGATCGGCGAAGAACGTGGTGCCGATGGTCATCGAATTTCCGGCTCCCGCCATCCGGCGCGGCAGATCCGGATCGGCGACCGTGGTGCCGCCGATCAGTCGCGCGCTGACGCCCTGGCGCTTCAGCTCCTTGGCGAGGTTGATCGCCGCTTCCGGCGGAGCGCCAAGACCGATGATGTCCGGCTTCATCTGTGCCAGTTGCGAAACCTGCGGCGACAGATCGAACGCATTGTACTGGAAGTCCACCGCCCCCTTGTTGTCGATGCCGTATTTCTTCAACAAGACGGGCAGCACCGCCGTGCCGATCGCTTTGGACACCGTGTCGTCGGTCGCGAAGGCCGTGGCGGCCGTGCCCATCGGCAGCTTCTTGTCGCGCAGCGCCGCCAGCACCTCGTCGATCACCGTCTTTTCGTCACGGGTGTTGCGGAAGGCGTAGCTGAAGCCTTTCGTCAGCCCGGGCGCCGACGACGACATCGACATCTGCACGATGCCGAGACGCTCGCCGGCCGGGAACGCCACACGCACTTCGCCGGAGCTGAACGGTCCGATCACCGCCAGCGCCTTGTTGTCCTCGGCGAACTGGCGCACCGCGAGCGCCGCCTGCTTCGGATCGCCGCCGGTGTCGAACTTCACCAGCTTGAGCTTGCGGCCGCCGATGCCCCCCTTGGCGTTGATCTCGTCGACCGCGAGATCGACGGCGACCTCGTTGGTGTTCGCGAGACTGACATAGGGTCCCGTCTTCGCCATTGAAAAGCCGAGGATGAGATCCGCCGCTCGTGTCGCTCCCGTCGAAACCAATGTCAGTCCCAGTGCGACACCCGCCGCCAAGACGCCGTTTGCTTTCATCACCCCTGCTCCTTTTGCTTCATTGAGAGTTCGCTCGCATCGACGAAGGCTCGTCCGCAATGTCCGCGGCTCCGCCGAGATAGGCTTCCAGCAACCTGTGATCGTTCCGCAGCGCCTCCGACGGGCCGGCGATCGCGACCTTGCCGAGTTCGAGCACGGTCGCACTGTGCGCAACCGACAGCGCCTTGCCGGTGTTCTGCTCGACCAGCACGATCGTCAGGCCGCTGCGATTCATCTCCTCGATCAGATCGAACACCTTCGAGACGAACAGCGGCGACAGCCCGAGGGAGGGTTCGTCGAGCATCAGCACCTGCGGCCGCGCGACCATCGCCCGGCCGATCGCCACCATCTGCTGCTCGCCGCCCGACAGCGTGGCGGCGGCCGTGTGCCGGCGCTGGCCCAAATTCGGAAAGCGTTCATAGATCGCGGCGATCTCGTTGCGGACCGCCTGCCGGTCGCGGCGCAGATGCGCGCCGAGCAGGAGATTTTCTTCGACGGTCAGCGACACCAGAACCTGCCGGCCCTCGGGAACGAGCACCAGTCCCTGCGCCAGGCGGTGGTGCGCGCGGGAGCGCGACACATCCGTTCCCCGCAATGCGATCCGTCCCCGGCTCGCCGGGACGGCGCCCATGATCGCCAGCAACAGCGTGGTCTTGCCGGCGCCGTTCGCTCCGAGCACCGTGACGATCTCGCCGTCGTCGACGGACAGCGATACGCCGTCGATGGCGGTCACCCCGCCGTAGGCCACGGTCAAATCCGAAACCGAGAGGATGGCCGTCATGCCGCCGCCTCCGATCCGAGATAGGCCGCGCGGACCACCGCATCGCGCTGAACCAGCGAAAGCGGCCCCTCCGCGATCTTCTCGCCGAAATTGAGCACGACGACGTGGTCGCAGATCTTGTCGACGAAGTGCATGTCGTGCTCGACGATCAGCAGCGTCACGCCGCGCGCCTTGAGCAGTTCGAGATGCGAGGTCAGGCCCTGCGTCTCGACGGGATTGAGGCCCGCGGCCGGCTCGTCGAGCATCAGCAGCGAGGCCCCGGCGAGCGTCGCCCGCACCAGATCGATCCGCTTGCGAATGCCGTAGGGAAGTTCGCCGACCATCGCGTCCGCATAGCCGTCCAGCCCCATCTCGGCGAGCGCAGCGACCGCCTCCTGCCGCCAGCGGTGATTGCGAAACGGCCGAAACGGCGTCAGCAGATCGACCAGTCCGGAAGTGCGGACGTGCTGCCCGACCAGCAGGTTTTCCCAGACCGTGAGATGCTGCATCAACCGGACGTTCTGGAAGCTGCGCGCGATTCCCAGCGCGATCCGGCGGCGTGATGGAACGGACGTGATATCACGCCCGTCGAAGGTGACTTTGCCGGCATCGGGACGGAACACGCCGCTGACGATGTTGAAGGCGGTGGTCTTGCCGGCGCCGTTGGGCCCGATCAGTCCGACGGTCTGGCCGCGCGCGACGGCGAAGCCGAGATCGCGAATGACACGAACGCCGCCGAACGACTTGCCGACGCCGTCGAGCGCGAGAAGCGGGGCGGCCGCGCTCATGACCGCACCCGCGACGTCGCAGCACGCCGTCCGACGGCGCGGAACAGAGCGCGGATTCCCGTCGGGGTGACGAGCCCCTGCGGACGAACCGCCATGAAGGCGACGATCAGGGCCGCGAACAGAACGTAGCGCCAGGATTCTCCGGCTCGCAGCAGTTCCGGGGCCAGACTGAAGAAGATCGCCCCGACCAGCGGACCCCAGACCGTCTGCGTGCCGCCCAGCAACACGTACAACACGGTGTAGATGCTCAGGCTGACGCTGAAATGCTGCGCCTCGATGAAGCTGAAGTGATGGGCGTAGAGACCACCGCCGATGCCGGCGATCACCGCGCCGATCGTGAAGGCGGCGACCTGCAGGGCGCGAACCCTCAGCCCCAGCAGATCGGCGACCAGGCGATCGTTCTTGATCGCGGTCAGATAGAGCGTGAAGCGGGTCTGCGACAGCGCGACCACGAACAACACCACGGCGGCCGTCATCGCATAGACCGCGATCGGCGGCGCGTAGAGCGGGACCTGATAGCCGGCCGCGGCACCGACGACTTCGAGATTCAGGAACACGGCCGAAATCACCTGGCCGAGCGCAAAGGTGGCGAGCGCCAGATAGATACCGTGGGTGCGCAGGATCGGAATGGCCACGACCAGCGCGATCGCGCCCGCCGCAGCGCCGCCCATCGGAAGCGCGGCTGCCAGCGGCCAGCCCGTCTCGGTGGTGAGATACGCCGCCGTATAGGCACCGATCGCCATGAAGCCGGCGATGCCGAGATTGAGCTGCCCGGCGACCAGCGGCAGATACACCGCATAGGCCGCCATGATGTTGAAGCAGAGGATGATCAGAACGCCGGTCTGGTAGCCGCTCATCTCAGAGCTTCTCCCGGATCGCCGGCCGGCCGAACAGACCGTGGGGCCGCAAGATCAGAAGGGCGAGCAGAGAGCCGTACACCGCGATGTTGACGGTGTCGGCGCCGAACGCCCAGATCGATCCGACTTCGATCACGCCGATGATCAGGCCGCCGATCACCGCGCCCCAGACGCTTCCCATGCCGCCGATGATCATCGCGGCGACGCCCTTGAAGCCGACGCCCTCCCCCATGAACGGCGAGACCTGGAGATAGCTGAGCGCGAACATCACGCCGCCGAGCGCGGTGAACATGGCGGTCAGCACGAAGATCTTCGGCACCAGCCGCCCGACGTCGACGCCGAGAAGGACGGCGGTGCTTCGGCTCTCGGCGATCGCCCTGATCTGCCGCCCGAGATTGGTCCGGCCCAGCACGATTGACAGGCCGATCACGAGCAGGAACGTCACGACCAGGCTGATGGCTTGCGCGGCGCCGATGACGAGGCCGCCGATGCGGAAATTGAAATCACCCAGCAACGACGGAAACGCCTGCTGGTCCGAGCCGACGCCGAGCAGCGCCAGATTCTCGAGCAGCACGAGGAAACCGAGCGACGACACCAGCGGCACTTCCGGGTCGGCGCCCCGGGTCCGGCGATAAGACAATTGCTCGACCGCCAGCGAGACCAGCGCCGCCGCCGCGAGCGCGGCGCCGATCGCGAACGCCCAGTGCCACCCGCCGGTGAGCATCACCCAGGTCACCATTCCCCCCACCATGAACAGGCCGGGAATGGAGAAATTGAGGAAGTTGAGGATACCGATCGCCAGCGTGAACGACACGCCCACCAGCACGTAGATCGAGCCGAGCATCACGCCGTTGATGAGCTGCTGGGCGATCATGCCACACGCCTCCGGCGGACGACGCGCCGCAGCTCTCCGCCGAGCGCCAAGTGGCGGCGAGATTCCGCGGAGGAGCGAACGGCAGCGCGCCCGTCCGCAAGGCGAATGGTCGTGATGACTGTCGGCATCGCGGCGGGCATCAAACCGGATCGAAGTAATGGAGTTCGAACAGCACGCAGCCCTGCTCCGACTTGAACGGTCCGTGGAACGCCCCCGGCGGACGGCAGGCATAGGTGAACGGCTTGAAGCTCTCGCCGCCGTTTCCGTTCTCGTCATTGCCGACCGTCAGGTCGCCGGAAACCAGAAACACTTCTTCCCAATACTCGTGGACGAACGGCTTGGTGGTGAACTCGCCGGGCTCGAAGCGAAGGAGCCGGCTGCGCGAGCCGCGGCGGTTCTCTTCGTCGAGGCCGCCGGACAGAATCTTCTGCTGAATGCCCTTGGGATAGCCCGCCGGCACTTCCCACCCGGTCGTCATGTCGACCGCCCGGAATTCGTCGTGGATCTTGTTGACAGCCATGTTGTTCTCCCTGGATCAGGCGGCTTGAGAGGTCTGGAGCTCGTCGGCGAGCTGGTAGCCGGACAGCATTCCGTCGACGAGCGATCCCGCGCCGTCCCAGTCGTAGCAGCGGAACGAATGTCCCTTGGTCACGAAGGTCGCGCCGGCGTAGAACATCTCGTATTGCTGGTGACGCGACGCGAATTCGGAACCGACGGCGTCCCAGGCGAGCTTGTAGAACTTGACCTTGTCGATCGCACTCGCGGCCGGCGATTGCTGGGTGCGCTCCACCAGCGCGGCGATCTCCGGATTGGCGAGGTCCTGGATCGACGACGGCAACATGATCATGCCGCCGCCGGCGAGATCGCGCAGCGTATTCAGGATCTTCGGATAGAGCTGCTGGGTGAGCGTCTGCGCGGCGTACAACGTGTGCCGGTCCGGCACGAAGTAGCGCCCGTAGTGAACGCCCTTTGCCTCCATCGCGGCGACGAACGCGTCGATCATGCCGCCTTCCGCGGCGAGCTGCCCCAACGTTTCGCGAACCTGCGGGAAGCCGAGCACGCCGTTGATTTCGGCGGTCCGGCGCGCCAGGCCGATCAGAAAGCGAACCTTGACCGACAGCCGCACCATCGCCTGATAGTTCTGATAGACGTGCGCCGGAGTCGCATGGAACTGCTTCTGGCACATCTCGATGTTCTTGAAGACGAAGATGCGATCCCACGGCACCTTGACGTCTTCGAAGTGCAGCACGGCGTCGTTCTCGTCGAACCGGCTGGACAGCGGATTGTCGAACACTGACGGCGACGACGCTTCGTAGGATTTGCGCGAGAGGATCGACAGGCCCTTGGTGTTCATCGGAATCGCGAAGGACAGCGCGTAGGCTTCGTCGCCCGGCTGCAGCGGCTGAATGCAGGTGACGAACACCTCGTCGGCCATGATGCCGCCGGTGGCCAGCATCTTGGCGCCGCGCACCGTGATGCCTTCCGCGTCCTGATCGACCACGCCCGTGGTCAGGAAAGCGTCCTTCTGCTGGCTGGCGCTCTTCGACCGGTCCGCCTGCGGATTGATGATGACGTAGGTCAGATAGAGGTCCCGGTCGCGGGCGTAGGCGTAGTAGTCCGCCAGCGCCTTGGCGCGCGCCTCGTCGTAGGCCTCGAACTGATCGAGCCCCATGTACATCCCGGCGATGCAGGAAGCGACGTGATCGGGAGCCCGTCCGAGGAAGCCGGCATGCAAGCCGCCCCAGGCCTCCAACGCGCGGCGCCGGTCCCGCAGTTCCTCGAAGCTCTCCGGCAACTGCCAGATCCGGTTCGCCCGCTCGCCGGTCGGCGTCGCGAAGGTCATCAGATCGCGGTTGCCTTCGTCCGTCGCGAAATCGAACAGCTTTGCGACCGAGCGGATCGACCGCTGGAACGCCGGATGCCGCGTGGTGTCATCCACCTTGCGACCGTCGATGAACACGGCGCGCCCGTCGCGGAGCCCTGCGATATGCTGATTTCCTGTCTTCATCGTCCGTCGTTTCCTTTGCTTTGCCCGTCGTCGATCAGTAGTGAATCGGCAGCGGCCACATCGGCTCGCTGCCTCCCTGCCGACCGAGGCACTGATATTTGCCGCGGAAGAACACCAACGGCTCCTCGTCTTCGCGAACGCCGAAGCGCACCACCCGGCCGACGAAGATGACGTGATCCCCGCCGTCGTATTGCGCATAGGGCGCGCATTCGAAGTGCGCGAGCGCCCCCGCCAGCAGCGGCGCCTCGGCGTGTCCTATCGAATGCGAGACGTTGCTCCATTTGTCGCTGGACGCCTTGGCGAACTGATTGGACAGCGCCTCCTGCCCGCGGCTCAGGATGTTGACCGCGTAGCCGTCGGCGGCCTGCATCGCCGCCAGGCTCAGCGCGCGGCGGTCGACGCTGAACAGAATCAGCGGCGGATCGAGCGAGACCGAGTTGAACGAACTCATCGTCATCCCGATTAAGGCGTTCGCTTCGCCGCGGGCGGTGATGACCGCCACGCCCGTCGCGAACTGCGACAACGCCGAACGAAAGCTTCTCTGATCCAGACTCATCGATGACCCGCGACCTCAACTAGCTTTGATCCAAAGCTATCTTCCAAAGCCAGTCAAGCGCGAATGCGATGCATTCGCCCAAAAAAGATGCGGCAGCGCGGCATCAAAACGGGCAATGGCGCATCGGCCGCCGCGCGCGGCAGCCGGCCGTCATGTCGGGGATGGGAAGAACTGCGGCGGCGTCAGCGCCGGCGGGCGACCTTGCGCGGCACTTCCGGCACAGCCGGAGCCGAGGGCGCGGTCAGGAAGCTCATCAGCGTCACCGCCTTGTCGCCGCACGGCACCAGTCGCGCCATCATCGAGGACAATTGCCGGAATTCCGACGCGCTCAGGCAGTCGAACAGCGCGTCGTTCACCGGCGCCTGCATCTCGACCAACTGGTCGAGCAGCTTCCGGGCCTTCGGCGTCACGGTGAGAAGGACGCGCCGACGATCTTCCTGATTGGCCCGCTTGTGGAGCAGACCGGCCTTGACGAGTTTCGATACCTCGATCGTGACGAAGGCGCCGGAGAGATGCAGATGTTCGGCCACGCGACTCACTCCGACTCCCTCTTCGCCCTGCAGATGCGCCACCGAAATCAGGGTCGTGTAGGCGATCCCGGAGATACCAAGCCGATCGCCGAACCCGGCGCGGCATTGGTCCACCCGCGCGCTGAACGCGAGGAAATCATGAATGAAGGTCCGGAAGATCCGATCGTCCCCTCCCGGCATCAGTTCTGATTTCGAAACGGTTGGGCGGCGCAAGGTTTCAACTCCCTGGATTGTCGCGGCCGAGAGGCAGTCGACCTTGTCGTACAGAAAGAGCCGTTTGTACAGATTCGCGTCGGCAGCCATCTGCGCGAGGGGAACAGACCGTGCGGAACGGGTGGTCGCACGCGCGCGCCCGTGGCGCGGAGCATCGATCAGAGAGATAGCAGAATTGGCGCGGCTGCGGTTGCTGATCGAGGCCCGATCGACGCCGCGTCCGCAGAATCTGTCGAAACTCGCCGGCCCCCGCCCGACGGCGTCGGTGTCTTGCGTCAAATCAAGTGCGAGAAGGAACGGACGTGCTTAGTCCGTGCACCGCATCGAAGCCACGCGCGAGCAGTGAGATTCCGAACGCAACGCGGCCGCGTCTCGCGCCGCCGGACCGAAGCCGCCACAGCGGACGCCCCGGCCTCGGGGTCAAGGTCTCGACTGAACTAAGGACTTGGACGTCGCGCCATGAATTCCCCGATCAGGCATCTGAAGCGCGTGCTGCTGTTCGGCGCGCTCGTCTTGGCCGCCGGCACTGCGCTGCCCGGCCCGGCGATCGCAGCCAGCGCCCGGATCGCCTCGATCAACATGTGCACCGATCAGCTTCTGATCGCATTGGCCGATCCGGTGCAGATCGTCGGCCTCGGCCCCTATGCCCGCGACCCACATCTGTCCTGGTCGGCGAAGCAAGCGCGCAGTTTTCCACGGCTGTCGGGCGAAGCCGAAGACCTGTTGCTGCTGGCGCCCGACATCGTTCTCGCCGGGCGCTACGGCAAGGCGGCGACGCGCGAGCTGTTGCGCAGCAATGGAATCGCGATCGAAGAATTCGACGTCCCGCGCAACATCGACGACGTGAAGGCGCAGATCCGGCGTGTCGGCGATCTCGCAGGCCACCCCGAACGGGCCGACGCGATCATCGCGCGGATCGATCGATCCGTCGCGCGCACCCGAGCGATGGCGTCGCGTTGGCGCGACCGCATTCTTCCGGTGTCGCGACGCGGCTGGATCGCGGGCAGCGACGGCTTGCTGAGCTCGCTGCTGGAGGTCGCCGGCCTCTCCAATGCGGCGGCGGAGATCGGCCTGACCTATGGCGGTTTCGCGTCGCTCGAAACGATCGTCGCGTCGCGGCCGGATCTGCTGCTCGTCGCAGACGACAAGCCTTTCGCGGAAGATCAAGGCAAGGCGCTGCTGCTCCACCCGGCGATCCAGCGCGCCTACCCGCCGAATCGCCGTCTCGTCTTCCCGGATCAACTGACGATGTGCGGCGGGCCGATGCTGCCCGATGCACTCGACCAACTCGCCGATTCGATCGCGCGGATTCACCAGGACGAGGACGCCTCCGTGCCCCGGCAGCATCCCTGACGAGGCCTGCGCGCGTCGCGCAGCGGCGGGGGCGTCATTCTTGCGACGCCTCCTTGATCCGCTTCGGATCCTGATCGCCGCCATCCCACAGCTTCGGCTTCTCGAGCCACCGCTGGATGAAATTCCACGAGCGGCGATAGCCGTTGTGAGGCAGCGTGCAGGCGCTGCAGTCCTTGCGCTTCAGGCCGTTGCGATCGGTGAACACCTGATAGGGCCCGGGGCACTCATAGGCGATCAGCGGGCAGTAGCAGAACAGGCAGTTGAACTCCCGCGCGACGCCCTGATGGCACGGCAGGAACGGGCAGGCCTCGTTGGTGAAGCCCTTGAAGGCCTCGTTCGTCGTCGTGTCTTTGGGTTCCATGTCCACTCCATGGCAAGGCCCTCTCCATCGCTCGGCGGCATCGCATCGACGCACCGGCGTGCGTCGCGCGAACCGCCGTTCTGGTGACGGCCAACGCACGGCGAATGCCCGCGATGCGCTATCAGCGATCGGTCAGGCGATAGCGGCGATCTGCGCTGCGACGACTTCGAACTACGTCTGAATCATCATGAGGTTCTCCGCTGTCGACCCGCCGTCGACATCAAGTGGACGATTGCCTGCGGCCGGTCTCCTGGCTCGCGGATATGGTCCGGATCGCCTTCCCGAGCGCGACAACGATCGCTCAGTGGCAGCTTGATCGCGGACGATCCGCCTACAGTTGCGGGGGCAGCCGCGGAATTGGCGATCGCTCGCCGCACCGCATTCCCTGTTTCACCTCTCTTCCGAGAGGCACCGAAGGCAATGCAACCAGAGCACGCCTCGCGTCCCCACGCAAGCGCGATCCGGATTCGGAAACGACTACCAAGATGCGCGCCGGGAGCCCGCCGCGCACGATCAGCAGGATCGCTTGCACCTTCGTCTGACAGGCCGCCTCGAGCCTCCTCTCGTCTTGCGTCCGCCGGGGCATCGTGCTGTTGTCGGTCCGTCTACGGTGCCTCTCGGAAGAGAGGTGAAACAGGGAATGCGGTGCGGCGCGAAAGCGCCAAAGCCGCGGCTGCCCCCGCAACTGTAAGCGGATCGCTTCCGATCACACGCGCCACTGAGACCGCCGAAGCGGCTTCGGGAAGGCGATCGGGACAACATCCGCGAGCCAGGAGACCGGCCGTAGATCCGTGCAATGCCATTCGACGGTGGGTCGAAGAAGGACGTTCAGATGCCGCATCAGCTTTCCACGTAGCGCCCTCATCATCGTCGTCGAATTCGTTCCGTCGATGCTGTCCGAGCCTGCTCGCGACGGCGCGGAGATGTTTGTCCGACGACTTCGAAGCGTCTTCCGCCTGCGCGGAGGTACGCGCTTGTCTCCTCCTCACTCTCGCAGCCCCATGCACGCACCACCAAGCGACCCGCGTTTCTGCACGATCACGGCCGTCGATCACGCGCTCGAGCCGCTGCTACGCAGCCGGATCGACGCCAAGGCAAAACCGCCGGGCTCGCTCGGCCGGCTGGAAGACCTCGCCGTGCAACTCGGGCTGATCTGGCATCCGGCGCCGCCGCGCGCGGACCGCGCCACGGTTTTCATCTTCGCCAGCGATCACGGGATCGCGGCCGAAAGCGTGTCGCCCTATCCGGTGAGCGTGACGCGGTCGATGGTCAGCGCCTATCTCGCCGGATGCGTCGGCGTGAATGTCCTGGCGAAAGCCACAGGCGCCGATGTCTGCGTGGTCGATGCGGGGATCGACGACGACCTGCCGCCCTGCCCCGGGCTGATCGATCGCAAGATCCGGCGCGGCACCCGCAATGCCAGCCGCGAGCCGGCGATGACCATTGACGAGGCGCGGCGCGCGATCGACACCGCAGTCACACTGGTTGCCGATGAGATCGACGGCGGCGTGGACATCGTCGCGATCGGCGAGATGGGCATCGGCAACACCACCTCGGCCGCGCTGATCACCCATCGTCTCGCCGCGGCGCCGATCGCCGACTGCGTCGGCCGCGGCGCGGGGCTCGACGACGCCGGCGTCGCCCACAAGCGCGCCGTGGCGGAGCGAGCGGCGGCGCGGACGACTGCCACCGCCCCGCTCGACGTCCTCGCCGAATTCGGCGGTTATGAAATCGCGATGATGGCCGGCGCCGTGCTGGCGGCGGCGGCGCGGCGCCGTCCGGTGGTGATCGACGGCTTCATCGCCAGCGCCGCAGCGCTGGTCGCGGTGCGGCTGCATCCCGAGGCACGGGATTATTGCGTGTTCTCGCATCGCTCGGCCGAGCGCGGTCACAAGGTCCTGCTCGAGACGATGGCGGCGACGCCCTATCTCGATCTCGGCCTGCGGCTCGGCGAAGGCACCGGCGCGCTGATGGCGATCCCGCTGGTCCGCGCCGCCGCCGGGATCCTCACCGAATTCGCCGACCTCTCCGACGTTCTGGCCGGCACGATCGGGCAGCGTTCGTGATCCGCCGGCTGCAGCCTCTGCTGAACGCGATCCAGTTCATGACGCTGATTCCGACGATGGGCGCCTCGCGCCTCGACGACGACTGGGTGCTGCCCGCCGCCAAGTACTTCCCTCTGGTCGGCGCGCTGATCGGGCTCGTTAGCGGCGGCGTGCTGCTGATTGCCTCCACGATCTGGACGGGCCTAGTGCCCGCCACGCTCGCGGTGCTCGCCGGCGTGATCCTCACCGGCGCGCTGCACGAAGACGGCGTCGCCGACACCGCCGACGGGCTGTTTGGTGGCCGGACGCGCGAGCAGCGGCTCTCGATCATCAAGGACAGCCGGATCGGCAGCTACGGCGCGGTGACGCTGGTGGCGAGCCTCGTTCTCCGCATCGTGCTCCTTGCGAGCCTGCCTCCCTGGCTCGGCGCCGCGGCGCTGGTGGCAGGCCACAGCCTCGGTCGTGCCGGCATCGTGCTGGTGATGTCGCTGCTGCCCTATGCGGGCAATGTCGCGACCGCCAAATTGAACTACCCGACCGCGCGGATCGGCGGCGGCGGCGCAGCAGCGGCCGCGGCGTTCACCGTGCTCGGCCTGCTATGGCTGGCGATCGCCGCCCCTGCGGCCGCGATCTTCGGACTGGCCGGCGCTGTGACCCTGGCACTATTACCAGCCTTGGCGGCGCAGCGTCTGCTCGGCGGCTATGTCGGCGACGTGCTCGGCGCCACCGAACAACTCGCCGAGATCGGACTGCTGCTCGGCGTCGCCGCGATTGCAGGCGGGGGTCAGATCTGATGCGCCGGACCGTCGCGCCAGTCGAGCGGCAGGCAGAACGGGCTCGCTTCGCCGTCGTACTCGCAGCCCCGCCCGATGCGCTCGATCGCCTCGACCATGCGGCCGTTGCGCGCGAGAATGTCGTCGGCGATCGCGACCATCAGCCGGTTCGGCGTCGCGACCGGCGAACAGCGGCGCAGTTCCTCGGCGATCGCGTGCTCGTCTCCCGGCGCGCGCGCGCAGGCGATGATATAGGCCGCGGCCGGCGAGCGGCTGACGCCCATCCAGCAATGCACCAGAACGTCCTCACCGCTTTCGCAACCGTGCGCGAAATCGATGATCCTGCGCACGATCGCATCGTCCGGCGCGACATGGACGGAGCCGGTCTCGACGACGTCGTTGAAAGCGAGGATCAGCCGTTGTTCGGGCAGCCAGTCTTCGTTGAAGACGACGCGCTGCCACGGCGCCATCAGCGACAGCGAGCGCGCCGGCCGCAGCCGCGCGACGAGATCCTGAGCATGGCTGAGGGCGCTGACGATGATCACGCCGGCGTCGTATCGCCGACGCCGCGCCGGCGTCAAGCCGGCTTTGGATCGCCTCGCGATTCCTCCGCACCCATTTTGCTTCCCTCCCCTGACGAGTTTCCCCATGACCGCACCCGACGTCGATGAGTTGATCTCCCGCATCCAGTTCACGCCGCGCGCGAGCGCAGGTCCGCGGCGCGCCCGCGCGCTGATGATCCAGGGCACCAGCAGCGACGTCGGCAAGAGCATGGTGGTCGCCGGCCTGTGCCGCGCCTACAGCCGCCGCGGGCTGGTGGTGCGTCCGTTCAAGGCGCAGAACATGAGCAACAACGCGGCGGTCGCCGGCGATCCCGATCTGCCGCCCGGCCCCGACGGCGAGGCCGCGCGCGGCGAGATCGGCCGCGCCCAGGCGCTGCAGGCGCGGGCCTGCCGGACCGCGCCGTCGATCCACATGAACCCGGTGCTGCTCAAGCCGCAAACCGAGATCGGCGCGCAGGTGGTGCTGCGCGGCCGCGTGCTCGGCAATTGTCCGGCGCGGATCTATCACCACATGCGGCAGCGGCTGATCCCGGCGGTGCTCGACAGCTTCGAGCGGCTCGCCGGCGAGGCCGATCTCGTGCTGGTGGAAGGCGCCGGCAGCGGCGCCGAGGTGTATCTGCGCGCCTCGGACATCACCAATATGCGCTTCGCCGAGGCCGCCGATCTGCCGGTCGTGTTCCTCTCCGATATCGACCGCGGCGGCACGATGGCGGCGCTGGTCGGCAGCTACGTGCTGCTGAACGACGGCGACCGCGCCCGCGTCGCCGGCTATCTGATCAACAAATTCCGCGGCGACTTCTCGCTGTTCGAGCCCGGCTGCCGCACCATCACCGAACAGACCGGCTGGCCGTTTCTCGGCGTGCTGCGCTGGTTTCCCGGTGCCGATCGATTGCCGGCGGAAGACTCGCTGGCGCTCGAGCGCGCCGCGGCCGCGAGCCGCGGCCGGGTGAAGATTGCGGTGCCGCGGCTGCAGCGCGTGGCGAATTTCGACGATCTCGATCCGCTGGCGGCCGAACCCGACGTCGATCTGCGCTGGATTCAGCCCGGTTCGCCGATCCCCGGCGACGTCGATGTCGTGGTGCTGCCGGGCTCGAAGGCGACGCGCACCGAACTCGACCTGATCCGGCGCGAAGGCTGGGATATCGACATCCGCGCGCATGTGCGCCGCGGCGGCCGGGTGATCGGCCTGTGCGCGGGTTTTCAGATGCTCGGACGGGTCGTGCGCGATCCGCTGGGCATCGAGGGGCCGGCGGGCGAAACGCCCGGCCTCGGCCTGCTCGATGTCGAGACCGAGATCTCGGACGACAAGCGCCTGACCGAGATCGACGCCATCGACCGGCGCGGCGGCTGTCGCGTCACCGGCTACGAAATGCACATGGGGCGCACCACCGGCGCGGGCCTGGCGCGGCCGTGGCTGCTGCTCGACGACGGCCGCGGCGAACCGCGGCCCGAAGGCGCGGTGTCGCCGGACGGGCGCGTCATGGGCGCGTATCTGCACGGCCTGTTCGGTGGCGACGCGTTCCGCTCGGCGTGGCTGACCGAACTCGGCGCCGCGACCTCCGGCCTCGACTTCGAGCGCCGCGTCGAAGACGCGCTCGACACCCTTGCCGACCATTGCGAGGACAATCTCGATCTCGACGCCCTGCTGGCGCTGGCGCGATGAGGCCGCGGCCGGGGCACCGCCGTTGAACGGCGCGAGGTCCCGGCGCGTTCTCGTCGGGTGATTGTTGAACGACAGGCGCCGGATCGCGTTCCCCGCCGGCGAGACCGGCTCATTTGAGACGCGAGCGCCGTGCGGCGCCGCGACTGCAGCCGTTTGCGGGCGTCATCGGTACACGATCATCGTTCCGTTTCGGGCCGGCGCCCGTTCCATCCAGACGTTCGCATCCTCCCGGCGGAACGTCCGACAGTGGAGACGGTTGAGCAAGAACTTCCCGTCGCGCAAACACTCAAGAAGGCCTGGCCATGTATCACCACGTGAAAAAACTCATGTACACCGTACGTGTCGATGAACCCGATGTGCGTTTCGGCAATATGTTGCTGGAACAATTCGGCGGCGCCAATGGCGAACTCGCGGCCGCGATGCAGTACTCGATTCAGGGGCTCAACTGCGAAGATCCCGACCGCAAGGATCTGCTGATGGACATCGGCACAGAGGAGCTCAGCCACCTCGAAGTGGTGGGCTGCCTGGCGCGATTGCACCTCAAGCCGTCGAAGTTCGACCGGCAGGCGGCGGAGACCGATCCGTTGATCGCCATCGCCGGCGGCGGTGGCGTCAATCTCTTCAACTCCCAGGGCAATCCATGGACGGCCGACTATCTGAAAATCACCGGAGAGCTGGATGTCGATCTGCGTAGCAACATCGCGGCCGAGGCGCGCGCCAAGATCGTCTACGAAAGGCTGATCAATTTCTGCGACGATTCCGGCACCAAGGACGCGTTGCAGTTTCTGATGACGCGCGAAATCACGCATATGAAGGCGTTCGCCGCCGCGCTCGAAAGCATGAAGAAGCCGGCCTTCTCGATCGGCGCGATCGCGCCGACACCGGGCCTGGTGAATCAGTACTTCAACGATTCGACCGGCGTCGGCGATGAGGGCGAGCTTGATACCCGGGGTCCGTGGAATGAGGGCGGCGATTGGGAACTGGTCGATTCCCCCGCACTGCAACAATCCAGCGACGCCGAGGCCGCGAGTTCGATCCGCACCGAAAGCTCGCCGCCGACCGCCCCCGACGGGCTGGACGACCTGCTGATCGACGAGCTTCGCGACATCCTGCATGGTGAAAAGCAGCTCATCAAGGCGTTGCCGAAAATGGCGAAGGCCGCGCGCTTCGATCAGCTTCGCGAGTTGTTCGAGCTCCACCTCCACGAAACCGAGCAGCAGATCGAGCGTCTCAACGAGTGCTTTTCGCTGCTCGGCGTCAACGCCCGCGCCAAACCCTGCAAAGGCATGATGGGTCTCGTCGAAGAGGGACAAGAGATCATGGCGGATGGCCAGGAGAAGACCGACGCCGCAGCGGACCTTTCGCTGATCGGCGCCGCCCAGCGGGTCGAGCACTACGAGATTTCCGGCTACACCACGGCGAAGAATCTGGCTCAGCAACTCCGCCACTCCGCGGTGGTTGCGCTGCTGTCCAAATCATTGGCCGAGGAGCAGAATGCAGATCAGTTGCTCAACCAAATCGCACGCTCGCTGATGTCGGTGGCGAAAATGCCGGCGGCCATCGAGCAGACCGAGGAAGCTTGACTCAACGGAGCCGGCGTCCGCGCCGGCTCCGCCTTCCCGCCGACGGACGCACAGGAGCGTTTGATCGATTGATTGAACCGATATGGCTCTCACCGGATGCACGGACCCCTCACCCTGAGAGCCTGACCGGAAATGACGGCCGCCAGATCAACGCCCTAACCCGTCTGCGAGCGAAGCGAAGCAATCCAGAGGCGCCGTATGGGGCGCATGGTTCGAGACGGCGCTTCGCGCCTCCTCACCATGAGGTTTGCTGCGGCGAGTATCCCTGAACTCCAATGCTGATTCCATTGGAGACAGAACGGCTCTTGAGCGCTTCATCGATTGATTGAAGCAATCCGGCCTTTCCAGAGGCACTGAGTCCTCATCCTGAGGAGCCCGGCGAAGCCGGGCGTCTCGAAGGATGGGGCAACGCAGTGCCGGTGGCGCATGGTTCGAGACGGCGCTGCGCGCCTCCTCACCATGAGGATGTAGTGGTGGCTGCGCATCATCAATCCTGATGCCACCTAAACCAGAACGGCCCTAACCGTCCCCCGCACCGACCTCTTGGGTCGAGGTCTTCGCGAGACATCACGCAAACACAACGTCAAAGGCATGTCACATGCCCGCTGATCGCCCGGGCAAATGCCAGGTCGCGTTTAGTGAAGTGTTTGATTTCTCAGGGAAACATGGTGGGCGCACCAGGGCTCGAACCTGGGACCCGCTGATTAAGAGTCAGCTGCTCTACCAACTGAGCTATGCGCCCGGAACCGATCCGGAATTTCCCGTGCGGGACGGCTGCGTTTAGCAAAGCAGGCCGGGGATGTCCAGCAAGCCGGGCGACTTTTTCCCGCTCCGGATCGATCTTTTTGGAAGGCGGAAAACCGCCGGACGCCCGGCGGTTTTCGCGGCCGACAGGGCTGGCGCCGCACTCAGAGCTGGCGCGGGCCCGGACCGTCGTCGATGTCGTCGCGGTCGTCCATCATGCCGGGGCGGGAGCCACGGTCACGATCACCGTCACGATCCCAGTCGCGATCCCGGCGCCGGTCGCGGTCGCCGTCATCGTGCATGAATCGCGGATGGTGCCGCCCCATGCCCCAGCCGTGGTGGGCGCCTTCGAACCGTGTCAATGCCCGCAGCCGGCGCTTCTGGGCGTCGTCGAGCGACTTGTAGAGCGGATCGGCGGCGTCGGCGATCTTCTTCATTGCCGCGGCGGTGGCGGCCATGCCGTCGGCGCGGTCGCGCAGCCGCTCAACCGGATTGCCCGGCCCGCGGCTGTCGCGGTCGTCGTCGCGCGCCTTCATCCGCGCCTCGGCGCGGTCGATCCGCAGCTTGGCGAGTTCCTTGACGGCGGTTTCGAGCGGCGGCCAGAGCTTCTCCTGATCCGGCGTGAGCCGGAGCCCCGCCCTCACCGCTGCGATCCGCGCATCGGCGAAGGCGGCGCGGTCCTCCGCGCTGGCCCAGGAACGATCAGCGCGATGATCGCGATGATGATCGAGCCAGCCGCGGTGCTGCGCATAGGCGGCGGACGTCCCGGCGAGAACCAGCGCGGTGGCGCCGGCGAACAGAACCTTCTTCATGGAAGCCTCCTTGCAAAGGTGCCCTGAAGATGTGGTCCGCCCGGCGCCCGATCAACTTACGGTTTCGACAGAATGCCGCTGATTACCAAGATGTAATCCGGCGGAAACATATCGACCGCGTTCGGAAGCAATCGCAACATTCCGTCACGCGCCTACTTGATCGCCGGCCCGAACACGAGATTGGGCAGGAAGGTGGAGATCTCCGGAATGTAGGTGATGATCATCAGGAAGCTGAGCAGCACCAGCAGGCGCGGCCGCGCGCACCACCTTGGTGAGCGGCATGCCTGTGATGCCTGAGGCGACGAACAGATTGAGCCCGACAGGTGGGGTCACCAGCCCGATCTCCATGTTCACGACATAGATGATACCGAGATGGATCGGATCGATGCCGAGCTGCATCGCGGTCGGGAACAGGATCGGCGCGGTGATCAGCACGATCGCGGTCGGATCCATGAAATTGCCGGCGACCAGCAGGATGATGTTGACGATCAGCAGGAAGTGCCACGGCTGCAGCTGGGCGTCGGTGATCAGCCGGGCGATGTCCTGCGGAATTTGCGCCGTGGTCAGGACGTGGGCGAACAGGAAGGCGTTGCAGATGATGAACATCAGCATCACCGAGACCCGGCCGGAATCCAGCAGCACCCGCGGCACCTCGACGATCTTGAGGTCGCGATAGATGAACACGGCAGCGACGAAGGCATAGACCGCGGCCACCGCGGCGGCTTCGGTCGGCGTGAAGATGCCGCCATAGATGCCGCCCATCACGATCAGGATCAGCAGCAGCCCCCACGAGGCCTGGCCGAACAGCGACAGCCGCTCGCCCCAGGAGGCCTTGGGCTGTCGCGGCAGCTTCTTGATCCGCGCCGTGACATAGATCGCCACCATCAGCGCGAGGCCGAGCAGCAGGCCGGGAATGATGCCGGCGATGAACAGCCGCCCCACCGACGATTCGGTGGCCGCCGCAAACACCACCATCACGATCGAGGGCGGGATCAGAATGCCGAGCGTGCCGGCGTTCACGATCACGCCGGTGGCGAAGGACTGGGTGTAGCCGACCTTGACCATGCCGGCGATCACGATCGAGCCGATCGCCACCACGGTAGCCGGCGACGATCCCGACACCGCCGCGAACAGCATGCAGGCCAGCACCGAAGCGATCGCCAGGCCGCCCGGCAGATGGCCTACGGCGGAGATCGCGAAATTGATCATCCGCTTGGCGACGCCGCCGGTGGTGAGAAAATTGCCGGCCAGAATGAAGAAGGGAATCGCCAGCAGCGTGAACTGCTCGGTGGTCTGAAAGAACTTGAGCGACAGCGAGGCCAGACTGTCGTTCTGGAACAGCAGGATGGTCAGGATCGACGACAGGCCGAGCGACATCGCGATCGGCATGCCGAGGCCGAGCATCGCGAACAGCGCGGCGAACAGAAAGACGGTGTTCATCGCTGCACCGTCGTGGCGTCGAGTTCTTGATGATTGGGGAGGTGATGCTCCACCGCTTCCTGGGCCTCGTTGGCGAGTTCATAACCGCCGGATTGCCCGGTGATGATCCGCCATCCCATTTCGAGCAGACGGATGAACAGCGCCGCGAAGCCGAGCGGCAGGCAGATGCTGAGAATCCAGCGCTTGACCGGAATATCCTCGGCCTCGACGTCGATGATCATCAGGCGGTTGATGTATTCGTAGGAGCCGTAGACCATCAGGCCGGCATAGAGCAGCGCCAGCGCCACGACGATCAGGCCGACGATGCGCCGGCCGCCCGCGGGCAGCAGATTGACGGCCGCATCGACGCCGATATGGGCCCGGACGCGGACGCAATAGGCGATGCCGATCATCACCAGCCAGGCGAACAGATAGAAGTTCGCCTCGAGCGCCCAGATGAAGCCGGAGTTGAAGCCGTAGCGCAGGACGACCTGCACGAATGTCAGAATCGTCATCGCGCCGAGGATCAGGGCGATCAGCCCCTCCTCGATGCGATGGAACAGCGTCCGCAACGTCACCGGCTTCCTCCCCCAAGGTCGTCACAACGGCGGCCGCGGAATTCCGCGACCGCCGTCATTCAATCGATCGATCGATAGCGCTCGATCAGTTGGTCTTCGATTCGTTCGACGCCACCGCAGCGTCGATCAGGTCCTTGCCGATCGCGCCTTCGAACTTGGCCCACACCGGCTTCATCGCGGTGACCCACTGCTTGCGCTGCTCGGGCGTGAGCTGATGGATCTTGCTGACGCCCGAAGCGGCGATCTTCTGCTTGGCTTCGTCGTTGAGCTTGCCGGCGACGTCGTTATTGACCTTGGTGGCCTCGTCCATCGCCTTCTTCATGGCGTCCTGCAGGTCCTTCGGCAGAGCGTTCCACCACTTGGCGTTGACCACGACCATGTAGTCGATCACGCCGTGGTCGGACTCGGTGATGTCCTTCTGCACTTCATAGAACTTTTGCGAGAAGATGTTGGACCAGGTGTTCTCCTGGCCGTCGACGGTGCCGACCTGCAGCGCCTGATAGACTTCCGAGAAGGCGAGCTTCTGCGGGGTGGCGTTCAGAGCCTGGAATTGCGCGGCGAGAATGTCGGACGCCTGGATGCGGAACTTCAGACCCTTGGCGTCTTCCGGCTTCAGCAGCGGCTTGTTGGCCGAGATCTGCTTCATGCCGTTGTGCCAGTAGGCAAGGCCGAGGAAGTTCTTCGATTCCATCGAGCGGAGCAGATCCTGTCCGGCCTTTCCGGCCTGGAAACGATCGACCGCGGCGATGTCGTTGAACAGGAACGGCAGATCGAACACCTGAATCTGCTTGGTGAACTTGTCGAACTTCGACAGCGACGGCGCGATGAACTGCACGTCGCCGAGCGCGACCGCTTCCATTTCCTTGGCGTCGCCGAACAGCTGCGAGTTCGGATAGACTTCGACCTTCACCTTGCCGTTGGTGTATTTCTCGGCCAGTTCCTTGAACTTGATCGCGGCCTGCCCCTTCGGCGTATTGTCCGCCACCACGTGGCTGAATTTGACGATCACCGGCTGCTGCGCGGCAGCAGGGCCGGTCAGCGCGAGCGCTGCGATCGATGCAACTACAAATATGGATTTACGCATGTTCTCTCCCAAATCGTTTGAGGAATGCGCCCCGGCGCTCCTCCATCATTCGACTACCAGCCGCACCAATATAGAGAAGCGCTACGAAAGGCTATTGCCCCTTTAGCAGGGGCGCGGCAAAAAGTTGCTGCAACGCAAAAAGGCGGTGCAACATGCACCGCCTCGGTCGTTTTGCGGGTCGCGTGACCGATGCCGATCAGCCGGCCACGGCGACCGCCGGCGCGTCCTGACGGACGTCGCGCTGGCGCTTGGCGACGATCTTGTTGAGCGCCCCCAGATAGGCCTTGGCCGACGCTACCAAGGTATCGGGATCAGCGGCCCGCGCGGTCATCGAGCGGCCCTCGTGCGACAGCCGGACCGAGACTTCGGCCTGGGCATCGGTGCCTTCGGTGACGGCGTGGACCTGATACAGCTCCAGCTTGGCCTCGTGCGGCACCAGCGCCTTGATGCAGTTGAACACCGCGTCGACCGGGCCGTTGCCCTCGGCTTCCTCGATCCGGATCTGGCCGTCGACGTCGAGCTTCATGGTGGCGCGCTGCGGGCCATGGGTGCCGGCGATCACCGTCAGCGATACCAGCTTGATCTGGTCCTGACCGTGCAGCAACTGCTCGTCGACCAGCGCCTCAATGTCCTCGTCGTAGACGTCCTTCTTGCGGTCGGCCAGCGCCTTGAACCGCACGAACACGTCCTCGATCTGGTTGCGCGACAATTTGTAGCCCAGCTCTTCCATCTTGTGGATCAGGCCGGCCCGGCCGGAATGCTTGCCCATCACCAGCGAGGTGCCCTTCACGCCCACCGTCTCCGGCGTCATGATCTCGTAGGTCTGTGCGTTCTTGATCATGCCGTCCTGATGGATGCCGCTCTCGTGGGCGAACGCGTTACGGCCGACGATCGCCTTGTTGTACTGCACCGGGAACGAGGTCGCCGCCGACACCGTCTTGGAGGCGTGGGTCAGCATCTTGCTCTCGATGTTGTTCCAGTAGGGCAGCGAGTCCTGACGCACCCGCATCGCCATCACCACTTCTTCCAGCGCGGCATTGCCGGCGCGCTCGCCGATGCCGTTGATAGTGCACTCGATCTGGCGCGCCCCGCCCTGCACGCCGGCGATCGAATTCGCCACCGCCATGCCGAGGTCGTCGTGACAGTGCACCGAGAACCTCGCCTTGTCGGCGTTCGGCACCGTCTCGCGCACCTTGCGGAACATCTCGCGATATTCCTCGGGCACCGCATAGCCAACCGTGTCCGGCAGGTTGATGGTGGTGGCGCCGGCCTTGATCGCGGCCTCGATGCAGCGGCACAGGAAGTCGAAATCGGTGCGGGTGGAGTCCTCGGCCGACCACTCGACATCGTCGGTGTGGTTGCGCGCCCGCGTCACCGACGAGATCACCATCTCGTAGACTTCCGGCGCTTCCATCTTCAGCTTGTACTTCATGTGCACCGGCGAGGTGGACAGGAAGGTGTGGATGCGGCCGCGCTCGGCCGGCTTGATCGCCTCGGCGCAGCGGTCGATGTCCTTGTGCGCCGCGCGGGACAATCCACAGATCACCGAATTCTTCGAACGCTTGGCGATTTCGTGTACCGCCTCGAAGTCACCGTCCGAAGCAAATGGATAGCCCGCCTCGATCACGTCGACGCCCATGTCGTCGAGCATCTTGGCGACGTTCAGCTTCTCTTCGAAGGTCATGGTGGCGCCGGGGCACTGCTCGCCGTCGCGCAAGGTGGTGTCGAAAATGATGACGCGGTCCTGCTCGGACTTCGGGGTCGTGGTCATGAGAGATTTCCTTGGTTCGGTGCGCCGTCTCTGCGGAGATTTCGGCGCGAGTGGGTCTGGCATTCTTGCGATCCCCTGAGTGCCCAGGCGCATGCGCCCAGACGGCCCTCAGGGGCGAATAAGCAGAAGCAGCCCGCCAAGCGCGAGGGTGATCAGCGCGAGGGTCTGAAGCGCGGCCTGACCGATCGGCGCAGCCGGAATCGCGGACGCGGCGATCGCCACCGTCCTCTTCATCCCAGCCTTGTCGCCGCGAATCGCCATATCCGACACCTTGAGGTCCATATCGTGCGCGACAACCCATAACGGAAGGTTGACGAAAGAGAGTTGACGCAAGTCGCCGACGGACCGGACAGTTATCCTTCTAGACGACCTCACCGAGGGTTCGCAACGGCAAATGATGGACAAAATCCGCGAATAAACGTCAGAAATCCTGACCTAAACCATCGTCGGCCCGCCCCTGCGCCGGAGCGGGTTTCCTCTCTGGGCGAAACCCCTTATGGCTTTGCGCAAGCTGACAACACAGCATGGAGCGATGCGTTGAACTCGATCGATCTGGCCTCGCTGGCCGCCGCCACCCCGACCCTGCGCCATGACTGGACCCGGGAAGAAGCCGCCGAGATCTATAACTCGCCGTTCGCCGACCTGATCTTCCGGGCGCAGACCATTCACCGCCAGAGCTTCGACGCCAACGCGGTGCAGTGCAATCAGTTGCTCAACGTCAAGACCGGCGGCTGCGCCGAGGATTGCGGCTATTGCAGCCAGTCGGCGCATCACGACACCGCCCTGCCCGCCTCCAAGCTGATGGACCCGCAGAAGGTGATCGAGGGCGCCAAGGCCGCGCGCGACGCCGGCGCCACGCGCTATTGCATGGGCGCGGCCTGGCGATCGCCGAAAGAGCGCGACATGGCACCGGTCATCGAGATGGTGAAGGGCGTCAAGGCGCTCGGCATGGAAGCCTGCATGACGCTCGGCATGCTCACCGAGGATCAGGCGCAGCAGCTCGCCGACGCCGGCCTCGACTACTACAACCACAACATCGACACCTCGGAAGAGTTCTACTCGTCGGTGGTGAAGACCCGCAGCTTCGGCGACCGGCTCGACACCCTGGCGAAGGTGCACGACGCCGGCATCAAGGTCTGCTGCGGCGGCATCCTCGGCCTCGGCGAGAAGCCGACCGACCGCGTCGAGATGCTGCGCACCCTCGCCAACCTGCCGCAGCATCCGGAGAGCGTGCCGATCAACATGCTGATCCCGATCGAGGGCACGCCGATCGCGTCGACCGCCAAGCCGGTCGATCCGTTCGAATTCGTCCGCACCATCGCGCTGGCGCGGATCATGATGCCGAAGTCGGACGTGCGGCTGGCCGCCGGCCGCACCGCGATGAGCGACGAGATGCAGGCGCTGTGCTTCCTCGCCGGCGCCAATTCGATCTTCATCGGCGACACGCTGCTGACCACGCCGAATCCCGGCGACAGCAGGGACCGCGCGCTGTTCGCCCGCCTCGGCATCACCCCGCGCGACGACCTCGGCGTCCACGCCCACGGCTGAGGCCCGGACGACAAAGTTCGTCATGGCCGGGCTTCATCCCGGCGGGACGAGCCCGGCCACGACGGTTTGATGGTGGCGACTAATCCTCGCCGTGCAGCAGCATCGTGAGGTAGGCGGTGACGAAGCGCGGCATCGATGGCAGAAGATCGGCCTCCGACCGCACCAGATGCACCCGGCTGAATTCCGGGTGCGCGTCGCGCGCCAGATGCGCCTCGATCCGCGACTGCAGCGCCTCGCCGGGCAGATAGACATCCAGCAGGCGCAGCATCGCCACATAGGGGCCGGCCTCGACGCAGTGCCAATGATCGGCCGCGCGATAATCCGAACGCCGCAACCCGGTCTCCTCCTCGACCTCGCGCGCGACACTGGCGGGAATATCGAGCCGCTTGCCGCGGACGTCGGACGGGTCGGGCGTGCCGCCGGCGAAATACACCTTGCCGGCATTGGCGGTGTGCGCGCCCATCTCGCCGAGCACGATCGCGCCGTCGCTCGAGCGGATCACCCCCATGCCGAAGCCGTTGAACACCGACAGATCCGGAAACTCCCATTCGCGCCAGCACAGGAAGCTGGCGAAGTCGGTCTCGAAATAGTCGGCGCTGAAGCGGCCGCCCTCGAAGCGCGGCCGGCGCCCCATCAGCACGCGGCCGTTCCACAGCTTCGGCTGCTCCAACTGCCGCGCCGCGAAGTATCCATCGATCTTCGACCGGTGCGTTTGCGCGAACGGCCACGCATGGTCGTCGACCCACAGGTCGAGTTGCGTCACACGATGGATCGTGACCGGCGCGGACGCGCTCATCGCGGTCGCTGCTACTTCGCCACACCCGACGTCTTCGCCTGCTCGACGAAGGCGTTGGTGTAGGTCCTGGTGACGTCGATATTGGCCTTCGCCACATCCGGCGAGCTGGTGCTGAACACCGCGAGCACCGCGTCGGCGCCCTTCGGGTCCATCAATCCGGTGGTCGAATACATCGGGATCGTGTTCTTCAGCGCGGCGACGTATTGCGCCTTGTCCTTGCCGACGATGTTCGGCGGCATCTTGTCGGCGATCTCTTCGGCCGAATGCGCGTGGATCCAGTTCAGCGTATTCAGGATCGCGTTGGTCAGGCCCTGCGCCTCCTTCGGATGCGCCTTGATCCACGCCACCGTCGAATACAGCGCGCCGCCGGGATAGTCGCCGCCGAACACCTCGCGGGTGTCGTGCTCGGTCCTGGTGTCGCTGAGGATGCGCAGATCGGCGTGTGCCGCCTGCAGGATCGTCACCGCCGGATCGAGCATCACCGCGGCGTCGATCTGGCCCTGCTGAATCGCCGCCACCGCGGTGGCGCCGAGGCCGACGCCGATCACCGAGACGTCGTTCGGATCGACGCCGTTCTTCTTCAACAGATACTTCAGGAAAAAATCGGTCGACGAGCCCGGCGCGCTGACGCCGACCTTCTTGCCGGCGAGGTCCTTGACCGACTTGACCTCCGCGGTGTGCCGCGGCGACACCACCAGCACCAGCCCCGGATAGCGGTCGTAGACCACGAAGGACTGCATCTCCTGCTTCTTGGCGGCGAGATTGACGGTGTGGTCGAAATAGCCGGAGACGACGTCGGCGCTGCCGCCGAGCACCGCCTTCAGCGCATCGGAGCCGCCCTTGAGGTCGACCAGTTCGACGCTCAGTCCGGCCTTGTCGTATTCGCCGAGCTGCTTGGCCAGCACCGTCGGCAGATAGCACAGGCACGCCCCGCCGCCGATCGCGATCGTCACCTTGCTCTGCGCGGCCGCGAGCGTGGTCGTCAGCAGCAGCGCCGACAGCAGCGCGGCGACCTTGGCGAGTATCGTTTTCATGACGTTTCTCCCGGAACGAAGCGGTGCAGGATAGGCGAAAGCCGCCGAGGACTCTAGTCGGTCTGCTGGACGGCGCCGCCCGGCTGCGGCCGCCACACCAGCAGCCGCTTTTCGACCAGGCTGACCACCAGGTCGATCAGGATCACGAATACCGACAGCACGAACATGCCGGCGAACACGCCGGCGACGTCGAAGCTGCCTTCAGCCTGCTGGATCAGATAGCCGAGCCCGGCGGCGGCGCCGAGATATTCGCCGACCACCGCGCCGACCACGGCGAATCCGACCGCGGTGTGCAGCGACGAGAACATCCACGACAGCGCCGACGGCCAGAACACGTGCCGCATCATCTGCCGCTCGCTCATCCCCAGCATCCGCGCATTGTCGACCAGCGTCGCGCTGGTTTCCTTGACGCCCTGATAGACGTTGAAGAACACCACGAAGAAGACGAGGGTCACGCCGAGCGCGACCTTCGACCAGATCCCGAGGCCGAGCCACAGCGTGAAGATCGGCGCCAGCACGACGCGCGGCAGCGCGTTGAACATCTTCACATAGGGATCGAACACCGCCGCGACCCGCGGCTGCCGCGCGAACCAGAACCCGACCAGCACCCCCGCCACGGAGCCGATCACGAACGCCAGCAGCGATTCCCACAGCGTGATCATGAGATGCTTCCAGATCACGCCCGAGGCGAACCAGGCATAGACCTGCTTGGCGACGTCCACTGGATTGGAAAAGAAGAACGGCGGCAGCAGCAATTTGCCGGCGATCGGCACGGTGGTGAGCAACTGCCACACGCCGAGCGCGACAACCGCGACGAGGAGCTGCAACGACAGGAGCTTCAGCCGCGACATGGCGAGGCCCCCGCGTACTCCCCTCCCCCTTGCGGGGAGGGGTCGGGGGTGGGGGTCAACGGGCACTGAGCCCGTCGCCACCCCCCACCCCAACCCTCCTCCGCAAGGGGGGAGGGAGTTCGCCGTGCGAGGGTCAAGTCAGCGGCCTTCACGAACACTCCCATCACGCCACCGCCTGCCCATACGCCTTCATCACCTGCTCACGCAGCACGCCCCAGATCTCGCGATGCAGCGCGTGGAACTCGTGCGTCAGCCTGATCTCGAAAATGTCGCGCGGCCGCGGCAGCTCGACGCGCCAGTCCCCGATGATGCGCGACGACGGCCCCGACGACATGATCACCACCCGATCGGCCAGCGCGATCGCCTCCTCGAGATCATGCGTGACGAACAGCACCGCCTTGCGATGCGCGCTCCAGAGCTGCAGCAACAGATTGCCCATGATCTGCCGCGTCTGCGCGTCGAGCGGGCCGAACGGCTCGTCCATCAGCAGGATCTTCGGATCGCGGATCAGCACCTGCGCGAGGCCGACGCGCTTGCGCTGGCCGCCCGACAGCATGTGCGGATAGCGGCCGGCGAAGGCGCCGAGCCCGACCGTCTCGAGCCAGCCCTGCGCCCGGCTCAGCGCCTCGGCGCGCGGCGTGCCGACGACGTCGAGGCCGATCGCGACATTGTCGATCGCGGTCTTCCACGGAAACAGCGCGTCGGCCTGAAACAGATAGCCGGCGTCGCGATTGAGCCCGTCGAGCGGCGCGCCGAAGATCCGCGCCTCGCCCGCCACCGGCCGCAGCAGCCCGGCGGCGACGTTGAGCAGCGTGGACTTGCCGCAGCCCGTCGGTCCCACGATGGCGACGAACTCGCCATCGGCGATTTCGAGCGACGCCTTCTCGACGGCGGTGTAGATGCGGCCGTCGGCGAGCCTGAACGCCACCGTCGCGTCCCGCAAAGCGATTGCCGTCGATGCCTTTCCGCCCACGCCTCGTCCTCCATTCCCGCGCGGACCATTCAACGCCGCGTGGCAAACTGCAAGTGCGGCTTGCGCTTTGCCGCGACCCGCCGTCATGTAGCCGGCATGATGCGCGACGCCACGCCGATGATCGCCTATGACCGCGTCGACAAGAGCTTCGACGGCGGCCGGACCAAGGCGGTCGACGGCCTCTCGCTCGGCGTCGCGCGCGGCGAGTTGCTCGCCATCGTCGGCGGCTCCGGCTCGGGCAAGACCACGCTGCTGCGGCTCGCCAACCGGCTGATCGACGCCGACACCGGCACGATCACGATCGATGGCGAGGACATCCGCGCCGCCGATCCGATCGCGCTGCGCCGGCGCATCGGCATCGTATTTCAGGCCGGGGCGCTGTTCCCGCATCTGTCCGTCGCCGGCAATATCGGCATCACGCCGAAGCTGCTCGGCTGGCCGCGCGACAGGATCGCCGCCCGCATCGACGAACTGCTCGATCTGGTGCGGCTCGACCCCGCTCAATATCGCAACCGCTTTCCGCACGAACTCTCCGGCGGCCAGCGCCAGCGCGTCGGCGTCGCCCGCGCGCTCGCCGCGAAACCCGCCATCGTGCTGATGGACGAACCGTTCGGCGCGCTCGATCCCTTGACCCGCGACGCGCTGGCCACGGATTTTCGCGCGCTGCACGAACGGCTCGGGCTCACCACCGTGCTGATCACCCACGACATCACCGAGGCGCTGCTGCTGGCCGACCGCATCGCGGTGATGCGCGCCGGCCACCTGCTGGCGCAAGGCAGCGCCGCGGAGCTGGCGCACAGCACCGATCCTTATGTCACCGAACTGCTGCAGACGCCGCGCCGGCAGGCGCAAAAGCTATCGGCACTGCTGCCGCAGGACGGCGCGGCATGAGCCTGTTCGGCGATCCGCGCTGGAGCGAGGCGCTGGCCAATCTGCCCAACTACCTCGGCGCGCATGTCCGCGTCAGCCTCGCCGCGCTGACGCTCGGCCTCGCGATCAGCCTGCCGCTGGCGATGGTCACGCGACGCAACGCGATCTTGCGCGGCGCCCTGCTCGGCTTCGCCGGTGTGGTGCAGACCATTCCCGGCCTGGCGCTTCTCGCGCTGTTCTATCCGCTGCTGCTGGCGCTGGCGGCGCTGAGCCTGAGCGCTTTCGGCGTCGGCTTCTCGGCGTTCGGCTTCCTGCCCGCGGTGCTGGCGCTGGCGCTGTATGCGATGCTGCCGGTGCTGCGCAACACCATCACCGGGCTCGACGGCGTCGATCCAGCGCTGCTCGAGGCCGCGCAAGGCGTCGGCATGACGCCGCGGCAGACGTTGACGATGGTCGAGCTGCCGCTGGCGCTGCCCGTGATCATGGCCGGCATCCGCACCAGTGCGGTGTGGGTGATCGGCACCGCGACGCTGTCCACTCCCATTGGCCAGACCAGCCTCGGCAACTACATCTTCGCCGGGCTGCAGACGCAGAACTGGGTGCTGGTGCTGTTCGGCTGCGCCGCCGCCGCGGTGCTGGCGCTCGCGGTCGATCAACTGCTGGCGCTGATCGAGACCGGCCTGCGGCTGCGCAGCCGTGTCCGCACAGCCCTCGGCGGCGTCGGCCTCGCCGCGCTGGTGATCGCGACGCTGGCGCCTTCGCTGGCCGGCACGCGATCGACCTACGTCGTCGGCGCCAAGACCTTCACCGAGCAATATGTGCTCGCGGCCCTCCTCCAGCAACGGCTCGAAGCCGCCGGGCTGTCGGCCACGACCCGCGCCGGCCTCGGCTCCAGCGTGATCTACGACGCGCTGAAGAGCGGCGACATCGACGCCTATGTCGACTACTCCGGCACGCTGTGGGCGAATCAGTTCAAGCACCCCGGCATCGCCGCGCGCGAACAGGTGCTGGCCGATCTGAAGCAGGATCTCGCCAAGGACGGTGTCACTTTGCTCGGCGATCTCGGCTTCGCCAACGCCTATGCGCTGGTGATGCCGCGCGCCAGGGCCGAGGCGCAGGGCATTCGCTCGATCGCCAATCTCGCCGCCCGCGCGCCGACGCTGACCATCGCCGGCGACTACGAATTCTTCTCCCGGCCGGAATGGGCCAATTTGCGCAAGGCCTACGGCCTCGCCTTCGAGACCGAGCGGCAGATGCAGCCCGATTTCATGTACGCCGCCGTCGCCTCCGGCGAGGTCGACGTCATCGCCGGCTACACCTCGGACGGGCTGATCGCCAGATACGATCTCGTCGTGCTCGACGATCCGCGCGCCGCGATCCCGCCTTACGACGCGGTGCTGCTGCTGTCGCCGCAACGCGCCGGCGATGCGAAGCTGCGCGCCGCGCTGACGCCGCTGCTCGGCCGGGTCGGCATCGACGCGATGCGCGAAGCCAATCTGCAAGCAGGGTCGGGCAAGACGCCGGACGTGGTGTCGCGAGCGCTGTGGGAGAAGGTGAAGCCGTAGGGCGGATAAGCGAAGCGCCATCCGCCACCTACGCTTCGACTCGCAAGGCGGCGGATGGCGCCTTCGGCTTGTCCGCCCTACCGGACATTCGCTTACTTCGCCGGCTGCAGCCCCAACCTGCGCGCGACGATCCTGTCCACCCATCGCGGCGGCAACTTGGTCGAGAGCCAGAATTGCAGCGGCCCTGGCGTGATCACGTCGTGGGCCTTCGGCTTCGGCGACGTCAGCGCGTCGAGGACGTGCTGCGCGATCGTCTCCGGCGGCAGCCCGCTTTCATCCATTTTCGGCAGCATCGCGCGGATCTTCAGCAGCGCCGGATAGAACGGCGAATTCGCGAAACGCGAGACGTCCTCCTGCTCGGCCTTGGCCCAGATCGGCGTCTTCACCGCGCCGGGCGCAACGATCACCACGTCGATGCCGAACAGCATCATCTCGCGGCGCAGCCCGTCGGACAGGCCGTTGAGCGCGTGCTTCGACGCCGAATACGCCGCCATCAGCGGATTGCCGAATTTACCTGCGATCGACGACATCATCACGATCCGCCCCGGCGACCCGCGCAGCGTATCGTCGGTGCCGAGCAGCGGCGCGAACGCCTGCGTCGCCACGATCGGGCCGATCACATTGACCTCGAACTGCCGGCGGAAATCATCCGCCGACAGATCGATCACCGCGCCCGACACCGCGATGCCGGCATTGTTGATCAGCCCGGCGAGCCGCTCACCGCCGAGCGCGGCGCGCACCTCGGCCGCTGCAGCGTGCACCGCCGCCTCGTCGGTGACGTCGAAGATCAGCGGCGTGAAGTTCGCGCCGAATTCATGAATCAGCCGCTCCGCATCCGCCGGCTTGCGGACGCTGCCGAACACGCGAAAACCCTTGTCCAGCAGCAGCTTCGCGATGGCGTGACCGATCCCGGTGGAGACCCCGGTGACGACGACAGATGGCATGATCCGCTCCTCTCGAACGCATGACCGTAGCACAGCCAAATGAAAACGGGACCGCGTCACCGCGATCCCGTTCGCATTGGATGTGACGCGAAGTCTTGCGCCGAGCACGGCGAGCTCCCTCGCCCCGCTCTTGCGGGGAGAGGGGTGGGGTGAGGGGCGACACGAGTCGCTGGCTCTCGGCTCCGCCGAGACGCCCCCTCACCCTCGCGCTTACTGTCCCGCGACCGCGACTTCGCCCTTGATGACGTCGCCGAAACGCTGCCAGCGTTCGCCCTTGAAGGACATCATCTGGAACTGATCGATCGGCGAAAAGTCGGTCGCGCTGGTGTTGACGGTCACGCCCGGCAAGAGGCCGTCGAGCTTGACGTCCTTCATGCTCGCGGCCTGCTTCATCAGGTTCGCGCGGCTGAGATCGTCGCCGCACATCCGCAGCGCCTCGGCCATGGTCTGGGCGATGCTGTAGCCGGACAGCACGGTGCTCTCCATCGCCTTGCCTTCGGGAATGTACTTCTCGACGAAGGCGTGGAAGACCTTCATCCCCGGATCCTCGTTCCACTGCGGATCGGTCGGGTCCTTGGCGAAGGTCGCGGACACCAGATCCTGCGCATTGTCGAGGCCGGCCGGGCGCAGCACGCTGCCGAGCGACGAGCTGGCGTTCGGCACGATGTGCAGCGGCTTCCAGCCGAGTTCGGCGACCTTCTTGATCGCCTGCGCGGCGAACTTGCCGGTCGCGAACGAGAGCAGCGTGTCGGCGCCGGCCGCCTTCATCTTGACGATGTGGGAATCCACCGTCGGCTCGGAGACCTCGTAGCTGGATTCGGCCACGATCATCGTCGCCGCCTTGTCGCCGAGGCCATCCTTGAGACCGCGAACGTAGTCCTTGCCGAAATCGTCGTTCTGGTAGAACACGCCGATCTTGGCGTCGGGCTTTTCCTTCAAGAGATACTTCGCGTAGGCGGCGGCTTCGGCCTGGTAGCTCGGCAGCCAGCCCATCGTCCACGGAAACGCCTTGGGGTCGTTCCAGCGCGACGCGCCGGTGGCGAGGAACAGTTGCGGGGTCTTCTTGGCGTTGAGATATTTCTGGATCGCGATGTTCGAGGCGGTGCCGACATTGCCGACGATCGCCAGCACCTCGTCGCTCTCGACCAGCTTGCGGGTCTGCTCGACCGTCTTCGGCGGCGAATAGGCGTCGTCATAGGAGATCAGGTTGATCTTGCGGCCGTTGATGCCGCCCTCGTCGTTGATCTTCTTGAAATAGGCCGCATAGGTCTTGCCCAGAATGCCGTAGGCCGAGGCCGGGCCGCTATAGGGCACGGTGTTGCCGAGCTTGATCTCGGTGTCGCTGGCGCCGGGGCCGTATTTCTTCTGGGCCAATGCCGGGCTCGCGGCCAGCATCGCGATCGCAGCCGCAAAAGCGGCTACGGAAGTCGTCTTGATACGCATTTTTGATCCTTCTTTTTGCGTTTCCCCGAAGCGGCTGTCGGCCGCGCGAAGTTCTCCCGTTGACCGGGGTTAGGTCGGCGCGTCGGATGCGCGCGTGTCTGATTTGGGTGGCGTGTCGGTCGCGGTCGCGCCGCCCTGCTCCGCCAGTGCCCGCACGTCCGCGGCGGCGGTCTGGACGTGGCGCTGCACCAGCGACGCTGCGGCCGCTTCGTCGCGCGCTTCCACGGCGGCCACGAAGGCGCGGTGATCGTCGAGCGAGCGGCGGCGGATCGCAGCCGAGTCGAAATAGCGCCGCCGCCAGGTCGTGCTCATCAGCATCAGCGGCGTCAGCGTGCGCACCAGAATGCGGTTCTGGCTGGCGGCGACCAAAGCGAGGTGAAACTCGACATCGGCATCGGACGGATTGCGGTCGGCGTCGACCAGCGCCGCATAGGCATCGAGCAATCGGTGCAGCTTCGCCAGGTCGGCCTCGGTCCGCCGCCGGCAGGCCAGCCGCAGCGCCTGCTCTTCACAGATGATCCGCGCCTCGGTGACGTCGCGCGTCACCTGAGGATCGAACGCCAGCCCGAGATCGGCCTGCAGCACCAGCGCATCGAGCCCGCCGTCCTCGACCGCGTTGCGCAGGAAGATGCCCGATTTCGGCCTGCGCTCGGTGATCCGCATCGCGTCCAGCACCGCCAGCGCCTCGCGCACCGAACTGCGCGCCACGCCGAACCGCTCCGACAATTCCCGCTCCGACGGCAACCGGTCGCCCTTCGCCAGCCGATGGTGCTGCACGAATTCGAGCGTCCTGCGGACCGTGTGGGTGGCTTCGGAATTGAGCGGGGTCGCCATAACTGACCCTACCAATCTGGTCTGACCAGATCAAGACACCGAGGCTGCGGCGGATTGCACCGCGTTTTGGGCAGTGCCTCGTAGGGCGGATAAGGCGCCCTTGCGCCGCCATCCGCCACTCCGGCCCCACGCGCAAAACAGCGGATGGCGCCTTCGGCTTATCCGCCCTACGGAGGCAAACCCGTCGCAAACGAAAACGGGACCGCGTCGCCGCGGTCCCGCTTCGATTGCCACCATCATCGTGTCGTCATCCTGAGGTGCTCGCCCGGCAGGGCGAGCCTCGAAGGATGCGGCGGCGGGTGCAAGCGGCCCATCCTTCGAGGCCACCGCTTCGCGGTGGCGCCTCAGGATGACGGTGAGCGCGTGGTTGCCCTCGCTTAGTTCTTGCTCTTGTCCACGAGCGCGCCCTTCTTGATCCAGGGCATCATCTCGCGCAGCTTGGCGCCGACTTCCTCGATCGGGTGGGCGGCGAGTTTGGCGCGGGTGGCCTTGAACGAGGTCTGGTTGACCTTGTTCTCGAGCATCCAGTTGCGGGTGAAGATGCCGTTCTGGATGTCGGCGAGCACGCGCTTCATCTCCGCCTTGGTCTCGGCGGTGACGATGCGCGGGCCGGTGACGTATTCGCCGTATTCCGCGGTGTTGGAGATCGAGTAGTTCATGTTGGCGATGCCGCCTTCATAGATCAGGTCGACGATCAGCTTCACTTCGTGCAGGCACTCGAAATACGCCATCTCCGGCGCGTAGCCGGCTTCCACCAGCGTTTCGAAGCCGGCCTTGATCAGCTCGACCAGGCCGCCGCACAGCACCACCTGCTCGCCGAACAGATCGGTCTCGCACTCTTCCTTGAACGAGGTCTCGATGATGCCGGCGCGGCCGCCGCCGATCGCCGAGGCGTAGCTGAGACCGAGGTCGTGGGCGTTGCCCGACGGATCCTGGTGGATCGCGATCAGGCTCGGCACGCCGCCGCCGCGCTGATATTCCGAGCGCACGGTGTGGCCCGGGCCCTTCGGCGCGACCATCAACACGTCGAGATCGGCGCGCGGCTCGATCAGGTTGAAGTGGACGTTGAGGCCGTGGGCGAACAGCAGCGCCGCGCCCTGCTTCATGTTGTCGTGCAGGTGGTCGCGATAGATCTCGCCCTGCAATTCGTCGGGCGTCAGCATCATCATCACGTCAGCCCACTTCGCGGCCTCGGCGACTTCCATCACCTTGAAGCCGGCGGCTTCGGCCTTCTTGGCCGTGGCCGAGCCCTTGCGCAGCGCGATCGCGACGTCCTTGACGCCGGAATCCTTCAGGTTCAGCGCGTGGGCGTGGCCCTGGCTGCCATAGCCGACGATGACGACCTTCTTGCCCTTGATCAGGTTCAAATCGGCGTCGCGATCGTAGTAAACTCGCATTCTCGTTCCTCTCTTCGGCGGCCCGTCCCGCCCCCTGCTGTGGTGATCGGGCCAGTCCCGGCCGACCGTGAAATTGCTGCCGGTTTCTAGGGCGCTAGGTGCCCTGAGACAAGCCCGCAGCGGTGTTTTGTGGCCGCGGCATGGCTGCCGCACTGCGAAGCCGGGGCGCCTACGACTTTCAGGCGGTCTCCGGCAGCGCCGGCCGGGCGCGGCCGAACAGCAGCATGATGGCGAGGCCGGCGACAACGATCAGCATCCCGGCCAGCCGCAGCGGGCCGAAGGTCTCGCCGAACACCAGGCTGGAGGCCCCCGCCCCGATGAACGGCACCAGCAGCGCGAACGGCACCACCTGGACGGCGCTGTAGCGCTGCAGCAGCCGGCCCCAGATCCAGTAGCCGATCGTGGTCGAGCCGATCGACAGCGACAGCATCGCCGCCATCACCCCCGGCGACAGACCGCTCACCTCCCGCCAGATCGCCGGGCCGCCATCGGCGGCGAAGGCGGCGAGCGCCAGCGGCGGCAGCGACACCAGGCTGATCCAGGCGAACAAATCGAGCATCGGCACGTCGCGGGCCTGTCGCAGCAACAGGTTGGTGAAGGCGAAGGCGATCGGCGCCGTCATGGTGACGGCGAAGGCCAGGAAGGTGAAATCGTAGCCGACGGTGAAGCAGATCATCAGCAGGCCGCAGGCCGCCACGCCGATGCCGATCAGTTGCACCCGGGTCGGCCGCTCGCCGAGCAGCACCGCAGCAAACGCAATGGTGAACAGCGCCTGGCTCTGCACGATCACCGCGGTGAGCCCCGCCGGCACGCCCTGCGACATGCCCCAGCTCTGGGTGAGATATTGCCACACCAGCAGCAGGCTGATGCCGATCCAGATCGACCAGGCGAGCTTCGGCCGCGGCAGCAGCAGGCACGGCAGCGCGGTGATGGCGAAGCGCAGCAGATTGAGCACCGTCGGCGACATCTCGGTCAGCGCATAGCGCGTGAACACGAAGCCCAGCCCCCAGATCAGCGCAACGACGAGCGCGAGCGCGATGTCGGCTGGCCTCATGATGTCTCCGCCCTGAATCGGCCGCGCGTTGCGCGCGCCGTTGCCGGGTTCGTAGCCGATCCCGCGCTGATGCGTCACCCGCCGTCCGCGCGGAACAGCCTCCCGCGCGACGATGGCGCGACCGGAACGGCGGAACCAAGGCCGGCACAGCCGGTTGCCTCGGTTGAGCCGGCGGCCGCGACTGCGGCCGGCGAAATCACCAGGAGAGCTTCCCCCATGACCCTTATTCCGCACAACGCACTGATCGTCGTGGCCGATGGCGGCGGAGCGATTCTGCTTCGAAACACCGGCAAACCGGCCAGCGTTGTGCTGCGCGAAGAACGCAGGCTGGCGCCGGAAAATCTCGATGACGACGGCCCGTCGGGCTCGCGCCCCGAGGATCAGACCCAGAGCCAGACCGACGAAGCCACCTTCGCCAAGCAGCTCAGCCTGCTGATCAACAAGATGAAGCTCGCCGGCGAGTTCGACAGTCTGGTGCTGATCGCCGACCCGCAGACGCTCGGCCAGATGCGCCCGATCCTGCACAAGACCGTCGAAGCCTCGCTGATCCGCTCGCTGGCGAAGGACTACACCAACAGTTCGTTCGACGACATCGCCGAGGCGATCGCGGCGTAGCTCCCCCGCTTACATCCCCTCCGCGCCGCGGCCGATCGCGGCGACGCCGGTGCGGACCACTTCGACCAGGCCGAGCGGCCGCATCAGTTCGATGAACTGATTGATCTTCGACGTGTTGCCGGTGATCTCGAACACGAAGCTCTCGGTCGAGGCATCGATCACCCGGGCACGGAACGCCTCGGCGAGCCGCAGCGATTCGACGCGGTGGTCGCCGGTGCCGCGCAGCTTGACCATTGCCAGCTCGCGCTCGATCGAGCGGCCGGTCAGCGTCATGTCGACCACGCGATACACCGGGACCATGCGGTCGAGCTGATTCTTGATCTGCTGGATCACCATCGGCGTGCCGGTGGTGACGATGGTGACGCGCGACAGATGTTTCTGGTTCTCGGTCTCCGAGACGGTGAGGCTCTCGATATTGTAGCCGCGCCCCGAAAACAGCCCGATCACCCGCGCCAGCACGCCGGGCTCGTTCTGCACCAGGACGGACAGCGTGTGGGTCTCGTTCGGGTCGTGGCGATCTTCCATGAAATAGGCGGATGCGGGCTGGGTCATTGTGGCGTTCTCAGGTTTGAGCCGAATTATTCTTGGCCGTCATTCTGTTGTTTGCCGTCATTGCCGGGCTTGACCCGGCAATCCATCCGCTTCGGAAAGTCGATTTTGCGAAGAGCGATGGATGCGCGGGTCGAGCCCGCGCATGACGCCGTCAATGTTGCGAAGCGGTGCGCGACGCCATCATCCTCACACCAGCGCCTTGCCGCCGGCGAAGGCCGCCGCGGTGGCTTCGTCGGTGGCTTCCGCCGGCAGCAGCATTTCGTTGTGGGCCTTGCCAGACGGGATCATCGGGAAGCAGTTCTCCAGCGCGGCGACGCGGCAGTCGAACAGCACCGGCTTGTTGACCTTGATCATGTCCATGATGGCGCCGTCGAGATCGGCCGGCTTGGTCACCTGCATGCCGACGCCGCCATAGGCCTCGGCGAGCTTGACGAAGTCCGGCATCGCCTCGGTGTAGGAATGCGACAGCCGGTTGCCGTGCAGCAATTGCTGCCACTGCCGCACCATCCCCATGTACTGATTGTTGAGGATGAAGATCTTGATCGGCAGTTCGTACTGCACCGCCGTCGCCATCTCCTGCATCGTCATCTGCACCGAGGCGTCGCCGGCGATATCGATCACCAGCGAATCGCGATGCGCGACCTGGACGCCGAGCGCCGCCGGCAGGCCGTAGCCCATGGTGCCGAGCCCGCCCGAGGTCATCCAGCGCTTCGGCTGTTCGAAGCCGAAGAACTGCGCCGCCCACATCTGATGCTGGCCGACTTCGGTGGTGATGTAGGTGTCGCGGCCGCGCGTCGCCTCGTACAGCCGCTGGATCGCGTATTGCGGCATGATCAGGTCGTTGTTCTTCTTGTACGCCAGCGAATTGCGCGCGCGCCAGGTCGCGACCTGCTGCCACCACGGCTTGATGTCGGGCTTCTTCGCCTCGGCCTTGAACACCGCGAGCAGATCGGTCAGCACGCTGGCGACGTCGCCGATGATCGGCACGTCGACGCGGATGTTCTTGTTGATCGACGACGGGTCGATATCGATGTGGATCTTCTTGGCGGTCGGCGCGAACGCGTCGGTGCGGCCGGTGATGCGGTCGTCGAAGCGCGCGCCGATGCACAGCATGACGTCGCAACCGTGCATCGTCATGTTGGCTTCGTAGGTGCCGTGCATGCCGAGCATGCCGAGCCAGTTCTTGCCGGACGCCGGATACGCGCCGAGCCCCATCAGCGTCGAAGTGATCGGGAAGTCGGTGACCTCGACCAGTTCGCGCAGCAGGCGGCACGCCTCGTCGCCGGAATTGACCACGCCGCCGCCGGAATAGATCACCGGCCGCTTGGCGGCGGCGAGCATCGCCACCGCCTTGCGGATCTGGTTCGGATCGCCCTTGGTGACCGGCTTGTAGGAGACGTGGACGTCGTCCTTGCGCGGCGGGTGATAGGTGCCGGTGGCGAACTGCACGTCCTTCGGCACGTCGACCACGACCGGGCCCGGACGGCCGGAGGTCGCGACGTAGAACGCCTCGTGCAGCACGCGCGCCAGATCCTTGATGTCCCGCACCAGCCAGTTGTGCTTGGTGCACGGCCGGGTGATGCCGACGGTGTCGCATTCCTGGAAGGCGTCGTTGCCGATCAGGTGAGTGGGAACTTGTCCGGTGATGCAGACGATCGGGATCGAATCCATCAGCGCATCGGCGAGCGGCGTCACCATGTTGGTGGCGCCCGGGCCCGAGGTCACCAGCACGACGCCCGGCTTGCCGGTCGAGCGCGCATAGCCCTCGGCGGCATGGCCGGCGCCCTGCTCGTGGCGGACCAGGATGTGCTGCACGTCGGACTGCTGGAAGATCTCGTCATAGATCGGAAGCACCGCGCCGCCGGGATAGCCGAAGATGTGCTCGACGCCGTGATCCTTCATCGCGCGGACGATCATCGCGGCGCCGGTCATCTGGTTGGGATCGTGGCTGGTGCTGTCGCTCATGGTGGGCTCCGGGGGCGCCGTCTGGCGCTGACGTTCGGGTGGTTCGGACAGGTTCGGGTCGAAAGCGTTCGGACAATAAAAAAGGGCCCCAGAAAGGCCCTCAGCGCACCGTCCGTTCGCGGGATGGACTCTAGCCATCCCCGGCGGTGCGCCTGGGTACGATGACGAGAAGCAGATCGGTAATTTTGTGTCGCATGTGGCCAGCTCGGCTTCCCAAAGGTTGCGCGGGACCATACCGCTCAAACTTCCAATGTCAAGGCGGTGAAACGCCGTAAGGATCAAACCTTAGCCGGATTTCGGCGCCCTCGCGAGCGGTAAATAGGTGCAGGCGGGTGCGATTGATAGCCGGGTCATTCCGGGGCACGCGCAAAGCGCGTGAACCCGGAATCTCGAAGTTCGGCGCACTCGGCATGCCTCCACAACATCGAGATTCCGGGTTCGCGCGTTTCACGCGCGCCCCGGAATGACATCCTCCAGCGCCCTCCCCGCCTCCTCCGGCGTCACCCAGCGAAACTCCGGTAACTGGTGCCGGAACCAGGTGAACTGCCGCTTGGCGTAGTGCCGCGTGTCGGCGGCGCCGATGACGGCGGCCTCGTCCAGCGACAGTTCTCCCCGCAGATGCCGGATCAGCGCCGGGACGCCGTGGGCCTTCATCGCCGGCAGCAGCGGATCGAGATCGCGCGCGGCCAGCGCCGCGACTTCGTCCAGCGCGCCGGCCCGCAGCATCGCGGCGAATCGGGCGTCGATCCGGGCGTACAGCGCCTCCCGCTCGGGGGCGAGAAACACCGCGGTAACGCCGTCTAGCGGCAGCAGCGGCGGCGAGGCCTCGCCATGCCAGTCGGCCAATGGCCGACCGGTCGCCAGCACCACCTCCAGCGCCCGCGCAATGCGCGAACGATCCGCCGGCGCCAGCCGCTCGGCTGCGGCCGGATCGTGCCGGGCCAGTTCGGCGTGCAACGCCGCCACGCCGTCGCGGTCGAGCCGCAGCCGGACCGCGTCGCGGACCTCGGCGGCAACCGGTGGCACCAGAGACAGCCCGCGGGTCAGCGCCTTGAAATACAGCCCGGTGCCGCCGATGAAGATCGGCAGCCGGCCCGAAGCGCGCGCCTCGGCCAGTGCCCCGGCCGCCGCCTCGACATAGGCGCCGGCGGAGAAATTCACCGCGGCGTCCACCGTGCCATAGAGCCGATGCGGGACCAGCGCCTCCTCGGCCGGGGTCGGCCGGGCGGTGATGATCCGCAGATCGCGGTACATCTGCATCGAATCGGTGTTGATGATGACGCCGCCATGCGCCTGCGCCAGCCGCAGCGCCAGCGCCGACTTGCCGCTGGCGGTCGGCCCTGCGATAAGCACGGCCGCCGGCTTTTGCCCCTGCTCCGGAACCGTTTTCCCCATGTCGCTCGTCGCCACGCTCATCTGCAATCCGAACAGTCCCGCGCTGGATTCCACCGTGCTCGAAGGCGCGCGCGCCGTGCTGCCGCAGCCGAATGCCGCGGTCTGGCTGCACGACGAGGTCGCCGCCGACATCAGCTTCAGCAGCGACGAAACCCCCCTGGCCCTCGCCGACCGGCTGCGCGAAGCACGCGGCGATCTGCCGATCGACGTCGTGGTGCAGCCTCTCGCCACAAGGCGCAAGAAGCTTTTTCTCGCCGACATGGATTCGACCATGATCGGCCAGGAGTGCATCGACGAACTCGCCGACTTCGTCGGGCTGAAGAGCCACGTCGCCGCGATCACCGAACGCGCGATGCGCGGCGAGATCGAGTTCGAGCCGGCGCTGCGCGAGCGCGTGGCGCTGCTGAAGGGGCTTTCGCTCGACATCATCGACAAGGTGTTGGCGACCCGCATCACGCTCAATCCCGGCGGCCGCGCGCTGGTGCAGACGATGCGCGCAAACGGCGCCTATACCTGCCTCGTCTCCGGCGGCTTCACCCAGTTCACTCACGCGGTGGCGGAGCGCCTCGGCTTCGCCGAGCATCGCGCCAACGAATTGCTGAGCGAGGACGGCATGCTCACCGGCCGCGTCGCCGAGCCGATCCTCGGCCGCGAAGCCAAGCTGGCGACGCTGCTGGAACTGCGCGAGGCCGACGACCTCGACGCCATCGACACGCTGGCGATCGGCGACGGCGCCAACGACCTCGGCATGATCCAGGCCGCCGGCCTCGGCATCGCCTATCACGCCAAGCCCGCCGTCGCCGCCAGCGCCCACGCCCGCATCGACCACGCCGACCTCACCGCACTGCTCTACGCGCAAGGCTACAAGCGCAGCGAATTCGTCGGCGATTAGTATGCTCAGCAGTCCGTAGGGTTGGCAAAGTAGCGCAGCGACGCACCCACGCGAGACAAACACGCTCTTTTTCCCGCGGCGCACCTCCTCTCGTTCGTCATTCCGGGGCGCGAGCGCAGCTCGCGAACCCGGAATCCATAACCCCGGTCGACGCGTTGAGGCACGGCCTGACAGGCGGCCTGCCGACTACGCAACGACGGTGGCTATAGATTCCGGGGCGCGCCGACGCGCGTGACCGCGCGTCGGCGCGCCCCGGAATGACGAACGCGAAGGCATGGGTGGATCGGCGAGCGCCGCAATCCTTCGTTGCATCGCTTGACAACATTCCTATTATGATTATAGTCCGCATCGTCCTGTCCGTGAGGGGCGCTTCGCGAGGCGTCGTACAAGCGGGACAGATCGGCGGGCCGGGCAACCGGTCCGGAACGATGGTTCGATCAAGCCGGCGCTGTGCCGGTGGAATCGGATTGATGCGGCGTCCTGCGCGTTGCGGTTCGCACCCGCGCGTCCGGGAGGCTTCGGGTACCCGTCCGGGCCTACTACGAGGCTCTGCGACTTGTTAGTTCGCTGGACGGGGGCAGGTGAAGGCGGCGTAATCCGCCGGATCCGTGGGGTTTCATTACCCTTGCCTGTCCCCGGAAGCACGGGCCTGACAGCCTAAAATCGCCGCAGGTGGGCGCGCCGACGAGGCGTCGCGCGATCCTTCGCAAGAAGTGATCGCGAGAACCACCACAACCCGCGCCACGCGGCGCGCCCCCACCCCTCGCTGTGACAGCGACGGGTGCACAGCTCGGGCTCGGCAGAGCCGCGAGAGCAAATCGTCGTGGCTGTTTGACAATCGAATCGAAGCCCACGATGAGGCGGATTGCGACGACGCCCGCGAAGGCGCATCACGCTCTTCCGTCATCTCCCGTCACCGGCCAGGCGGCGCACCAGTTTTCCGCATGGTCAACGCCGGGTTAACGCCGACGCGCCCGGCCGCGACGCATTGTCCGCAAAAGCGAGCACAACCTCCAGCCGCATACCACGTTCGGCGCTGCGCGGACGCTGTGTGACCGCCGCCACTTAACATTTTCTCAGCAAGGCGTCCGCATAGTCGCAACCTGAACAGACAGACCGGACGAGCTCAATCCATGGTAGAAACTAAGTCCCAGCCGGCGTTCGGCAAGATCATCTCGGTGCGCGGGTCGATGGCGCGCGCCGGGCTGATGCCCGAAAGCCGGCTGTCGCCCGCCGCGTTGCGCGCCACGGTCGGACGTTTCATCAGCATCCGCACCGCGACCTCGACCATCATCGCGATGATCACCGAGGCGACGAGCGAGAACATCTCGCCGAACGAGCCCCATATCGCGATCGCGTCGGTCGATCTGCTCGGCGAAATCCTGCCCGGTCCGGTGCGCGCGAAGTTTCAGCGCGGCGTCACCAACTATCCGACGATCGGCGACGCTGTCGAACTGATCTCGAGCGAAGATCTGCGCATCGTCTACGCGCCGACCGGCTCCGACCAGATCAATGTCGGCATGCTGCAGCAGGATCCTTCGGTGATCGCCTATGTCGACATCGAGGAAATGCTGTCGAAGCACTTCGCCGTGCTGGGCTCCACCGGCGTCGGCAAATCGAGTGGCGTGTCGCTGCTGCTCAACGAAATCCTGAAGTCGCGGCCGGCGCTGCGGATCTTCCTGCTCGACGTCCACAACGAATACGGCCGCTGCTTCGGCGACAAGGCGCTGGTGCTCAATCCGCGCAATCTGAAGCTGCCGTTCTGGCTGTTCAATTTCGACGAGATCGTCGACGTGCTGTTCGCCGGCCGCCCCGGCGTGCCGGAAGAACTCGACGTGCTCGCCGAAGTGATCCCGATCGCCAAGGGCCTGTATGTGCAATACACCAGCGCCGACCGGCTCGGGCTGAAGCGGGTCGATCCGAAATCGGTCGGCTACACCGCCGACACGCCGGTGCCGTATCGCCTGGTCGACCTGATCTCGCTGATCGACGAGCGCATGGGCAAGCTCGAGAACCGCTCGTCGCGCATCATCTATCACAAGCTGATCTCGCGCATCGAGACGGTGCGCAACGACCCGCGCTACGCCTTCATGTTCGACAACGCCAATGTCGGCGGCGACACCATGGCGGAGGTGATCAGTCATCTGTTCCGGCTGCCGGCCAATGGCCGCCCGATGACGATCATGCAGCTCGCCGGCTTCCCGGCCGAAGTCGTCGACTCGGTGGTGTCGGTGCTGTGCCGGATGGCGTTCGACTTCGGGCTGTGGAGCGACGGCGTCTCGCCGCTGCTGTTCGTCTGCGAAGAGGCGCATCGCTACGCCAGCGCCGATCGCGCGATCGGCTTCGGCCCGACCCGCAAGGCGGTGTCGCGGATCGCCAAGGAGGGCCGCAAATACGGCGTCTATCTCGGTCTGGTGACGCAACGCCCGGCCGAACTCGACGCCACCATCCTGTCGCAATGCAATACGCTGTTCGCGATGCGGCTCGCCAACGACCGCGATCAATCGCTGCTGCGCTCGGCGGTGTCGGACGCGGCCGCCAATCTGCTGTCGTTCGTGCCCTCGCTCGGCACCCGCGAAGTGCTGGCGTTCGGCGAAGGCGTCGCGCTGCCGACGCGGCTGCGCTTCAAGGAAGTGCCGCCGCAGCAATTGCCGCGCTCGGAAGCCGCGACCTCGACGGTGCCGTCGACCGCCGCGGGGCACGACATGCACTTCGTCAGCGCCGTGCTCGAACGCTGGCGCGGCGCCACCTCGCACCGCGACGTGCCGAATGATCCCGGCACGATCGAACGTCCGCTGGCCCGCACGGTCGAAGCGCCGATGTTGCAGCCGTCGCTCGGGCTCGATCCCGACCGCTTCTCGCTGCTGAAGAAGCCGCTGCGCTGACGCAGTGCAACATCGCGCGCGCTTTGCCGCGCGCGCGCCGATCGCCTAAGCTCCGCGCAGCGCATGTCGCGCCTTGCGGAACCTTCGATGACATCAGCAGCCGTCTCCCGTTTTCCCGTCCCTGCGCTTGCCGATATGCCCGACGACATCCGCACCCGGATCCTCGGCGTGCAGGAGAAGTCCGGCTTCGTGCCGAACGTGTTTCTGTCGCTGGCCGGCCGGCCGGACGAGTTCCGAGCCTTCTTCGCCTATCACGACGCGCTGATGGAGAAGGACAGCGGGCTGTCGAAGGCCGAGCGCGAGATGATCGTGGTCGCGACTTCGGCGGCCAATCAGTGCCAGTATTGCGTGATCGCGCACGGCGCGATCCTGCGCATCCGCGCCAAGAATCCCCGGATCGCCGACCAGATCGCCGTCAACTATCGCAAGGCCGAGATCACCGAACGGCAGCGGGCGATGCTCGACTTCGCCATGAAGGTGAGCCGCGAGGCCGAGCGGGTCGGCGACGCGGATTTCGATACGCTCAGGGAACACGGCTTCGGCGACGACGACATCTGGGACATCGCAGCGATCGCGGCGTTCTTTGCGCTGTCCAACCGCATGGCCAATGTCACCGGGATGCGGCCGAACGACGAGTTCTATCTGATGGGACGGCTGCCGAAGTGATGACGCTGCCGATCGCAGCGGGAGCCTGATGCTGTGCTGCCGTGGTGGGATTCAAATGCGTCTCGTCGGGTCGCGCGAGGCACAGCGCGCGACAAACGCACTTCCGTCAAGTTGCGGAGTTTGCCTCGCGACCTACATCCACTAGGATAACCGATCGAACAATCTCGCCGCCGCGAGGGCCGGCCGCCATGAAAAACCACCGCCTCAGCCTCCCCGACGACGACCACCGCGTGCTGCCGTTCCGGCCACGGAGGACGGGCCCCACCGCCCATGTCGGGAAACTCCCGCCGGTCCAGAACGATCTGGCCGCCTACGAGCGCGGCCACGACGAATCTCAGGACGATTTCCGTCACCGGATGCTGACGAACATCGCCGCGCTGGCCTTCACCATCGTATTGACGGCGGTCGGGTTCTGGCTCGCCACCAGCATCGCCGACCTGCGCAAGACACAGGATTGCGTATTGATGGGCCGAAGCAATTGCGCGCAGATTGCGACGCCGCCGGGCTGATTCCCTGAAACCGGCACAAATGGGCCAAAGCCGGGCCAAAGGGGCTGTGGCCCACGTGCCATTGAACTCGGGGCAGCGCTCCGTTATACGGGCATTCACCTGTCGTCACGACCACCGCCGCGCTCGACGTGGGCGGCCATTTCCGACACAATTTCAAAGGCTTAATGATGACTTCCACATTCGATCGGGTGGCCACCATCATCGCGGAAACCTGCGACATCCCGCGCGACACGATCACCCCGGAAAGCCACGCGATCGATGATCTGGGGATCGACAGCCTGGACTTCCTCGACATCGCCTTCGCGATCGACAAGGCGTTCGGTATCAAACTGCCGCTCGAAAAGTGGACCCAGGAGGTCAACGACGGCAAGGCGACCACCGAACAGTATTTCGTCCTGAGCAATCTCGCCGCCCGCATCGACGAATTGGTCGCCGCCAAGGGCGCGTAGTGGCGGTTCGAAAGCCGCCCGCGCCATGAACCTCGAATATTTCCATCTGATCGATCGGATCGCCGAGCTTCGTATCGAGCAACGCAGCATCACGGTCGAAGCGCTCGTACCCCAGACGAGCACGATCTTCGAAGGTCATTTCCCCGGCTATCCGCTGATGCCGGGCGTGCTGCTGATCGAGACGATGGCGCAGACATCGGGCTGGCTGCTGATCGCGCTGATGCAGTTCCAGCGCATGCCGTTTCTCGCCGCGGTCAAGGAAGCCAAGATGCGCAGCTTCGTCACGCCCGGCGAGACGCTGTCAGTCGAGGCCACGGTGATCCACGAGGGCTCGGGCTACACCATGACCGAAGCGAACATCAAAAGCGGCGGCAAGCTGGCGTGCAACGCGACGCTGACCTTTCGCCACGTGCCCTTCCCTCATCCGGATCTGCGCGGGCACATGGAAGTGATGGCCAGACAGATCGGATTTCCGGAGCAGATGATCCATGGCTGAGACGTCGCACAAACAACCTGTGGAAGCCTGGATCACCGGCATCGGTCTCGCGACCTCGTTGGCCGAAGGCCTCGACGCGCATTGGGACGTGCTGGCGCAGCGCCGCGTCAACGTCGACACCACCGGCTTTGCGCCCTACATCGTGCACCCGCTGGCGCCGCTGAGTTTCGACAAGCAGATTCCAAAGAAGGGCGATCAGCGCCAGATGGAAGCCTGGCAGCGGATCGGCACCTATGCGGCCGGCCTCGCGCTGGATTCGGCGGGGATCAAGGGCAACACCGAGATCCTGTCGCGGACCGACATGATCGTCGCCGCCGGCGGCGGCGAGCGCGATCTTTCGGTCGACTCCGCGGTGCTCAACTCCGAGGCCCACGGCGATTCTCCGCCCGGCGCGCTCAACGAGCGGCTGATGAACGACCTGCGGCCGACGCTGTTTCTGGCGCAGCTTTCCAACCTGCTCGCCGGCAACATCGCCATCGTCCACGGCGTGACCGGCTCGTCGCGCACCTTCATGGGCGAGGAAGAAGCCGGCGTCGACGCGGCGAGAATCGCGCTGGCGCGCATCGCCGCCGGACAGAGCGACATCGCGCTGATCGGCGCCGCGCAGAACGGCGAGCGCAAAGACCTGCTGATGCTCTACGAATTCGGCGACTTCAATCTCAAGGACAACTACGCGCCGGTGTTTTCGCGCGGCGACAAAGGCGGGTTCGCGCTCGGCTCCGGTGGCGCCTTCCTGGTGATCGAATCGAAGGCGCATGCCGAGGCGCGCGGCGCCAAGCCCTATGCGCGGCTGACCAATGTCGTCGCCGACATGTCGCGCCGGCGCGCGCCGGGCGACGTCACCGTTTCGATGGACAAGCTGTGGGCGCAGCTAGGCCCGTTGCACGACAACGCCGCGATCATCACCGGCGCGACCGGCGCTGAGCCGGCGACGGCTGAAGAAGCCGCATTCCTGCGGGCGCATGCCGCTCATCCGGTCCGCGCGACGGGCACGGCGTTCGGGCACGTCATGGAAGCGCAGTTTCCGCTCGGCATCGCACTCGCGGCGCTGTCGCTGTCGCGCGGCGCGCTGTTTCCGGCCAACGATCCGAGCGGGCTGGAGATTGAAACCGCGACGGCCCCGGACCAGATTGTGGTGGTCGGCGCCGGCCATTGGCGCGGCGAAGGCATGGCGCTGGTCGAGGCCATTCGGTGAGCTCGACCGACCGAGCGAGGGGAACGCGATGACCGCGACGCACGACAAATTCGGCAGGCCGATCGTGGTCGTCACCGGCATGGGCGTGGTGACATCGCTCGGCGCCGGCAAGACCGACAATTGGTCCAAGCTCACCGCGGGCGAATCCGGCATCCGCACCATCACGCGGTTTCCGATCGACGGCCTGAAAACCACGATGGCCGGCACCGTGGATTTCGTCCCGGTGGAGCCGTTCTCCTCCACCGTGCTCGGCGAAAAGCTCGCCGACATCGCCACCGAGGAAGCGATCGCGCAGGCCGGCATCGGCCGCAAGGGCGACTTCCCCGGCCCGCTGTTTCTCGCCGTGGCCCCGGTCGAGCTCGAATGGCAGCCGCGCCAGGAACTGGCGCGCGCCACCGGCGCCAACACCGCGATCGACTACGACGCCCTGCTCCGCGTCAGCGGCGGCGGACGGTTCACGCACTATCACCGCCGCTTCCAGTTCGGCTCGGTCGCCGATCATCTCGCCGAAACGTTCGGCACCAAGGGTTCGCCGATCTCGCTGTCGACCGCCTGCGCCTCGGGCGCGAGCGCGATCCAGCTCGGCGTCGAGGCGATCCGCCGTGGTGAAGCCGACGCCGCGCTGTGCGTCGCCACCGACGGCTCGGTCAACGCCGAGGCGCTGATCCGGTTCTCGCTGCTGTCGGCGCTTTCGACCCAGAACGACCCGCCGCAGGCCTCGGCCAAGCCGTTCGCCAAGAACCGCGACGGCTTCGTGATGGCGGAAGGCGCCGGCGCGCTGGTGCTCGAAAGCTACGAATCCGCGGTGGCGCGCGGCGCGGCCATTCTCGGCGTCGTCGCCGGCTGCGGCGAACTCGCCGACTCGTTTCACCGCACCCGCTCGAGCCCCGACGGCAAGCCGATCATCGGCTGCATCAAGAAGACGCTCGCCGACGCCGGCCTCGGCGTCGAGCAGATCGACTACATCAACGCCCACGGCACCGGAACGCCCGAAAACGACAAGATGGAATACAACGGCATCTCCGCGATGTTCGGCGAACGCGCCTCGACGATTCCGGTGTCGTCGAACAAGTCGATGGTCGGCCACACTTTGTCCGCCGCCGGCGCGGTCGAGGCGATCTTCTCGCTGCTGACGCTCGAGCATCAACGGATTCCGCCGACCATCAATTACGACGTGCCGGATCCGCTGATCCCGCTCGACGTGGTACCGAACAAGGCGCGCGACGCCCGCGTCACCGCGGTGATGTCGAACTCGTTCGGGTTCGGCGGCCAGAACGCTTCCCTGATCCTGACGCGCGAGCCGGTCTAGCCGCGTCAGGACGCAACTGCTTCGGACACGATTCATGCGCGCGCTCACTCTCGTTGCCGATCGCGATCTCGCGGTCTCCGATCTGCCGCCTCCCCCGCCGCCCGCGGCCGGCGAGGTGCAGATCCGCGTCGCCGCGGTCGCGCTCAACCACATCGACGTCTGGGGCTATCGCGGCATGGCCTTCGTCAAGCGCAAGCTGCCGATCGTGGTCGGCGCCGAAGCGTCGGGCACGATCGAGGCGGTCGGCGACGGCGTCACGCGCTTTGCACCCGGTCAGAAAGTCGTGATGTATGGCGCGCTGACCTGCGGCCACTGCAAGCCGTGCCTCGAAGGCCGCGATAATTTCTGTGAGAATGTCGGCGGACTGATCGGCTTCCACGTCGACGGCTTCGCGCGCGAACTGATGAACATCCCGGCTCGGCTGGTGATCCCGGTGCCGGACGGCGTCAGCCTGCGCGACGCCGCCTGCGCGCCGATCGCGTTCTCCACCGTGCAGCACATGCTGTTCGACAACGCCAAACTGCAGCCGGGAGAGACCATTCTGGTGCATGCCGGCGGCTCGGGCATCGGCACCGTCGCGATCATGATGGCCAAGGCGATCGGCTGCACCGTGATCACCACGGTCGGCGACGACAGCAAGATCGAAGGCGTCAAGAAGCTCGGCGCGGACTACGTCATCAACTACCGCAACGACCGCTTCGAGCACGAGACGCGAAAGATCACCAAGAAGAAGGGCGTCGACGTCGTGTTCGAACACGTCGGCGCCGACACCTTCAACGGCTCGCTGCTGGTGATGAAGCGCGGCGGCAGGCTCGTGACCTGCGGCTCGACCTCGGGCCCGACCGCGACCATCAATCTGATGCAGCTGTTCCAGCAGCAGTACCGCATCTTCGGCTCGTTCGGCGCGACGATGAAGAACATCGCCGAAAGCCTCGACAAGATGGCCGCAGGGATGCTGCCGGTGATCGACACCGAGGTGCCGCTCGACGACGTCGGCGCCGCACTGAAGCGGATGGAAAGCCGCCAGGTGTTCGGCAAGATCATCGTCCACTTCTGATGAAACTACACCTGCTCCGCGCCAAGCTGCGTGCGCAACGCGCGGCCAAGACGGCTGCCGGTAATGTCGCCGGCTCGGCGGCGATCGGGGCATTGCATCTGGCGCGGAAATTCGATCCGACCAAGACCGCCGACTTCTTCGGCGCCCTGGTGCGCAAGCTCGGCCCGCGATTGCCCGAGCAGCGGATCGGCCGCGCCAATCTCACCGCCGCCTTCCCCGAGAAGTCGCCCGAGGAGATCGAGGCGATCCTCGCCGGCGTCTGGGACAATCTCGGCCGCGCCGGGGCGGAATTCGCGCATCTGGATTCGGTGTGGGATTACGACCCCGAACATCCGGAGCAAAGCCGCGTCGAAGTCACACCCCGCTCGCTCGAATTGTTCGAGCAGCTCCGCACCGACGGCAAGCCGGCGCTGATCTTCGCCAGCCACCTCGGCAATTGGGAACTGCCCGCCGTCGCTGCCGTCGCGCATGGACTCGACACCGCGGTGCTGTATCGCCGGCCGAACATCGCAGCCGCGGATCGGATCGTCGAGGAAATCCGCTCGGTCAAGATGGGCCAACTCGTCGCCGCCGGCGGCACCGCGCCGTTCAAGCTGGCGCAGGCCCTGCAAGAGGGCAAGCACGTCGGCATGCTGATCGATCAGCACTACACCAGGGGCGTCGACGTCACCTTCTTCGGCCGCACCTGCAAGGCCAACCCGATGCTCGCGCGACTGCTGCGCCAGATCGACTGCCCGCTGCACGGCGCCCGCGTCATCCGCCTGCCCGGCCATCGTTTCCGCGCCGAACTCACCGAACAGATCCAACCCGTGCGCGACGCCGACGGCCAGATCGACATCCAAGGCACGATGCAGGCGGCGACGTCGGTGATCGAAGGCTGGATCCGCGAGACGCCCGAGCAGTGGCTGTGGCTGCATCGACGGTGGCGCTAGTCAGCCGGATATCGACGCCTGAGTTAGTCGTGCATTAACTACCTACTCCGAATTTCGCTCGCCCATCGACAGGTTGTTGTCGGTCGTTACACAACCGATAGTGTATTGATCGATGCGCGTCGCGGAGGCGATCACCATGCAGAGTGGTCAAGGACCGGTGGAGGAAACGGAAAGCTCGAACGGATCGAACGCGGATCCGGTAGGATTCGCGCGCCTGAATCGCGAGCTCACCGAAGCCAAGCAGGCCCTCGAGACGCTCTACAGCGCCCTCGACAACGTCGATAGCGGCCTGCTGATCCTCGACCAAGACCTCCGCGCGATCTACAGCAATCCGGTGCTTCACGTGATGTTCAGGGCCAACAGCACGGAGGAGATCCGGACGGAGCGACCGCGATATGCGGACATGCTCGGTGCCGCTGCCCAGGCGGTCGCGGTGAACCTCGAAGACTACGTCGAGCGGCGCCTGGCATGGGTCCGGTCCGGCGATCCGAGACCGATGGATCTGACGATGGCGGACGGGACGACGCTGCGCTGTCACCTAGCCGTCCTGCCCGGCGGTGGGCGAATGCTGATCTACAGCAATGTCACCGACATCGTGCGAAATGCGCAGGAACTCGAGCGGCTGGCGACGACGGACGGCATGACGGGCGTCTACAATCGCCGCCACTTTATGACCCTGGCGAATCGTGAGTGGGCCAGAGCTCGTCACAATGGATGGCCGGTGTCGTTCCTGATGATCGACATCGATTACTTCAAATCGATCAACGACGGTTTCGGCCACCAGGTGGGCGACGACGTCATCGTGCACCTGGCGAACCTCGCGCGCGGCTGCAAGCGTCAATACGACGTTCTCGCGCGGATCGGCGGCGAAGAGTTCGCTCTGCTGATGCCGGAAACGGATTTGCAACAGGCAAGGATCGTCGCGGAGCGATTGCGGCGAGAGGTCGCCGCGAACGCGATGGTGGTGGCCTCGCGCCCGGTCTCAGCCACGGTCAGCATCGGCGTTGCGACTTCTACGCCGGCGATGCACGAGGTATCCGATCTGGTCACGGCGGCAGATCGAGCTCTCTACGACGCAAAGCACGCCGGCCGCAATCGGGTGATCTGCCGCGTTCAGCGCGAATGCGCGCCGAGCGTTGCGGTGTTTCATTCTGATCCTCAGTACGAACAGGCGGGCATCGATGTGGAAGACGATTCCAACCGAACCCATCAGGCAGATCGGCTGCCGGAACGGGCTCGCCTGACCGCCCCGTCCTCACCCGCATCCACAGCCGGTCGATGATGCGCTGCGTCGCGAGCGGAGATCACGAGCAGCCTTGCATCACTTCAAGAGCGATTTTCGGGCGATGCAGCAAGTTGGTCAGATCCTGCAACGCCGCGACCGATCGCGTAGCGGATATCGACGCCGGTGTTCGCCCCATCACGCCACTGAGGGCATTTGGCGACCGAGTGCAAACAGCACCTGCAACGCGTGTGCGCTGGGAACGCTGAGGGCCATTCATGCCCCACGGACCGCGCCAGGCGGCCGTCAACTTGACCCAGGCGCGTATTAACTTCAAACTGATAGGATAAATAGGTCGGCGAGGAACGAGGCATTACATGGAACTTCCCAGGCGTGCCCGTGGTGACGAACTACTGATTCCCGGCAAGATGCTGGCGCTGCGACAGCGGCTGCGACATCTTTCCGCAAGGCACGACCTCGCCACAGTCATCGTCAGCGCCTTCGATCATAGGACCCGTGTCCTACCCTTCATTCTGGCCGATACCCGCATGGCCCCCGGCGGCGTGCGGGCGATCGGTTCGGCGCTGGTCGATGTCGGCTTCGACAAGACGCGGATCGTTCTGCAGCAATGGAACCGCAACTTCAGTCCGTTGCACATGCGCCTCGATGGCCGCATCCCGGATCTGTTCCTGGTTTCGAGCATGCACCTGCATTCGGCGGAATGCGACCGGCTGATCCAGGAAGCCTGCCGGATCGAGCCCGACAAGCGGCCGCTGATCATCGTGGGCGGTCCGCGGATCCGGTACGAGCCCTGGCACGTCTTCGGCGCAGATCGGAACGCGAACTGGGCCGCGGACGTGGCCGTCACCGGCGAGGAATATGTCTTCCTCGAACTGCTGGACGTCCTGCTGTCGATGCGGGCGGCCGGCGAATCGATGCGGTCGGTGTTCGCACGCGCACGCGACGGCGGCGCACTCGATCAGATTCCGGGGATCGTCTTCGGCCGCACTGCGCCGCGCGGCGGACCGATCGAGGAACTGGTGGACACCGGCGTGCAGCGTCTTCTCGGCGATCTCGACGAGCTTCCGGACTCGGTGCACGGCTACAAACTGCTGGAGCCGCCCAGCAACGAGATGACGCTGGCAAGCCATGCGTTGCCCGCCAATCGCGTGAGAAAGCACAGCCCGATCGCCGGGATCGTCATGACGGCCGGCTGCAAGTTTCGTTGTTCGTACTGTCCGATTCCCGCTTACAATCAGTCGCAGTTTCGGGCCAAGAGCGGCGAACGCATCGCTGAGGAAATCGGGCAGATCGCCACCACTTTCGGCCTTTATAATTTCTTCGGCGCCGACGACAATTTCTTCAACAACACCAAACGCACGCTCGATATTGCCGGAACCCTCGCCCGCAAGGCCCGGGCCGGCCGACCGTTCTGCAAGATCCGGATCGGAACCGAAGTCACGGTGCACGACACGGTCGGGATGCGCGATCACCTGCCGCTGATCAGGGAGGCGGGATTCGCGGCAGTGTGGCTCGGCGTCGAGGACATGACGGCGACGCTGGTCAAGAAGGCGCAGGACAAGGACAAGACCGAACTCGCATTCCGATTGCTGCGCGAGAACAACATTCTGCCGATGCCGATGATGATGCACCACGACAGCCAGCCGCTGGTGACATGGAAGTCGAACTACGGTCTTCTCAACCAGATCAGGTTGCTGCGGAAGGCCGGATCGATCACCACGCAAGTGATGATGCTGACGCCGGCCCCCGGATCGAAATGGTACGAGAACGTGTTCGATTCGGGGATGGCTTTCAGCAAGGCGGGCGACGTCGCGGTCGAGCCCCACATCATGGACGGCAACTATGTCGTCGCCTCGAAACATCCCCGCCCCTGGATCAAGCAGGTCAATCTGCTGATCGCCTACACCTATTTCTTCAATCCGGTTCGCTTTCTAAGCGCGCTGATATTCTCGAAGTCGGCGGGGGTGTTCTCGAGCGCCGAAACGAGGACGGCGGAAGAGGTCAAGGATTACTCGGCCTCCAAGAAGATGCTGCGCCGCGCCGAGCTCAGGGTGCGGGCCCATCTGATCGATGCCGGCGCGCAGATCTACGGCATGATCGGACTGGTCCAGACCTACCGCCGAACGGCGGGATGGGCATGGCGGCTGTTTCGGCAAGATATCCAACGATATGATCGCACGCCCGTCAGTCCGATTCCGATGCGCGGCGTCGGCGGCAAGCCGTCCGATCACGCGCTCCCCGGCACGATCAATTTCAGCGATATCGGAAAGCCTGCCGTTCGCGAAGCGTCCGCGCGGGACATGGCGGGGACTGCCTGACCAGGGACGATTTCACCGTCCCGTCTTGACCCGCGTCCACAACCGGTTGATCACCCGCTGCGTCGCCGCGTCGCGCGCGGTGATGACGAACAGGCGCGACTGCATCGCCTCGTCCGGATAGATCGTCTTGTCGTTCAGCACGCGGGCGTTGACGAACTCCTGGCTCGCCTTGTTGCCGTTGGCGTAGGACAGGAAGTCGGAATTGCGCGCGGCGATCTCCGGGCGATAGAGGAAATTGATCAGTTCGTGCGCCTCGGCGACGTTCCTGGCGTCGGCCGGGATCGCGAGATTGTCGAAGAACATCTGCGCTCCCTCCTTCGGGATCGCGTAGCCGATCTCGACGCCGTTGTTGGCTTCGGTGGCGCGCGCTTGCGCCTGCTTGATGTCGCCGGACCAGCCGACAACCAGGCAGATCTCTCCGGTCGCGAGCGCATTGAGATATTCGGACGAGTGAAATTTGCGCACCGACGGCCGAACCTTGGCGACGGCGTCGGCGGCCTTCTCCAGATCGGTCTGCCTGGTCGAATTCGGATCGAGGCCGAGATGAGTCAGCGCCGCGGGCAGGATATCGTCGGCCGAGTCCAACATCTGCACGCCGCAGTCCTTGAACTTCGCCAGATTCTCCGGCTTGAACACGATGTCCCAGCTGTCGATCGCCGCCCCCTCGCCGAGAATGCGCTTCACCGCTGCGGCGTTGTAGCCGATCCCGGTGGTGCCCCACATGTAGTTCGCGGCATATTGATTGCCGGGATCGTACAGCGCGAGCTTCTTCGTCACCACGTCCCAGGCGTTCTTCAGGTTCGGCAGTTTCGAGGGATCGAGCTTCTGGAACACCTTCGCACCGATCTGGCGCTGCAGGAAATACGCGGTCGGCACCACGACATCGTAACCCGACTTGCCGGCGAGCAGCTTGGTCTCCAGCGTCTCGTTGCCGTCGAAGGTGTCGTAGACCACCTTGATCCCGGTCTCGCGGGTGAACTCCTCCAGCACGCCCGGCGCGACGTAGTTCGACCAGTTGTAGAAATTCACCACGCGATCCTGCGCCAGCGCCGGCGCGCCGAGGCTCGTCGACAGTGCCAGGGCCACACCGACAAGCCACGCTCGCGGGAACAATTCGTGTCGCATCGTCGAGACCCTAACGCCTGTGCACCGCGTCCGACAGCCGCTCGAGAGCGGTGTCGAGCGTCTGATCCTTCTTGGCGAAACAGAACCGCACCACCGAGGTGACCGGCTCTTCCTCGTAGAACGCCGACACCGGAATCGCGGCGACCTTGTACTCGTTGACGATCCGTTTGCAGAATTCCTCGTCGGTCTCGTTGAGGCCGAGCGGCGACAGATCGACGGTGAGGAAATACGTGCCCTGCGACTGGATCACCGGAAAGCCGATGCTGGACAACCCCTGCGCCAGCCGGTCGCGGCTCTTGGCAAGGCCCTTGCGCATCTGCAGGAAGTAATCGTCGCTCTTGCCGAGTCCGTACGCCACCGCGACCTGGAGATTGGGCGCCGTGGTGAAAGCGAGGAACTGATGCACCTTGGCCGCGACCCTCAGCAGCGACGGCGCGGCGCAGACGAAGCCGACCTTCCAGCCGGTCAGTGAAAAGATCTTGCCGGCCGAGCCGATCTTGATGGTGCGGTCGCGCATCCCCTCGATCGCAATCAGCGGGATGTGGCCGAGGCCGTCGAAGGTGACGTGCTCCCAGACCTCGTCGCAGATCGCGACCGCGTCGAACTCCTGGCAAAACCGCGCCAGCAATTCGAGATCCTCGCGCGGATAGACCACCGCAGCGGGATTGAGCGGATTGTTGAACACGATCGCCTTGGTCTTGTGACTGAAGACCTCGCGCAGCGCCTCCTCGGTGACGCGCCAATGCGGCGGCTCGAGCCGGACCAGCCGCGGAATGCCGCCGGCCTGCCGGATGATCGGCAAGTAGGAATCATAGACCGGCTGGAACACGATGACTTCGTCGCCGGGCGAGACCACCGACAGGATCGCACTCGCCAGTGCCTCGGTCGCGCCCGAGGTCACCATCACCTCGGTCATCGGGTCGAGATTGACGCCGTGCCAATGCGCGTAATGGGCCGCGATCGCCTGCCGCAGCTCGGGGATCCCCATCATCGAGGGATACTGGTTGTAGCCGTTGAGCACTGCATCCGCGGCGGCGCGGCGGATATCCTCCGGGCCCGGATCGTCCGGGAACCCCTGGCCGAGATTGATCGCGTCGTTGTCGCGCGCGAGCTGCGACATCGCCTCGAACACGGTAACGGGCAGATCGGCGAAGACCCTGTTCATCGCGCCATCAGCCGCCGGGCTTGGTCGGCAGGCCCGCCGCTTTCCAACCGAGGATGCCGCCGGCGAGATGCTTGTCATAGGCGAGGCCGGCCATCTGCGCCGCTTGCGACGCGGTCACCGAGCGTTTGCCGGAACGGCAGGCGAACACGACCTGCTTGCCGGCCGGATCGGGGATGGCCCTGGGATCGAAACTCGACAGTGGAACCACCACCGCGTCCGGATAGGCTTCTGCCGCCACTTCGTTCGGCTCGCGCACGTCGACCAGAAGATAGCGCCCCTCCGCGATCCCTTTGGCGACGTCCTGCGGCGTCAAATCCTCAACCTGGCCAACCACTCTCGTCTCTCCCGCGATTGCACTGCCTGGACCCAATTGTGCAACAACGAGAACGACGCTCGGCCATTGCATCGCCAAAGTCGCGCCTAGCGCGAGGAAAATCAAGCTTCGGAAAACGAGTGCGGTCATGCCGGGTGGATAGTCCGGCGGCGAAGGAAATGCACCGCCCCATTGGTCGAACGCGAACGCCGCATCGTGGACCCGCTCTGTGGCCGCGGCCTTCCGTCCGGTTCGCGGTTACGGCTTGAGCCCCGGCGGCAGTGCGGGGCTTTCGCGCATCAGCGTGATGGTCACCCGGCGGTTGGCGGCGATCGCGGGGTCCTCGGGGAACAGCGGCTGGGTGTCGGAGCGGCCGGTGACCGCAAAGAAATGAGAGGTCGGAACGCCCTCGCGTTCGAGGATCTGGCGCACCGCATTGGCGCGATCCGCTGACAGATCGAAGCCGTTGTAGTCGCTTCGCGACGACATCAGCCCGGCCGAGGTGTGGCCGGCGATGGTGAGCCGCAGCGGACTGGCGCGAAGCGGCCCGGCGAGCCGCTGCAGCAGACGCCGTGTGCGCTCGAACGGAGCCTTGGAGCCGTCGGCGAACATCGCGCGTCCGTCCTGGTCCATGATTTCGAGGTTGAGGCCCTGCTTGGTCTCTTCGAACATCACATTCTTGGAGAGCTCGGCGATTTCGGGCATGTCCTGCAGCGCCTGCCGCAGCGACGCCGAGGCGAGCGCGAACTCGCGATCCTCCTTGGTCTGGATGCCCTCGTCCTTGGAGACCTCGCCGGGCGACGGCTTGGCGGTCGACAGTTCGGGATTGACGTGTTCGGTGTTCTTGACCTTGCCGCGGGTCGGCAGCCCGTCGTTTTCGATGATGCCTGAATAGCGGGCGTCGGACTGGACGCCGAACGCTTCGCGCATCGAGCCTGCGACGACCTTCAGCTTGTCCTTGTCCTGCGTCGAGAATGCCGTCAGCATGACGAAGAACGCCAGGAGCAGCGCCATCAGATCGGCGAAGGTCACGAACCAGCCGTGACCGCCGTGTGCCTCCTCCCGTTTCTTCTTGGCCATGGCGCGCTTTCCGGCTGCTTCCGACTCCGACTAAGCGGGCACGCCTTCGTCTTCCTCGTGGCGGTGCTTTTCCGGCAGATAGGCGAGTAGCATTTCCCTGACGAGGGTCGGACTCTTGGAGTCCCGGATCATCAGAATTCCGTCGATGATCAGCGTGCGGTTGGTTTCCTCGTCGACCAGCTTGCCATGCAGCTTGTCGGCGATCGGAAGACAGATCAGGTTCGCCACGACCGCGCCGTACAGCGTCGCCAGCAGCGCGACCGCCATGAACGGGCCGAGCTTGGAGGGGTCCTGCATGTTGGAGAACATCTGCACCATGCCGAGCAGCGTGCCGATCATGCCGAATGCCGGCGCGCAGTCGCCGATCGCGCGATAGATCTTCGATCCCTCGTTGAGGTGCAGCAGGAAGTTGTCGCGATCGCGCTCGAGGTTGTCGCGGATGAATTCGAGGTCGTAACCATCGGCGACGTAGCGGATACCCTTCGCCAGAAAGGGATCGTCGGCCTCCACCTTTTCGAGCCCCACCGGCCCGGATTTGCGGGCGATCTCGGCGATCCGGGCCAGTTCGTCGACCAGGTCGCGGGCCGACAGGTTACTCATGGTGAAGGCGAATTTGGCGCCGAGCGGCAGGCCGTGCAACATCGCCGACAATGGAAAACGGATCAGGGTCGCCGCGGCCGAACCGCCGAAAATGACGATGACCGCGTGGACGTCGTAGAACATCCCGAAATTGCCGCCCATCAAAATGAGGGACGACACGACAGCAGCGCCCGCGACCAGGCCGATAAGTGTGGCGATATCCATCTTGTACTCCGACACGCGCACGCGCGCGCCAGCCCGCGCTGACGGCGGCGCAGTGCATTCTACGCTGCGCGGCTTCACCGTAAGCAGCCGCCATTAAAGACGCGTAAAGGTTAAGCGTCGGGGGGAACCCTTGCGGCGACGAACGATGTCCCGGCGCCTGGAGCGTGCCACGCCTTACTACGTCAACCTTCTGATAACCATTGCGGGTCGATCGAGGGGACTCAGTGAATCTCCCCGGACCGGATCAGCGCCTCGCGCAGCCGCTGCAGCGAGAACGACGGATCGCGCGCGATCTCGAGGATCGGCACCTCGCGTCGGCCGCAGAGTTCGGCGGCGGCCGGCAGTTTCTCGGCGAGGTGATGCGGGATCACGATCGCACCATGGCTGTCGGCATGGATCAGGTCGCCGTCATGCACGGTCATGCCGGCGACGCGGACTTCCGCGGCAAAGCCGGTGACGTGGACGTGGCCGTGTGACGGACCGATCGAACCGGCGAGCGCCTGGAAGCCCGGCGCCCATTGCGGGATGTCGCGGACGGAGCCGTCGGTGATCACGCCGAGACACCCCAGCGCCTGATGCAAGGCACTGTGGACCTCGCCCCAGAACGCGCCGAAGCCGGCGTCCGGGCCGTCGATGTCCTGGATGACACTGATCCGCGGACCGTGCCCGGAGCCGACATACTCGTAATACGCCATCCGTTGCGCCTGCTGCTCGGCCGCGGGCAGACCCGAGGCGACCGTGGCGCGGATGGTCGCGGTGCGGGCATAGCCGACGATCGGCGGCAATTGGGGAAATGGACACACCAGTGGGCGCGTCGTGAAGCCGATGGCGCGGCGCTCCGGGGCAACGATTTCCATCGCATTGCAGATCGTCGGCGTGTCGTACCGCGTCAGCGCTTCGAGCACGGCGGCGGGCAGAGATCCGGATTCGGATTGGGGCACGGGCTTCCTCCAGCGTCGCCGCACCCGGCCGTCTCGTCACGGAGGCCGTTCAGAGCGGCGAACGCCCATGCGCTATAGCGAATTTCGGGAGAGCGCCCAAGACACGCCGCCGCATGGCAGCGCTGGCGGCGCGGCCGACCTGCTCAGTTCAGCCGGGTCGGTCGATCGTCTTTGGCGGCCGCTTCCGGGATCACCAGAGTCGGCTTGCTGCCTGCGGGAGATGCCGGCGGAGACTCCTGCGTGGCGGCAGCCCGCTGGTGATCGCGATAGGACCGCCAGCCGAGCGGCAGGCCGAGCAGATACAGCACCGAACACGCCGACAGGATGTGCCACGGGTAGCCGATCAGCAGTGCGATGAACAGCACCACCGAGACGAACAGCGGCAGCACCATTTCCGGCGCCACCCGCATCTTCACCGTCTTGCCGGAGAACACCGGCAGCCGCGACACCATCAGGAACGCGATCAGCAGCGTGTACAGCGCCGTCAGCACCGCGGGCGGCGTCGGCGCGCCGAGAAAGGCCATATAAACCGGCAACAGAACGGTGATGGCGCCGGCGGGCGCGGGCACGCCGGTGAAGAAATTGGCCGCGAAGGCCGGCTTGTTCGGATCGTCCATGGTGGCGTTGAAGCGCGCCAGCCGCAGGCCGCCGCTGATCGCAAACACCATCGCGGCGATCCAGCCGACATTGTTGAGATCGTGGAGCTGCCAGAAATACAGGATCAGCCCCGGCGCCACGCCGAAATTGACGAAATCAGCCAGGCTGTCGAGTTCGGCGCCGAATTTCGACTGACCCTTGATCATCCGCGCGACGCGGCCGTCGATGCCGTCGAGCACCGCGGCGAACACGATCGCCGCCACCGCGAGTTCCATCCGGCCTTCGGTCGAGAGCCGGATCGCCGTCAGGCCGGCGCAGATCGCCAGCAGGGTGATGACGTTGGGCACCAGCAGCCGCACCGGAATCGGACCGAACCGGCGGCGCGGCATCTCGGGTGGGGTCTCGTCATATTGCATCGGCATCGCCCTGATCTCGCAAGCCTCATCCTCGGCCGCCATCATGGCAGCCTTCAGGCCGACGCCCCGACAGCGTCAATCGGCCCGATAGGTGCGGCCGCCGTCGCCGAGACTGAAGTCCGCCAGCACGGTTTCGCCAGCGATCGCCGTCTGCCCCTCGGACACTAGCGGCTTGGCGCCTTCCGGCAGGTAAACGTCGAGCCGCGAACCGAACCGGATCAGGCCGAACCGTTCGCCGGCGGCCAGCGGCTGGCCTTCGCGGACGAACGAGACGATCCGCCGCGCCACCAGCCCGGCGATCTGAACCACACCGATCTGCCCGGCCGGGGTCGAGATCACCAGCGAGTTGCGCTCGTTGTCCTCGCTCGCCTTGTCGAGTTCGGCGTTGATGAACTTGCCCGGCGAATAGATGATGCGCTCGACCCGGCCCGCCACCGGGCTGCGGTTCACATGGCAGTTGAACACGCTCATGAAGATCGAGACGCGCGGCAGCGGCTTGTCGCCGAGCCCGAGCGCCGGCGGCGGGATGATCTGGACCACCATCGACACCCGGCCGTCGGCCGGAGCCACCACCAGGCCTTCACGCACCGGCGTCACCCGAACCGGATCGCGGAAGAACAGCACGCACCAGATCGTCAGCACGGTCCCGATCCAGCCGAGCGGGGCCCAGATCAGGAACAGCACCAGGGTCGCGAGCGCGAACGCGCCGATGAACGGATAGCCTTCCCGATGAATCGGCGGGATCTGGGCACGGATGGAATTCACGACGGACATGGAAAGTCCCCTACTTCAAAAACGAGTGGCTGAAAGCTGCAACACGATTACTCCGCCGCCGCGGAAGTTGCCAGATCGTCGTCGATCGCGGGCGAACGAACCGGTGAATCGTTCGGGACGACGTCGTCCCCGATCATCGCCAGGCGCTCGCGCGCCTCTTCCGCCTCGCGCTGCCTGTTCCACATGCTGGCGTAGAGCCCGCCATGCTCGAGCAGTTGCGCATGCGTGCCGCGTTCGGAAATCCGGCCCTGATCGAGCACGATGATCTCGTCGGCGCCGACGATGGTCGACAGCCGGTGCGCGATCACCAGCGAGGTGCGGTTCTGTGACACGCGCTCCAGCGCGCCCTGAATTTCGTGCTCGGTATGGCTGTCGAGCGCCGAGGTGGCTTCGTCCAGCACCAGGATCGGCGGCGACTTGAGAACGGTTCGCGCAATCGCGACACGCTGCTTTTCGCCGCCGGACAATTTCAGCCCGCGCTCGCCGACTTCGGTCTCGTAGCCCTTCGGCGACGACTTGATGAACGTGTCGATCTGAGCAGTCCTCGCCGCTTCCTCGACCTCTTCGTCGGTGGCGTTCCAACGGCCGTAGCGGATATTGTAGCGGATGGTGTCGTTGAACAGGACGGTGTCTTGCGGCACCATGCCGATCGCAGCCCGCAACGAGTTCTGGGTGACGTCGCGAATGTCCTGGCCGTCGATGCGGATGTGGCCGGCGGAGACGTCGTACAGCCGGAACAGCAGCCGCGAGATCGTCGACTTGCCGGCGCCCGACGGGCCGACGATCGCCACCGTCTTGCCGGCCGGCACCTCGAAGCTGAGGCCCTTCAGGATCGGGCGCGACGGATCGTAGGCGAAGCGGACGTCCTCGAACTGCACGGTGCCGGTGGTGACCACCAGCGGCTCGGCGTTCGGCTTGTCCTTGACCTCGGGATTGCGCGACAGCACCGCGAACATCTTCTCGATGTCGATGATCGCCTGCTTGATCTCGCGATACACCATACCCATGAAGTTCAACGGCTGATAGAACTGAATCATCATCGCGTTGATCATGACGAAATCGCCGACGGTGTTGGTGCCGTTGCGGATGCCGACGGCGCACATCAGCATCGTCGCGGTCAGGCCGAAGGTGAAGATCACCGCCTGCCCCGCATTGAGCACCGCGAGCGAAGTGTAGGTGCTGACGCTGGCGCCCTCGTAGCGCTCCATCGATTTGTCGTAGCGCCGCGCCTCGCGCTCCTCGGCGCCGAAATACTTCACCGTCTCGTAATTCAGCAGCGAGTCGATCGCCTTCTGGTTGGCGTCGCTGTCGGAATCGTTCATCCGGCGGCGGATCTCGATCCGCCACTCGGTCGCTTTGTAGGTGTAGAACATGTAGACGACGACGGTGGCCATGATCACCGCGACGTAGCGCCAGTCGAACTGCCACAGCAGCACCGCCATCACCAGCGCCAGTTCGATGATCGTCGGCACCAGTTGCAGGATCACCATCCGCACGATGACTTCGATGCCGAGCCGGCCGCGCTCCAGCACCCGGGTCAGACCGCCGGTCTTGCGCTCGAGGTGGAAGCGCAGCGACAATTCGTGCATGTGAACGAAGGTGCGATAGGCGAGCTTGCGCACCGCATGCATCGCCACCTGGGCGAACATGCCGTCGCGCCATTGCGTCAGCACCGCCATCAGCACCCGCGTCAGGCCGTAGCTCAGCGTCAGCGCCAGCGGCGACGCGAGCAGCCACAGCGTCCAGTTCGAGGGTTCGACCGGTGCGGTGTCGGCGCCGGTCAGCGCGTCGGTCGCCCATTTGAACGTGAACGGAACGACCAGCGTCGCCGCCTTGGCGACCAGCAGCAGCACCACCGACCAGGCCACCCGCATCTTCAGGTCGAACCGGTCGCCCGGCCAGATATAGGGCCACAGATGCACCAAGGTCGCGCCCAGCGTCGCCTTCTGCGCTACGGCGTCCTCCGCAGCAGGACTGCCGCTTTGCGAATGCGAATGTGGGTGAGCCATCAAGCGTGCCTGAAAACAGACCGCAGCCGGGACGCGGCCGCGGACAGATGATCCGTCGGGTCCGCCTTCATATAGTGTTTCGTTTGCGACGTGCACCCTCAGACGACGATTCTTTGCGTCATAACAGGCTGTTGCGCGTCGCGAAGCGGACGACTGTCTTGACGCTGTAATCCCGCGGTGCCACATCGCTCACCATGAGCGAAATCAAAACCGTCTGCGTTTATTGCGGGTCCGGAGCGGGCACCAACCCCCTTTTCATCGAGGCGGCCCGGGCCTTCGGCAAGGAACTCGCCGAGAGCGGCGTGACGCTGGTCTATGGCGGCGGCGCGATCGGGCTGATGGGCGCGGTCGCCAACGCCGTGCTGGATCACGGCGGCACCGTCACCGGGATCATCCCCGGGTTTCTACGCACCAAAGAGATCGCGCTCGACCGCGTGCAGGACCTGATCGTCACCGACGACATGCACGAACGCAAGCGGCTGATGTTCGAACGCTCCGACGCCTTCGTGGCGCTGCCCGGCGGCGTGGGCACGCTGGAGGAACTGGTCGAGCAGATGACCTGGCAGCAGCTCGGCCGGCACCGGAAGCCGATCCTGATCGCCAATATCGAAGGCTTCTGGGACCCGCTGCTCGGACTGCTGGCGCACATGACCGAAGCCGCCTTCATCCGCCCCCAACTCTCGGTCAACGTCCTGACCGCAGATTCCGTCAGCGAAATTCTGCCGAAGCTGCGCGCCGCCGCGGCGCCGGAGCAGGCCAAGATGATGCCGCCCGAGATCGCGCGCCGGCTTTGATCGCCACGTCCGGACAAGGCCCGTGCTGATCGGTCGCCTCTGAGACATGACTCGAAGGCTTCTTCCACGGGCTGCGTTCGGGCGGCATTCGTTTCGATTTTGCTCGCCCCGATGAGTGTAGACCGGTCAGCCGCGATAAGGTTTGGATATAGGGGGTTGTCCCGAGTTGCTCCCCTTCCCCGCGATGCCTAGCCTCGCGCCGAAAAACACACCTGAATCGAGCAACTCATGACTGCGAGCAAGGGCCGCTTCGGCAAACGCTTCGGAATCATCGCGGCCATCGCCGTCCTTGCGATCGGCGGCGCCGCCGCCTGGATCGTGCAACCGCCGCCGATCGAGCAAAATGATCCGGGCTTCGGGGCCAATGTCGATCCCGCGCTGGTCGCGCGCGGCGAATACATCGCGCGGCTGGGCGACTGCGTCGCCTGCCATACCGCCGAGGGCGGCCCTCTCATGGCCGGCGGCCGCGCGCTCGAGACGCCGTTCGGCACCGTCTTTTCGACCAATGTGACGCCCGATCCGAAAACCGGACTCGGGCAATGGTCGTTCGGCGCGTTCGATCGCGCGATGCGCAAGGGCGTGTCGGCGGACGGCCACAATCTGTATCCGGCGATGCCCTATCCGTCCTACGCGAAGATGACGGACGACGACATGAAGGCGCTGTGGGCCTATCTCCTCAAGGGCCTCGCGCCGGTCGAGCAGGCCAATCGCCCGCTCGCCATGCAGTTTCCGTTCAACATGCGCATCGGTCTCGCCGCCTGGAATTTCGCCTTCCTCGACGCGACGCCGTTCAAGCCCGATCCGGCGAAGGATGCGGTGTGGAATCGCGGCGCCTATCTCGTCCAGGGTCTCGGCCATTGCGGCGCCTGTCACACGCCGCGCGGCCTCGGCTTCCAGGAAAAGGCGATGAGCGACGCCGGACCGGGGGGCCATTTCTATCTCGCCGGCGCCAAGGTCGAGAACTGGAATGCGATCGAGCTGCGCGATCTATGGACCGTCGAGGACACCGTCCTGCTGCTGAAGACCGGCCAAAATCGTTTCGCCACCGCCTCCGGCAGCATGACCGACGTCATCCTGCATTCGACGCAGGGGCTCTCCGACCAGGACCTGACCGCGATCGCGACCTATCTCAAGGCGCTGCCGTCCGATCGGCCGAAGGCCGAGGCGCGGATCGCCTCGACCGAGGCTCCCGCGAACACTTTCACCACCCGCGGCGGGCTCGGCTATGCGCAGTTCTGCACCGACTGTCACCGGGCCGATGGCGCCGGGGTGAAGGGCATCTTCCCGCCACTCGCCGGCAATCCGACCGTCACCGCGAAAGATCCGGCGACGCTGGTGCATATCGCGCTGACCGGCTGGAAGACCACCGCGACCGCCGCCCATCCGCGGGTCTGGACGATGCCGGCCTTCGCCCGCCTCGCCGATCGCGAGATCGCCGAGATCCTGTCCTTCGTGCGCGAGAGCTGGGGCGAAGGCGCAGCTCCGGTCACCGTGGCCGAGGTCGCCGCGGCGCGTGCCGCGCTCGATCCGAAGATCGACAAGTCGCTGTTCGAGACGCCACGCCTCGCCGACCTGCTGGCGCAGCCGAATGCGCCGCAACTGGTGCGCGGCATGCGGCTCAACGCCGAAACCCGCGCGCTGCTGCCGAACCATGTCGGCGACGATCTCAATTGCGCATCCTGCCATCTCAACGCCGGAACGGTGGCGGACGGCAGCCCCTATGTCGGCGTCTCGGCGTTCTTCCCCAGCTACGCACCGCGCGCCGGCCGCGAGATCACGCTGGAGGACCGCATCAACGGCTGTTTCCTGCGCTCGATGAACGGCAAGCCGCTGCCGGTCGACGGCGCCGACATGCAGGCGATGGTGGCGTATTTCAACTGGATGAAGGGCGCGACCAAACCCTCCGACAAGGTGGCCGGACGCGGCGTCGGCAAGGTCGACACGACGTTGAAGCCCGATCCGGACAACGGCAAGACGATCTACGTGGCGCAATGCGTAGCCTGCCACGGCCAGAACGGCGAAGGCCTGAAAGACGCCGCCGGCCGGCTGGTCTATCCGCCGCTATGGGGCGAGCGTTCCTTCAACATCGGTGCCGGCATGGCGCGCACCTACACCGCCGCCGCCTTCGTCAAGCGCAACATGCCGATCGGCACCCACGAGAAATTCCCGCTGGGACAAGGCAGCCTGACCGATCAGGAGGCGATCGACGTGGCGGAGTATTTCAGCCACATGGAGCGGCCCGACTTCCCCGGCAAGGTCAAGGACTGGCCGAACGGCAACAGGCCGAAGGACGCGCGCTACTGATAGGTTCTATCCGACAGCGCCCCTGTCCAAACGGCGCAGCGCCGCTCATCCTCAGAGCGGCGCGTTCGATTTCACCAGCTTGTAGACCACCGAATCCATCAGCGCCTGGAACGAGGCGTCGATGATATTCGGCGACACGCCGATCGTGGTCCAGCGCTCGCCGAGTTCGTCCTCGCTCTCGATCAGGACCCGAGTCACGGCCTCGGTGCCGCCATTGAGGATACGGACGCGGTAGTCGACCAGCTTCAGGCCCTCGATGTACTTCTGATACTTGCCGAGGTCCTTGCGCAACGCGACGTCGAGCGCATTGACCGGGCCGTTGCCTTCGGCAGCCGAGATCAGCGTCTCGCCGTCGACCACCACCTTGACCACCGCCATCGCCACGGTGACGCGGTTGCCGTGCGAATTGTAGCGCTGCTCGACGTTGACGTCGAACTGCTCGACATGGAAGAACTCCGGCACCTGCCCGAGCGTGCTGCGCGCCAGCAGATCGAACGACGCGTTGGCGGACTCGTAGGCGTAGCCCGCCGCCTCCCGCTCCTTCATCTTCTCGATCAGCCGGCCGAGCTTGGGATCGTTGCGGTCGAACTCGATCGTGGTGCGCGACAGCTCCGCAACCACATTCGACTTGCCGGCCTGATCCGACACCAGCACCTTGCGGTGGTTGCCGACGGATTCAGGCGTGACGTGCTCGTAAGTGTGCGGGTCCTTCATCACCGCCGAAGCGTGGATCCCAGTTTTCGTGACGAAGGCGCTGCCGCCGACATAGGGCGCGTGCGGATTGGGCGCGCGGTCCAGAATATTGTCGAGCGCGCGCGACACCTGCACCAAGCTCGCCAGCTTGTCGTCGGAGACGCCGATCTCGAACCTATCGGCGAATTCCTTCTTCAGCTTCAGCGTCGGGATCATCGACACCAGATTGGCGTTGCCGCAGCGCTCGCCGAGTCCGTTCAGCGTGCCCTGGATCTGCCGCGCGCCGGCGCGCACCGCGGCGAACGACACCGCTACCGCCTGCTCGGTGTCGTTATGGGCGTGGATGCCGACATGGCTGCCGGGGATGTGTTTGACCACCTCGCCGACGATCGCCTCGACCTCGTCCGGCATGGTGCCGCCATTGGTGTCGCACAGCACCACCCAACGCGCGCCGGACTCGTAGGCCGCCTTGGCGCAGTCCAGTGCGAACGCCGGGTTCTCCTTGTAGCCGTCGAAGAAGTGCTCGCAATCGACCAGCACTTCGCGACCCTTGTCCTTGGCGAGCGAGACGCTGTCGCGGATCGAGGCGATGTTCTCGTCGTTGGTGGTCTCCAGCGCAACGCGGACCTGATACTCCGACGATTTGGCGACGTAGCAGATCGCGTCCGCCTTGGCGTCGAGCAGCAGCGCGACGCCGGGATCGTTCGAGGCCGAGCGGCCCGGCCGCCGCGTCATGCCGAAGGCGGCGAAGGTCGCGCGCTCGAGCTTCTGCTCGGTGGCGAAGAATTCGGTGTCGAGCGGATTGGCGCCGGGATAGCCGCCCTCGACATAGTCGATGCCGAGGTCGTCGAGCAGGCCGGCGATCAGCCGCTTGTCGTGCAGCGTGAAGTCGACGCCGTTGGTCTGCGCGCCGTCGCGTAGCGTGGTGTCGTAGAGATACAGCCGTTCCCGACTCATTGGTCTGCTCCCGGCGCTGCGGGGTCCGCGAGCGTCTTTTTCATCGAGGTGTTGGCGAGCCATTCGCCGTTGATCGTGACGGTGTTGCGCTGGGTCGCGACATAGCCGCGCTTAGCGAAAAATTCGGCGGCGTTGTCGCTGGCGTCCACCGTCAGCGCCTGTGCGCCGCGGGCGCCGGCGAGCTTTTCCAGCGCGTCGATCAGCGTCGCGCCGACGCGCTGGCCGACGAAATCAGGATGCACGAACAGCATGTCGATATGACCCGTCCCCTCGAGCGACGCGAAGCCCACCGGCGCGCCGCCCAGCGTCGCGATGAGCGTGAGCTGCGACGCGAGCCTGGCGGCGAATTTCTCCTCGTCGTCGGCGGCCGAGACCCAGGCTTCCTGCTGCGCCTCGCTGTAGTCATCGGACGTGAGCTGCTCGATCGACGCGAAGAAGATCGCAGCCGCGATCTCGGCATCCTCGGGCAGATACGGCCGCAGCGCCGGTTTCGGATCAGCGTTCATAACTCACCAGAAATTGTACAGCTTCAGCACCAGCGCCGTCGCGCCGGCGAGCAGCGCGATCTTGATCGCGATGTAGTACAGCCAGTGCCTCGGAAACGGCGTGTCGGGGCGATGCGAGGGATTGTTCTCTGTCATTGGATGATCTCCCGTTCGGCCTTCGCTACTTTTGCGCCTGCGACCTCCGCGCCTGACGCTTCGACGGTTGCGACTTCCGCGTTCGCAGCCCCGAACAATCTTTCGTTCGTCATTCCGGGATGCGCCCGCAGGGCGCAGACCCGGAATCCCGAGGTTGTGGCGGCGAGATTCCGGGTTCGCACGCTGCGCGTGCGCCCCGGAATGACGTCGGTAAGAGGCAGTGCGGCTCCCCAAACACCACCGTCATGCGCGGGCTCGACCCGCGCATCCATCTTCGCAACAATGGCGGCGTGACTTGCGGGATGGATTGCCGGGTCAAGCCCGGCAATGACGACCGTGGAGACGCCGCTCATCGCGCGATCTCCCAGGTCGTCACCGGCTTGCCGTCGGCGTCCTTGCCGTCCTTGATCGCGATGCCCATCGCGGCGAGCTCGTCGCGGATGCGGTCGGATTCTTTGAAGTCTTTGCGCACGCGGGCGGCCGTTCGTTCCGAGATAAGCGCATCAATTCTATCGCGCTTCTCAAAAGCAGAATGAACGGCTTTGGTGAGAGGTGACCTATAGCTGGCAAGATCAAGCCCCATTAGCTTCAATCCGGCTGCCAACCCAGAATAGTCCTTTGCTCTTCCCAGGCGATGCAATTCTGCAATCGCACGCGGAGTATTGAGGTCATCTAGAAGGGCCTCGCAAAGATTCACTGATGGAGGTACCGCCTCAATGCCTTCGATTTTGTTCGCCCAACTGTCCAAAGCTTGCCGAGCTTCCTCCAGATTTTGATGAGTCCAATCGATCGGTTGGCGATAGTGCGTCCTTAACATTGCCAAGCGTAGCTCAAGTCCCTCCCACTTCCGTCCGCCGAATTTCTCCGTCTCCAGCAACTCCCTGATCGTGACGAAATTCCCCAAACTCTTCGACATCTTCTCGCCTTCGACCTGCAGGAAGCCGTTGTGCATCCAGGTCTGGGCCATGCGCTCGGTGTGGAAGGCGCAGCAGCTTTGGGCGACTTCGTTTTCGTGATGCGGAAACACCAGGTCGATGCCGCCGCCGTGGATGTCGAAGGTCTCGCCGAGATGCTTCCACGACATCGCGGAGCATTCGATATGCCAGCCCGGCCGTCCTTGCGTCGTGATGCCGGCCGGCGACGGCCAGGACGGCTCGCCGGGCTTCGACGGTTTCCACAGCACGAAGTCGGTGGCGTCGCGCTTGTAGGGCGCGACGTCGACGCGGGCGCCGGCGATCATTTCGTCGAGCGATCGATTGGCGAGCGCGCCGTAGCGCGGCAGCACGCCGTTGGCGGCGTTCATCGCCGCCGGCGAAAACAGCACGTGATCCGCGGCCACATAGGCGAAGCCGCCTTCGACCAGCCGGTCGATGATGGTGCGCATCTCGCCGATGTGTTCGGTGGCGCGCGGCTCGACGGTCGGCCGCAGGCAGCCGAGCGCATCGACGTCGTCGTGGAATTGCTGCTCGGTCTGCTCGGTGACCTTGCGGATCGCCTCGTTCAGCGGCAGGCCGGGATAGTCACGCGCCGCGCGATCGTTGATCTTGTCGTCGACGTCGGTGATGTTGCGGACGTATTTGACGTGATCCGCGCCGTAGAGATGCCGCAGCAGCCGGAACAGCACGTCGAACACGATGACGGGCCGGGCGTTGCCGATATGGGCGAAGTCGTAGACCGTGGGACCGCAGACATACATCCGCACGTTGTGCGGATCGATCGGCGCGAAGTCGCGCTTCTCCTTGGTCAGCGTATCGTAGAGGCGCAAAGCCATGGATTCCCGTCCCCTGCGGCCGGGCGTCCAGTGATCTCATGAGAGAAAAGACGGCCTCAGCCAGCGTTGAGCTAGCTCATAATCTCGCGGCAGATGCCACAAATCGAGAAAAGACCGTTCATCGGCGCACCATGGCCAGCCGCCGGAACGGCGTCAAGCCCGTCGAATGCCCTAAGGGAACGGGACCGACCGATTTCCGATGGGAGCCCTTCCCCGGCTCCGCGCCGGCCGGGTTCCCGCCCATGGTTAACCAATCTTTACCCTTTGTCGGCTATCGGTCGGAGGCCGCTGCTCTGGTCCACTGGTGTCCCATGAAACTGATTCCAGCCCTTGTTGCCTGCCTGGTGCTGCTCTCGGCTTCTGCCGCCTCGGCGGACAGCCGCGTCTTTATTATCGCCAACCAGCCGGACGGCAACGGCGTCGACCAGTGCCTGGCCAAGAGCGAGCGATGCGGCGCCCATGCGGCGCTGGCTTATTGCAAGGAGCGGGATTTCGTCCAGGCGACCGCCTATCGCCGGGTCGACCCGGACGAGGTCACCGGCGCGGTGCCGAAGACCGTCGGCGCCGCCTGCCTGCGGGGCGGCTGCGACGAATATGTCGCGATCACCTGCCAGCGTTAGGCTGCGCGAAATCGCCTGTGGCTCCGCCACAGAGACGCCCCGGAAACGACGTGACGATGCCGCGAGAAGCCGTTAAGAGGTGCTTTACCGTCGCGGTTTCAACGGATTGCCCGGCGGATTCGATCGCGCGGGTTTGCTGAGACGGTTCGGCGGACGCCGATCTCACCATCCGCTCGGAATCCCTGAATGCCGGAATTGTTCGAGACCGCGAAGTCCCCCCGCCGCTGGTTGCTGGCCGGCGCCGCGCTGTTCGCCGCCGTGCTTCTGGACATCGCCACGCCCGGCTCCGGCGCGCATGCGCAGCAGGGCTATCCGCCCCCCGGCGGCGCACCTCAGGGCGCGGTCAATCCGGTCTGCCCGCGTCTCGAAGCGCAACTCGCGTCGATCGACCGCGGCGGCGGAGATCCGGCCCGCGCCGAGCAGATCCGCCGCTACGAGGACGCCGTCAACCGCCAGCAGGGCGAGCTCGACCGCGTCACCATGCAGGCCAAGCGGATGGGCTGCGACAGCTCCGGCTTCTTCTCGCTGTTCAACGGCCAGTCGGCGCAGTGCGGCCCGGTCAACAACCAGATCCAGCAGATGCGCGGCAATCTCGACCAGATGACCTCGGGCCTCGAGCGGCTGCGCACCGGCGGCCCCGGCGGCGGCGACCGCGACAATCAGCGCCGCTCGGTGCTGATGGCGCTGGCGCAGAACAATTGCGGCCCGCAATACGCCGCGGCCGCGCAGCAAGGCAGCGGCAATTTCCTCGACAATCTGTTCCGCGGCAACTCGCCGAACGTCCCCGGCGCGCCGCTGCCGGATTTCAACACCGATTCCGGCACCTTCCGCACCGTCTGCGTCCGCACCTGCGACGGCTATTACTTCCCGATCTCCTTCGCGACCGTACCGGGCCGTTTCGCCGACGACGAGAAGACCTGCAAGAGCCTGTGCCCGGCATCCGACGCGGCGCTGTACGCCTATCGCAACCCCGGCCAGGACATGAACTCCGCGGTGTCGATCAACGGCCAGCCCTACACCTCGCTGCCGGCCGCGTTCCGCTATCGTCAGGAATTCAACCCGGCGTGCTCGTGCAAGGCCGCGAACCAGAGCTGGGCCGACGCGTTGAAGGGCGTCGATGACACTTCCGCGCGCGAGCATGGCGACATCATCGTCACCGAGGAGAGCGCCAAGCGGATGGCGCTGCCGCCGGCGCAGCGGGCCGCGGCCCGCAAGGGCAATGCCGCCGCACCCCCGGCCACACCGGCGAATGGCGACGCCAAACCGCCGGCCACCACGAGTTCGTCCGATCCGGGCACGATCCGCTCAGTCGGCCCGACCTTCATCCCGGCGCGGTAAGGGCTCAGCGGAGGCGCGCGCAGCGCCGATTTGCTTGCGGCAAACCCGTGACAAACATTGGGCGAAATGTGGCGACGGCGTCTGCGCGCCGGCGATGCATCCTGGGCGCCGATAACAGTCCTCCGATACCGCCATTGCCGGCGACACCGCCCTCGCCCAACCCGCATAGCCCATCCGGGCCATAGCCGGCGGCGCGCCGGCCATCCTAGCTTCCCCGCTTCGCCGACAACGAACGGAGCTGGTCGATGCGAATCATTGTGGTCGGCGGCGGCATCGCCGGACTGGGCGCGGCCCATCGGTTGCGCGAGGACGGCCACGAGGTCGTGCTACTCGAACAGGACACCGAACCCGGCGGGCGCTGCCGCTCCGTCGAGTGGCACGGCGTCTGGGCGGTCACCGGGGCGTTCGCCTTTCTCGGCGCCGAGACCAATCTGATCGATCTCGCCCGCAAGCTCGGCATCGATCAGCCGGACGGCATGGTCGACCTCACCGCCGCCCATCAATGGAACGTGCTGGTCGAGCGCAAGCGGACCGTGGCGTTCGGCGCCTTCGACCTGATCAGCGCCGCCAAGCATCCGGCGATTCCACTGCTCGAAAAGGCCAAGCTGCTGGCGACGCTGCCGAAGCTCGCCCAGGTCGCCGTGGCCGGCGATCCGCGCGACATCACCAGCGCCGCGGCGCTCGACGACGTCAACGCCTGCGAATATTTCCGCCGCTACTCGCCGACCTTCGTCGATTACTTCCTCGAACCCTGCGTCGCGATGTTCTGCGGCTACGGTGAGGACGACTACTCGCTGGCCTGGACGGCGTGGAGCACGGCCGGCCGGCTGTCGTGGTCGGGCGACCGGATCTGGAGCTTCAAGGAGCGCGGCGCAGGCCGGATCACCTGGGAGCTCGGTCGCAGCCTCGCCGCCGATCCCAAGGTCGAGCTCCGGCTCGGCTGCCGGGCCAGTGCGGTGCGCTACGATGCCTACGGGGTGCAGGTCGACATCCAGCAGGACGGGCACGCCGAGACACTCAGCGGCGATGCCGTCGTCATGGCGGTGCCCGGCAACAAGGTGGCTGCGCTGATGCCGATGCTGGACGACGCCCGCCGCGGATTCTTCGACAAGATCGATTATTCCGGTCACCACATCGTCTACTATCTGCTCGACCGTCCCAAGGGCGATCTGCTCGACACCTACGTGCTGCCCGCGGCCGACGGATTTCGCCGCACCGGCAATCTGCGCTTCACCGACATGGGCAACGGCACCACCTTCGCGCATTCGCAATGGAAGGATTTTGGCTGCCGGCAGCACGCCGACGCCAGCACCGCGGATCTGCTGACCATCGCCTGGGGCGACGTCGTCGACGCCCTGCCGCAACTGGCCGAGACGCGCGTGATCGACAGCTTCATCTCGCGTCAACCGGACGCGATCTGCAAGCGGCCGAAGGGCTATATCGGCGGCCTGCAGCGGTTTCACGACCTCGGGCCGCTGCCGCGCGTCGCGTTCTGCGGCGACTATCTCACCAACAGCACGGTCGGCCAGTCGCACTGGTCGGGGCTGCAGGCCGCCGAGGACCTCATCGGGCGCGGCGCTTAGCTGGCGTCGCCCCCATGGCGCTGCGTACCGATCAGCGCGCTCAGTTCGGTGCGATTGCGCGTGCCGGTCTTATCGAGCACCGCGCGCATGTGGTTCTTGATCGTCCACGGACTGGCATCGAGCATGCGCGCGATCGATTTGTTCGGATGGCCGGCCGCCGCCAGCGCCGCAACCTGCCGTTCGCGCGGCGTCAATGCGTGGAACAGGTCGTTGCCGGCAAACAGCGGCACCGTCGCCGCGGCGCGCGCGATGACGCCGTGATACGCCATCTCCAGCAGCGGCAGCAGCGCCAGCGCCAGCCCGCGGTCACGCTCGTCGAAATCGCCGAGCCCGGCGTCGCGGACCAGACTCAAAGCGCCGACGATGCGGTTCTGCTCACGCAACGCCATGATCAGCACGAAGCCGGCGCCGCTGTCGGCCAGCAGCGTCTCGCGCGGCAGCGCCGCGCGGCGGGCAGCCGGCAGCAGGTCCGACAGCCGCGTCACGCCGTTCTCCGACGCCTCCCGATCGAGCCAACTCCGGATCGGATCGCGCGCCCTCACCTCGGCGCAATAATGCGCCTGGCACCAGGACGGCCAGTTGACGAAGTGCATCTCGCCGGGCCGCCCGCGCTGCCGATCGGACAGCACCGCGCGGGTCGCGCCGAACAAGGGCCGCAGCGACAGCATCGCCGCCTCGGCGAACGCCGCCGGCGCGGCAGGGCGCGACAGATCGGGGACCATGACGGCAGGATCGTGGATCGGCATTCGCGGCTCGCTGTGATCGGCGGGTGCACCGTGCCGATCGCGAAGCGACGACGGCATGGGCCGGTGCGGGCGCCCATCAAACCGGGTGGCGGCGGAAGGGGCAAGAGCGCATCGAATCGGGGACGCGTTGCACGGGCGATCAGCCTTCGAGCGAACGCCAATTCATGATATCCATGCTGATGGATTTCACGAGCATGGAGGCCTCCATGACATCTCGGACCGCCAAGATTGTCACCACCGGCCGCGGCCAGTTCGTCAGGCTCCCGGCCGAGTTCCGCTTCGAGGGCAGCGAAGTCTACGTGCACCGCGATCCCAGAACCGGCGACGTCATCCTGTCCCGCAAGCCGCATTCCTGGGACGGCCTGATCGCACTCTACGATCAGGATCAGGTGCCCGACGATTTCATGAGCCCGGCCGACCGGAGAGGGCCATCGCAGGATCGCGATCTGGTCTAGCGCAGGAGCGAGCTACGGCTCGATCTCGAACCTGGCATCGCCAGTAAATTCCTACTCCGTGTCGACGTACTGCCCTGAGACCAGGACGTCACCAAGGCCTATGCCGACCTCCGCGCAGCATGCGACGCCAAAGGCGTCACGCTCGCGCCCCTCGACATGATGATCGCCCCCCTGAGCGGCACTTCGCTTATCATCAACCTCGATGTATATTGAATCAATGCGCTGCATCTTTTGCCTTAAAGAACGCCAGCCAAGTGTGGAGCACGTCTTTTCGCTTGCGATCGGCGGTACGATCACTACCGACCGAGTATGTGGCGAATGCAATTCCGCGCTGGGAAGCCGCGTCGATTCCGCGCTCAACAACTTTCTGCCCATCCGAATACGCCGCGCAGAACTAGCACTGACCGGGAATAGTCGTGATCCGCCTTCGATATTCGAGATGTTTCTCGGCGACCAGCAACTTGTCGGACCGGCAGCGAATCGTATCCAAACGTCCTTTAACAAGGCAACCGGAACGCTCGACCATCGCCAACTCTATCATGCCGCCGATCTGGTGACGTCAGACGGCAAGAAAGTTCGTCAAATTACGCTGGACCAGCGCGACAAGGGGCAAATTCCGAAGATCATTCAGCGTGAGCGCAAGCGGCAAGGCTTGCCGCCGCTATCGTCGGAAGAGCTCGCGATCGAAGCTGGAAAAGCCACGCTCAGCACAATAGAACGACCATTAATCCAAGTGAACGTTAATGTGAGATTCGCCTTTTTGCGGCAGGCGATGATGAAGATCGCATACGAACTAGCGTTCGTATGGCTCGGGGAAAGTTATCTGGACGACCCGATGTCACTCGAGTTGCGGCATGCGATATTGATGGATGACATAACCTCAAGCGACATGCTGCCCGGATATGTGGGCTGGGCGGAGCCGTGTCCGGCTTTCAATTTTTGGATTCCGCATAGAGCCCACCATCTCGCCTTTTCATCAGTCGTCGATGGGTCCGTGATCGTTGCAGCTAGAGTTTTCGATATTTTCGCAGTAGCCATGCCCGTAAGTCGCAATGCAAGCCGCTATGTCGACAGCCATGCAGACGCGATGAATCTACCGTTTCTAGCGATTGATACAGCGAACAAAAGAACAGTTAAAACTACGCTCGGCGAAGAGCAACATAGGATTGCGCGCGAGATGACTAAAAATCGAAGGCCCCCACCCTTTCCCGACCCCCTTTAAGCCGGACATAGTGCACGAAGTAACAGATGAACTCAGCGGAGCCCTTGTTCGATCTCTGATACTGACCGGCACCGCTTCATTGGCCCACAACTAACCCTACCCCTCGAACGCCTCGCTCGACGCTCGCCCTGCCCGCACCACCAGCGCCTCGTCCGGCTCGGCCAGCGCCTCGGCCTTGTCGCGAAAGCGGTTGGTGATCGGGTAGCGGCGGTCGCGGCCGAAGTTTTTGCGGGTGACTTTGACGCCCGGTGCGGCCTGGCGGCGCTTGTATTCGGCGATGTTCAACAGCCGATCGATCCGCACCACGGTGTCCTTGTCGAAGCCGTCGGCGACGATCGATGCCAGCGGCTGCTCGCGTTCGACCAGCCGCTCGAGGATGGCGTCGAGCACCTCGTAGGGCGGCAGCGAATCCTGGTCGGTCTGGTTGTCGCGCAACTCCGCGGTCGGCGGGCGCACGATAATGCTCTCGGGGATCACCTCGCCGTCGGGGCCGAGCGCGCCGTCGGGCTTCCAGCGATTGCGCAATGACGACAGCCTGAATACTTGCGTCTTGTAGATGTCCTTGATCGGATTGAAGCCGCCGTTCATGTCGCCATACAGCGTGGCGTAGCCGACGCTCATTTCCGACTTGTTACCAGTGGTGACGACCATCGCGCCGGTCTTGTTGGAGATCGCCATCAACAGCGTGCCGCGGGTGCGCGCCTGCAGATTCTCCTCGGTGATGTCGCGTTCGAGGCCTTCGAACGGCTTCGCCAGAATCTCCTCGAAGCCGTTGACCGCGGCCGCAATCGGCAGCACTTCGTAGCCGAAGCCGAGTGCATTCGCGAGCCCGGCGGCATCATCCAGCGAGATCTGCGCGGTGTAGCGGAACGGCAGCATCACGCCGCGGACCTTGTCGGCGCCGAGCGCATCGACCGCGATCGCGGCGCACAGCGCGGAATCGATGCCGCCGGAAATGCCGAGCAGCACGCCGGGGAAGCCGTTCTTGCGGACGTAGTCGCGCAGGCCGAGCACGCAAGCGGCGTAGTCGCCCTCGTCGCCGTCGGGCACCGCGGCCACCGGGCCGTCGCAGCGCCAGCCGGAGGCGCCCTTGTGCCAGTGCAGCGTCGTGATGCACTCGGCGAACGCCGGCAATTGCGCCGCGAGCGAGCGGTCGGCATTGAGCGCAAAGGATGCGCCGTCGAACACCAGTTCGTCCTGGCCGCCGACCTGGTTGAGATAGACCAGCGGCAGATCGCTTTCGGTGACGCGCGCGACCTGCACCGACAGCCGCAGATCGCCCTTGCCGCGCGCGTAGGGCGAGCCGTTCGGCACGATCAGGATCTCGGCGCCGGTCTCGGCGAGACATTCGACGACGTTCTCGTAGTCCTCGGATTCCTCGAGCCAGGTGTCCTCGCAGATCGGCACGCCGACGCGGACGCCGCGGATCGTCACCGGACCAGCCACCGGGCCGCGTGCGAACACGCGCTTCTCGTCGAACACGCCGTAGTTCGGCAGATTGACCTTGTAGCGGATCGCCGCGATGCGGCCGCCGTCGAGCAGCGCGCAGGCGTTGTAGAGCTTGCCGCCGTCGACCCAGGGCGAGCCGATCAGCATTGCCGGCCCGCCATCGGCGGTCTCGCGCGCCAGCTCCTCGACCGCCGCACGACAGGCCGCCTGGAACGCCGGCTTCAGCACCAGATCTTCCGGCGGATAACCGGAGATGAACAGCTCAGGAAAGACGATGACGTCGGCGTTCTCGGCCGCGGCCTGCGCGCGCGCCGTGCGCGCCATCGCGGCGTTGCCGGCGATGTCGCCGACCGTCGGATTGAGCTGGGCGAGCGAGATCGTGAAACGGGCGGCTGTGTCGGTCATCCCCGAGATTTAGCCGCCCCCTGCCCGCTTCGCAATTGGCAGAGCTAGACCAGCCCCATGCGCTCGCCGAGCGCGAACAGCCAGACCATCCCGGCAATCGCGAGGGCGACCCCGACCGCGGCCGAGCCCATGTCCTTGACCCGCCCGATCTGCGGGTCGTGCTCGGTGGTGAGCCGGTCGGCGAGCTTCTCGATCGCGGTGTTGAGCAGTTCGACCACGATCACCAGGGCGACCACGGCGATGAGTTCGACGCGGCGGGAGGCCGTTGTGCCGATCAGCCACGCGGCCGGAACGGCGAGGACGAGCGCGACCAGTTCCTCGCGGATCGCCTGCTCGGAGCGGATCGCGAATTTGAGCCCGCGCCACGAATTGATCGTCGCCCGCCAGAACCTCAGCAACTGACCCAGCCCCTATTTGTCGTCATGCCCGCGCTTGTCGCGGGCATCCACGTCTTCGGAGGCGACGCCAAGTAAGGCGTGGATGGCCGGGACGAGCCCGGCCATGACGGAAGAGAGATCGATGATGGCGGCCGACTCTTAGAGCCCCGCCGCCACCGGCAGCGGGCTGACCTTGCCGGCGCGGCCCTGCTTCAGCAGATCCGCGATCAGGAACGCCATGTCGATCGACTGCTCGGCGTTGAGCCGCGGATCGCAGGCGGTGTGATAGCGGTTGTTGAGGTCCTCGTCGGTGATGGCGCGGGCGCCGCCGATGCATTCGGTGACGTTCTGCCCGGTCATCTCCAGATGCACGCCGCCGGCATGGGTGCCTTCCGCGGTGTGGATCGTGAAGAACGAGCGCACTTCGGAGAGGATGCGGTCGAACGGACGGGTCTTGTAGCCGGAGTTTGACGTGATGGTGTTGCCGTGCATCGGATCGCACGACCACACCACGTTGCGGCCCTCGCGCTGCACCGCGCGGATCATCGCCGGCAGATGATCGCCGATCTTCTCATGGCCGAACCGGCCGATCAGCGTCAGCCGCCCGGCTTCGTTCTCCGGATTGAGCACGTCGATCAGCTTGAGCAATTCGTCGGTCTTCAGCGACGGGCCGCATTTCAGGCCTATCGGATTCTTGATGCCGCGGAAGTACTCGACGTGGGCGTGATCGAGCTGGCGGGTGCGGTCGCCGATCCACAGCATGTGGCCGCTCGTCGCGTACCAGTCGCCCGTCGTGGAGTCGACGCGGGTCATCGCCTGCTCGTAGCCGAGCAGCAGCGCTTCATGGCTGGTGTAGAAATCAGTGGTGCCGAGCGAAGAATCGACCGCGAAGGTCAGGCCGCAGGCGCGCATGAAATCCAGCGCGCCGGAAACCCGATCGGCGAGATCGGCATAGGCCTTCGATTGCGGACTGTCGCTGACCGACTGCAGCATCCAGCGGTGCACGTTCTCGACGCTGGCATAGCCGCCCTTGGCGAAGGCGCGCAGCAGGTTCAGCGTCGCGGCGGACTGCCGATACGCTTCGAGTTGTCGGCGCGGATCGGGTACGCGCGCGAGCTCGGTGAAGCCGATGTCGTTGACGATATCGCCGCGATAGCTCGGCAGCTCGACGCCGTCGCGCTTCTCCATTGGAGCCGAGCGCGGCTTGGCGAACTGCCCGGCGATGCGGCCGACCTTCACCACCGGTGAGGCGCCCGCATAGGTCAGCACGATCGCCATCTGCAGGAAGACGCGGAACAGATCGCGGATGTTGTTGGCGCCGTGCTCGGCGAAGCTCTCGGCGCAATCGCCGCCCTGAAGCAGGAAAGATTCGCCGGCGGCGACGCTCGCCAGCGCCTTCTTCAGGTTGCGCGCCTCACCTGCAAAAACCAGCGGCGGAAAGCTCGACAGCTGCGCCTCGACGTCGCCCAACGCCTTCGCGTCCGGGTAGTCCGGCATCTGCTGAACCGGCTTGCTGCGCCAGCTATCGGGTGTCCAACGTTCGGACATGAGACCAACTCCTGAGGACCTGCCGCTCTATATATGTTCGCGGAGGCCGCGTTATACACAGGCTCCCCCCCGGCCGCCAGCCGGATTTCCGCGCAGCCTGACAACCCGTTGCGAACAATACGAGAATCGCCTCAGAGCGGCAAACCCGGCGGCTGCAGCAAACCCGGGGCAAACCACGGGCAAACTCGGGGGCGGGCTTATTCGGCCGCTTCGCGGACGTAACGGGCGGTCGGCGTCCGCATCGTCACCAGTTCTTCGGCCGCGGTCGGGTGCAGCGCCATGGTGGAATCGAAGTCCGCCTTGGTCGCCTTCACCTTCACCGCGATCGCGATCAGTTGGACCAGTTCGGCGGCCTCCGGGCCGACGATGTGGCAGCCGAGCACGCGGTCGCTGTCGCCGTCGACGATCAACTTCATCAGCGTGCGGATCTGGCTGCCCGACATCGTCGCCTTCATCGGGCGGAAATCGGTCTTGTAGATATCGACACGGTCGTACAGCGCGCGCGCCTGGGACTCGGTCAGGCCGACCGTGCCGACCTCCGGCTGCGAGAACACCGCGGTCGGGATGTTGGTGTAGTCGACCTGCGAAGGCCGATTGCCGAACACGGTGTCGGCGAAGGCGTGGCCCTCGCGGATCGCCACCGGCGTCAGATTGATGCGATGGGTGACGTCGCCGATCGCGTAGATGTGCGGCACCGAGGTCTGGCAGTACTCGTTGACGGCGATGCCGCCATTGTCCGGATTGATGGCGACGCCGGCCGTCTCCAGCCCTAGATTGGCGACGTTGGGATGCCGGCCGATCGCGAACATCACCTGGTCCGAGGCGATGCTGGAGCCGCTCGACAGATGCGAGGTGTATTCGTCGCCGAGCTTCTCGACCCGGGCGACGGTGCAGCCGGTGAGAATGCTGATGCCGGCCCGCTCCATCTCGGTGCGGACGTGGCTGCGGACATCCTCGTCGAAGCCGCGCAGGATGTTGTCGCCGCGATACACCAGTGTGACGTCGCAGCCGAGCCCGGCGAAGATGCAGGCGAATTCCAGCGCGATGTAGCCGCCGCCCTGGATCAGAATCCGCTTCGGCAGTTCAGGCAGATGAAACACTTCGTTCGACGAGATGACGTGCTCGATGCCGGGAATCATCGTGCCGTGGTTGGGCGCGCCGCCGGTCGCGATCAGGATGTATCTGGCGCGCACCATCTCGCCGGTCGACAGCCGCAGCGTGTGCGGGTCCTCGAACACCGCGCGCGCCTTGACGGTGCGGGCGCCGGACTTCTCGACATTGGTCGCGTAGATCGCCTCGAGCCGCGCGATCTCCTTGTCCTTGTTGGCGATCAGCGTCGGCCAGTCGAAATGCGCCTGCGGGATCGTCCAGCCGAAACCCGCGGCGTCGCGGATGTCCTGATGGATGTGGGAGGCGTAGACCATCAGCTTCTTCGGCACGCAGCCGCGGATCACGCAGGTGCCACCGAAGCGATATTCCTCGGCGACGGTGACGCGGGCGCCGTGGCCGGCGGCGATCCGGGCGGCGCGCACGCCGCCGGAGCCGCCACCAATGACGAACAGATCCGTGTCGAAGTCGGTCATGACGTATTCGCCCTGAGGCTGAAGAGGTCGTTGAAACTCAGTAGCTCGAAACTTGTGAGGCCGTCATTGCGAGGAGCGCCCGGATCGGCGCATTGCGCCGTCCGAGTGCAGGCTCCGCGACGAAGCAATCCAGCTCTGTGCACTGGGCTGGATTGCTTCGCTTCGCTCGCAATGACGAAAGAGGCGGACCGCCACGCGGCCGGTCAGATCGCCTTGCCGCGCTTGCGCATCTCGGCACGGAACTGGCCGTTGACTTCCTCGGAGAAGGTCTGCGCCCATTGCTGCATGTACGCCATGCTCTGCTGGATCGCCTTCGGCTCTTCGTTCAGCAGCTTCTGCCCGAGCGGCGTCTTGTAGAACACCACCAGGTCCTTCAGCTCCTGCTCGGTGAAATCCTGGGCGTAGATCTTCGCCATGCCGTCGCCGATTTCCTTCTCGCGGCCGGCCATATTCTTGGCGACCACGACGGCGACTTCCTTGAGGTCCTGCTGATAGTTCAGGTTGGTCTGCATCAGCGTGTCCATGGTGCGCTGGACGATGTTCGGCACCGCGCTGGCATAGATCGTATTGGCGCGCTTCAGCTCCAGGATCTCCTTGGCGGCCGCGACCGCCGCCGGGGTCGGCGGCTTGGTCTGGGCCTGCGCATGGCCGGCCGACAAGGCCAGGCCGAGCGCCAGCACGACGGCCGGCAGTGCTTTCGACAGATACTTCATTTCCAATTCTCCTGGATTTGGCGCTACGCCCGTTCGACAGTTCGAATTCCGTCGGTCCCCGCGAGCACCACGGTGCCGGCGATTCCGATAAACAACCCGTGCTCGACTACGCCCGGAATCTCGGACAACAAATGGGCCAGGCGAGGAGCATCCGGGATCCGCCCGAGATGGGCATCGACGATCCAGTGGCCACCATCGGTGACGAAAGCATGGCCGTCCTTGCCTTCGCGAAGCTGCAATCGGCCGGATGCGCCGACCTTGGCGCACGCCTGTTCGATCGCGCGCCGGGTCGCGGCCAGCCCGAATGGAATCACCTCCACCGGCAGCGGAAACTTGCCGAGGCAGTCGACCCATTTGGATTCGTCGGCAATCACGATCATGCGATCCGATGCGGCCGCGACGATCTTCTCGCGCAGCAGCGCACCGCCGCCGCCCTTGATCAGCTCGAGCCGGGTGTCGATCTCGTCGGCGCCGTCGACCGTCAGGTCGAGCCGGTCGATCTCATCGAGCGTAGTCAATCGAATACCGCAACGCTCGGCATCGGCCCGGGTCACCTCGGACGTCGGCACGCCGATGACATCGAGACCGGCGCGGACCTTTTCGCCCAGCAGCTCGACGAAATGCTTCGCGGTGGAGCCGGTGCCGAGACCGATCTTCATCCCGCCGCGGACCTCGTCCAGCGCACGCGCCGCGGCCTGCCGCTTCAAATCTTCCTTGTTCATCGGATCCCGACCCCTGCTCCCAACCGACCGTCCCCGGCGCAGCGCGGCATATCTAGCGACGTTTGCGGGATAACAACAGGGTGGATTGCATCGCCTCACCGGCATCAGACGGTTGCGGAAATCCGCCGGGACCGCTAGCGCTTCCCGCATGAGCACATCCCGCACCGTTGTCTTCGACCTGGACGGCACGCTGATCGACACCGCGCCGGACCTGATCAACGCCCTGAATTACATCCTGGTCCGCGAGGGCATGCCCGCGGTGCCGCTCGCAACCGCCCGCAACATGATCGGGCAAGGCGCGCGGCGGCTGCTGGAGCGCGGCCTCGAGCTCGACGGCCGGGTCATCAGCCCGGACGACGTCAACCGCCTCGCCGTCGATTTCATCGACTATTACGCGGCCAATATCGCGGTCGAGTCGCGGCCGTTCGAGGGGCTGGAACAGACGCTCGACGTGCTCGCCGGCCGGGGCTACCGCTTCGCGGTCTGCACCAACAAGCTGGAATGGCTGTCGAAGCTGCTGCTCGACCAGCTCGGCCTGAGCTCGCGCTTCGCCGCGATCTGCGGCGCCGACACGTTCGGCGCTGCCAAGCCCGATCCGACGATCCTGCGCGAGACCATCGGCCGCGCCGGTGGCGATCTGGCTTCGGCCGTGATGGTGGGAGACGCCGGTCCGGACGTCGGCGTCGCACGGCGCGCCGGGATTCCGGTGATCGGCGTGGAGTTCGGCTACACCGAGGTTCCGATTGCCGAACTCAAACCGGATTTGCTGGTCGGCCACATGCGCGACCTGCCGGACGCTGTCGGGCGCTTGCTGCCGCCGGTTTAGGATTCGACTGTATCGGCTTGATCGAACTACATAATATACGCGTGGACAATCGTTAACCAATACTTAAGATTGCACCCGAACCGGTTGCAAGCATGCCGTCGGCCGCTTATGGTCTGCCGGGGGCTGTGGCTGATAGCCGCACCAAGGGTGGACATTCCAGATGCGTCGTTTCGTAGTCGTTGCTGCCGCGGGCCTGAGCCTGGCCGGCTGTTCGTCGTTGTCGCTCGACGCGTTCAAGTCGGCGCCGCCGACCGCCACCGTTCAGCTCGAATCCACACCCGCCGGGGCCAATGCGGTCGCCTCCAGCGGCGAGAGCTGCAAGACGCCGTGTTCGATCACGGTCGCCGCCGCCGACTTCAGCGTTACGTTCAGCATGGACAAGTTCCAGCCGGTCACGGTGCCGGTTCAGGTCGTGGTGACGCCCGGCGATTTCACGACGTCCGCAACGGCCGCGGCCAATCCGAATCCGGTGATGGCCGAATTGCAGCCCGTCAAACCCGTCCGCAAACCCGCGAAGCGGGTCAGGAAGCCCAAGCCTGCTGCGACAGCGGCACCGGCAGCATCGGCGCCGGCGACCGAGTCTTCGCCGTTCCCCGATCCGGCCTCCCCCGCTCCGGCGCGCTGAGCCTTCTGCAACGCAGCAAGCCGCGCGATTGTGTGCGGCGGTAATCATGCATAAATAGCGGTGAGCTCCATGCCGCCGCGGCGGCACTTGTGACAGGGCCGCCGGATGATCGATGCTGACGTCACCCCCCCGCCGACCGTCGGCGCTTCGACCATGATCGATCCGTTCGGCCGGACGATCAACTATCTGCGGGTCTCAATCACCGACCGCTGCGATTTCCGCTGCGTGTACTGCATGTCCGAGGACATGACCTTCCTCCCGCGCGCCGATCTGCTCACGCTGGAGGAACTCGACCGGCTGTGCTCGGCGTTCATCGCGCGGGGCGTGCGCAAGCTCCGGCTGACCGGCGGCGAGCCGCTGGTCCGGCGCAACATGATGTCGCTGGTGCGCGCGCTGTCCCGCCACCTCGAAACCGGCGCGCTCGACGAACTGACCCTCACCACCAACGGCTCGCAGCTCGCACGCTTCGCCGCCGAACTACGCGATTGCGGCGTTCGGCGCGTCAACGTCTCGCTCGACACCCTCGATCCGGCGAAGTTCCGCGCGATCACCCGCTGGGGCGAATTCGACCGGGTGCTGGCCGGGATCGAGGCCGCGCGCGCGGCCGGCCTCGCCGTCAAGATCAACGCGGTGGCGCTGAAGGGGACCAACGAGGACGAGATCCCGTCGCTGATGCGATGGGCCCATGGGCTCGGCATGGGGCTGACGCTGATCGAGGTGATGCCGCTCGGCGAGGTCGGCGAAGGCCGGATCGATCAGTACGTGCCGCTGTCGCTGGTCCGGGCCCGGCTGTCGACCAACTACACCCTGACGGATTTGCCGGACTCGACCGGCGGTCCGGCCCGCTACGTCCGGGTCGAGGAGACCGGGGGCAAGCTCGGTTTCATCACCCCCCTCACCCACAATTTCTGCGAATCCTGCAACCGGGTGCGGATCACCTGCACCGGCACGCTGCACACCTGCCTCGGCCAGGAAGACGCATCCGACCTGCGCCGCCCGCTCCGCGCCTCACCGGACGACGATCTGCTCAATGCGGCGATCGACCGCGCCATCGGCACCAAGCCCAAGGGGCACGACTTCATCATCGACCGCAAGCACCACCGCCCCAGCGTCGGCCGGCATATGAGCGTCACCGGCGGCTGATTCCGGCCGATCAGTTCGTCCGTGTATTAACCGTTTGATCCATCATTGGAATGCCATTTTCCAATTGACGGCACGGTTGCGCGCTGAAATGGTGCCCCGGCTTCGCGCCTCCGGCTGTGAGAGCTACTTCGCTTATCACGAAGACCGGGCGGAAACGGGAGGAACCGAGCGTTGCGGGCCTTGCTGGGACTGAGCAGGAAGATCGACGCCTTCAACACGCTGATCGGGCGCTGGTTGTCGTGGATGATCGTCGTCGCGGTGATCATTTCGGCAGGCAACGCGGTCATCCGCAAGGTGTTCGATATGTCGTCGAATTCCTTCCTCGAGGCGCAATGGGTGCTGTTCAGCGTCGTGTTCCTGCTGTGCTCGCCCTGGACCCTGCTCAAGAACGAACACATCCGGATCGACATCATCAATCATACCCTGCCGCTCAAGCTGCGCGGCTGGATCGACATGATCGGCCATGTTTTCTTCCTGATGCCGTTCGCCATCATCCTGCTGTGGTGGTCGATCCCGTTCTTCCTGGTCTCCTACCATCAGAACGAACAATCGTTCAGCGCCGGCGGCCTGCCGCAATGGCCGGCGAAGTCGCTGATCATGATCGCCTGCGTCCTGCTGATCGTTCAGGGCATCTCGGAAATCATCAAGCGCGCGGCGATGATGGCGGGGGTGATCCCCGACAGCAACGTGCTGCAGGGGTCGCAGCATGCGGCCGAACTCGAGGCCGAGCGGCTGGTGATGCATATCGGCAGCGACAAGCCTCGAGAACAATAGTGGTCATTGCCTTGGGGAGCCGGTTCGAATGACCGCGATGTTCATCCACTACATGGCGCCGATCATGTTCGGCTCCCTGGTGATCTTCCTGCTGCTCGGCTATCCCGTCGCGTTCTCGCTCGCCGCCAACGGCCTGATGTTCGCGTTCATCGGCATCGAACTCGGGCTGTTCCGCCCCGACTTCATGCAGGCGCTGCCCGAACGCGTCTACGGCGTGATGAACAACGACACGCTGCTGGCGATTCCGTTCTTCACCTTCATGGGGCTGGTGCTGGAGAGATCCGGCATGGCCGAGGATCTGCTCGAGACCATCGGGCAGTTGTTCGGCTCGATCCGCGGCGGCATCGCCTACGCCGTGGTGTTCGTCGGCGCGCTGCTCGCGGCCACCACCGGCGTGGTCGCCGCCTCTGTGATCTCGATGGGCCTGATCTCGCTGCCGATCATGCTGCGCTACGGCTACGACCGCCGCGTCGCCACCGGCGTGATCGCCGCATCGGGCACGCTGGCGCAGATCATTCCGCCGTCGCTGGTGCTGATCGTGATGGCCGACCAGCTCGGCCGCTCGGTCGGCGACATGTACGAAGGCGCGTTCATTCCCGGCATCGTGCTGTCGCTGCTCTATGCGGGCTACATCTTCCTAGTGACCGTATTCGCCCCGAAGGCGGCGCCCGGCCTGCCGCTGGAAGCGCAGACCCTGCGCGACCACGACACCCTGCAGAACCCGATGATCGTGCCGCTGGCGGCGATCTCGGCGGCCGCCACCGCCTATTTCTTCGCGGTGCATCTCGGCGGGTTCGGCTGGAGCATGCCGGCGTTCGACAAGATCGGCCTGCCCGCGATGGCGATGCAGGGCTTCTGGTTCGTGGTGCTGCTCGCGGTGCTGTTCCGGCCGTTCATCGGCGTGATCCGCACCATGACCCTGTCGCTGTATCTGGTCGTGGTGCTGTCGACCACGATCGGCATCGTGGCGATGCGCTACACCGATGTGAAGGGCGGCGCGGACTACGTGGTGCTGACGATGTCGGTGACCGTCGCGCTGTCGTTCGTCATCGCCGTGATCAACCGGCTGCTGCGCCTGAAGCTGCTGTCCCGGCTCGCCGAGCAGGTCGTGTTCGTGATGGTGCCGCCGCTCGGGCTGATCTTCCTGGTGCTCGGCACGATCTTCATCGGCGTCGCGACGCCGACGGAAGGCGGCGCGATGGGCGCGGCCGGCGCGGTGATCCTGGCGCTGATGAAGCGCCGGCTGACCTTCGACCTCACCCGTCAGGCCACCGAGGCGACCGCCAAGCTGTCGGCCTTCGTGGTGATGATCCTGGTCGGCGCCCGCGTGTTCTCGCTGACCTTCTACGGCGTCGACGGCCATCGCTGGGTCGAGGAGCTGCTGACCTCGCTGCCCGGCGGGCAGCTCGGCTTCCTGATCTTCGTCAACGCCCTGGTGTTCGTGCTGGCGTTCTTCCTCGACTTCTTCGAACTCGCCTTCATCATCATCCCGCTGCTCGGCCCCGCGGCGGAGAAGCTCGGCATCGACCTGATCTGGTTCGGCATCATCCTCGCGGTCAACATGCAGACCTCGTTCATGCATCCGCCGTTCGGCTTCGCGCTGTTCTATCTGCGCTCGGTGGCGCCCAAAGAGTCCTATATCGACCGGATCACCGGCAAGCGGATGGCGCCGATCACCACCGGGCAGATCTATTGGGGCGCGGTGCCGTTCGTCGTGATCCAGTTGATCATGGTGGCGCTGGTGATCACCTTCCCGGCGATGGTGATGCACTACAAGGGCATCGCCAGCACGGTCGATCCGTCGAAGATCGAATTCGACATCCCGCAGATGGAAACGCCGCAGCTCGATTTCGGCCCGCCGAAGTTCTAGCCGGATCACTCCATCGGCCGACGCGGACGCGCAACGGGCGCCGCCGCAATCAGCCTATCAATTCCGTCATGGCCGGGCTCGTCCCGGCCATCCACGTTTTTGTTCGCAATCTCAACCGAAAGCGTGGATGGCCGGCACAAGGCCGGCCATGACGGGGAAAGTCAGTCCCGCACCTTCATTGTTTGTACTTTCAGCAGGCTCCTTCGATGGCGACGGGGCCAAAACTCGGACAAAAAAAGCCCGGCCCCCTCGCGGAGGCCGGGCTGTTTCGTGATTGCTGACGCCTGATCAGCCGCGGGTGCGCGAGCGGATCATGAAGCTGTCGTAGGTGTATTCGGCGACCTGCCACCACAGATACTGGTCGGAGCGATACGCCTGCATCGCGTCGATCGCCTTCTTGAAGTCGGGGTTCTTCGCCGAGATCTCGCCCCACAGCTCGTTGGTGGATTTGAGGCAGGCGTCGAGGATTTCGTTGGAGAACGGACGCAACTGCGTGCCGCTCGCCACCAGCCGCTTCAGCGCGGTCGGGTTGAGCATGTCGTAGCGCGCGTTCATCCAGGTGTTGGTGTTGACCGCCGCGTTGGCGAGGATCGCCTGATAGTTCTTCGGCAGCGCGTTGAACTTCTCGAGGTTGGTGAAGGCGTGCACGGTCGGGCCGCCTTCCCAGAAGCCCGGATAGTAGTAGTACTTCGCGACCTTCTGGAAGCCGAGCTTCTCGTCGTCATACGGGCCGACCCACTCGGCGGCGTCGATGGTGCCCTTTTCCAGCGCCGGGTAGATGTCGCCGCCGGCGATCTGCTGCGGCACCACGCCGACCTTCTGCAGCACCTGACCGGCGATGCCGCCGATCCGCATCTTCAGGCCGCTCATGTCGGCGACGGTCTTGATCTCCTTGCGGAACCAGCCGCCCATCTGGGTGCCGGTGTTGCCGCAGGGGAAACCGACCACGTTGTGCTTCTTGTAGAACTCGTTGGCGAGCTCGTTGCCGCCGCCCTGATACAGCCACGAATTCTGCTGGCGGGCGTTGAGGCCGAACGGGACCGAGGCGAACACCGCGAAGGTCGGGTCCTTGCCGACATAGTAGTACGACACGGTGTGGCACATCTCGACGGTGCCGTTCGAGGTGGCGTCGAGCGCCTGCAGACCGGGGACGACTTCGCCGGCGGCGAACACCTGGATCTGAAACTTGTTGTCGGTCATCTCGGCGACCTGCTTCGCGAGATATTCCGCGCCGCCATAGATGGTGTCGAGCGACTTCGGGAAGCTCGAGGTCAACCGCCACTTCACCTCGGGGGACGACTGCGCAATCGCCGGCGAAGCCACCGCCGCGACCGCGGCGCCGGTTGCTGATACTTTCAGAAAGTCACGACGTTTCATAAGGCATCTCCTTGTTGCCGGCGTTTCCCGGATTCCTTGGCTTGCGTTTCGCGGTCGAGAATGTCCGGTACGAAGCCGATTGGTGGAAGCGTCTCTATCACGGATGCTGCGCGGCGGAAACGCCGCCGCTGGCCGGATACTCCAGATTCAACCAAAGTCGAAGGCGGACTCATCGCGGTCGCGCGTGATCCGCGATCGCACCGCGCGCCCGCCCTGCGTCAGATTGCAGCGGCGGCTTTGAGGCGGTCCCGGACCTGTCCGGCGATGGCGCGATAGATTTCGGCATGCGGGCCGTTCGGCTCGCTCTCCACCACCGGCGTGCCGGCGTCGGAGCTGGCCCGGATGTCCATATGCAGCGGGATCTCGCCGAGGAACGGCACCGCCAGCCGCTCGGCCTCGTGCCGGGCGCCGCCATGGCCGAAGATATCGGACCGGGTGCCGCATTCCGGGCAGAGGAAGTAGCTCATGTTCTCGATGATACCGAGCACCGGGACGTTCACCTTGGTGAACATCGCCAGCCCGCGCCGCGCATCGATCAGCGCGAGGTCCTGTGGCGTCGAAACGATCACTGCCCCTTTCAGCGGCACGTTCTGCGCCAGCGTCAGTTGGGCGTCGCCGGTCCCCGGCGGCATGTCGACCACCAGCAGATCGAGCTGCCCCCAGTCGACGTCGCGCAGCATCTGGGTGATCGCCGACATCACCATCGGCCCGCGCCAGATCATCGGCGCTTCCTCGTCGACCAGGAAGCCGATCGACATGATCGACAGCCCGAAGCGCCGGATCGGAATCATCCGGCGGCTGTCGTCGAGCTGCGGCTTCTCCTGGATGCCGGTCAGGCGCGGCACCGACGGGCCGTAGATGTCGGCATCGAGCAAGCCGACCCGCAGGCCGAGATCGCGCAGTCCCAGCGCCAGGTTGAGCGCCGTGGTCGATTTGCCGACGCCGCCCTTGCCGGAGGCCACCGCGATCACCGCGCCGACGCCGGGAATGTCCGACTGCTTCGACATCGGCGACTGCGCGCCGCCGGCCGGCGCCGGCCGGTGCGCCGCGGCCGGCGCGACGCCCGATCGTGGCGGCTGCGCCGCGCCCGGACGGCGCTCCGCAGTCAGCGCGGCGAGCGCGCTGGTGACGCCGGGAACCGCGCGCGCCGCCGCCTCGGCCGCGGCCCGCACACTTTCCCAGGATCGCGCCTCGGCGGCGTCGACATTGATCGAGAAATACACCTTGCCGTCAGTCACGGCGATTTCCGACAGAACCTCGGCCTGCGTCAGGGCGACGCCGCGCGGGGTCATCACCTTGGCCAAGCTGTCGCGAATCTGTTGCTGCGTCACGCTCAATGGAAATCTCCTGCGCCGATATGCGCCGCACCGGTCGGGCCCCACCGATCACATGGCATCGCCCTATTCAAGGCGGAATCGGTTGTCGCCGTCTTCGCCCGATCGTCGCGGCCGGTTTACAGCAGTCGCCGAGTCCAGCGAAACTCTCTTTTGCACCGCGAGAGGGTCACCCCGCGCGACGCGGATACCCGGTCGATGGACAATTCCCCGCACCGGCCCTTGCCCGTCGGGCCTCGCAGCCTATGCTGGCGCACCTGCCGCCGCCGGCCTGTCTCGGGGCCGCACGCAATCCTCCACATCGATCGGCCGGCCTTCGCCGGGCCGCGCAATCCTGAAGGGTACAGACATGGCCAAAGTCGCTTTCCTCGGTCTCGGCGTGATGGGTTTTCCGATGGCCGGTCATCTCGTCAAGAAGGGGGGCCACGAGGTCACGGTCTATAATCGCACGGCGGCCAAGGCGAAGGCGTGGGCCGAACAGTTCGGCGGCCGCGTCGCGGCGACGCCGGCCGAGGCGGCGAAGGATCAGGACTTCGTGATGGCCTGCGTCGGCAACGACGACGATCTGCGCGCGGTGACCACCGGCGCCGACGGCGCGTTCGCGGCGATGAAGTCGGGTGCGATTTTCGTCGACCACACCACCGCCTCCGCCGAAGTGGCGCGCGAACTCGATGCCGCCGCGACCAAGGCCGGCTTCGCCTTCATCGATGCGCCGGTGTCGGGCGGCCAGGCCGGCGCGCAGAACGGCGTGCTGACGGTGATGTGCGGCGGCAGCGACGCGGATTATGCGAAGGCCGAACCGGTGATCGCGTCCTATGCGCGGATGTGCAAGCTGCTCGGCCCGGCGGGCTCCGGCCAGCTCACCAAGATGGTCAACCAGATCTGCATCGCCGGTCTGGTGCAGGGGCTGTCGGAGGGCATCCACTTTGCGAAACAGGCCGGGCTCGACGTCAACGCGGTGATCGACACCATCTCCAAGGGCGCCGCACAGTCCTGGCAGATGGAGAACCGCCACAAGACCATGATCGACGGCAAGTATGATTTCGGCTTCGCGGTCGAATGGATGCGCAAGGATCTGTCGATCTGCCTCGCCGAGTCGCGCCGCAACGGCGCCAGCCTGCCGGTCACGGCGCTGGTCGACGCCTTCTATGCCGAAGTCGAGAAGCTCGGCGGCCGGCGCTGGGACACCTCCAGCCTGCTGGCGCGGCTCGAACGCTGAGACGCAGGGACTACGGATTCGCCCGACGATTGCGGTTTTCACGCGGCGACAACCGCAATCGTTAGCCAGCTGTTAACCGGAATATCATTCCCTCTAGGGCTACTCTCGAAGATATGAGCCAAGTCTAGGCTGGTGTAGCTGCGCGCGTTTTTGCGCTGGAATTGTGTTGGTGATGAGTGAGTCCGCCGAAAAGCCCGAAGTCTTCCAGCTTCCGGCTGAAAACCCGGTGGTCGCCCCGGCGCGCAACCGGCGCGCTGCGGCTCAACGCGTCCGCGAAGCCCGCGACCGGCTGACCTCGACCAGCGGCACCCGCCCCGCCTTCGACCACGAACTCGTCCGGCAATTCGCGCAGACAAGGCTGTCGGCGTCCTTCGTCATCATGCTGCTGGTGGTGGTCACCGGCATCCTGTTCGCATTCTGGTT